>JAFRSH010000018.1 GCA_017427685.1 Lachnospiraceae bacterium | reverse complement strand
TATGGCCTAGTGGCTCAGTTGGTTAGAGCGCCGCCCTGTCACGGCGGAGGTCGTCGGTTCGAGTCCGATCTGGGTCGTATGGGATCTTAGCTCAGCTGGGAGAGCATCTGCCTTACAAGCAGAGGGTCATAGGTTCGAGCCCTATAGGTCCCATTTATTTATGCCGATGTGGCTCAACGGCAGAGCAGCTGATTTGTAATCAGCAGGTTATCGGTTCGAATCCGATCATCGGCTTTTTGGGTGGATTCCCGAGTGGCCAAAGGGGGCAGACTGTAAATCTGTTAGCTATGCTTTCGAAGGTTCGAATCCTTCTCCGCCCATTGATCTTTTTTAAGATACGATCGCCCCGAGTATTCGTGAGAGATCGTTTAAATTTTTAAAGGTCGCAAATTGAAGAAGGATCGAAGATCCGTTATTGTTATCGCGGGATAGAGCAGTCTGGAAGCTCGTCGGGCTCATAACCCGGAGGTCGTAGGTTCAAATCCTTCTCCCGCAACTAGGATTGGTAGAAATACCCATCCGCCGGATAAGCCCATCCTCGGAATGCGGTGCAAGCATGGGATGGCCGAAAAGCCCATCCGCCAAACGCTTCGCGTTCGTCGGATGTACGTTTGCTCATAAATGAGCAAGCTGTTCTGAATACACTTCTCTCACTGATTGAAAGCAAGCTTTCATCAGCTCGAGAATCGTATTCATAACTACTTTTCTCTTTATTCACTATTCGCCCAGATAGCTCAGTTGGTAGAGCAAGGGACTGAAAATCCCTGTGTCACTGGTTCGATTCCGGTTCTGGGCACTAGCTTCAGGTTTGACCTGGAGCTTTTTCTTTGCAAATCTTTATCGGTTGGGCAGAGATCGTTCGGAGCGTACATATAAGCGTACGGAGAGAAAAACATATATATTCTTAAACCTAAGAAAGGCATGTCATGAAAGAACTTAAACCCAAGCTTTTTGATGTGATGAAAACCTATTCGGGCAAGCAGCTCGTGAGGGATATCATCTCGGGAATCATTGTTGCGATCATTGCACTCCCGCTTTCGATCGCGCTTGCCATCGCGTCGGGAGTCAGCCCTGAGCAGGGTCTTTATACCGCTATCATCGCGGGATTCTTTATATCGTTCTTCGGCGGAAGCCGCGTTCAGATCGGCGGACCGACGGCGGCGTTTGTCGTGATCATCTGCGGTATCGTTAACCAGTACGGAATGAGCGGATTGACCGTAGCTACGATCCTTGCAGGTATCCTTCTTATCATCATGGGAATCTGTCATTTCGGTTCCCTGATCAAGTACATTCCCTACACGATCACAACGGGATTTACGTGCGGTATCGCGGTTACGCTTTTTGCGGGACAGCTCAAGGACTTCTTCGGACTTACGATGGAGAGCGTCCCTGCTGATTTCCTTCCCAAGATGATCGCATACGGAGAGAACATCACGACGATCAACTGGTGGGCACTTGGGATCGGCGCACTTGCCGTAGCTATCATGCTTGTTTGGCCCAAAGTGACCAACAAGATCCCGGGATCCCTGATCGCTATCATTGTTACAACGGTTATCACAGCTCTTTGTGAGCTTCCTGTTAATACTATAGGAAGTGTTTACGGCGAGCTTTCTTCGTCGTTCCCTACCATCACTTTCCCGGATATCTCGTTTGATCTTATCAAGGGAATGATCTCACCTGCATTTACCATCGCGATCCTTGCGGGTATCGAGTCGCTCCTCAGCGCCGTTGTTTCGGACGGTATGATCGGTGACACGCACAAATCGAACGCAGAACTTGTAGGACAGGGTCTCGGTAATATCTTCTCCGGTCTGTTCGGCGGAATCCCCGCAACGGGTGCGATCGCACGTACCGCAGCCAACGTCAGAAACGGCGGAAGAACACCGATCGCCGGTATCGTTCACTGCGTTACACTCACGATCATCCTGATCGCCTGCATGCCCATTGCGGCAATGATCCCCATGACAACACTTGCGGCTGTACTTCTTGTGGTTGCCGTGAACATGGCGGATTGGAAGAGCTTCTTCCACCTTTGCAAGACAGCCCCCAAGAGCGATATCATAGTAATGGTTATGACCTTCGGACTGACCGTATTCTTCGATCTCGTTATCGCCATCGAGGCAGGTGTGGTTGTTACGGCACTCCTTTTCCTCAAGCGCCTTTCGGATACCTCGCAGATCATGTCGTGGAAATATGTCGGTGAGCCCGATGTGGCTGAGAACGAGCAGCAGAATATCATGGATCTTCCGAAGGAGATCCGTGTGTTTGAGATCTCGGGGCCGCTTTTCTTTGCGGCGGCGGATAAACTTCTCGGCATAACCGCCAAGTCGTTTACAAAGGTTCTTATCCTCAGAATGAGAAGCGTTCCGGCCATTGACATAAGCGCTATGAGACGACTTGAAGAACTCTATCAGAGCCTGAAGAAGAAGGACATCACACTCCTTCTTTCACACGTCAACGAGCAGCCTATGCATGCTCTTGAAAAGGAAGGCTTCGTGAAGATGGTGGGCAGGGAAAACTTCTGCGTAAATATCAACGAGGCTATTGAGCGGGCAAAAACGCTGATCCCCGGAGATTAAAACATCACCGAAACCACATTAAGGAGAAACACATAAGGGACAGGATGAATGCCTGTCTCTTTTTCTATATTCTGACAGGGTGGTTGTAACCCGAAACAATCGGTTGTATAAATCAAGAGAGAATAGAGAAACCAACATCTCCTATAAAAATGTGACTTTTGTCATGCAAAAATTCAGTTCAGTCTTCGTTTATTATGTGTTATAATACAACATACCCCGTCAAAAAAGAGTCTATGTGATCATGATTGGCGGGAGAAAGCAGTAACGGAACACGAAGGATTAAACGCCGGGGATGGTGGGGCCCGGCGGATATGAAGAACAGATAAAAAGAGGAGGACGCGCATGAGAGAAGTAAGATTTGGAGCAACCGATTGCAGACCTGAGGAGACAGGGTACGACTCAACAAGGCTTGAGGTGCTTCACAAGCATTTTGACAAACTTATTGATGAAGGCGTAATTAACGGAGCGCAGTATACCATCGCGCACAAAGGCAAGATCATTGCAAACGGTGCGATCGGTGCGGGAAGTGCGGTTGAGAAGGATGTTCTCATGACGCCCGACATGGATTTCGGGATCGCATCGATCACGAAGACCTTCTGCGCACTTGCGGTGATGAAGCTGGTTGAGGACGGTTACTTCAGGCTTGAACAGAAGATGGGAGAGTTCATCGATATCTTCAGCAAGAAGCCTTTTGACCAGATCAACATCTGGCATATGCTCACACATACATCCGGTCTTTTCCCGGATGGCGGATGCTACCCCGAGGTAACACCGAAGAATTCCTGGCAGCTTGTTTGGGAAGAGTCGCAGAAGCTTAAGAACGAGGGCAAGGATTACAAGAATTTTGACTGGGTGGCTGCCGGCATCGCACCGGGACTTCGCACACCCACCGGAAAAGAGTGGGCATACTGCTCTTTCGGCTTCGCTATTCTCGGTGAGCTTGTAACAAGGGTTTCCGGGATGAGAGCGGAAGACTACATCATGGAAAACATCGTTAAGCCTCTTGGTATGAACGAATCATTTTTCCCGGATCATTGTGTTCCGGAAGAAGGAGCCAAGCACATAGAGAATTTCTATATCCGTAACGAGCGCCTTTTAAAGCTCAGAGAAGAAATCCGCAAGGGCGATCTCTCGGGCATTGGAAAAGAAGATGAGGGAGATGAGGTCTTCAGTCTGATCCCCTGCACCGCAGGAGGACTTGCGTCAAATACACGCGACCTTGCGACCTACGGCATGATGCTTCTTAACCACGGAACATGGAACGGTCAGCGCATCATCGGAAGAAAGGCGCTTGAGAAGATGACGAGCCACCAGCTCTTTAACATCCCCGACACTTGCTGGGGAGCAAACGAGCCCGACAGAGGATACGGCATCGGATTCGATATGCGTAAGGGACTTCCCTGGACGTATTCGGAAGGAACGTTTATGCATGAAGGTGCAGGCTCCTGCTCGCTCGATATGGATCCTGTCGAGGATCTCGTTGCGGCATGGTTCGTACCGTGGAAGGACGGCGAGACATGGAACGCAAGAGGACTCTACAACGTCCAGAACATTATCTGGTCAGGTTTAAAGTGATATGTTTAAAAAGATAAGACACATTTTTGGCGAAGGCAAAGCAGTTGCCTTCGCCACTTATAAAGAATGGTCCGCCTATAGGACCCACTCGCTGGTGTCAGTATTCGTGGGACCGGCTTATTTTATTGTTCAGTACTTTGTCTGGAAAGCGGTTTATGGCGACACGGCTATGATCGCGGGCATGAGCTTCGAGGCCATGGTCAGATACTACGGCGCTTCGGCATTGATCGGTTATCTCACGATGGACTTCGCGGACTGGAACCTGCAGATGCTCATCAGAACCGGCAAGTTCCTGACCTTCGTCCTGCGACCGATCAATCACAGACGATTCGCGCTCGAGCAGAAGCTTGGGCACAGGGTTCTCGGGCTCATCTTTGAGTTTATTCCCTGCCTCCTGATCCTGTGGCTGCTGTTCGGCGTTGACATGCGTCCCGTATACATCGGCTGGACGATCCTTTCGATCGCGATCACGTTCCTGATGAATTTTTATGTCAACTACACGCTGGGCATGACGGCATTTTTCCTGGTGAACGCCGGAGGTATCAGAGTCGTTTATCAGCTGTTTGCCAACGTACTTTCGGGAGCGCTCATCCCCATCAACTTCTTCCCTGAAGTTGTGAGACGAATCATGATGTTCCTGCCCTTCCAGTACACGAACTACATCCCGGCTATGGTCTGGACAGGAGGCGCCGATATCGCAGGCTTCGGACTCTCCGTTCCTGAAGCGGTCATGTTCCAGGGTATAGCACTTGTTATCATGATAGGATTCAGCGAGCTCCTCTACAGAGCTGCAATTCGCAGATTCACAGCCGTGGGGGCATGACGCCTTACTATATAGTATTATAAGAAGATAAGTGAAACACGCTACATATATGCGGAAAAGCATTATTATTTTGGAGGAATCCACTTGAAACTTAAGGTATACCTGACATGCATTAAGATTTCGATTGCGCAGGCAACCGCCTACCGCGCGGACTTTATCATGTCGACATTTATAACACTTCTCTCGAACGTGTTCTTCCCCCTCGTCACGATCGTGATCTACGCGAACGGCCTCGAATTCCCGGGCTGGACGATGTGGGAAGTGCTGGCACTTCAGTCGATCTTCTCGCTTTCGAGAGGTATCGCTTCTATGTGTCTTTCGTCCGTTATGTGGGCGACGATGGATCACGTCAGGGGAGGAAGCTTTGAGACGGTGCTCTTAAAGCCCATCTCACCGCTCTTTTACATCATGACCACCAATTTCTCGGTTTCACAGATCGGACTTGTGGTCGGTTCGGCCATAGTGCTTGCGATATCGCTCATAAACACGGGAGTATCGGGAGTGCTCGGGGTTCTCAGCGCGATAGTTCTTTTTATCGGAGGAATCCTTGTGGCAGCGGGACTCTTCCTGATCATGGCGGCCATCAGCTTTATCTGGGTCGGCAACTCGAGACTGGATGAGATCTCGTCGAGCGTGAGCAACTTCGGTAATTATCCGCTTCAGATCTTTGGGTACGGACTCAGGATCGTGATGGCGTTCGTGATCCCCGCGGGGATGATCGGATCGCTTCCGGCCGAAGTGCTCTTAAAGGGAGTCGAGCCGCTTTATTTTCTGGGACTCATCCCGTGCGTACTTGTGCTCATGTTCGGAATCTGGATCTACAACCGGATGATAAAGCGCTACGAGGGCGTGGGAGGATGATACCGCGGTTCTAGAGCCGTAAGAATGCAAAAGCTGTTATAGCAGAAGGAAAACTGACAATGGAGATCATAAGCGTTAAAGACTTAAGAAAAACATACAAAACGTACAAACGCAGTGAGAAGGGCTTTTTTAAGAGCTTCTTTAAGAGGGAAAAGGTCCTCGTGAATGCAGTGGACGGGATTTCGTTCGGTGTTGAAAAGGGAACGATCGTCGGTATGCTCGGGCCCAACGGCGCCGGGAAGTCGACGACCATAAAGATGCTGTGCGGCGCCCTGTTCCCCACGGAGGGTGAGATAAGCGTTATGGGCTACTCGCCCGCAAAGGAGCGCGCGAAGTACGTAAAGAAGATCGGAGCGGTGTTCGGACAGCGCTCGCAGCTTATCTTCGATATCCCGCCGGTCGACAGCTTCGCGATGAACAAGGCGATCTACGGGATCCCCGACGACGAATACAAGAAGAGGCTTGCCGAGATGGTGGAGCTTTTCGGGATCGCGGACGTCATCAACAAGCCCACGCGTGTCCTGTCGCTCGGTGAAAGGATGAAGTGCGAGATCGTAATGGCTATGCTGCACAAGCCGGAGGTGGTCTTCCTCGACGAGCCCACCATCGGACTCGACGTGATCGCGAAGGCAACGATCAGGGAAACCATCAAGAAGATGAATGCCGAGGGCGTGACATTTATTCTTACGACCCATGACCTCGGAGATGTTGAGGAGCTTGCTGAGAGGGTCATCGTTATCAACCACGGCAAAAAGATCTTTGATGACAAGCTGCACGAGCTCAAGCTCCTGCTCGGCAACAAAAAGATCGTTGATATTTCGCTTACCGCTCCTTTTGAAGGGGATGCGATAGACGGAATACCGGTCAGCAAGAATGAGGACGGAACAAAGATCTCTGTTGAGCTTGACCTTGATAAGACTGAGGTCAAGGAGTTCCTTTCGAGACTCGGAAAGGCAGTCGATTTTTCCGATATCGAAATCAAGGAACTTCCGATGGAAGAGATCATCACCAGACTTTATACCGAATAAAACGTTAATACGAAAAGATTTACCCCGCGGAGTGTGGAAAGCCACATCTGCGGGGTTTTTGTGCGATAAACGAAGGCCGTCTGTTGCAAGCTTGTTTGTGAACAGACGGCTGAGTGAACGGACATCGAGCGGACTTGTACGCGAGATGTCCCGTCGCATCGAGTAGGAGTCAGCCTACTCGATTGCGACAAAGAAAGCCCCTCTGATGCGGGCTTATTTGCAACCGGGCTCCGTCGCATCGGGAAAGTGTCAGCCCGTTTGATCGAGCGCGTGATCGGAACAGTTTTATGGTGAAATATTGCCGGGGTTGAATTATACTTGTATTTGGATGGGGTTGCCCCCCAAAATAAGAGGCAGTCTGTAATCCGAGTGGGAATCCGGACCCTAAGTACGGTTCTCACTCGAAAAGGCGTAAATAGGCAAGGAAAAAGGGAAGGTAATACGTATGTTGGTGTATGAGATTTCAAAAGAGTATGGACCTGCGTTTGATGATTTTGTAGCAAAGTATATCCTGGCGCAGATAGACAGGCCCGGATTCAACACACTCGGGGAAGTGGCGGTACTTGACGGTGAGCACTACGGAGTAGGGCTCTTACAGTACTATGTCGGACCGCTCATCGAGAAGAACACGGCGCGTGTAACATGGGTCAGCGTCCCCGAAGAGGAGCGAGGGGAAAGCAACGCATGGTCGCTCTTTGCCGAGATGGAGCGCAGGCTCCGTTCGATCGGGATCAACAGGGTCAGCCTTACCCTTTCGGGAGATCAGGTAAAAGAAGTGGGAGGTTACTTCGCATCCCGTAACTTTAAAGAAACAAAGAGCGTGCCGCCGCTCCTTAAGACCAAGCTTTGCGACGTGTTCACGGAGAAGATCGTGGGATATCCCCAGTCGGACGCTGTCACTTCGTTGGACAAGGCATCGATCTCGGAGGTACGAAGCTTCCTTCACAGGCTTTCGGGCGATGATCTTGAAAAGCTCGGGATCCCGGAGGAGATCGATATTAACGCTTATATCCCCAAGTTGAGCTTCCTCTATAAAAAGAACGGAACAGAGGGGCTATTGCTGGTAACTACGGTTCCCGAAGGCGGTGTGATACTAAAGATGTGCAGATGCATCGGAAACGATGCGGTAAAGGCTACACTTGTTATGGTTGGTGCCCTCGGCAGGATGCTCAGCCGTATGTGCGTGGCCGACACACCCATTTATATCCCCTGTGTCAATGAGAACACAGCCCCGGCTCTGATAAAGATGAATCCTCAGATAGTGCTTGACGAAGTTTGGAAAGGAGAGTTGATCTATGAGTAATGTACCGATAAATCAGCAGGCATTGGATCAGAAGAAAAAGACGTTCTCTCCGGACCTTTCTCTTGATGGGGAGATACAATCTGCCCCTCAATGGATGGAGCAGGACAGACAGCAGGCAGAATTACATAGGCAGCAGGAAAAACAGTATCAGGATGAAATGCATGCCATTGAGCAGGACAGGATCCAAAAACACCTCGAATCTCTGAAGCTGATAAATACTCCTAAATTGTATTATGCGGAGATGGCGGAGCGTATTGAAAAAAAGTCATACGACAGAAGCGTCTTTATCAAATGGAAGCGTCGTCAATCGAGCCAGATGAAAAATGTTACGGGCAGTTTAAAAAGACTGACCGCTCTTTTGGATTCTTCTGTTGATCAGGGAGATTTTGAAACGATCAAGAGCGAGTATTTGACTCTGGTACAAGCATGTGATACTTACATGGACAACCATGCTCCGAGTACTGATGAAGGTATGGCTCGTTACGCAATGATCGAGCAGATTAAATCTCACGTCATGGCCGAGATGAAGGACATAGACGGGAACAGCAAGAGTATATCGCAAGAAGACCGGGCTGAAGGGAAAAAGTGGCGTGATGTATTGATCGGGGTGCCGGTTGTTACCGTTGCTCAAGATAAGATTCACAAGTCAGATGAGCAGGGTCAGACTTCCGAGATCAGGAGGGTCGAGGTAAAAGGGAAGCGTTTCATCTTTAAAAAGATGGAAAAAGTGCAGACTAAGGGCTTCGGAGGAGGAGACCATGATCCCTGGTTTATAGGGTCTTTTACGGAGACATGTCAGGAATTTATGAAAGAGCTGGTAGGACTGGAAGACAGGAGTAATCCGATGTATAAAGATATGCCCGAGGAAGCCAGAGTCGCAAGGATAACGGAACTGAGGGCAACCCTTGAAGCTGCTAAAAAAGCGCAGTACGTGTTTCCAATCATAGCCGGGAGTGAAGAAATAGAGGAATTAAACAAGCGAATAAGAGATTACAGAAATCCCGAAGGTTTTTACAAAGATAGGGATCCTAAGGAAAAGGAGGAGGCTGTTCAAGAATTACAAAAAAAGATTGATAAATTGACAGCAGCGCTTAAGGCATATCCTGATGTTTTTGATGATGAATTAAAAAATCTGTTAAGCATAGCAGCGTACACAAAGACAGGAAAGATTGTAAGATACGTTTTTCCTGATATTCAGGAGCTGGAGACAGAAGAAACAACGGCTTCGGGGGAAGGAGAAGATGTTCCTCCCGAAATCGAAGAGAAACGAGAAAAACTGAGAAATAAGATTACAGTTTTTGCCAGACAGTTACAACCTGTTCTTGATTCTGTTGAGAAAAAAAGAGTTGTTGTTGATGCGGGAATGGGCAGGGCAAAAATTCAAAACGGAAAAGACCTTTCCGTGAGAAATGTGGCTACCACTGTTATGGCAGACACATTAAAAGTTTCGAGTCTGATTGCCGAAAGCCGGCTTGCAGAAATAGAAGTGGAAGGGAAACGTGAAAAAGGCCTTCTTATGAGTGAGGCAAAAGGAATAACCGGTTTAAAAATGGGGCAGATGTATGCGGGCAAGACAGCACACCTCTCTGCCGGTGCGATAAAACAGCTCATGAGTCTGCAGGTCTTTGATTACATCTGCGGACAGGTTGACAGACATTATAATAATTTCCTGATGGATGTGGAAGAAAAGGACGGTAAGGTGATGATCAACGGCATTACCGCAATAGACCACGATCTGTCATTTGGAAAACTTACATCCCGACAGATAGAGCTTGAACATCCGAATGAATGGACACAAACTTTCATCCGACCCTTGCAACTCGGAGAAACGCCTCAGCTTATGGCTTTGGACAAACCATTTGCTGACAGGATCATTGCTCTTGAACCGACACAGGTTATTTACCTGCTCAAACCGTTTTTACAGGACAACGAGATTTCGGCTACATTGGACAGGCTAAAAACTGTTCAGCAGTTCCTGCAAAACGAAGTAAGTAAGTACGAAAAGGGTGAAGAGTCGGTGCTGATAGGAGAAAAAGAGCAGGACAAATGGGAAGCGCTGAGAGCAAAGCTCGATAAACCGAACCCCGTAGAGCCGGATCCTACACTGTCAAGGGAAGAGCGGTGGGAAGCGGATCGTAAAAAACGCGACGCTGACGACGAACTAAAAAGCCGGTCTTACATTCAGCCTTTTATGGTGGGATGGGACAGATTGCGATAACACTATTTTTAAAGAGGGAAAATGAGCGATAAAGAACTGAATGATCAGCTGCTTGCGAAGCAGGTGGAAACATTTAAAACCGAAGAACAGAATCTGGAGCTCAATAAGGTTGATTACAGCTCTCCCGAATTACTCGCGGAAATCGATCAGATTGAGAAAGACAGGATCAACAAGTATAGGGAGTCTCATAAGGAGACCACGACTCCCAAGCTCTCGTATGGAGAGCTCGAAAAGCGGATAAATGAACAGAAGTACGATCGGAGTGTGTTCTCTAAGTGGAAGCGCGGAAACTCGAAAAGCATGGAAAGGGTCACGAAAGGGCTCCACAATCTGGACAAGTTGTTAAAAACGGGTATCGGAATGACAGCCTATGCCAATGTGGAGAATGCGTATTTCGTATTACAGGAAGCATGTGTTGATTATCTGACGACGCATTCACCTAAGACAGCAGAGGGAGAAGCCCGTTATCGGATGGTCCAACAGATCGGCGATCGAATAAGGACAGAACTGGGATATATCCGTGTGAATTCGGAGAATCTGACAGCGGAAGACATGCAAAAGACATGGGCCGTTGTTTTGGCACAGCCCCGGGTGATAGTGCTCAATACAAACCAGATTGAAGTTCCGCAGGAAATAGAAAGAAGCGGAACGGCATCGCTTTTTAAGATTACGGAAAAATCCGGAGAATCGTTCTTCAAGGTGGGCGAAAAAATGTCCAATGCGGATTCGGCAGAAGGATTTGTCGCAGAGATCATAGACGGCATCACCAGGGAGATGATCGGGCTTAAAGATGTTGGCAATCCTCTCTATTCGGGCATGAAAGACGAAGAAAAGGAACAGAGAATAAAAGAACTGCAAAGCCTTTTGGATACTGCGCTTAAGACCAGAGAATTTTGGGAAACCCAGATCGATATCAAAAATTCCATAAGCGGAGGCGAAGAATACAGATGGAAAATGCTGAAGGAGAAATATCCTGATCTGAAGGAAGAGGAGAAGAAAAACTATTTGGTATTCTTTAGAGAGATGGAAAAAAAAATAACGCTCAACATTGCCGGAGTCGGATTTGCAAGGGTCAGAAAGGGCTCAGATCTTGATGTCAGAAACGAAGCAACGAGTATCATGGCTGAAGTACTTGGGATTACTGACATGATCATGGAAAGCCAGATGGTAACATTGGACGTAAAAGGGAAAAAAATAAAAGGGGTGAAAATGAGGAAGGCCGAAGGGGAACCATATATGGATGTTTCGGATCGGACTAACACGAAGGGAAAAGAAGTGAACGTTACTCCCTTGGCCATGAAACAGTTTACAACTCTTCAATTGTTTGATATTATCTGCGGACAAACTGACCGAAACTCGAACAATATGATGACTGTAGCCGACAAACGAGAAAAGGAAGTGCTGATAGAAAGAGTTACTGCAATAGACAACGATCTCTCGTTTGGAATGCTCACCTTTCAGGACATAATGAACGGAAAAGCCGGAACGTTTTTGCATTTGCCGGTGAAAGTGACTAAAGAAACAAAACTTCGTCCCGACGGGCAGATAAAGGTCGTATCGGAAAAAAGAGAAATAGTGATGAAGGCAGTAGATCAGAAATTTGCCGAGCGAATTCTTGCACTTAATCCCGATGCTATACCCTTTTTGCTTCGGGGAAAGATCTCTGACGAGGAGATAAAGGCTTGTCAGAACCGACTCAAAGGTGTACAGCAGTTATTAAGACAAGTTAAGGAGCAAGATAAGAAGAGAAAAGACAAGGTTTTTATTCCTTCGGATGATGATTGGAAAACCTTTACAGAAAAAGTCCTAAAATATCGCGATCAGGCCGATATGTCATCTGAAGAAGGGAAAATAGCAAAAAAAGAGGTGGACGATATAACAAGATATTCGTACATCCCGACACTTATTTTGCAGAAGAATTGACAATTTTTCTTTTGCAACATATAATACCGAGTAGTTTCGGCGATGAAGATGTGTAAGTAGTATCTTTGAACCCCTCCGACAGAGAGTCGCGTCACGGGCTGAGAGCGCGGTGGAGAAAGCGAAGACACGAATTTCAGCATCAGAGCCTTCCCGTGAAAACAGATTTTGGTTAAGCGGGATGCAGGCGCAGCATTACGGCGCGAAAGTGCGGACTTATCACATAAGCGTTAGGTCCGAAACAGGGTGGTACCGCGGATTTAAAGATTCGTCCCTTCGGAAATTGAAAGATTCCCGAAGGGATATTTTTATTACAACAGAATCCCGGTACACAGTCACATGTTGGGCAAGGAATCAGAGGAGGAATAATCATGGATATTAACGAACTGACAGCGAAGCTCTCGGCCATCAAGGATGAAGTGCTTTCTGACATCAAGGAACTCGCAAGCTCAAGAAGCGTGTACGAGTACAAGAAAGGGATCATGGACCCGAAGTCCGGTAAGATCGGAACGCTTATGCGTGAAATGGGCAAGATTCCCAACGAACTCAAAGCCGAATACGGCAAGGCAGTAAACGAGATCAAGAACTGGGCATCGGAGCGTTTTGACGAGCTTGATGCCAAGCTTAAGGAAGCTGAGATGCGCGCAAGGTACGACAGCGAGAAGATCGACGTTACACTTCCCGCCAGGAAGCAGGCCAAGGGCAATCTCCATCCCAACACACAGGTAAGGAACCAGATCGTTGATATCTTCGGCTCGATGGGCTTCGAGATCTACGAAGGAACCGAGATCGAGACGGATCATTATAACTTCACGGCGCTCAACACACCCGCCGATCACCCCGCAAGGGACATGCAGGATACTTTCTACCTTTCGCCAGAGTTCCTGCTCCGTACACAGACCTCGGCAGGACAGATCCATGTTATGGAGAGCAAGAAGCCTCCCATCAAGATCATCTCTCCCGGCAAGGTATTCCGTTCGGATGATGATGCGACACATTCACCCATGTTCACCCAGATGGAAGGTCTTGTTGTGGACAAGGGGATCACTCTTTGCGACCTTAACGGCATGCTTGACGAGTTCGTTACCAAGATCTTCGGTGCGGGCACAAGAACAAGGCTTCGTCCTTCGTACTTCCCGTTCACGGAGCCCTCGGTCGAGGTCGATGTGAGCTGCTTCGAGTGCGGTGGCAAGGGCTGCAGGCTTTGCAAGGGCACGGGCTGGATCGAGGTCCTCGGTGCGGGTGTGGTAAACAAGAAGGTTCTTGAGGGCTGCGGAATCGACAGCGACGTCTACAGCGGCTTTGCCTTTGGAATCGGAATCGAGCGTATCGCAATGCTCAAGTACGGTATCAACAATATTAAGCTGTTGTTTGAATCTGACCTCAGAGTACTGTCTCAGATAGACGACTGAGAAAGAACCAAAGGTGGGCAGAAACCATGGGTAAGAAGATCGGAGGTCAGCGAAGACTGCCGATCGTATTATCGGACCTGAAGGTAACAGAATACATTCCTTCGGATAAGATTTACACAGGTTAAAAGCAGGACAAGAAAGAAACAGACAGGAAGGATTGGTGACAAAATGTTAGTACCGCTTAGTTGGTTAAAAGATTATGTTGATATAGATGTTACGGCTGACGAGCTTGAAGAGAAGCTCTTCTCGTGCGGATTCGAGGTTGAGGAGAAGCACGAGGTCGGCGCGGAGATCAGCAAGGTTGTTGTCGGTCTCGTGAAGAGCTGCGAGCCCATAGAGGGCACACACCTCTCGCTCTGCAAGGTTGATAACGGAACAGAGGAGCTCCAGATCTGCTGTGGCGCGGACAACGTGGCAGCGGGCAAGAAGTTCCCGCTCGCACTTATCGGAGCGACCGTTTATGCCACAGCCAAGGATCACAAGACAGTCGAGGGCGTGATGACTATCGGACAGGGCAAGCTCCGTGGCTACGATTCATACGGTATGCTCTGCTCGGGAACCGAGCTCGGCGTTACCGAGGACATGTACCCCGGCGCAGGCTATAACGGACTCCTTGTGCTCCCCGATGACGCACAGGTCGGCGCGGACGTTAAGCCCATCCTCGGACTTGATGATTATATTTTCGATATTTCGATCACGGCCAACAGGCCCGACTGCCAGAGCATCTTCGGTATCGCGAGAGAAGTTGCCGCAGTTCTCGGCAAGACCGTTCGCACACCCGATCTTTCGTACACCGCTTCGAGCGAGACGATCGATTTCGGTGTTACTGTTGAAGCGCCCGATCTCTGCCCGAGATACACGGCACACTATGTCAGCGACGTCAAGATCGGCGAGTCACCCGCATGGATGAAGCGCAGGCTCGCGCTTGTGGGATGCCAGTCCATCTCGAACGTGGTCGATATCACGAACTACGTCCTCAAAGAGATCGGCCAGCCCATGCACGCGTTCGATTTCAGCTACCTGAAGGGCGGTCGTATCAACGTCAGACGTGCCGCAGACGGCGAGAAGATCGTGACACTCGACGAGAAGGAGTTCACACTCACGCATGACAACCTTGTGATCTGTGACGGTGAGAGACCCGTTGCGCTTGCAGGCATCATGGGCGGCCTCAACTCCGAGATCCTCGACACCACATCGGCCGTTATGTTCGAGTCGGCCAAGTTCGCCCGTGACAACATCCGCAAGAGCTCGCGCGCACTCGGACAGAGCTCCGATTCAAGTGCAAGATACGCCAAGGGCGTTGATGAGTACGCAACGGTTATGGGCATGAAGCGTGCGCTCCACCTCATGGAGGAGCTCGGCTGCGGCAAGCCCTCGGCTACTCATTTCGATGTAAATACAGGCAATTCGGTTGAGCCCTCGAAGCTCACCGTCAGCATCAAGAAGGTTTGCGGCGTGCTCGGCATCGAGGTTCCCACCGCAGACATTGAGCGCATCCTTAAGGGCCTCGCTTTCGATCCCGTGATAAACGGCGACGAGCTCACCCTTTCGGTTCCCGCATACCGCGAGGACATGGAGTCCTACCAGGACGTTGCCGAAGAGATCATCAGAATGTACGGCTACAGCCACATCACACCTACGCTTATGCCCACGGCTGCGGTTACCCCCGGCGGTCTCAATCTCGCACAGCGCACGAGCCTCAAGATCAAGAACGCTCTTTGCGCGGCAGGCGCATACGAAGGAATCCATTACTCCTTCTTCTCCCCTTCGGATCTTGATCTTATCAAGCTTCCGGCGGATGCACCCGAGAGACATGCGATCAAGCTCATCAATCCCATAAACATCGATCTTTCGCTTATGAGAACGACGCTTGTACCCCAGATGCTCGAGGCCATGGCAAGGAACCAGAAGCGCGGAACTCTTTCCGGAAGGATCTTCGAGCTCGGAAACAGATTCTTCGCAAAGGAGCTCCCTCTTAAGGAGTATCCCGACGAGAGAGAGACGCTCTGCATCGGCGTGTTCGGTGAGGACGAGGATTTCTTCTCGCTCAAGGGGCTCGTTGAGGCGGTAGCGCAGGCGCTTGACATAAGCGTTAAATACGAAGCTGCGACTTACACATTCCTTCATCCCGGCAGAAGTGCCGCGATCAGCTTCGAAGGCAAAGAGATCGGCTTCATGGGTCAGGTTCTTTACGAGATCGCTGACGAGCTCGATGCGCGCGTGCCCATGTACGTGGCTCAGCTCGACATCAAGGCGCTCGAGGGCGTGTTCGGCAAGAAGAGAGTCTTCGTTCCGCTTCCCAAGTTCGCTGTTGAGAAGCGTGACCTCGCGCTTGTTATGGACAAAGCGGTAACTGCAGGAGCGGTTGAGGATGTTATCAGAGAAGCAAGCGCATATGTGACAGAAGTCAGCCTCTTCGATATCTACGAAGGTGCCCAGCTTCCCGAAGGCAAGAAGAGCCTTGCTTACAGCGTGGTATTCACGCCCACGGACACAGAGTTTACGGACGAGATTGTGGGCGGAGAGGTCGAGAAGATCCTAGCGGCTCTTAAAGAGAAGTATGCTATTGAGCTCAGATCCTGAGTGATTACAGTGATGGCATGAAAAGAGTTATGCATGCGTCTTTTGTTCTCTCCGGGGAAAGCGAGGGACAGCCGTCTGCGGAGGGCCTGGAGATACACCGAAGCCTTTTGTAAGCGCAGGCAGGTAGGCGGGCAAGCGTCCGGTCAATAACGTGATAAGTCTCGGAGAGGCTATTGGAAAGATTTGAAAGGAAACAGGATGAGGATAGGCTCGGGTTATGACGTTCATAAACTTGTTAAAGGCAGAGACCTGATACTCGGCGGGGTGAAGATCCCCTTCGAGAAGGGACTCCTCGGGCATTCCGATGCGGATGTGCTTGTGCATGCTATCATGGATGCGCTTCTCGGCGCGGCGGGGGAAAGGGACATCGGGTATCATTTCCCCGACACTGACGACCGCTACAAAGGCGCTTCGAGTATCGCGCTCCTTGAGGAAGTGATAAAGATCCTGACCGCGAAGGGGCTTAAGCCCGTCAACATCGATTCGACCATAGTCGCCCAGAAACCGAAGCTTTCTCCCTACATCGAGGAGATGCGTGAGAACATCGCACGCGCCGTCGGACTGCCGAAGGACTTTGTGAATGTCAAAGCCACGACGCAGGAAGGCCTCGGATTCACCGGCAGCGGCGAAGGTATGGAAGCGAGCGCGGTGTGCCTGCTTGAATGATCGGCGCTTTGTCCGGGCATCATGCTCGGATGATAGCAATAATTGCCGACTTTACAGATTTTCGATATATGATATAATGAGTAACATGATTTGAGTATTCGCTTAACAAAGAGGGAATCGTCAAAAAGCGAAGCGACTTTCGGATTTGTGACGATTTTCGTGGTTTGGGCGCGGGAGTTTAGGATAGGATAGGAGTATTGATATGAGACTTATTACAAGATCAGATTTTGACGGACTTGCATGTGGTGCTCTCTTAAAGGAAGTCGGGATTATCGACAGCTGGAAGTTTGTTCATCCCAAGGATCTTCAGGACGGACTTATCGAGATCACAGAGGACGACGTTCTTGCCAACGTTCCCTTCGTTCCGGGTTGCGGACTCTGGTTCGATCATCATTCGAGCGAGTTCGAGCGTAACCAGCTCGAGGGTAAGTACAAGGGCGAGAGCAGGATCACACCTTCATGTGCAAGGATCATCTACGAGTACTACGGCGGTAAGGAGCGTTTCCCTCAGTTCGACGACCTCATGGAGGCAGTTGACAAGGTTGATTCCGGTAACCTCACCATCGATGACGTTATGAATCCTCAGGGTTGGATCCTTGTCGGATTCCTCATGGATCCCAGAACCGGTCTCGGACGCTGGAGACAGTTCACTATTCCGAACTACCTCCTCATGGAGAAGCTCATGGACGCATGCCGTACCATGACGACACAGGAGATCCTCGATCTCCCTGATGTTAAGGAAAGGATCGAGGTTTATAACGAGCAGACAGAAAAGTTCATCGAGATGGTCAAGGCGCACACAGAGACCAGAGGCAACGTTATCATCTCGGATCTTCGCGGCGTTGATCCCATCTACACAGGCAACAGATTCATGATCTACAGCCTTTACCCCGAGCAGAACATCTCGGCTTGGATCGTTAACGGCAAGGGAGGCCTCGGCTGCTCGGCAGCTGTCGGCTACAGCATCCTCAACCGTACAAGCAATGTTGATGTCGGAGCCCTCATGCTCAGGTACAACGGTGGCGGGCACAAGGCAGTCGGAACATGTCAGTTCACGGACGAGACCATGAAGACAGATCTTCCCAAGATGCTCGACGAGCTCTGTGAAATGGCAAATGCATAAAGTGTTTTAAGAGAGTCCGCGAGGGCTCTCTTATGTATTTGAAAGAAAACTGAAAGACGCGGACGAAGGCCGGGAGATTCCCGGAGGCAAAAAACGGTTCTCTGAAGGCAGAGGATGGCCCATGCATGAAAAAGGGTATTAATGACAACAGGAGGTTACCATGAAGAACGGAACAGTGGAAGAATATGTCGACATTATAAAAGGAAGTAACAACATCGTTTTCTTCGGCGGGGCAGGTGTTTCCACCGAGAGCGGTATCCCCGACTTCAGAAGCGTGGACGGCCTTTATAATATGAAGTATGACTATCCTCCCGAGACAATTATCAGTCATTCGTTCTTCATGTCGCGTCCCGAGGAGTTCTACCGCTTCTACCGTGACAAGATCCTCCTTTCGGGGATCGAACCCAACACCACGCACAAGCAGCTCGCGAAGCTTGAGGAGATGGGCAAGCTGAAAGCGATCGTGACCCAGAACATCGACGGACTCCATCAGAAGGCGGGCAGTAAGACAGTCCTTGAGATCCACGGAACGGTTGCCCTCAACACCTGTACCAAGTGCGGCAAGAAGTTTGACGGTCAGTACATGATCGACGCCATCGACAACGGCGTGCCCGAGTGGGAAAAGAAGAATTACGGCTCGGTTCTCGAGAAGAACGAGAGAAAGTATCACCTCCCTCTCTGCGACAAATGCGGAGGCCTCATCAAGCCCGACGTCGTTCTCTACGAGGAAGGCCTTGACGATCACACCTGGTACCTCTCGCAGAAGTACATCAGCGAGGCCGACGTCCTGATCATCGCGGGCACTTCGCTCGTAGTTTACCCGGCTGCCGGACTGGTGAACTATTATAAAGGAAACAAGCTGATCCTTATCAATCTCTCCGAGACGCCGTATGACGACGAGGCTGACCTTGTGCTCCACAAGAAACTCGGTGAGGTATTTGATGGGCTGTGCGACAGGATCTCGAAGTGATCTCGGGCTAACGCTTATGCCACCGTCCCGGGGCTTCCGAAAACAGGTGCACGAAACCAAAAGCTATAATATGAAAAAGGAAGACAGAGTTTTGAGACTCTGTCTTCTTGTGCGATAAGCGAAGGCCGTCTGTTGCAAGCTTGTTTGTGAACAGACGGCTGAGTGAACGGACATCGAGCGGACTTGTACGCGAGATGTCCCATCGCATCGAGTAGGAGTCAGCCTACTCGATTTGTCTGTGTGGGGCAAGTGCAGAACTCGCAAAAAAACGAAATATATTCAATAATTTGCTCAAAAACATCACAATATATGAATCACACACAAAATTTTGTTGAACAAGCAGGATAATTACAAAAGAACTGTTGACAAAACGTGAAATTGGTGGTAATCTTTGACGTATCAGCGACATTGCATGGTCAGGAGGCAAATATATGAAGTTTAAAACTCTTAGTTCACGTATCATTATCTTTGTTGCCATAATCGCACTTGCGGGCTGTCTTGCTCAGGCTGCGGTTTCCATGTCCAATATCATGGGCAGCATGCAGGCAGGATCGGAGCAGTCCTTGAGGGGAAACGTTAATGGCGCGACCGATCGTCTTAAAGCCTGGGGCGATACTCAGTTTGCTTATCTGAATGCCTACATTTCTGGTTCGGAGATGAAGGCGATGTACCCGGTTGCCAATACTGCGACATTTGAACAGCTTTCAGCGGCACAGAAGTACACGGAAGAATATTCAAAGATCATTCCCGATCTTGACAGTATGTGCTTTACAAACTATGACGGCACCTGTATCCTTCACAACGATCCTACGATGCTCGGTTTCCGTAATCCCGATGAGACAACCGAGATGATCAAGCAGGCATTCTTCCCTGCGGGAGGATCTCCCATGCAGATGATATCAGCACTGGTTTCTCCCGTTACAAACGACGTAACTATCATGGTCATCAAGACTATCTGGACAGATGACGGACAGCCTGCGGGATATGCAACCATCACCCTTAAAAACGACGGGTTCAATGCGATCCTTGACCAGATCAATATGGGCGGAAAGCAGACCGTTATCCTTACTTCGCCGTCAAATATCGGAGAAGCAACCTATGTCTACTACAGCAACCATGACATGATCACACAGACCATCGCAGAACAGGATGTTCAGGAGCTGTGCGGTAAGTTCTATGAGTACACCACTGCACAGCAGCAGCTTCAGATAGCGGAGGCTATCGGATATGAAGCACTCGGACTTACCGAGATGCCTGTAGTGCCCGAGGTTCAGATGGAAGCGGTTTCCCACTTTAAGGATGAGAAGACCGGCGAGCCCAGACTCAGCTATTACAAGTTCATGCCTGACGTTAACTGGCTTGTTTATCTGGCAGTCGATGAGAAGACCCTTTACTCCGAAGCATCATCGATGGCACTCAGTATCATGCTGACCGCAGCAATCGCATGCGTTGTTATGATCATTGTTATCTGGATCGTTGTTATGTGGCTTACAAGACCCATCACAAAAGTTCAGGATTCTTTGGTTAAGATTTCAAACCTTGATCTCTCCATATCGCCCGATCTTGATAAGCTTGATAAGCGTTCGGACGAAGTCGGAAGGATCGCTAAAGCCGCCAAAGCCGTTAACGGCATGATGCGGCAGACGATAGACGTCCTCCGCAACTGCAGTACATCGCTCAATAAGAGCAGCGTTGAC
Source organism: Lachnospiraceae bacterium (assembly GCA_017427685.1). Taxonomy (GTDB): domain Bacteria; phylum Bacillota; class Clostridia; order Lachnospirales; family Lachnospiraceae; genus RUG11977. The sequence continues at coordinate 171,000 of JAFRSH010000018.1, read as the reverse complement.
CTTGAGAACACCACGAAGGAACTTGTTCAGGTTACGGTTGATAACTCCAACACCGCTGACAAGCTTTCATCCGGCGTACAGAGCACCAATTCCTCGATCACTTCCGTTAACGAAGAGATCAGCAAGATCCTCGGACTTGTTGATGATGTTTCCGGTAAGGTTAAGCTCAGTGAGGACGATTCCACAGCCCTTATCAAGGATACAAAGGCCATCAACGACAAGGTTGAGTCCGATATCAAGGCTAACAACGAAACTCTCGACACAGTAGTTACCGATATGCAGAAGGCACTCAGATCTCTTGAGGCTGTTGAGAAGATCAACGAACTTGTTGAAGCCATCATGGAGATCACATCGCAGACCAACCTCCTTTCACTCAATGCTTCCATCGAGGCAGCAAGAGCAGGAGAGTCCGGACGTGGATTCGCGGTTGTTGCGGACGAGATCGGAAAGCTCGCAGAGCAGTCACGTCAGACAGCCGAAGACATCCAGGTTATCGTCGGCGACAGCAACAATGCAGTCAACATGGTACGCGAGCATGTAGGAAAGCTGCTTGACTACGTTAAGGAAGACGTTGTACGTGACTTCGAAGAATTTGCGGTTCAGACAAAGCAGTACGGCGATTGCGTAGGCACGATCAGAGATTCGGTAGCAGCTATCGGAGATGCTATGACAACGCTCAATAAATCCATCAACGAGATCGCAAGAGAGATCGGCAGCGTGGCTGATACCTCCGGTGAGAACTCAGATGGTGTACAGGATATCGTTAGTAAGAACGAACTTACCGGCAATGTTACGGAACAGATCGGCAGACTTGCTGCAGAAAGCAAGCAGAACGCCGGCGACCTCGAGGACGTTATCGGAAAGTTCAGCCTGTGACAGTATTAATAGGGATAAAGAGAAAGAACAACCGCTACGAGCCGGAGCTACGTAGCGGTTATTCTTTTGGGGATATGTCAATGTCAATAAGAAAGAAAGCAAATTTGTAAGGGCTCAGGCCTCTGTAGCCGATGCAGCTTCTGTCTGTGCGGGCTGGGGATTCTTAAGGGAAGCGATCCAGTCCTCAACCTTCTGAAGCGAAGCCTTCATGGTATCCTGGCAAAGCTCGGGAAGATCTTCGCCCCATGCCTCACCTGCCTGCTTGAAACCTTCCTTGATGGCTTCGAGCATCTTCTCTGCCATGTCGGGGTCAGTTCCTGCGAGTGCCTTGGCAAAATCAAGGATCCTGTCGGAAGTCTGTTCAACTCCCCAATATCCGTCCTCGGCGATATCTGCCTGTGCCTGCGCCTGTGTCTCGGGATCAACCTCAAGACTTCTGTATGCGCTTGCGAGACCGTTGGAAACATCAAACGTTCCGCCCTGCTTCAAAAGAAGCTTCTCAACGATACCTTTGAGCTGAGCGAATCTCTCGTCTGCCTCAGCCTTAAGACGCTCTATGGTCTCGGGATCAGCGGGCTTGCCGATGAGCTTGTTCTTCTCAGCGGGCTGCTCGTCCGCAGTCTTTGTAAACACAGCTGCGTCGGTGCTGTTCACTTCAACCGTTGTCTTCTTGATGGAAATGTTGATCTCCTCATACTTGGCCGATGCCGATGAGGCACTTCCGATGATACTGTTAATAGCCATATGATCTCCTGTCCGGAGCCGGATAAAAAGCGTTCACTTGGGTCAGTGCCTTCCCTGGCTCCTTTAAAACCCGCCCTGCATTCATCCGTGAATGCGCAAAGGGCAACATGATTCTGCTGCTGATCTTTATATCGGCAGAAAGTCATGATAAGATAACCCCTGTCTTGACTATTTCGTTTAGGAAATCTACAATTTAAATATATAAACGCTTATGTGATAAGCTGTCATTTTCAGAAATAGGAGGTAGCAAAGTCTTGAAGATATACGGATACACACAGCTTACGCTTCTTGACTACCCGGGAAAGCTTGCCAGCACCGTCTTTGTCGGTGGCTGTAATTACAGATGCCCGTATTGCCACAACGCTGATCTTGTGACATGCAGCACCAACCAGCCGGTCATCCCGGAAGCGAGCATCCTGCGCCATATCCTTAAAAGAAAGAACGCTCTTGAGGGTGTGTGCATCACGGGCGGCGAACCCACCATTTACAAAGACCTCCCGCAGTTCATCGAGAAGGTCAAGGATATAGGTCTTCTTGTGAAGCTTGATACGAACGGGACCAACCCCGCCATGGTGAAGTATCTCCATGAGCAGGGACTCATAGATTACGTTGCAATGGACATCAAATCCTCTCCTTCGGGCTACGCGAAGGCAGTCGGACTCGGCGATATCTCCATGTCGGAGGTTTTTGAGACGGCCGAGTTCCTGCTGAGAGGTACGATCGATTATGAATTCCGTACTACAGTTGTAGATGGAATCCACGAGGCGGACGATTTCGAGAAGATCGGGAAATGGATCGGCGGAGCGAAGAGGTACTTCCTTCAGGCCTACAAGCGTTCGGAGAAGCAGTTCAGTACCGGCGGACTCGAGACACCCTCGAAGGAAAAGATGACGCAGTACCTTGAGATCTGCAGAAAACACATCCCCTCGACAGTCATCAGAGGGGAAGGATGAGAGGCTAAGTCCCATGGACAAAGATCTTTATTACATGAAAAAAGCGCTCGCTCAGGCAAAGCGGGCTCTTTTACTCGGAGAGGTTCCCATCGGTTGTGTGATCGTGTGTGATGACAAGGTGGTTGGGCGCGGCTTCAACAAGCGCAACACCGGCAAGACGACACTCGCGCATGCCGAGATGATCGCGATAGACAAAGCGAGCAAGAAGCTCGGGGACTGGCGGCTTGAAGGCTGTACTATGTACGTCACGCTCGAGCCTTGCCAGATGTGTTCGGGAGCGATCGTACAGTCCAGGATCGACAGAGTCGTGATCGGAGCCATGAACCCTAAGGCAGGCTGTGCGGGCTCGATCCTCGACCTTCTGAACATGAAGGAATTCAACCATCAGGTCGAGAAGACTCTCGGTGTCGGCAAAGCGGAGAGTGAGGCTCTCCTTAAGGAATTCTTCACCGATCTGAGGATCAGGAACAAAGAAGAGAAGAGAGCGGCTGCGCTCGGTGAGGATCAGGATTCGGGGTCGAACACGAACCTGTAGTGATCCCGCGGGACGCCCAGTATCTCGTGCGCGTTCGGGATGATCCCGTCGTAACGGAAGCCAAGCTTCTTAAGAAGCGCGATCGATGCTTCGTTCTCGGGGAGCGCATCGGCTTCGAGAAACGGGAGTTTGAAGCTCTTGACCGCCAGAGGAAGCAGAAACGACGCTGCTTCATAGGCGTAACCCATACGACGGCAACTTTTGTCAATCTTATAACCCAGGCTCGGGGCACGCTCCTCGGAATGCAGATAAGCAAAGCTTATGTTTCCGATGACCGTTTCCGGGTCTTCTTTTTTGAAGAGATAGTATCTGACACCCGCCTTCGTCTCGTAGAGCTCCTGCTCGGCCTTGAGGGCGCTCTCCTGGTAAAGCTCCGTATATGTGATATCACCGTAGTGTCTGTCGTAGTATTCAAAATCCTCGCGGTTCCTGAGGAGATAATCCGCAACCCCGGCGGCGAATTCGGGTCGGCTGACCGCCATGAGGAGTCGGGATGATTCGTATTCCGGTTTCATTTTCAAAGCAAAAGCGGTTCCTTTCATACCCTGCCGTGATTGTTACGTGTCAGCAGGATTGTAGTGTTTCATCGCCTATAGTATACAACAACTTGCCGCAAAACGCACGTCATAGCGTGATTGTTCACGAAAACAGGTGTCGACTTTCAAAAAATTCAGCAATAGGCGCGAACCCTACAAACAAGTGGGGTTATACTACATTTAGTGTTTAATTTGAGTATAAACCCATATATTTTGTATTTATCCTTTGACTTTTGACCCTATATGTGGTAGTATGACAGAGGGTTTTGAGTCAGAGCCCAAGTAGGGATGTGTTTTTTGTTACAAGGCCAGAGGGTCAGAAAGAGGGAGATTATGAGACAACCGGCTAACATGTGCAGGATCTACAACCTGATCTTAAACAACATTGGGAAAAGGGTTACGGTCCGCGAGAACAGGGGTCGCAATAGGTATGACACTTCAGAGGGTATTATCACCGAGATGCACCCGTACGTATTCTGCGTGAAGGTTGAAGGGGACTTCCCCGAGACCAGCAAGGAAGTGTCCTACAGTTATACAGACGTCCTTATCAAAGACGTGGAGTTACGGTTCTGAAACAACTAAACACAGTCAGGAACAGCGCGAGTAAGCATGCTTACCCGCGCTGTTTTAGTTGCCGAGTATCGACTTCTGTGGTAGCATTTTACATAGCACAAACGAAAGGGGGACGATCATGGGATTCAAAAAAAGGCTTGTGGCAGCGTTTCTGATCGTAGTGACTGTCCCTGTCGTCATGCTGACCGCTCTGAGCGTGGCGGTTTTTGAGAACCCGAACATCTCGATCAACGAAGCCTTTGATTCACCTTCGTTAATCACGGACGGAGCGGGCGGATCGACTGTCATGATCCCGCTCTTCACCGGCTTTATATACATCTCGGTCGCACTGCTGCTGACCGCGGGAGTTATGCTCCTCTGGCTCTACAGGAGCTTTATCAAGCCCCTAAACCTGCTCACGATGGCTACCCGCAAGATGCAGGAGGGCAATCTCGATTTCTCGATCAGCGGAGACCCCGATGACGAACTCGGTAACCTCTGCGAGGACTTCGAGGACCTGAGGCTTCACCTGAAGGAGGAGACCGAGGCCAGACTTAAGTACGAAAGCGACGTTATAGAGCTTATCAGTAACATCTCTCACGACCTCAAGACACCGCTCACGGCCATCAAGGGCTACGCGGAAGGCGTACTCGACGGTGTGGCCGACACCGAGGAGAAGCGTGAGAAGTATTTAAGAACGATCTACACCAAAGCATCGGACATGCAGGTACTTGTTGACGAGCTTGCCTTCTACTCCAAGATTGACAGCAACATCGTGACCTACAACTTTGAATCGGTAGACCTCAACAGTTACTTTATGGACTGCGTTGAGGATTACAGCATAGACATGGAGATAAAGGGCATCGAGCTCGATTACGTCCCCGCGGATAGCGGAGTGTACGTGGTGGCCGATGCCGAGCAGCTCAGGCGCGTCGTGAACAACGTCATCGGCAACTGCGTCAAGTACATGGACAGGACCGAGGGCGGACGGATCACCATCAGAGCCAGGAAGCTCGACAATCTGGCCGAGATCGCGATCCGCGACAACGGACCGGGCATCGAACCCGAGGATCTCACCCGCGTCTTTGAGAGGTTCTACAGAGCCGACCAGTCGCGTAACTCGAGGAAGGGCGGAACCGGACTCGGACTTGCCATCTCCAAGAAGATCATCGAGGATCACGGAGGAACGATCCGCGCGGAGAGTGAGCCGGGAGTTCATACAACGATCATCTTCACGCTTCCTCTCTACAAGGAGGAGAAGATCGACGCCATAGAACAGGGCGAGACGGTTTCAAAGGACAGGCTTCCCGGAGTCCTCTCAAGAGCCCTCGACAGTTCGCGTAAGATCATCGCGGCGGCCAGAGAGCGAAGCGAAGGACGCGACAGAAGAGGCTACCCGAAGAAAGGTCCCAAGGAGCCTAAGGAAGCCAAAGTAGTTAAAGAAAGCAAGGAAGTTAAGGAAGTAAATGAGATCACAGACCCTGAAGAACAGTGATCTTCACCCGGGAGGCCGGGAGATGCGGGGCCTGTCACATAAGCGTTAAAACATACAGAGGTAAGATGAACACAGAGAAAATCAGCGATAAGAAAAAAGAGAAGATCTTAATAATCGAAGACGAGCAGGATATCGCCGAGCTTGAGAAGGACTACCTTGAGCTCGCGGATTTTGAGGTTGAGATCGAAAACGACGGCAAGTCGGGGCTCGCGAAGGCCCTCGAGAGCGAAGCGGATCTGATCATCCTGGATCTGATGCTTCCCGGAGTGGACGGCTTCGAGATCTGCAAGCGCGTCCGTGAAGAGAAGAACACGCCGATCATCATGGTTTCGGCCAAGAAGGACGACATCGACAAGATCAGGGGACTCGGACTCGGAGCCGATGACTACATGACCAAGCCCTTCAGCCCCAGCGAGCTCGTGGCGAGAGTAAAAGCCCACCTCGCGCGATACGAGAGGCTGCTCGGCAGCGTCCCTCACGAGAATTCGATCATCGAGATCAGGGGCGTCAGGATCGACAAGACGGCGCGCCGTGTTTCGGTGAACGGCACCGAGAAGCCTTTCACCACCAAGGAGTTCGACCTGCTCACTTTCCTTGCGGAGCACCCCAACCGCGTGTACTCGAAGGATGAGCTCTTCCGCGAGATCTGGGACATGGATTCGATCGGCGATATCGCCACCGTGACCGTGCACATCAAGAAGATCCGCGAGAAGATCGAGGTCAACACCGCCAAGCCCCAGTACATTGAGACGATCTGGGGAGTGGGGTACAGATTCAAGGTTTGATTAGTTTAATTTGCTAATTTACTCCCCTTGTTTTTTGGGGGTTGTGAGTTTAAGATAGATAAATGTGACTGTGTCGCAGCAGTCGGAAGGAGTCCCGTATGCCCGAGGATGTAGAGGAGATCTTAAAAAAGATCCATATCATGTTTGCCAGATGCGAAGCTCTTGAAGGAACGCCCGACAGGGTGATCGTTTCCAAGCAGGAGATGTTTGTGCTGCTCGAAGAGCTCAACAAGGCGATCTACGGTGTCCTCGACCGCTACGAGGCCACTACCAGAAGCCGCGAGATGGCACTTCTCGAGCAGAACCGCAAGGCCGCTCAGATCGAAGCCGACGCTCATGCCAAAGCCGACGACGTTCAGGCTTCGGCATGCCTTTACACGGACGGAGTCCTCGGCAAGGTCAAGGACATGCTCGAGGATACCAAGAAGAACCTCAAGCACCAGCTCATAGAGCTTATGGCGGCGATCGAGGGCGAGCAGGCTACGCTCGACGACAACAAGGAGAACGTCAGAGACGAGCTCTCCCAGTACCAGGACGGAACGACCTACCTCGAGCTTCTCGAGAAGATGCGTGAAGCACAGCGCAAGAAGGCATCGAACGACGAAGAAGAGGAAGAACAGGAAGAAGAAAAGGGAAGTAAACCGGGGATTGTCATCAGAGTGAACAATCCCGGCGAAAATACCGGCGTGACCTATTCAAAGAGAAAGCACGGACGCGCCGCGAGGGAGAAAAACGCAGGCGCGGCTCAGAACGCGCAGGCAGCCGGAAGCGAAACGACCGGTGACGAAGTACCCGCACCGAAGGGTACGGTCTATACCGCAGAGGATTTCAACCTCGATGCGGAGTATGAACAGTGGAAAGACGAACAAGGAAAGAGTGAAGGGGAAACTCCCCGCCAAAAGAAAGGAGTATTTGCCGGTATCTTCGGCAAGAAGAAACAATGAAGAAACGCATTATAGCAGCACTGCTTGCGATCGTGCTCGTTCTCGGAACATTCACGGGTGTCTCGCAGGCAAGCGCAGTCGAGTATGTTGATACTTCTGATTACGAGAGTCTCGCAGAACTTTACAAGGACTACTTCAAAGTGGGAAGCGCATGTGAAGCGATCTCTCACTGGAACCAGAAGAGCAGGGAGATCGGAAACAAGTACAAGGAGGATCTTATCCTTCATGTATTCAACAGCATCACCTGCGGCAACGAGATGAAGCCCGCTTACAACTTCGATTCCAAGAGCCCCACGCTTTACACACCGGACAGAGCAGCCGTTGAGATGCTCGACTGGGCAAAGGCTAACGGCATGAAGATGCGCGGACACACACTCCTCTGGCACAGCCAGAACGCCATCGCGATCTATGCGAAGGACTTTACACCCACCTCGGGAGGAAAGGTTGTCAGAAACGACGACGCCGTTCTTGATGAGGACTGTGTTGTTGACAGAGAGACCCTGATCGAGCGTATGAAGACCTACATCTACGGTGTTATGGAATTCATGTATTCCCACGGTTACGGTGACGTGATCTACGCATGGGATGTCCTCAACGAGGCTACCGACGACGCCAAGGGTGACGGACTCCGCCGCTCGAAGTGGTACGAGTACATCGGACCCGAGTATATCTACTACGCGTTCCTTTTCGCAAGGGAAGCTACAGTGAAGTATGCGAAGGAGTATGCGGCTGACTACGGTCTTTCGCCCGACGGAGACCTTTCTCCCATCCTTCCCAAGCTTTATTACAACGATTATAACGAATGGTTCTCGAAACGCTGCGATAACATCATCTCCTTCCTCACCGAGAGGAAGTACAACGACGGTCACGCAATGGTCCAGAGTGATGTCATCAAACCGGACGGCGACGGAACTATCTACGGCGACGGTCTGATCGACGGTATCGGAATGCAGGGTCATATCAATGACAAGCAGAACCTTGATACCTACATGACAGCTCTCAGAAGGTACAGCGAGGCGGTAGACGAAGTTCAGATCACCGAGCTCGATATCGAAGCTACCAAGAACGACGACAACAGATGGCTTTTCCAGGCACAGTTCTACTACGAGTTCTTCAAGAGACTCATCGAAGAGAAGAAGAACGGCGCGAAGCTCGTGGCAGTTACACTCTGGGGACTTACGGACGGTTCCTCATGGAAGGCTCAGACCACACCTCTCGCGTTCTACGATGACCTTTCCAAGAAGCCTGCTTTCGATGCTATGGTCCTTGCGGCCAAGGGCGAGGAGTTCAACATGACACTTGCTTCGACCCAGAAGGAAGTCAAGGACACCGTTATCGACTTTGAGCCTTACGAGGGCGCTACCGGAAACATCGAGGTAGTTAACCCCAAGACAGCCGGATTCTTCTCGAGAGGAACTGGTCATACCGCGACCATCATGCTCCAGATGAACACGAACCACACCGAGAAAGAAGGCGTCGGCTACGCACTTAAGGTTGCCAGAGCCGAGAGCGACGCGACACTCAAGTTCGACGTTTCGCTCTACGCAGGCAAGACCGTTGATATCAAGTTCTACGCCATGACCAAGGACAAGGCTGTCATCGCCGGAATCGACAGAGACGAGCCTCTCACACTTGCCGCAGTGCCCGCTACGGGAGACTGGGACGAGCTTTCGTTCAGATTTACGATCCCTGAGGATACACCTTCGGAGTATGTGTTCGTCGAGACAGACGGCAAGGCCGATATCTTCATCGATGACGTGAGTGTGACCATCGCCAAGGAAGGTGACACCGCTCCCGATTCGGAGGTCATCCCGGCTGACAAGATCGCAGCACTCACGGCAGGATCGGCAGCATCCGAGCCCGCTGCGGACGCAGTACAGGAGCCTGCAGCCGACACCGGTAAGGCCGACACATCATCCGAAACAGCAGCGGAGCCCGCGACAGATACCGCTACCACAGGCGAGACCGATAAGGATCAGTCTGACAAGGCCGACGCACCTGCTGAGAAAGAAGCTTCTTACACCATCATCTGGATCATCTGCGGCGCCGCACTTGTTATCGGGATTGTGATCGGAGTAGTGATCGCAAGGATCAGAAAGGCCGCTTCGGTCAGGACCGAAGACAAGCCCGGGGATAAAGAAGAAACAAAAGAAGAATAATAACAACAGAATGTCTTAACGTTTATACACAGGAATTCCCGCGGCAGTGTCGCGGGAATTCTTTTATGGCTATCATGTTTTCGAAGAGGGAGTCGGAGAATCTCCCTGCCTGATTATTTCCTTGATGTTTTTCTCGGCCTTTACGCGGGGCGTCATTACGATGTGCGCACAACCCTCGCATTTCAGGCGGAAATCTATACCTGTTCTTAAGACCTCCCACGTGTAGCTCCCGCACGGGTGAGGCTTTTTCATTCTTAATCTGTCGCCTACTCTGATGTCCATGGATCTCTGTCTTTCTGTCGCTGTTAGTGTGCCGGGCTTAAGCAAAGAAGCCGCGGTTGTCCGACCTGATGTCTGTTTCGTTCAAGGTTCCCTTGCCGTATGTGAGGCCGGCATAAACGGGCTCCGTGTTCTCCATAACGGGACCTTCCGTGTCCTCTGCTTTGATCGAGTCGAAGGAATCCTTGAGGCGGGAGAGTATCCTTGTCGCAACCTCGAGGTTGTCGGTCGTTCCCGCAACATCGCAGTGAACGATGATGCGCTGGGCGAACTCGTAAAGGCGCAGGAGACTTACCGCAAGGGGGTACTTGAGATCGAGAGTCGACATAAGCTCGCACAGGAATCTCTGCGCCTGCTTGATGCTGTGCCTGAAGCCCTCAAGGTCACGTTTTTCAAATGCAGCGTTGCAGTCGGAGAGATGCTGGAGAGTGATGTCGTAAACGATCACGGTAAGCTCCGTACGGTTTGCCTGTGAGATCCGTCTTGCGTAATCTTTTGTCTGTTCCTGTGTCATCTTGTCCTGATCCTTTCCCGGCTGCGACACGCGCGGCAGCCGAAACGCGGGTTACTCATGTGCGGCGGGGTTATCAGCCGTTCAGGAGTGAGAGGATGTTCTGAGGACGCTGGTTGGCCTGAGCGAGCATCGCCGTGCCGGCCTGGTCGAGAACGCTCTGCTGCGTGTAGACCGTCATCTCCTCAGCCATATCCACATCCTCGATACGTGACATGGACTCTGTCATGTTGAGACCGGTTACGTCAAGGTTTGTGATGGTGTGGTCAAGTCTGTTCTGATATGCACCGAGCTTAGCGCGGATCGCGGAAACCTCGTTTACTGCGTTGTCATAAAGAGTGATGGCTGCTTCTGCGCCTTCCTGTGTACAAACGTTGATCGAAGCGATGCCGAGTGTAACGGGATCGGTACGGGGGATCCTGACCTGCATCGTCTGGTCCTCGTTCGCACCAACCTGAAGGTACATGGGGCCTGCCGAAAGGAGTGTGGAGATCGCCTCAACGTCACCGTCGTCAGCACAGTACTGCTCAACCTCGCCGTCGCCCGTTGCGTCCGTGAAGTCAGTCTCAACTGTTCCGGGAGTGATCTGGTAACGCATCTCGAAGTTGTTGCTGTCTCTTACATAAACGATATCGCCGCGGGCGGAAACCGTAGCTGTGGGAGAGAAGCCCTCGCCGAGCTCGATCTTGGCATCCACGCCGTAAGCTGTGACAGTGTTGGTCGAGAGCCCGAGAGCCTCGGCAAGAACGGGATTGTTGCACTGGATGGAGATCTTCTGTGAGGAGCCGTATGCACGCGACATGAAGATGAGCGAGCCGTCTCCGATATCTGTCTCCTCGTAGCCTGCTGTCTCTGCGGGGCCGTCGGTCGAACCGGCGTCACCGAAGAAAGCCTTGATGTTCATCGAATCGCAAAGGTTTCTGATGGAAGCGAATGCATCCTCGAGAGACTGGCCTTCCCTGAGGTATACGGAGTAACCGTTGATGGTAATGGTGCCGACCTCTTCCTCGCCGATCTCGGTGATGGAGGGCTCGCCCGCAACGATGACTGCCTGTCTGGGATCGCAGGTAAGAGTCATCTCGTACTCAACGCTCGCTACAGTGTCGGAAGCGTAGATAAGTTCGAGTCCGGGAACGTTTGAGTAGGAGTTGTTGTCGATATTGCCGTCAAGCAGAGTCTTGGTGTTGAACTCTGTCGTCTCGCTGATACGCGCGATCTCGGCTGTGAGCTGGTTAAGCTCCTGCTGGATCGAAAGTCTGTCCTCGTTGGTGTTGGTACCGTTGGCTGCCTGAACGGCGAGCTGTCTCATACGCTGGAGCATTGCGGTAACTTCGTTTAAGGCACCTTCTGCCGTCTGGATAACGCTGATACCGTCGCTGCTGTTCATGGAGGCTCTCTCGAGACCCTCGATCTGTGTCTTCATCTTTCTCGAGATCGCCATTCCGGCTGCATCGTCGGCCGCACGGTTGATGCGGTAACCTGACGAAAGCCTTTCAAGAGCGGTGTCGAGATTCTTGTTTGTCTTTCTGAGCTGGCTGTTTGTCTGCATTGCCGAGATATTGTGATTGATCCTCATATGCGTTCCTTTCTGTTTATATCAAAACCTTTTGTCTGTGTAATGTCTCGAAGTGTCAGGTAAGTTGCGGGTTGGTCCAGATTTCCACGAATACCCTTGCTGCTTCGTAAAGTGTTCCGGATGAAGCGGGGCCGGCTCCCTCCTCGGGAGGACTGTAGCCTGCCGGGACGAGTCCGGTGAGGTCGGTGAGCTGCTGGAGTGTTCCGAGCCCGCCCGAGCGGACCGTGATGCCCGAGGCGTCTATCTTCCTGCTTTCCATCTGTGAGGTGTAGACCTTGAGGAGTCTCTCCGTGCCTCTTATTTCTTCAATGCTTTCGCATGTGATGCTTCCGTAGATCACTGCCAGTGTGCCCGCGGGATTGTCCGGTGTGTTCCGGACAGTGAGGGCGGCCGTTGTTACGAGCTTTTCATCCGCGATATGTATGCTCACCGTTCCGGCGTTCGTGCGGTCGTGGATGAAGGTGAGGTTTATGTTGCTGCCCGATCCGTTGTCGAGTGAGAATCGGTAGTGTTCCTTCTTTGTGAACTCCCGTAACAGGTCGTACCGTGAGAGTGCCGAGAGGACTCCGGTGGGCGCCTGGGTTGCCGCGCTGTCTGCGGGGAAGATCTCACCGGTCGTCTCTTCCTCAGCCTCCGCGAGTTGCTTTGACGCATATGTGGCAAGAGTTTCCTTGCTCTCCATGGCCGAAGCGAGCGAAGCGCTGTCGCCTGCGGGGATCGAGAGGTTGTCACCGTAGAGTCCGTCGATGAGTGCCATGGTGTTCTTGACGCTGTCCCTGACACCGATCTTCTTGAGGAATCTCCTGTATTCGGGAGAGCTGCTCATCACGAAGCGTACAAGCTCGCGTGCCTTTGCGGGTGAAGCGGTGTGCTCTTCCTTGGCCTGTCGCATCTTGAACGCGACTTCCTCGAGGGTGAGTTCTTCGTAGCGGTTGTCCTCCGCGCTGTCTCTGAGGGCTCTGTCTGTGACGTCGGGGTCGGTCTCGGAGAGGATCTCGTTCGTCAGGCGCTTGTTGTAAGCGAAGGCCGCTTCGAGGTTTTCTGAGATCGAATTGACTATGTCACTGCGTACTACAGAGGTAGAATCGTCTATCTTTATGTCCATTCCCGAGTCCCTGCGGGAACGCTGTGCCGCGAGCAGGTTCTTCAGTGTCATGTCCTGACCGCCCGCGAGTACCGAGGCGATGGCTGCGTAGTCGTCGCGGCTGATGGTGTAAAGGAGTCTGTAAATGTTTATGTAGGCTGCTCTCTCTGTCTCGGAGATGTCGCCCTTTTCCTCAAGGTTCACGAGGAAGGAGCTGATCTGCTCTTCGCGGGAGAGAGGCGACTGTTCGGGGTCTTCGTCGAGAAGCTCCGTCAGGGAGTCGATGCTTTCCTTTAAGGGGTTGATGCCTCTCTTGATGAGTGAGAGGACTGCGGCGGGAGTCATGCGGTTAACGACTTCCATGACCTTCGCATCGTAGTACTTGACGCTCTCGATCGATTCGGCTGTGACGTCCATACCTGCCGAAGCAAGGATGCGGACTGCACGCTTGTTGGCGTCGGTCACGGGCAGCTCGTTCTCTGTGAGAACTTCGTCGATATGATCGAATGCCTTCCTGATGGAATCTCCGAGGTCGGCGCGGATCTCTGTTGCTCCTGCGTCGTAGGAAGCGATTGCGCTCATCGTCACTACGGAGCGGGTGACCGAAGCTTCCTCTGCCGCTGCGGTCTGTCCGAGCTTCTCGAATGTGATGCTCGTGCCGAACGAGATCGATGTACGGTAGAAGGATGCGGGTGCGTCTGCGATATCGGCTGCCGTAACGAGGGTGTCGACTGCTATACGGGCTGTAACTTCATGTGAGAAGTAGGTGTTCTGTGTACCTGCGTCGATATCCCATTCACGGGAGAGATCTTCGATAAAGGTGGTGAGCATTTGGCGAAGCGATGAGATCCTTGCCTCGGTCGAGGCAAAGTCAACCGTAGCTCCGAGGTCGAGGGCTGCTTTGCTGCCCGGGCCGGCCATGCGGAGACGCTGTTCTTCAATGTGAATTTGGAAGGTTATTTCCTTCCAGGTTGAGTTGCGGGAGAGCTCGATGTTCCCATTTGATAAGTTTGAGACTGTTTCCCCGGGAACTTCAATGACCATGCTTCTATCAGGGACAGAGGGGGCTGTCCCTGCTTCGGCATGGGAAAGGGAGATATTCAAAGCATGGTTGTTGTCTGTCTGTACTCCCGTGCTTTCTCCCGGGACATTGGGGGTTGAGGTTGTCCCGGAATCGGCAGGGTTAGAAGAGGGGGTTGTATTCAAAACAAGGGTATTGTCGATCTGTGTCTCTCCTGCGACCGTGCTCTCTCCCGGGACATTGGGGGTTGAGGCTGTCCCGGAATCGGCAGGGTTAGAAGAGGGGGAGGTATACGAAACATGAGTATTGTAGTCGTATGTTAATTTGGCAGCGGTTCCGGCCGTGATGTCGGTGGCGGGGGAATAAGCGTTGACACTGACGGGTGTTACGGCGGGACTGTCACTGAAGAGCCTGTCAGCCATGCGTACCGTGTCGTCGTAACGGCTTGCCGCATTGCGGGCCGACTGTCTTTTGACTGCCTTTTTATCTTCTCTGATCGTCTCGACCTGCTTGTCAAGACTCTCGGATCTGTCTTCACGATTATTGCGGATCCTCTCAAGAGCTCTCATAAGACGCTCTGCCTTGAAGTCCTCAAGATCGAAGCCTTCAACTGCGATCTCGTTTGCTTCATCCTCGCTGATCGAACCGTTGGTTTTTGTCTCGTCCGATTCGATGTCCTTCATGGTCTCTCTGAAGTCGTTTGTGAGCTGAAGGAGGGAAGTGTCTCTCGGATCCGTAACGGGTGCGCTTGCGGGAGAGTTCTCGTTCACAACACCGAGATCCTTAAGAGAGAGCTTGCCGTTACCTTTTTCAACACGGAAAGCGTGCTTCTCGCCGACGGGGCTGTATCTGTACGCGTCGGAGGATGCGGGTATCTCTTTGCCGATCTCGTCGAAGCGGATCATGGGTGATGAGCCGTTCTGCGATATTACGCCTGTGATGATATCGCCTTCTTCGAGACGGGAAAAAGAATCTTCCTGTACTAAAAGGAAGGAAGCATCGGGAGCATTGTATATATTGTTGTCCTGATTGATCCTCATAATAGGCACGACCTCCACAGGCCCTTAAACGCGGGGTCAGCTCCTTCCGACCCGTATTGCGGGGCATATAACGCTTCGGCATCCGTGCCTGCTTTTAAAATTTGGGAATCGGTTTGTTTTGCGTGTTCCCTATGCTTATATTATCGGAAAGAACGAGCGAATACTTAACGGCGAGTTTGCATTATTTCTTGCATTCCGGGTCGCTCTGCCGTCCGAAAACGACTGTTTTCCCTTTAAAATCAAGGGTTCACGAATTTATTTGTCATTACGAAAAAGTTTCGATTTGTGGAGCGGAATATGCATTTCTCTTAATTGATATGCTTGAATTTTCGCAATTCTAATGGTATGATAATTAATAAATAGTGGGATATTATGTGCGAAAGGCGGATTACGACGTGAGCTACAATATTCAGATCCAGACAAGCTCGATACTTGTCATAGTTTTGATCATGCTGTTCTTCTTCTGCAGCAGGAAGATCGGCCTTTTTACCGAGCGCGTGTTTGCCAGGATCCTGATCGGAGCTTTCGTCTGCCTGCTCCTCGACATAATCTCCGTCGTTTTCATCTGCAACGATGACGTCCTCCCGTCCGGGCTCGTTGAAGCTTCGTGTAAGTTCTACCTCGCTTCCGTCATATGTATGGCTTTCGCCGGCCTTGACTATATCCTGACCGAGTTGCTGCCGGAAGCGAAGTATCACAAGGTCATCCGGATAGTATTTATCATACTGCCCATCCAGGCCCTCGCGGTCCTCGTCACACCCATTTCCTGGTACCACAAGGACAGAATCGTATACAGCATGGGCCCCGCAACCACGGTTACTTACGTATTTGCCTTCATATATATACTCACGACGATCTACATGATCCTTACAAAGCGCGACAAGCTCAACAAGCGCCGCTTTATCGCGACCTCGTCGTGGATGGCTCTGTGGCTTGTCACCGCAACAGTCCAGTTCCTTAATTCATACCTTCTTATCATCGGTTTCTCCATGATGCTCGGTGTGCTGATCCTCTTCTTCCTGCTCGAGAACCCCGCCTCGTTGCACGATAAGCGTGTGGGCTGTTTTAATTCCCACGCACTCCTGCTGTTCCTTGATCAGGTCTTTGAAAGATCCGAGGATTACTGCGTGACATCCTTCTATTTTGAAGATACGCTGACTGATGAGGCGCTCGGAACATCTTCGAACATTATGATGAACACGGCGACATTCCTGCGTCGCTACAAGAACATCACGGTATACAAGAACATAGAGAACGAGCTCGTTATGCTCTCGAGGAACAAGGATATCGCGCAGAAGGTCGTTACCGAGTACCGTGATTATTACCGCGCCAAACTCGCGCGTATCGCCAAGGAACGTTCCCGTACCAAGGCGAAGGTGTCTGTTGTGACTCTTCCCGACTGTACGCTCGTCAAGAATTCGGACGCTCTGTTCTCACTGATCCACATGACCCGTGAGGCGTCAGCATCGACAGCGAGTCTCGCCATCCTGAACGTGGACGATGACCACCTCAGAAAGTACTACCGTTACCATGAAGTTGCGGCCGAGATCAGAAGCGCTCTCGACGAGGACAGACTTGAGGTATACTACCAGCCCATCTTTTCCACGGAGCGTAACTGCTACGTCTCGTGTGAGGCACTCGCGCGTATCAGACGTGCGGACGGTTCGCTCATATCACCCGGCGAGTTTATCCCCGTAGCCGAGGATACCGGTCTGATCATCAGGATCGGTGACCGCGTCCTCGAGAAGGTCTGCGCACTTCTCTCCAAACAGAAGGAGGTCTGCGATACTCTCGACTATATCGAAGTCAATCTTTCGGTAGCGCAGTTCAAGCAGGCTGACCTCTTTGACAAGTTCGTTGAGATCACATCACGCTACGGCGTGGATCCCGCCAAGATCAACCTCGAGATCACCGAGACCGCCTCGATCGAAGCCAAGAACACTCTTCTCGACACGATGAAGCTCTTCCTCGAGCACGGCGTTTCGTTCTCGCTCGACGACTTCGGCAAGGGCCAGAGCAATCTTATGTACGTTGTTGAGATGCCCGTATCCATAATCAAGCTCGATATGGACATGATCAAGGCTTACTTCGTCGAGAACAAGGCAAAGCACGTTGTTTCCACCACTGTCAAGATGGCACACGACCTCGGACTTCATGTCGTGGCCGAGGGTATCGAAAGCGAGCACGAGCTCGAGTCCATGCGCTCCGAGAACATCGATTTCATCCAGGGCTACTACTTCTCGCGGCCCGTACCGAGTGATGAATTCGTTTCGCTCATTTCGAAAGCGGGATGATCCTGTACCGTCCGGACAGCGAAAATCGTGCTTGACTAAGGAACGGCCGCGATGTATATTAAACAAGAAATCAAAATGTATGAAATCGGGAGTCACCATGAGAGGACGTTCATTTACAAGCTACAGCTTTTTCTTCGCCTTTAGCAACAACGATCTAAAGGCTTTTGTGCTGTAGACTGATTTCACATAATAATGAGTTATCGGGACTGTGCAGTACAGAGCGTGCTGGACAGTTATTTTTTTACCGATCCGAAACTGATCGGATGCGTCCGGAGGGCTCTGTCACCGGTACCGGATCAGAAACAGAGAAAATTTCAGGAGGAAGAACTATGAATCTTAAGGATTACAGAACAAAGATCGACGGGATCGACAAACAGCTCGTGGAGCTTTTCAGACAGAGACTCGAGGTCTGCAAGGAGATCGGTGAGTACAAGGCACAGAACGGGATGCCTCTTTCCGATCCGGCCAGAGAGCGCGAGAAGCTTTACGAAGTATCGGGTCTTGTTGAGGAGGATCTTCAGCGCTATACCTCACAGCTTTACTCCACAATCTTCGATCTGAGCAAGGCTTACCAGTCACGCTCACTTGCCGCAACGGGCGAGCTTGAGACTAAGATCCTCGAAGCGATCGAAAAGACTCCCAAGGAGTTCCCCGAGCGTGCCATGATCGCTTGCCAGGGCGTAGAGGGTGCATTCTCCCAGATCGCGTGCGAGAGACTCTTTAATCTCCCCGGTATCATGTACTTCGAGAACTTCAATGCTGTCTTCACCGCGATCGAAAAGGGCCTGTGCAAGTACGGAGTTCTTCCTATTGAAAACAGCACCGCCGGTTCGGTAAACAAGGTGTATGACCTTATGATGAAGCATCGTTTCAGTATCGTGCGCTCGATCCGGATCAAGGTTGAGCACTGCCTTGTTGCAAAGAAGGGCACAAAGCTTTCCGAGATCAAGGAGATCATCTCCCACGAACAGGCGATCAATCAGAGCAGTGAGTTCATCAAGAGCCTCGGCAATGTCAAGGTTACCGTATATGAGAACACCGCTGCTGCCGCAAAAGCAGTTAAAGAATCGGACCGCAGGGATATCGCGGCGATCTGCTCGCATCGTTGCGCCGAGCTTTACGGGCTCGAGAGCCTCAAGGACAACATCCAGGACAGCAATAACAACTTCACACGCTTCATCTGCATCTCCCGTGAACTCGAGATCTACCCCGGTGCCGACAGGACGAGTATCATGGCCGTCACCTCGCATACACCCGGAGCCCTTTGCAAGCTCCTTGCCCGTTTCTACGCATTCGGTGTCAACCTGACCAAGCTCGAGAGCCGTCCGCTCCCCGACAAGAGCTTCGAGTTCATGTTCTACTTTGATATCGAAAAGAGCGTTTATTCACCCGATTTCGTAAGGATGCTTTCCGAGATCGCGAGCCTGTGCGACAAGTTCGATTACTTGGGAAGTTACAACGAGATCGTATAACAGGAGTGTTTGCATTATATCCGTGTATTGAGAAAGAATGTTTGCATGGGTAGTTTTGATTGACATTTGACACGCTATGCTCTATACTCGTAACCGCATGAATTTTGGATTAGCCGGGAGTAATTCGCTCAACCGGTATTCATAGAACAAAACATATCTAACAGGAGGTTTCTCAATGTCAACAAAAGCTATGTACAAAATTAGCGAGATCGGCAAGGGAAAAGTTGGTTTCTCAACAACCCGTTCGATCATTGAAGCAGCTTTCTACGGCAACAACGTAGTTAAGGTCAACACATTAAAGGAAGCTTACAACCTTGCTAAGAATTCACCCGGAACAGTCGTTACCGATATGCCCATCTACAGAGGTGAAGAGTTCGGTCTTGATTCCGATGCCAAGGTTCTCCTTTTCAACGACGGTGCTGTTACAGGCCGCTATGCTGTAGCACGTCGTATCAAGGGCGAGCCCGGTGTGGATGAGAAGAAGCTCGACAAGGTTATCATGGACGCTATCTACAAGACACGTTGGAAGAAGATGTACCATGCAACCTGCTACGTTGGACTTGATCCCGAGTTCATGGCAAAGGCTCACCTTCTTATTCCCGAAGGCGAGGAGAATCTTCTCTACAACTGGATGCTCAACTTCCAGTACATGTCAGACAGCTACAACAAGATGTACAAAGAGTCCAAGCCCATCGCTGACGGCAACGAGCCCGACATCTACATCTTCTCGGATCCCCAGTGGGCACCCGTACCCGCTCCCGATGTTGATTACAGCTGCTTAAGCGATGATCTTACACTTTGCTACTTCGATACAAACGCTAACTGCGCAGCTATCCTTGGTATGAAGTACTTCGGCGAGCACAAGAAGGGCACACTTACCATGGCATGGGCACTTGCAAACCGCAACGGTTACGCATCCTGCCACGGCGGACAGAAGGAGTACTCACTTGAGGGCGGCAAGAAGTTCGTTGCTTCCGTATACGGTCTTTCGGGATCAGGAAAGTCTACTCTTACACATGCTAAGCATGGCGGAAAGTACGACCAGTTCGGCGGCATCAAGGTTCTTCATGATGACGCATTCATCATCAACTCAGACACATGTGCTTCTATCGCACTTGAGCCTACATATTTTGATAAGACAAACGATTATCCTACAGGCTGTCCTGACAACAAGTACCTCCTTACAGTTCAGAACTGCTCATGTACAATGGATGAGGATGGCAAGATCCAGCTTGTAACCGAGGATATCCGTAACGGTAACGGCCGTGCTATCAAGTCAAAGCTTTGGTCACCCAACCGCGTTGACAAGATCGACAGCCCCGTTAACGCTATCTTCTGGATCATGAAGGATCCTACACTTCCTCCCATCGTTAAGCTTAAGGGCTCGGCTCTTGCAGCTGTTATGGGCGCTACACTTGCAACCAAGACATCGAGCGCAGAGCGTGTTAAGGCCGGAACAGATATGAACGCTATCCGTATCGTACCTTACGCAAATCCTTTCAGAACATATCCTCTTGCCAACGACTACGAGAAGTTCTACAAGCTCGTTGATGAGAAGAACGTTGCATGCTACATCGTTAACACCGGTGACTTCATGGGCAAGAAGTGCCAGAAGGAAGACACACTCGGCATCCTTGAGACCATCGTTGAAGGCAAGGGCAAGTTCGAGCAGTGGGGACCTTTTGAGGACATCGAGATCATGAACGACTGGTCAGGCAAGACAGGCGACTTCACACCTGACTTTAACGACGCTGATTACAAGGCTCAGCTTAAGGCTTCTCTTCAGACCAGAGTTGACGCCGTTAAGGGCTTCGCTGAGAAGAAGGAAGGCTACGACAAGCTTCCCGATGCAGCACTTGCAGCACTCGAGAAACTCGTTAAGGCTCTTGACTGATCTTCGGATTAAAGATATTTTTAACGCTTTGAGGCAGGACTCCGGTTCTGCCTCATTAATATTTTATCCGGTAAAAATGTGGAAACTTTTCCCTTGTCAAAACGCGAAGTCAGGATTAGAATGCTAATAAGAATGATTAATTCGATAATCAAACTCATTGAAAGGAAGCAGTATGGGAACAGAAAAGAAAGCGTTTCTCCCGTTGCTGATCGACACGGCGAAGGCACACAGGAAGTACTGTATGAGCCGTTTTTCGAAGCTCGGTCTTACGACGGGACAGCCTAAGGTTCTGACGGTTTTGTCAGCCAAGGAGGGGTATCTTCAAAAGGAGCTTGCAGCGAGGTGCGCGGTTGAACCCGCAACAATGACCTCGCTTCTCAATAACATGGAGCGTAAGGATCTTATCAGACGAGAGACTGTTTACGTCTCCGGCGGAAAGAGGGCATTCGCTATTTATCTTACCGAGCACGGTAAGGAAGTGGCAGCCGAAGTAGCCGCCATAGCAAAAGAAGCAGAAGAAAAGTCTTTCGAAGGGGCGGAAGACAAAAAGGAGGAATTTCTTTCAGTCATGTCAAAGATAATCAAGAATCTTTCCCTGATCTTACTTGTAGCAATCGCATCTGTTTCACTTGCGGCCTGCTCCGGATCAGACAAAACGGGGACACAACAGACGGCTCCCGAAACAACCAATCAAAAGGAAGACACCATGACAACCGACACAGCAAACACCGAAGCAACTCAGCCGGCTGCTGAGACGCCGGCACCCACAGAGGTTCCCGCAACACCCACACCCACGCCCGAGCCTACGCCCGAACCCGTTAAGCTCGTTCCCGATCAGGCTCCTGTAGCCGATCCCGCTGACAAGATCCCTGATGAGTATCTTGTGTACGACCTTGAGGGCAAGAAGGGAACCGTTGAGAAGTTCACCTACACGACCAAGGATTATGCCGGAGACGGCAGCGACCTCGAGAAGGAAGCGTTTATCTACCTCCCTGTTGATTACGACAGTTCCAAGAAGTATAACGTACTGTTCCTGCTTCACGGAATAGGAGGAAGCATCCATGAGTGGAGCCTGAACGCTGCAGAGTCATCGAAGGTCTGCACCATGATGGACAACCTCACCAACTCAGGCGAGATCGAGCCTTTTATCATCGTTACTCCCAACGGACGTTCCGGTAAGGATTATAAGAACACATCATTTGACGTAATGGCACTCTTCTACGAGTTCGGCAAAGAGCTCCGTAACGATCTGATACCTTACATTGATGCAAACTACTCGACATACGGAACAAAGGCTGACGGATCTGCAGAGGATCCCGAGGAAGCAAGAAAGCACAGAGCATGTGCGGGACTTTCGATGGGCGGTATGCAGACCATCAATATCGGAATGTGCGAGTGCATGGATCTCTTCGGATACTTCGGAACATATTCCGCAGCTCCCACATCCTACGAAGGACCCAAGATCGTTGAGATCCTCGATAAGGACTTCCCCGAAGAGCAGATCTACTTCTCGTACAATATCTGCGGAACAGACGATACCACAGCACTTGCGAGCGCAACCGCGGCTGTTAAGGGCCTTGACGCAAGAACCGACAGACTTGAGGATCATGTGAACTACCTCTGGCAGGAAAGACCCGGAGGACACGGATGGGATATCTGGTATCTCGGATTCTATAATTCCGCTAGGATCTTCTTCGGAAATGCGTATAGATAAGCCGGCATAATCTAATAATGTACATACGGCAGTTCCTGCCCTGTAAGGTTTACAGGGCGCGGGACTGCCTATTTTGTTCAATTGACAACCATGGTATACTGATGGATAATAAAAACAAGTATTTCATATAGCAGATTGAGGAATGAAACATGAAGGTTTCCACTTTTTTTAAGCTGGCAAAATTCGGCGTCAAAACGGTGTTTTTTAAAAAGCAGGATCCGATCCTTGGAACGGTTATACTTACAGATAAGTGCAACTTAAAATGCAAGCATTGTTCTGTAAATAATATAACCTCGGTCATATATCCGTTTGATCAGATAGAAAAAGATATGCAACGGCTTTTTGACATGGGAGTCAGGATCCTGTTTTTTTGTGGCGGGGAAACGTTTATATGGAAAGACGGACCTTATACAATTAAAGACCTCGTGCATAAGGCGAAACAAATGGGGTTTCTGATCGTTAATGTTGTAACAAACGGAACGTTTAGGATAGACCTTCCGGAGGCGGATCTGATCTTGTTAAGCGTCGATGGCGACAAGGAACATCATAATGCCATCAGGGGAGACACATATGATGTCATAATGAAAAACATTGAGGAAGCTACATCTGACAATATATGCTTTTACATGGCTATCAATCAGCTGAATAAAGATACCATAGCGGATGTTTGTGCAAAAGCGCAAGAAATGAAAAATGTCAGAGCGGTTTCATTTAATTTTCATACCCCATATCCGGAAACGGAAGAACTGGCATTGACCAAGGAAGACAAGAGGAATTGTTGCGGCGTTATAAGCCGAATGATAAAAAACAAGGTGCCTGTTTTTAACCTTAGGAGCGCATTCCCATATTTGATCGAAAACCGGTTTCCCACCCCGTGCCGACAATGTCTGGTTATAGAAAACGGGAAAATTTCCGTCTGTGGCCGTTGCATAGACGTACCCGGACTCTGTGATAATTGTGGCTATTTCTTTGTGGCGGAGTACACATTGCTTTTTAAAGGGAAAATCAGGATCATAGCTGATATGTTAAGAACGTATCTAAAGTACGTATAGGAGAGGGTTAATGTTTCACTTAACTGATTTGATGAGGGTTTTGCTTGTTCGAAGCTTTAAACCGTTTGTATTCACAAATGAATATGATGAAACCGTTGACTACTCGGATTGTGACAGACTGGGATTGTATATCCATATTCCGTTTTGCAGGTCGGTTTGCGGGTTTTGCCCCTACTGTAAGGAAAAGTTTGAAAAGCAAAAATATGACAGATACATAGATGCGTTGATAACAGAGATCCATTTAAAAGGGAGTTGTCACGAAGGTAAAAAGACTGTTACCGGGTTGTATTTCGGTGGAGGAACGCCTGCACTGGCAACAGACCGGATCATGGAAATAATAGATGCGGTCAGAGAGCATTATATTATAACCGAAGGGATCGGAATAGAACTGCATCCGGATGATGTTAAGCCTGATGTTCTTATGAAACTAAAGGATGCGGGAGTTACTAAAATAAGTATCGGTATTCAAAGTTTTTTAGACAAATACAGCAGCATATTACATAGGCCGAGTGTGGATCCTTCGTCTTTGGCAGATGTACTTAGCCGGATTCGGTTTGAAACCGTTTCCATGGATTTTATATTTGCTCTTCCGGGTCAGACGATCGATGATCTGAAATATGATCTGGAAACTGCCTTTGAGGCGGGTGCCAATCATGTGGCGGTCTATCCGTTTATTGATTTTTCGTTCGCGAACCGGGAAATCAGTCCTATGAAGAAAAAAGAAAAACGTGTCTTGATGGACCGGATGACGGATCATTTCGAAAAGAAAGGCTATATCAGAAAATCAATATGGACCTTTGCAAACTGCCGGGAGGCTGATTATTCTTCTATGTCAAGGGAGACTTTTCTTGGATTTGGATGTTCGGCCGTCACCGTACTTAAAGACAGCTTTGGCATAAATACTTTTTCGGTTGACGAGTATTGTAACCGTATAAACCAAGGGAAATTACCCACAGCGCTTACTTTATCATTTAAACAAAGACAGCGGATGCTGTACTATCTTTTTTGGACGGCGTACAGTATGAAAGTGGATTTAAAAGAATTCAAAAGATTCTTTGGAGTGTCATTATACAAAAAATTCCGATTTGAAGTGATGGTGGCAAAACTGTTGGGATATATAAAGATCAAAGACGATAATCTGTATCTGACAAAAAAGGGAGCTTACTATTTTCACTATTATGAGAATTTCTACACACTGTCGTATATCGATAAGATGTGGGGGCTTTTGAGAAACGAGGCGTTTCCTGAAAAGATGACAATATAAGAGTTGGTTGAATTGCACAAATCCGGGCGGCCGGATTTGTGCAAAATTGTCCTTGCATTATTGCGGAACGCATGATAGAATGAACACCTGTGATATATTTTCCTTGTTACCCGCAGGACGGGTAGCCAGAGACCAAAAGGAGGTGCAAGCAACTATGAACAAGTACGAGTTAGCCTTAGTTGTCAATGCAAAAATCGAGGATGAGGCCAGAGCAGCCGTAGTCGATGAGATCAAAGACATGATCACCAAGTTCGGTGGCAAGGATCTTAAGGTCGATGATTGGGGCAAGAAGAAACTGGCTTACGAAATCCAGAAGATGAATGAAGGCAATTATTACTTCATCCAATTCGACGCTGAAGCATCAACTCCCGCTGAACTTGAGCAGAGACTCAGGATCAAGGATAACGTGCTCAGATACTTATGCATTAGACAGGACGAAGAGTAAGGAGGTCCACTAATGAACAAAGTCATTTTAATGGGAAGACTGACAAGAGATCCCGAAGTCAGATACGGAGACAATCAGAAAGCAGTCGGCAGATTCAGTATCGCAGTTGACCGCAGATTCACAAGAGAGGGTGATCCCACAGCGGATTTCTTCAATTGTACGGCATTCGGCAAGCAGGCCGAGTTCGTTGAGAAGTACCTGAAGAAGGGAACCAAGATGCTCGTCACAGGTCGCATCCAGAATGATAATTACACCAACAAGGATGGCCAGACAGTATACAGTGTACAGATAATCGTTGATGAACTTGAATTTGCTGAGAGTAAAGGAAGCTCTGACGGGGCACAGACCGCCAGATCCGCAGCTACTTCGGGTGCGGCTCCCGCAGAAGGCTTCATGAACATTCCCAATGGAATCGACGACGAATTACCGTTTAACTAAGTCACATAAGAATTGGACAGGAGGAAAGTAACATGCCGTTTGCTAAGAACAAGGAGCAGTCCGATAGGGAAGCTCCCGTTAGGAAGAGAATCATCAGAAGAAAGAAAAAGGTTTGCAGCTTCTGTGTGGAAGCAGGTGCCGTTATCGATTACAAGGATGTTAACAAGCTTAAGAAGTACATCTCTGAGCGTGGTAAGATCCTTCCCAGAAGAATCAGCGGAACATGCGCTAAGCATCAGAGAGCTCTGACAGTTGCCATCAAGCGCGCTCGTCACCTTTCACTTTTACCTTATTCTGTTGAATGATCGTGATCAAGGTACCAGGAGGGACATCCCGTAAGGGGCTGTCCCTCTTTTAATTTTCGAAAAATTGTGGTACAATAACTTTGATTGCGGGAAGGTACCGGATGTTCTCTGTTTAGCCGATTGCGATCGTGCAACAGGAAGCAAACGAGAGAGGAAACGGAAGAGGAGGTCTTATGCGGATCAAGGGGAATATGCGCAACATCATATCGATGCTCCTACAAGTGCCTTTGTATATGTGTGCCCTGTGGGTGATCATGGACATTTATCTCTTCACCATCAACACGGACGCGGGGATTGCCGGCCTTATTTTCACGGCTGTTTACGCGGTCGTTTGTGCGGCTGTCTTTGTGATCAGATGGAAGAAGCTTGACAGAGAACTCGTGAAGTTCGGTATCGGTTTCGACCAGGCACAGCGCAAGCTCCTCAGCGAGATGTCCGTTCCCTATGTCATCATCGACGAAGAGGGCTGCATCCTCTGGGCAGACAGTGAATTCCTTCGCCTTTCGGGTGAGAAGGTCAAGAACAGACAGCATATCGATGAGATCATCCCCGAACTCAACTTCTCTGTTTTCCCGCCTGCCGACGGCAAGAGCGAGACGACGTTTGATTTCAGGGAGATGAGCTTCAAGGCGCACCTGAGATCCTTCGAGATGGACGGCCTCGATGACGGCTCGTTCTGGAACTCCGAGAAGCGCAGACCCGCCGGCGGTAAGTCGGGCAGGGCGATCGGTATCTACCTCTACGATGAAACACTTATCAGGAAATTACAGAAGGATATCCAGGATCAGGAACTGGCTATCGGACTCCTTTATATAGACAACTACGACGAAGCTCTCGAGAGCATCGACGAGGTCCGCAGGTCGCTGCTGACCGCCCTCGTTAACAGGAAGATCAACAAATTCTTCCAAAACTACGACACAGTTATCAAGAACATCGAGAAAGACAAATACATCCTTGTTTTCCAGAGGCAGTACCTCGAGAAGCTCAAGTCTACCAAGTTCCCGATCCTTGATGAAGTTCGAAGCGTCAACATCGGTAACGATATGTCCGTCACGATAAGCCTCGGTATCGGAGTGAGGAACGGAACTTACATCCGTACCTACGACGCAGCCAGAGCGGCGATCGATCTCGCACTCGGACGAGGCGGCGACCAGGTCGTTATCAAAGGCGGCGAGAACATCGAGTACTACGGCGGTAAGTCAGGCTCCGTCGAGAAGAACACCAAGGTCAAGGCCCGTGTCAAGGCACATGCTCTCAGGGAACTTATCGAGAGCAAGGACAAGATCTTCATCATGGGTCATTCGATGCCCGATATCGACGCGTTCGGTTCGGCTGTCGGTGTATACAGGATCGCCAAGGGTATGGGCAAGGAAGCACATATCGTTCTCGATCAGATCACTAGCTCACTCGAGATCATGGTCGACAGGTTCCGCAACAACAGCGACTACGACGGCATGATCATTTCGTCACAGCAGGCGCTCGACGCGATCGATCCTCTTTCGATCGTGGTTGTGGTGGATGTCAACAGACCGAGCCATACAGAGTGTCCCGAACTGCTTGAGAAGGCCAAGCAGGTGGTCGTACTCGATCATCACAGACAGTCTTCGGAGGTTATCGTCAATCCTTCGCTTTCATACATCGAGACCGCAGCATCGTCGGCTTGTGAAGTTATCGCCGAGATCATGCAGTACATCGGAGACGACATCAAGCTCAAGCCTCTTGAGGCGGATGCCATGTTTGCCGGAGTCATGATCGACTCCAACGGTTTCGTTACCAAGACCGGTATCAGAACGTTCGAAGCAGCCGCTTACCTGCGCAGATGCGGCGCTGACGTTACACGTATCAGGAAAGCGTTCCGTACCGATATGCCCGAATACATCGCGAAAGCACGCTCGATCGCTTCCGCACAGATGTTTATGGGATGCTACGCACTCGCCGTTTGTGACGCCGAGGGAGCAGCCAGTCCCACAGTACTTGGCGCGCAGGTTGCCAACGAGCTCATGGATGTGAGCAACATTAAAGCCAGCTTCGTATTTACCGAATACAACAATATGATCTATGTCAGCGCGAGATCGATCGACGAAGTCAATGTCCAGGTTGTCATGGAGAAACTCGGCGGCGGCGGTCACATGAGCGTCGCAGGTGCCCAGTTTACGGACTGCAATCTTGAAGAGGCGATGGACAGAGTCAGGAACGTACTCGCTGCGATGACTGAGGGAGGAGAAATCTGATGCAGATTATTTTACTTGCCGATGTAAAGAGCCTCGGGAAAGAAGGAGAAGTTGTTAAGGTCAGTGACGGCTACGCACGTAACTTCATCCTTCCCAAGAAGCTCGGGGTGGAGGCAACACCCAAGAACATGGAGGAGCTTAAGGAGCGTCAGGCTCTCGAAGCTCAGCGCCGCAAGGAGATCTTTGAAGAGGCCAAGGCCTTCGGAGAGAAGCTTTCGGCAGCGTCCGTCAAGCTTTCTATCAAAGGCGGACAGGGCGGCAGGACTTTCGGTGCCGTTACCGCCAAGGAGATCAGTGCAGGCATCAAGGAACAGCTCGGATACGACGTTGACAAGAAAAAGATCGGTCTTGCAGAGAACCTCAAGAACGCAGGTATCTACAACGTTACGATCAAGCTTCATCCCGAAGTGAGCATTGAGATGAAAGTCGAAATTGAAGTGATCTGAGGAAACTTATGGACGAGACGATCATAAAGAGGACTCTGCCCCACAACACGGAAGCAGAGAACGCCGTGATCGGAGCGATGCTGATCGACCCCGATTGCGTCAGAGAGGTTGGCGACATCCTTCGCGCAGAGGATTTTTACGACTCTACGCTCGGGATGTATTTTGGCTGCATTATCGACCTCGACGCTGCGGGAATTCCGATCGATCAGGTCACAGTTACGGACAAGATACTCGAGAAAGTGGGAAGCGAGAAGGCAGACGAGGTCGGCCGTAAGCTTATGGACATCGTTCTCAATACCCCCACTTCGGCGAACGTCAGACATCACGCTTCGATCGTTTCGGAGAAATCGGTTCTGCGTCGTCTGATCGGTGCCACGAAGGATATTTCGGACAGATGCTACCGTGATGGCGAGCCCGTTCCCGAGATCCTCGCGGCCGGAGAGAAAGCGATCTTCGATATCGCCCAGAACCAGAAGGCGGGCGATGTGCGTTCCACCAAGGATATCTTCGTTCAGACCATCATGAACATTGAAGCGGCATCCGAAACACGAGGATCCGTTACCGGGATCCCCAGCGGATTCACCGACCTTGATTATAAAACGGCGGGCTTCCAGCCCTCCGATCTTATACTTGTCGCTGCCAGACCTTCCATGGGCAAGACGGCGTTCGCTCTCAACATCGCCGAGCACGCAGTTTTAAAGAGCGACATTACGACAGCCTTCTTCAGTTTGGAGATGTCGAGCGAACAGCTCGCCAACAGACTCCTCTCCATGCATTCGAAGGTTGAGTCCCAGTCCATGAGGACGGGTAATATCAACGAGGACGACTGGACGGAACTCATCAAGAGCGCTAACCTGCTCGGCAATTCTAAGCTTATCATCGATGAGACGCCCAGTATCACGATCGCCCAGCTTCGTTCGAAGTGCAGAAGATGGAAGGTTGAGAAAGACCTCAAGCTTGTCATCATCGACTACCTGCAGCTCATGTCGGCGGGCCACAGGACAGAGTCGAGACAGAACGAGATCTCTGAGATCTCGCGAGAGCTCAAGAACATCGCGCGTGAGATCAAATGTCCCGTTATCGCGCTGTCGCAGCTCAGCCGTGCGCTTGAGAGCAGACCGGACAAGAGACCTATTCTTTCCGACCTGCGTGAGTCGGGTGCGATCGAGCAGGATGCCGACGTAGTTATGTGCATTTACCGTGATGAAGTGTATGATGCGGAGAGCAAGGACAAGGGCGTTGCCGAGATCATCATCCGTAAGCAACGTAACGGCCCTATCGGAACCGTCAAACTTGCATGTCAGCTTGAATATACAAGATTCGCCAATTTGCTCCAGCAACAACAGTAGCAAGACAGAAACCGAAAGGAGGAAGAACAGCATGATCACTAAGGATATTACAATCGGAGAGCTTTTAAGAGAGAACCCTCAGACAGCTCCTATTCTTATGGCTTCGGGTATGCATTGCCTCGGTTGCCCTTCTGCACAGGCAGAGAGTATCGGAGAGGCAGCTATGGTACATGGGATCGATGCGGATGCTCTTGTTGAGCAGATCAATCGTTTCCTTGAGACAGCCAAATGAAAAGCCTTGTTTTTTGAGGCGAGATGTTATATCATAACCTCGTGCGATACGGGAGCGGCTGTGTCCGTGACCGTATGATTATCACTTATCATCAGATCACAATTATCAGGAGGTAGAGAAATGGCTTATAAGATTACAGACGCTTGTGTTAGCTGTGGTGCATGTGCAGATGCTTGCCCCGTTGGTGCAATCTCTGAGGGTGCTGAGCACTACGAGATCGATGCAGATGCATGCCTTGAGTGCGGTTCTTGCGCAGCAGGATGCCCTAACGAAGCTATCGTAGAAGGCTGATCGATCGTTTTAATGAAAGAAACCCCGGAACGTTACCGCTCCGGGGTGTTTATTATGATCTTGTTCATCAAAGCTTCGAAAGTGTCTGAAGTGCGTTGCCGCGTACAATGACCTTGTAGTGCTCATCGAAGAACGCTGTGCCTGCGGAAGAGGTCTTCTCGGTAGGTGCGTAATCCGAAATGATGTTGATGATCTTGTTGAATTCTCCGACAGTGTGTTCCGACATCCCGACGATCAGGTGATACTTTCCGCTCGGATCCTTGTAAAGTGTGTTCTCACCGCGGTAAAGCTTCTTGACTTTCTTGGAAAGCGAGATCACTTCGTCAAGGTTGTTGAACCTGAAGATCTTGCAAAGGTTCGGAACGGGAGCGCTCGACATACCCCTTTCCTTAAGTACGTTGCGAAGGCTCTGGTCCTTGGGCTGTGCTGCGCCGAGGAGCTTCTCTGAAAGCTGGTCACCGATAAGATCGGAGAGGTGGTTGAAGCAACTGATGATCTCGTCCGCGAAGGAACGCTCGGGAGCTTCGAACTCTTCCTCGAAGTCGTCGTCCTCGGGAGACCTTGTGAAGCTTGAGAATCTGGTATCAAGCTCTTCGGGGTCCGTTACCTTGGTGATGAGGAGCACGAGGCACTCTGTTGAGAGCGGGATCGCTTCAATCATGAGCGGGATGTTCTCCGCATCAAAGTCGCATTCTGTGGAGGCCTGCAAAAGCATGTCGCGGAAAAGCGCGTTGGCCTTGTCTGACCCGTAGGCGAGCTCGCTGATCTTCAGTTGTCTGTCGACAAGATCTTTCTTGTAAAGGGTACAACGAATCTGGTTGTCACTGATCTTTTCGAATTTCATAAACAAGCCCCCTTTCGATTTGGTCTTTTGAGTGTAATCAATTATATCATTTTGCTACGGAAAATCAATCATCAATCTTGACTGCTTGTTATACGCTTTCGGTCGCCGATTTCCACGTTCTGAAACCCTTGTCCCAAGCGGCGTTTGGGCAACTTGCACAAATCAGGTGGTCGATTTTTGTGAAAAATCACAACGATGATCTCCTTGTTATATATATATCGGCTGATTTATACTTTTTCTAAAGTCGTAACCGAGAAGAAAGGAGGAAAAATCATTCTTGACCGATACAAGATCTTAGCCGAACTAAGTGCTCATGAACACAGTGTCGTGTGGCTGGCACAGCATCGCACGTTGCACACACGCAGAGTCATTAAGGGGATCAGACGATCGCATCCGGCGCACAGCCTGCTGGCTGCCGAAGCGACCACTCTCATGAACCTCTCGCATCCCGGGATCCCGTCAGTTTTCGACGTTGACGAGGACACGGAATTCATCTACATCATCGAGGAGTACATCGAGGGAATCACCCTGAAAGACTTTTATCTTAAGAAAGATGTCAGAGAAGAACAACTTCTCGACCATCTGGAGCAGATCTGCTCCGTTCTTGAATATCTGCAGGATCGATCGATCCGGCTTATCCAACTTGATCTCAAACCGGAGAACATCATGATATCCGACCGCGTACGTATCATTGACCTGGGTACGGCAAGCCGCGAAGGAGAAAGAACAGACTTCCGATTTGTGTCAGAGGGGTACAGCGCTCCCGAACAGCGGACCGGCGCAGCCCTCGGCAAAGAGAGTGATGTCTACAGTCTTGGGAAGCTGATACTTTTCATGACAGAGCATTCTTCGGTAAGTAAGAAAACCGGAAAAAAGCTTGAACGGATAGCAAAGAGATGTACGGAAGAAGAGCGGAAGAACAGGGTAGGATCATTTGTGATCGTATCAAAGATGTTAAAGGGAGCGACTGTCGGAAAGTCGAAGAAACACAAGGCAGGAAAGGCCGGAACGTGCGCGAGGAAGATAGCGGTCATTGGACTGGCGAGAGGGTGCGGAACCACCCATTTGGCATTGAGCCTCGCAAGCACTCTGGCAGAGAGGGCACCTGTCGTCTTTTTTCAAAAGAGACGTGATGACGCTCTCATGGAGATCCTTTCCGAGGGATGCAGAGGGAGACTTTCGGGAAGAATTCACTACAGAACCCCCGGGCACGTGACGGAAGGTGCGGGATCTGATGCGTACGGATCGGTAGCCGGTAGATCGGGAGACGCTGACCGGTACTGGTCCGCCACCGACAGATCGGGAGACGCCCGGATCGTCGCGGACCTCGGGGGAGAACCCGGAAGGGTCTTCAAGGACGCTCTCACAAGATTTGACCTGGTAATCCTTGTCGGGAGCGGGGCGCCATGGAGAAGGACAGACTACGACTTTCTTGAAAGGATGACTGCGGAAGGGCTCATCACGAAGAGCTGCCGTGTCATCATGAATATGGCCGGACGGGACGCGGCGCAGCTCCTGCCGCAAGGTACTCGGGCTTACCTTTTTCCGTTCGAGAACGACCCGTTTTCACCGGGATCCGAAACCAGAAAACTGTTCGGAAAGATAGTCGGAGGATCCTAAGGGATCCCGGTGATCGCAGGGAATATATCACAGACAAGCGGCAGTTCCTCCTGTCCGCACAACAACCCGCCCTTACGGGCAACCCAAAGCACCTCCGGATCATCCCCGAGGGAAGAAAGTCTGTTACCTTCGTTCGTTCGGCCAAATACCCCCAACCCCTACAAAACCGCTGTTCTTGGCTTGCCTTGCGGCGGATTAGATGTTACAATAAACGCAGCTTTTTCTGAGCTGCGTTTATTTTTTGGGGATATTGATAATAAGGGGATTTATAATGAGGGAATGTATCAGACGTGCGGGCTATATCGGCCTGATGATTTTATGCTTTGCGGTACTCACGGGTTGCTCGCTTTTCGCCAAGGACGAGGGGAGCAAGGTTGTGATGCAGTTGTCGGATTACTACGATGTTCCGGACGGCAAGGCGCTCATCATCATCGACGAGACCGTTTACGACAAATATGCGCTGTTTGCGGACGGCATGACATATATCGATCTCGATACTGTTCTTGAGATGTATTCTCACAGGTTCTTCCCCGTCGAATCGGAGAACACCCTTTATTTCACCACGCCCACGGCTGTCTACGACTTCACACCCGACAGCAAGCATTTCGAATGCAACGGCGAGCCCTCCGAGGCGAACGTTCCCATCGTGAAGAAGCTTGGCGGGATGTATTATGTCGCAACGGCGTTCCTCGAGCAGCTCGGTATCACCTACAGATTTGAGGATAATCCCGCGAGACTCCTCATCACATACAGCAAGGATCAGTTCCTGTGCATGGATGCCAAAACAGACACACCCATCCGTGCCGGCAAGGATCTTCAGGCCGACAGGATCAAGGAACTGAAGACAGGCGACCGCCTGCGCGTGATCGACGGCGGCGGTATCCGTGAGAACGGCTTCATCAAGGTCCAGTCCGAGGACGGCGTCCGTGGCTACGCGCTTCAGGATGATCTCGGAGAGTCGTATTACGCGGATCCCGAGTTCGCTCCGTACAAAGAAGAAGAGTACACCCATATCGATGTTGACGGCCGGATCTACCTGGGCTGGCAGCTCATGTACACCACCGACAACGTAGGCATCCTGAAGGAACATCTCGCGGCAGCGCCCGAGGTGAATGTCGTTTCTCCTACATGGTTCTTCCTTGACGGGACGAATGGCGAATTTATCTCATATGCGTCGCACGAGTACATGGACTACGCGCACGAGAAGGGCGTGAGTGTCTGGGCTACCTACAAGAACGACACGATCGAGGGACATTTCTCCTGTACGGAGGATTCGCACACCATCCTTTCTTCCACCACGAAGAGAAGAGCCATGATCGACTCGATCATGGACACTGTGCGGGAGTACGGACTCGACGGTATAAACATTGATTTTGAGATGCTCAAGCTGGACAGCGGCGTATACTTCGTGCAGTTCCTGCGCGAATTGTCCGTCAGATGCCGCCTGAACAATATAGTCCTATCGGTGGACAATTACATCCCCGAAGCGTACAACGCGTACTACGACATCAAGGAGCAGGGCAAGATCGTCGACTACGTCGTGATCATGGGCTACGACCAGCACACCGCGGGACTCGGCGAGTCGGGCTCCGTTTCGTCACTCGACTGGTTCACGAACGCTCTGACCGCCACGGTAGAGCTCGCGCCCCCCGAAAGAGTCGTGATGGGTGTTCCTTTCTACACCCGACTATGGCGTGAGGAAAACGGCGGCAACGTTGCGGTCGAAGCTACTATCGGCATGCGCGAGACGTCGGGTACGGTTTCCGGCAAGGAACTCACCTGGAGAGAATCAAACGGCCAGTACTACAGCGAGTGGTCCAAGAAGGGCAAGCTGTACCGTATCTGGATCGAGGACGAAGAGTCCTTAAAGCGTAAAGCTGACGCATCGAGAGCAGCCGGAGTCAAGGGACTTGCGGCATGGAAGCTCGGTGACGAGACTCCCGGCACATGGGAGCTTCTAAAGGACTACCTCGAGAACGATCACTCCGCGGAGTGCGCGCTTCCGCCCGAGAAATAACGACAGATCGCCATAATTGAAAATCGAAACATAAAGTACTATAATGTGGTGATGCTTCGCTCATGGCAGATCAAAATAACAAGCATTTACTGCATAGCAGGAAAGGAAGATAGATATGAAAGACTATATGCCTCGTGAGATAGAGGCCAAATGGCAAAAATTCTGGGAGGAAAACAAGACCTTTAAGACAGATATCAGGGATTTCTCGAAGCCGAAGTATTACGTGCTCGACATGTTCCCTTATCCTTCGGGCGTAGGCCTTCATGCGGGACATCCCGAGGGCTACACCGCAACAGACATCGTTTCGCGTATGAAGCGTATGCAGGGCTACAACGTCCTTCATCCCATGGGATACGATTCGTTCGGACTTCCGGCTGAGCAGTACGCCATCAGCACCGGAAACCACCCCGAAGGCTTTACACAGAAGAACATACAGACATTCTCGAAGCAGCTCAAGGAGCTCGGCTTCGATTACGACTGGTCGAAGATGGTAGCAACCTCCGACCCCAAGTTCTACCACTGGACACAGTGGATCTTCAAGAAGCTCTACGAAGACGGCTACGCTAAGTGCGTTGATATGCCCGTTAACTGGTGCGAGGAACTCGGAACGGTTCTCAGCAACGACGAGGTTATCGACGGCAAGTCGGAGCGTGGCGGCTACCCCGTAGTCCGCAAGAACATGAAGCAGTGGGTCATCGACCAGCCCGCATTTGCAGAGAAGCTCCTCGAGGGCCTCAATGAGATCGACTGGCCCGAGTCCACGAAGGACATGCAGCGCCACTGGATCGGACGTTCCGAAGGTGTCGAGGTCAGCTTCGACATCGTGGGCGGCGGCAAGTTCTCGATCTTTACCACCTGTATAGAGACGATCTACGGTATAACGTTTATGGTCCTCGCTCCCGACGGAGACCTCGTACAGCAGCTTCTTCCCCGCGTGAAGAACAGAGCCGAGGTTGAGGCCTACATCGAAGAGACCAGCAAGAAGAACGACATGGACCGTACCGAGCTCAACAAGGGCAAGACGGGCTGCAGACTTGAAGGCGTCAAGTGCATCAACCCCGTCAACGGCAAGGAAGCCGAGCTCTTCATCGGCGACTTCGTACTCGCAAGCTACGGAACGGGTGCCGTTATGGCGGTTCCTTCGCATGACCAGAGAGACTTCGAGTACGCTGTAGCGCACAACATCGAGATGATCCAGGTTATAGACGGCAACGATAAGACCGGTCACATAAGCGTCAGCGACCACGCTCTCGAAAAGCATGATTACCTTGGAAAGGGCTACAAGCTCATCAATTCCGAAGAGTTTACCGGCATGACGGTTGAGGAGGCCAAGGAGGCGATCACTGTCAAGCTTGAAAAGATGGGCGTTGCAAAGCGCACCGTCAACTACCACTTCCGCGAGTGGATCTTCGCGCGCCAGCGTTACTGGGGCGAGCCCGTGCCGGTTGTTCACACCGAGGACGGCGGGATCCACGTGCTCGACGACGACGAGCTCCCGCTTGTGCTTCCCGAGCTTGAGGACTACAAGAGCAAGGGCGGCAAGGCACCTCTCGAGAACGCTACGGAGTGGAAGAAGTACGACCACAACGGTATCAAGGGAACGAGGGAGACTTCGACCATGCCCGGTTCGGCCGGATCGAGCTGGTACTTCCTTCGCTATATCGATCCCGACAACGACAAAGAGCTTGCGGATTACGAACTCCTTAAGCACTGGATGCCCGTCGACCTTTATATCGGCGGACCCGAGCATGCAGTAGGACACCTCATGTATTCGAGGATCTGGAACCGCTACCTCTACGACAAGGGCATCTCGCCCGTCAAGGAGCCTTTCAAGAAGCTCGTTCACCAGGGTATGATCCTCGGCGAGAACGGCATCAAGATGGGTAAGCGTTTCCCTGAGTTCGTTGTCAATCCTTCGGACGTTGTCCGTGATTACGGCGCAGACACGCTCCGCCTTTACGAAATGTTTATGGGACCGCTCGAGGTTTCCAAGCCTTGGAGCAACCAGGGCGTTGAAGGTGCGAGGAGATTCCTCAACCGTGTTTGGAACTTCTTCACCGAGACCGGCAACCTTTCGTCGGGCGACGACGGAGAGCTCACACAGCTCTATCATCAGACCGTCAAGAAGGTCACGAGCGACTTCGAGAAGCTCGCGTTCAACACAGCGATCTCGCAGATGATGATCTTTGTGAATGCGGTCTACAAGAAGGGCTCATGCCCGCTCGAGTTCGCTAAGGGTCTCATAAAGATGCTTTCGTGCATCTGCCCTCATATCGGTGAGGAGATCTGGGAGATCATCGCCGCAACAGGCAAGAGCATCGCTTATGAAGCATGGCCCGAGTACAATGAGGACCTCGCACGTGAGGACGAGGTCGAGATCGCGATCCAGATCAACGGCAAGGTTAAGTCGACCATCAAGGTCGGACTTACCGAGGAGCAGGATTCGGTCAAGGCCCGTGTTTGGGAAGATGCGAACATCAAGAGGATCACGGAGGGCAAGACCGTGGTCAAGGAGATCTACGTCAAAGGAAAGATCTACACGATCGTTATTAAATAACTGTTTACCGCAGACAGCCGCCGGCCAAGCGCCGGAGGCTGTTTTGTGCGATAAACGAAGGCCGTCTGTTGCAAGCTTGTTTGTGAACAGACGGCTGAGTGAACGGACATCGAGCGGACTTGTACGCGAGATGTCCCGTCGCATCGAGTAGGAGGCAGCCTACTCGATCGATAAACGAAAGCCCGGGCCGGGGTGGGTGAAACGGTTTCGGGTGGACGAGGTTCCGGATATGGAATTCTCCGGTAATGATCGTATATTGCAAAGGAAACATGCTACTGCGTAGGAATGGGGTAAAACAATATGGAAGTGGCGAAGCTTAATTCAAAAGGCGTTATGCCGTTTATGCACCTGATAGAACAAGGGGTGGCGCTCGAGATCGAGACCCTGGTGGGTTCGCATCCGAACAACCCTCTTATCGGCGACGGTTTTAACGTGTACGGGCTTTATGATGAAGAAGAACTGATCGCACAGGGTGCGCTGGTGGTACAGATCGCCGGCTACAATGTTATGATCCGTTCTCTTTTTGTTGCCCCCGAGTACCGTAACAACGGCGGAGCCACAATGCTTATGGACACGCTGATAAACGATGTCTTCGAGACGGACGATATCGCGGAGATAGAGCTTCTGGCGGGGTATACGAACGAAGGTGAGATGATGGTCGTTGATTTCCTCCGGAGCAGGGGATTTCAGATCGAGGATGCCGAGGAGAGATATTACAGCGCGACCGTATCGCAGATCATCGAATCGGGGGTGCTTCCGAAGTTCGCCGGCAGAGGCGGAGCCCAGTCTCTCTTCTTTACCACGGACGCGGCGCTAAAGGGCCTCGGAACCGAGATGGCGAAGATGAGTTCGGTGTTTGTACCGCTTCCGATCCAAAGAACAAACTACGAGCAGGACGTGAGCATGGTGATAGAAAAGGACGGCAGGATCACAGATATCGTTCTTGTCGAGAAGGATGATGACGACCTGATCCTCTCCTACGCGCTTGCGACAGGCACCGGAACGGTGATCATGTCCGCATTCGCCGCAGCCATGAAGGTTGCCAAGGAGAAGTACGGCGAGGACGTAGTGATAAAGATCCCCACCGTGAACGAGATAAGCAGCGCTCTTGTCAGAAAGATCATCCCGAGCGCACGTTGTACGGAATATGTAAGGTGCTACATGTCCATGCTTCCGCTTTACGAGAGCATGTATGGGTACGGAGAGGAGGCAGTCAATGGGTGAGCAGAGATTCCATGATCTGGTTCAGGAAAAATTGACTTTGCAGGCAACGGAGCTTGCTGAAAAGAATGCTCAGAAAAATACAACATTTGACTTTGTTCAAATGCAGCAACAGGAAGAAGAGCAGTATTATAATGAATTGGCTCATAAGCCCGGGGAGATGGTAGAGCTTGTGAGTCGGTCAAGAGGAGAGACACTGGCCCCAAGACTTGATGAAAAAGGACTCAGCGATAAGCGTAAAGAAAAGCTTCGAAGGAGAACCGTATCCAGTTTCGAAAAGGGTAAAAAAACCGTAGGCGAGTACGCCACTGCACAAACAATACCCCTTATGAAATCGATCAAGAAGAATAAGGCAGTGATTGATAAGCAGAGAGAAAAAGAGCGGACAGACATCGTCGCACTTGCCAACCTGGTTCTGCCGGTAGATATATTTGACACTAATCTTACAGAAAAGCACACTCATTTTGATGTGAAGAAGGCACTTAAGATCAAAGACGCGCTCAATAGGATCAGCGAGTTTAAATTAACCCGGGGATGTGAATATGAACTGCTTGACTATGAAGTGATCTTAAAACTGGAGAATCTTTTGGCTCATAAACCGGCATTTGACAGTACACTTCGCACCGTGCTTGCAGCCAATGGACTGTCTATGGATGGGGAGCCGCTTAAGGACGAAGAGAAGATCAAAGAGGCAAGAGAAGCATTTGAACCTTCGCTTGTTGCGTATAAGGAAATGGCAGGGGGTTTTTTGGATAATGCCACACAGGTTCGTATAACAGAGGCAAATAAAGTCAGGAGAGCGATCGGAACACTTGCAAGCTTTCAGCATAAGAGACAAAAAACGAGAGATGATATGCTTGGGAAAGAAAGTCCCAAGATTATTGTTGACGGGGTTGAACAGGATGCCTGGGCCAAGTGGAGAGAAATAAAGGAGTCTCAGGCCTTTCTTCAATCCGAGTTCTTTAATAGGAGTTGCTACAGGCTGAAAGAGGATAAAGATGGGCAAAGCTTTGATGACCACAATTATGAGATGATCCTAATGGACTATAACGCATGGAAACTCAGCCAGAAGGATTGGACAGGACCGGAAGACAGAGATGAAGCGTTTGAGGACTACAAACAAAAGCTGGTTCCTTACTACAAAGAGTATCTTCAAAGATCCAAAGCTCTTTGTAATAAAATACGTGGAAACGGATACTGGGCTATGCTCGCAAGATATGAAGAGCTGGTCGAAATAGAGATGCAGGGCCAACACCTGAACGATTTGTTAAAAGTAGAGAAGGTGCCGGGAAATAAGGAAACGAACATTAAAGAAGCTGTTGGCTTGTCCGGCAGTGAAATAGCCGAGATAGCAATCGTTCAGGAATACCTTTCCCAAGTAAGAAAGTCTATCGATCAGGTTGAGGTGCTGAAAGCCTTAAATGCAGGCATGGAGTTAAAACGAGAGGATGTCAGCTCCAGCATATACAAAAAGTTTGGTAATCTGTTGGATGAACGTGGCGTCTTTAAAATTGACGAGTTCAGATCCGAACTGGCATATAATACAGCCGGCGCGTTGGCCGGATTCAAAACTATAGATGCGAAAGAAATAGCCCGTTATGATAAAACAGAAGAAATGTCGAAAAGACTGAAAGAAAGAGGAACCGTCGAGATTGAAAGGCAGACAGACGTTGTCGCATACACAGAGTATATCGAAAAGCATGGCGGTTATATTGATGTTTTCCGGGCCAAGAGAGAAGAGCGGAAAAAGCCCGTAAAGACCAGACTTATGGGTCTGAAATGGTTTTTTGATAATTCTCGTTTGGCGCAGGCCTATATGAAAGGCGGAGATGAAGAAGCCGTAAAAGGACAGACGAAG
Organism: Lachnospiraceae bacterium; assembly: GCA_017427685.1. Lineage (GTDB taxonomy): Bacteria > Bacillota > Clostridia > Lachnospirales > Lachnospiraceae > RUG11977. Next base: position 130,366 of record JAFRSH010000018.1, on the reverse strand, counting down.
GAAAGAGACGAAGCATTTTTGTATATGCTCAGGGAATTATTGGGCGGAAGTGCAATTACGAAGTACAACCATCGCACGAGCGTTGATTTGGATGAGAGTTGCTTTAAGTCCCGTGAAATAACGGGTCTTCTTGCGGACTTCTCTGATGCCAATTTCTTGAAGTTTGCCGAACCATTAGTAAATTTCAAGCCGGATTCTTATTATTCGAGGTTTAAGAAAGAGCGGATAAAAGATCCGAAGGCAAGACTGGAGTCGGTCGCACAAACTATGGTTGATTGTCAGAAAGTACTTGAGTTAAAACAGTTCTTCGTTAGAGTAGTAAAGCCTGCGGGTGTATTGAGCGAGGATACGATGAAACAGATAGAGAAATCAATAGTTCTTTTTGATGCTTTTTCGGAAACTATATCCAGTATCGGAAACAAGTCAATGGATGAACCCACGCCGACTGAGATAAACAGGTGGCTCTTGCCGGACATAGCGACCAAAGCCGAATGTACCATTCGCTCACAAGAGATACAAGATGTCAGGAGTGAAGCCGAGGTTTCACAGATCAAATTTAATCCTATGGATACAATGAATGTATCAATAATGACAGATAAGTTTAAAAAGCTTTCTTTGGTAGACGAAAAGGGAAGACGCAGAATTACTTTTGAAAGCAATGCAGAAGAGCTGATCAAATACGGGAAACAGGATCTGATATATTATAAAGAGTTGGTTTTATATGCTGATGAGCTTCTGTCTCATGGAGAAAAATCAATAAAGAAACAATACAAAAATGATGCTGAAGATATCATAATGAACTGTAAAAAAGTAAAAGCGTTGTACACACAGCTTCAAAACAAGTTTATGAACCCGAGTTTGGATGTTATGAGTATGATAGTGGAATATGAAAAGGAAACTGATGAGTTTTATGAGAAACTGTTGCTGAGTCGAGAAGAACAGAGCAGGGAATACCATAAGGATAAGGTTGAGCGTCTCCGTAAGGAAGCAGGGGCATTTGACCTGGCATCGGGGATGCTAAAAAGGGAATTCAAAAGTGATCCGTTACCTGCGTAAGGTAACGGATCATAGAGATCATTCTGTTTTGGAAGCATTGCGTACTTTTTCGGATTCTTTCCTTTTTTTGATATAGATGCACAGCAGCGTCACCGCTACTGCCACGAAGAACGAAACAACGCCCACGAGGACGTAGCCGCCGGCTTCGTCAGAGATCATAAGGGTACCGTAGACGGAGTGGGAGCTGCCCACTTCGCTGAAGCTGATGAAGCTGTAAAGGGAGAAAACAGCCAGGCCGATAAGAGCCGCGCAGAGAGCAGACAAAGAAACGATACTGCGGCGAAGCTTTCGTATCTTTCTGTTTTGGATCCGGTTTTCAACGATCATAACAGATTCGTCCAAATCGTACTTCATGTGCTCACGGTCCTTTCGTGGTTGCCTGGGTCGTACCTACTGTCTGCCCGGAGCGGGGCGTCCGGGTGCAGTGAGGTTTGTTCGTTTTATACTTAGTACCATATTTTCGGTTTTTTTCTCACCAAAATCTTAATTTTCCGATTAATATTTTCAATTGGTTTCGCCGATTGTAAAACTCGTTACCGGTGAGGTGCTTCGGCAAACGTTTATCGGGAATCTTTAGTGCCCTTTTCCTTTGCTCGTACATACTCCCTGATCTTTATACAGAGGACCACAGCCAGAACTCCGATCCCGGCGGACAGAACACCGATTATCACATATCCCATGGTATGCCTCTCTTTCCCGGTACCGCGGTTCTTAAACCGATTGCAGCACTTCGCGCTTCACTCCTCGTACCCGAGCTTTATAAGCTCATCCCTGCATGCCTGTTTACCGCGGGCGATGAGGTTGTAGACCTGCTTCTTGCTCTTGCCCATGACAAGCGCGACTTCGTCGTTGCTCATCTCCTCGAAATATGCGAGGTGAAGAGCCTGCCTGTACTCGGGGTTGATGTTCTCGAGCGCTTTGTACAGCAACTTGTTCCTCTCATCCTTAAGAATCTCAACATCGGGAGTGCCGCTGCTCGAGACGATTGCCTCATTGAGAGGAAGGGCGGGCAACCTGTTCTTACGCAGATACTTTAATCCCTGGTTCCTTCCGATCGCGAAAAGCCATGTCTTAAAGCTGCTCTTCCCCGAGAACTTCGCGCGTTCGGTCGCCGCTATAGAGAACGCCTCGAGCATGATGTCTTCGGAATCCTCCATGTTTTTTATAAACGCATATAAGAAAAAGGTGAGTTCTTCGCGATAGCGTGCGATCAGTTCTCTGAGATATATGCTGTTTGAGGTCGACAAAAAGAGCCTGTACAGCTCTTCGTCACTTCTCCCCGATTCAAAACCAACATCTCCCGTCATAGATCCCAATACACCCTTCCGCTCGGAACACCCGGCAAAACCGTCTTTGCTATAAACTTCTTTTCAATAATGACATAAAACCGTTGATTATTCAATTGTTTTATGCCATTATATTCAGTAACTTGTCCTGTTTTTACAGGGTTTTGCGGTTTTTGTCTTTACCTGTTCGACGCAACAGGTTTTCAGAAAAGGGTGCCTCATGGAGATAGACTGGTTCGATTTGTTTTCTACATTGCTTCAGATAGCCGTTGTCGCTTTTGCGATCGTAAAGATCGTTCCGCAGATGCGACGCTCCGGTAATGCCGTTGTCCTTGTTTTCCTCCTCTACGCCTTTATCTGCCTGCTTTTGAGTGATATCTACTGGATCTCGCTCGGTGTGGTTCATCCGGACGAACGACTTCCCTTCTCAATCAGCGATGTGGCCGATATCGGAGAACAGCTCATGCTTGCTTCCGCCCTCGGCGTCATATTCCGTGGGATCAAGTGCAGGAAACGCCTTGAACTGTTCCTGACCATAGTTGCATCGATCGGTCTTATCGTTCTTTGGGTAGTCTGGACAGACGAGTGGACCAAGAATGTCCTGGGCGGTATCTCGTACGGTTACCTTATGTTCATGGTTGTCCTCTCTGCCAAGAAAACGAACGCATTTAACCGCATCGAAGCCATCATCGTATGGTGCGTGAGCTTTGTGTGTCTGGTGCTTTCGTATCCTTTAAGATGGGAGCTTGTTGAGGCTCAGCTGATTCAATCGATCTTCTTCTACCCCCTTATGCTCATCTTAACAATATGGTTCTTTTATAAGAGTATTGTTGCGATGCGGGTTCTTATGAAACACCGTGAGAACCGCATGGAAAACGCGAGAAGAGCGATCGCCGTCAGCACCTCAGCACTCATCTGGATCAGGTGCAGCGCCTATGTCTCTGACGGACTCCCTTTTACTGTTTTTGATTTTGCGAACACCCTCATCATTCCGTTCATACTCTTCAGCGTCCTGTACCACGAGAGGGTACGCCTTGAAGAGGTTCAGATGGAAGGAGGTGCCGCAGTATGATTTACTCGGAGAATATCCTTGTTTGTATCGTTATCCCGCTTCTGATCTCGGCCCTTTTCACCAGGAAGGGAACCAGGCGATTCCTCATAGCGCTCGCGGTTGGAATGATCAGCTGTCTTCTCTCCGCTTATATTACCGGGTTCGTTCAGTTCCTGACCGATACCACGCCTGAGAAGATGTCAGCCTTCTATGCTCCGATATTTGAAGAGATCATGAAGCTCATGCCCCTGCTTTTCTACCTGTTTGTGTGGAGCCCGAAGACATCAGCCATGTTTTCGGCTGCTCTCGGTCTCGGACTCGGATTCGCAACCTTTGAAAACTGTTGCTACATCCTTTCGTACGGAGCGGCAGACCTCTCATACGTCATGATCCGCGGAATGGCGGTCGGGATAATGCACCTTGTGTGCGCTCTTGCGCTTGTCTTCGGTCTGACGAGTGCCAGACGGTTCCGGGTACTCTCGCTTCCGGCTGTTATCGGTTCCGTCTCGCTTTCAATGGTATTCCACGGGCTTTACAACATGCTCGTTTCAAAACCCGGTCTGTCGAGTGTGTTCGGCTACGCGATGCCTGTAATAACTGCCGTCGCCATCTACTTCCCGTTCCGATCGCTGATCGATCACGAGGCGGAATCTGAGAACAAAGAGCCTAAGTCCTGAGTCGTAATGACGCAATGACGGAATGACGGAATTCTGCTCGCTTAGCATTGAAAAAGACCCCAAAATCTGATAACATTAATTAAGTAGTAAATGCGGGGGGATATCTCACGGAGAAGAGATGCTCTCCGCATTATAAGCGTAAAGATGATCAAAGGACAGTTGGGAAGACAGGATGGTTATGAACTTGGCGGGCGGAGCCGACATGAGTGATGAGAAAATCTACGCCCGGTATCTGAAAACAAACAATACAGACGACCTGAAGGTGCTTTTCCTGCGCTACAAAGAGGAGCTGATGTTTTTTGTCTACGGATTCCTCGGGAATCAGGACGATTCGGAGGACGTCATGATGGACACCTTCGCGGTGGTGGCGTCGGGGACATCGAGATTCTCCGGGAAGAGCAGCTTTAAGACATGGCTTTTCTCGATCGGACGTAACATCGCTCTTAAGGCGCTCAGGAAGCGAAGCTACTGCAGCGTCGGCATCGAAGACGAGGAGAAAACGGTCGGCGAGGCACCCGACACCGAGATGCCGGAGAGCCGCTGCCTCGAGAACGAGCGCAACAGGATACTTTACAAAGCGCTGGCGGGTATCAACCCCATTTACAAGCAGGTACTGCACCTGGCATTTTTCGAAGACATGACTAACGACGAGGTCGCAGTCGTCATGAACAAGAGTAAGAAGCAGGTTTACAACCTTATCGCGCGAGGCAAGGTCTCTCTGCGGGACATGCTCCTCGAGATGGGGTACGACGGAGTGATGTAACATAAGCGTGCCGGTAATGTACACGGCGAGATCAGAGGTGGACTGATATGAAAACTGATAACGAACAATTTGATGAGATCCTCAAACGCTCGGACGCCCTCAAGGTCCGCAAGAAGAGCATGAACGTGATCACCCTGTGCTCGATCGGCATGGCAGCGGTCGCAGCGCTTGTCATCGTGCTGTTCGGAGTTATCGGCTTCGAGCCCGTCACTGTGGTTGAAGAGGAGAGCACATTCACCCAATACGGCAGTATCTCGCTCACTTCGCCCTACGTGGGTTATGTTGTGATCGCCGTGTGTGCCTTCATACTCGGCGCTTTGGCAACCGTGCTCATCAGCTACCTTAAGAAACTCAAAAAGCTCGAAAGTCCTGAGTGATCACATAGAAAAAGGGGTTTTCAAATGGAGATCAATTATCTCGATCTGATCGAGTCACTTCTGCAGTTGCTGCTCATGATCATCTGCGCGCTGCTCACCGTCAGATTTCTCAGAAGGGTCAGATTCACCATCGTCATGGGATTCTTCCTGTACGCCACGATCTGCCTTATCATCGGAAACATGTACTGGATCCTCACCACCGTCCTCAAGGTGGGCGTCAGGATCCCCTACGGGATCAACGAGGTTTCCTCGACCGGTGCGTGGCTTCTTTTTGCTTCCATGTTCAACAAGATCTTCTACAAAGAAAGACCGAAGCGCGGCTTTGAGACCGTGCAGATCGCAGTTATATCCGTTGTCCTCATCGTGCTCTGGACCATCTGGAGCGGCGAGTGGATCGAGAGCGTGGCGGGCGGCGTGCCTCTCTGCTACCTCATGTACATCATAGTCCTCGCGATGAAGAAGACCGGGGCGTTTGGCACCATCGAAAAGGCCTGCATCATCGTTTCTACCTACACGGTGCTGATCCTTCAGATCATCAGCCTTTCCCTTGAATCCGAGATTGTCAGGGCAGTATTTGAATACACGACCTACGTGATCCTCTTTGCCGTGTTTGTGTTTTTACTTGTCAAGGGCCTGCGGGGACTCTTGAGGATCCGCAGAGACCGGGACACATCCGAGGACGAGATCAAAAAGGTGCTTGTTGTCAACTTCGTATCCCTCGTATGGATCCTGAACACAACGTATATGTGTTATGAGCCTGTTTATTTCCTGGCTGACTTCTTGTACGCTGTGGCGCTTCTCGTCGTAATGTTCACATGTTTCGAGCTTGAGAAAAGGCCGGAGAGCCTTCCTGAGGCAAAGCTTGCAGAGGGGAGGGTCTGAGGTATGGTATATTCCGAAAACATTCTTGTCTGTATCGCTATCCCGCTGCTGATCGCTCTCATCTTCACCCAGAGGAGCACGCGCAGGTTCATCGGCTCCTTCGTCATGGGGATGCTGATCTGCCTCCTGTCCGCTTATATCAGCGGTTTCCTCAGACAGATCACGGAGACGCCCGCAGAAGATATGGCGATCTACTTCTCACCCATCATCGAGGAGATCATGAAGATCCTGCCGCTCGTCTTCTATATCTTCGTATTTGAAGCCGACAACAGCAAGCTGATCACGGTGTGCCTCGGGCTCGGACTCGGGTTCGCCTCGTTCGAGAACAGCTGCTACCTCATGTCCTTCGGCGCGCCGGAGCTCACCTTTGTCATCATCAGAGGACTGGCAGTCGGAGTTATGCATGTGGTCTGTTCGCTGATGCTCATAATGGGAATCATCATCCAGAAGCGTCTGTTCACCCTGTCCTTCCCGGGTATTGTGGGTGCGCTCTCGCTTTCGACGGCGTTCCACGGCTTCTACAACCTGCTCGTGTCGGAACCCGGGATCTCGACCTACATCGGCTACACGATGCCGATCCTTTCGGCTGTCGCCCTCTACTTCCCTTATCGAACCCTTAAGAGGCAGGAGGCGCAGAGAAACAGCGCTAACGCTTATGACCACAAGGCGAAATTACCCGGCACAGCCCCGTAAAGCCCAACTACCGATACGTCGATCAGATCCAGGTAAATCACATAGAAACAGCATAAGACAGAAACATCTTCAGGAAACGGTTCCGGGGATGTTTCTATTTTTTTCAAGTTTTTTCAAAAATTCTCAAATTTTCACCGAGTAATCCGGATATCCCACGGAACTAAATAATAGAAACCCAAAATCCGGGAGAAAGGAGAGACTATGAGATACGAGACTGATGAAGCTATTCGGATGATCGAAAAAAAGGCTCTGGAACTGAAGATCAAACAGCTGCGCACCCGCATCGGGATACTGTCGGGTGTGGCGCTGTCCATCATGATCTTCTCGATCGCTCTGCTGTACCAGTTTTCCGGTTTCGGATCGCCTGACACCATCCAAATGTACGGGTTCGGTGCACTGATGCTCTCGGATGATGCGGGAGGGTACGTTCTGGTCGGAGTTCTGTCGTTTGTGCTTGCAGTCGTGATCACCCTCGGATGCATCAAGTGCATGAGGATCAGGCATGAAAGGCAAGCTGAACAGGGAAGCGAAATTGACGATCCCGACGGATGAGATCCGGGAGAAGTCGAAAACCGTACCAATTAGAATCAGGAGGAAAAACTCATGAAAAGCTTCTGGAGAAGAGCTGTTTCGGTCATAATCTGCGTAGCAATGATACTTACATTGATCCCGCAGACCATGCTCGAAAAGGTCAGTGCCGCAGTGAGCGGCGAGCAGTCCCCCGAGTACAGGCAGGAGATCATTGACGCCCTTGCCGGTATTGTGGGCGGAACCGAGAAAGCAGAGGATTATTACAGGATGCTTCAGGATTACGGTCTTATTGATGAGAACGGAAACATCCTTGACAGCTGGTATATCGAAAAGGACGGCAAGCCCATTTCGCTTGACGAGATCAGGGAGATCCTTGCCGGCGACTACGATCCTCAGGATATGGTTTGGGTTGACGGGGCACCCGTATGTCTCGAAGACCTCAAGACCATGATCGATATTGAGGACTATCTCGCATATGTGAAAGACACTTACTTTACCGACAAGGTCTGGACCAAAGAGCAGACGGCAAACGCGAAGAGCCTTGTGGAACAGCTTGAAAGAGAAGGTGTCGTTCTTCGTACCGCGAATAATACCGGCGCCCATATCACCGGCGCCCGTGATATCAGCCATGACGCAAGAGTAAAGGTAACCCTTTTAGAGAACTCGATCGAGCAGACTGAAGTTTTGGCATTTACGGCTCGTTTTGAAGTCAGCCTTGAAGGTGCGGTACCCGGACAGCAGGTTTCGTTCAAGTACAAGGCACTCTCGGGAAGTAGAAGTGTTGTTGACAGCGGCGTCGTAAAGGAAAAGACACTTACGGCGGGCGCGGACGGAACGTCAACTACAGAGATCGATGTGGCTGCGGAGAGAGTTGATCCCATGGCGGATGTTGACCCTGTTTACTCCGAGAAAACATTCTTTATTCTTGACTGCTATGATATCAAGAACGCTCTCTTTACGAATGAGGCGGGAGCGGACAGCGAAGCACTTGGTATGCTCGTCGAGTGTAAGGGATCGACAGCAGAGGGAACCATGCCCGACTGCATCAGCTTTAACATAACCGGTTCAACGGGCGTACCCAACGACGCTTTCTTCCGTCCGGCAGGAACCTTCAGAACCGAAACGGTAATGGTGGATGTTGTTGACGATAACGGACAGCTTACAGGTGACAGGATCGGAAAACAAGTCAATCACTACGAAGAGCACGACCCTGAATTGTTAAAGGGCGAAACTAAGGAACTCACAGCAGGTCAGCAGCTCCTGATCAAGTGGGGGCTTGTTGACAACGTTGATTTTGATCATTTAAAAGGTGACGACATAAAGGAATCGTATCCCGTACGACAGTTTGATAACATTGTCAGCTATTGGGACGATGACAGTAATTCATATAAGTGGTATTTTGGAGAAGGTGATTTAAAACCGGAAACTACGGTCGAGATTCATGCCGCAAACGATCCGGACGGAGTAAATGCCCGGATCGGTACCAATAATGTTGTTACCGATGTTAAAAAGACAGACACATCTACATTGGGAGTAACGGGTGTAAAAACGCTCGATATAACATCAATGAGACTTATCCAGCCCGCAACATGGGAGTTTATCGTAAGGAAAAACGGTGGCTCAGAAGACTGGTACAATTACTCACGCGGATACCGTCCCGACGGATCGAATCTTGTAGGATGGGATCCGGAAAATGCTTTGCCTGTCGGCGGCCGGGATCTTTCTGTAGTCTCGACCGGAGCAGCGATCAGCAAGGGCGATGTGATCACATCACTTACCTTTGACGGAGGCTTCGCCTATTATCCGCTCAAGATCATTACATATGAGCAGAAACAGGGTGCGTCGTCGATGCCGGATTCGAGTTTACCGACAACAATCCAGAAAAAAATATCCAAAATCCATACGATCCAGGAAGGGAAACCTTTAAATCATTCGGAATGGACAATGGAATCGTCTATAGTCTACAACGGTGATCATTACTATACTACCTACAAAAACGGCGATATAAACCAGGTTGTGGAGCGTCACTGGACACCTGATTACTACGCTGAGTTCCTTCCCGGAACAATTGATGGGGAAAATACAACACAGTCGTTCTACGCTTTCTACGGAAACAAGTTCGATATCACGGCACAGTTCTCTCGCAGTTCGGCGCCTCAAATAGAGTCGATCAGCGTGCCTGCACGTGAGTTCCACCCCGGAGAGCTGATCCCCATTACGGTCAGGTACTCCGAGCCCGCAAAGGCGAATGCGAGGATGCTGGTAAACGGGGAGTATCTGACTCCCGTTGAAAGCACAGGCGCGAACGCTACGGCTTCGAACATTCAGACATTCCTGTTTAAGGTAAAGGAAAACGGTGAATCCAGCATAAGGATCACCGAATTTACCACAGAAAACCTGGACGGAAAGGCATTCGGCAACATCTCGAACTATGTCGCATACGGACATCCCTTAAGACTTGAGCCGGACGGACTTTCGATCGACAACAACGTAGAGAAGAATACATTCACAGGCTTTGCTTTAAAAGCAAACAACACCAATATCGCTGAGCCCAAGCTTAATGTTACTGTAGATGTGATAAGCGATACCAACCGTACCGCATGGCTTGCCGCAGATTTTGAAACGGTAGGCACGGATCATTTCTCGAAGTCCCTCAGAGTAAGGATCGTCTCGACAGACGGTTCCTATGATTCGGGATACCTGAAGCTTAAGTCGGTCGGTGAAAACATCACCGGCGGCAAGCTCACCACAGGTGATATCGCGATCTCGGGAAACAGTTCCGGAGCGACCAGGTATTATATCGCGGAGCTCTATCTCGACAACGGAACTGTGCTTTCGGAGAATGCGACGACTGAGCAGCAGAACTCAAAATACGATCCCGTTATCGGCAAGTATAACGGTAGTCTTATAGGTATCGGCGGAGATGCTGTGGCTTCCGTCAAGTTTGTCACGGAAGCCGACCTCTTGGCAGAGATCTCTGTCAAGAAGTCGGACGGAACCACCGATTACGAGTACAATGACCAGAGCAATAAGGTCATCTACATCGAAGAAAAGCCTGTTATAAAGGCATCATTCAGCCTCGCGGGCAGTGATTATACCTATGGCAACCCTGCGAAGGTGACATACATCAACACGGCCGGCAACCCCGCGAACAGCACCGCAGACTTCGCATGGGTCAGCAGCGACACTTCTGTTGCGGTGATCTCGGCAGACGGCAAGATCAGCCCTACAGGAAAAGCCGGGGAGACAGTCATAAGCGTTATTGCTTATAACGGCAATGCCGAAGGAAAAACTCTGACAAAAGAAGTCGGCAGACTCAAATTCGACAGCGGCAACACGCCTTTCTTTGAGGTGCCCGACCTTGCATACGACATCGTGGACGGACAGGGACTTACCGTGTTCTGGAGCTCAAACATCTGCGCTCAGAACGGGACGACTCCCACTGTCTTTACAGTCAAGCTTTATCGTGCGAACGATTCATCGGGAACACCCGTTTATACCACAACGGTTTCGGGTACAAAAGCGAGTCCCGTTTCACAGGCAGCGATCCCTGCGGAGTATCTTGCGTATACATACGAAGAGAACGGGATCAATAGCTTTGTGATCGTGGTGAGCACAGAGTATCATAACACGACATATTCGGGCGAAGTAAAGGCGTCCGTTGAATCACTCCCCGCAAAGGTCAGCCTCACGGGTCTCACTGACTACTACATACTCGACACCGCAGGGAATGTGGGAATTGAGTGGAATATTGAGAACTTCGCAAAGTTCTCTTCGGTCAATGCCGCAGAGCTCTTTGAGATGAGCATCGCGAAGAACGGAACAGAGATCTACAAGACAAACAACCCCGGCGTGGGAGACGGACAGGGTAATTACAGGGGAACCTATACACTCGGCAGTCTCGGCTTCAATGCTTCGGCTTCCGACAAGAACGGCTACAGACAGGTCTACACCGTTTCAGTCAAGGCAAAGAACGGCAGCTCGGGAACATGGAGCTACGACTCGTTCCTGCTTTATGTCTATGACGAAGCGGCTCTCAAGATCTGGATCCAGCCGACAGCTAACGACACGGAGAAGAAGGGCAAGGCAACAGGTACCTTTGTCACCGGAGACGGCTCGACCGCATCAAGTCTCGTGATGGACAATGCGGCTGTCATCAGCAACATGACGCAGGATCAGATCCTCGCCCTCAAGGGTGATATCTCGCTCCGTAACGTTATCTCAGCCAACTACGGGGAGTACGCATGGACAGAGCTTTCGGATCAGCTCGCATGGGCAAGCGACAATAATGCCGCTGTTACGATCAATTACAGACAGGGTTCACTTTACGAGGACATCAGGAAGCTTTCGTACGATTCCTACCGTCCCGGAACGGACCTCCTGCTCTCGGGATTAAAGGACACGGACAAGCCCGTGACCGTTACTGCAGAGCATGTACTCACCGGAATGAAGGATTCGCTCGCGGTTTCGGTAAAGACCCTGAAAAACAGACTTTACCTCTTCCGCTGCTACCCTCAGACCACGACGACCCTGACATACTACGACAAAAACGGTGTCAGACACGACGTTGTAAGTGACGCAAGCGGTGAAGCTGCGATCTACGAGGAGAACGGTATCTGCAGCGATGTTTACTGCAAGTCGGAGCGTAACGGTGAGGAGTATCTCGCTACGATCCACAACAGTGACCTGAAGACGGGCGAGGGAGATTCGACAAAGCTCGAGCTCTATCCCTACAACCTTGTAACACTCCGCAGGGCGGCTTATGCGTACGTCTACCTCAAGAACCCCGACGGAACACCTTACACAGGAAGCGTGATCCTGCGCGGTGCGGTCTATGTAAATGATGAGATCGTAAAGGGACATGTGCTCAGTGAAAGCTATTCTGCCGATATTGACCAGATTCAAAACGGAGAATGCTTTACGGTACTCAATACCTCCGGCGGGTACTCCACAAATTGGATCAGCTTCAAGGGAGCACAGTTCAGAACACCCAAGCTCGAGGCCATGAATGGCTACAACATAGCGTATGACGAACTCAGCTTCGGTTACAAGGACAACTACCTTGAGCCCAACATGCCGGACGGTGCCCTTAAGATCACAATGGACGTTTCACAGTGGGAGCTTAAGGATTCGGAAGGCAACCAAAGGGCTCTGAGCGGTTCGGATAAGGTTAAGTATGTATTCACCATCAGCGCTGCAGACAGCAGCACCCACGAGGAGATAGTCGGATACTATCCGATCTTCCTCGAAATCGATGCCAATGCCACTGAGGACAACTACGTAAAGAGTGGCGACAGCATCGTAACCTTTAGACAGAACAAGAAGAATACAAAGCACCCCTTCATCGTCGGTCAGAAGACAGTTGCTCTTTCGAACGGTCATACAACCAATGTGATCGATTACACCGGAAGGATCGGTGTATCGGACAGCAACCCTGAAGGCAGCGTGCTCGAAACCGTTGTTATGTGGTGGGGCGAGGAAAAGGATACCTTTAACGACTATAGCCTTCAGCTCTACACCTCCGACGGCAAGGAAGTTGCGTATGACTATTTGACTTCCAGACTGGATACAAACAACTGGATCTTCGCCAGAGACGTACTCACAAAGTATGATGTGACTCTGACGGCGGACAGCATAAAGAACTGCGTCGGAGAGGGACAGAAGAAGAATCTGTACCTTGAATATAAGCGCAAGAACTACGAGCCGATCACGAAACGTGAGGATCTTCCTTTCGCACTTGCAAACCTCGTGGGTGTAGGCAAGACCGAGGAAAGCAGGGACCTTGCTTCGGCTCTTAAGAACGCAGGAAAATCGGTCAGCTCGGACAGTTCTTCGGCTACAGGAGCGGATGATCAGGGCGATGAATTCGTAGGTCCCGCACTCAGGCTCCTTGCGAACATGGAGTTCACCGATTCGGAAGATGCACTTATTTCCATGAACATCACACCCACGAACGATCCCACGAAGTTCCTCGGACTTATGAGCTTCAGCTACTCGACGATGGATGATAATGAGATCCAGAACGGTGTGGAGATGAACCTCCTGCCCGGCGAGGGATCGGATTTCGGTTACACACCCGGTATCCAGGATCTTCCTTGGGGTGGCGGAAAGAAGTGGCTGAACGGCCAGAAGGCTGATCTCGCTGAAGCGATGGACAACATCGTAAAGAGCGATGTCGATGTTACATACGAGATCGGCGGATACATGGAGACCCTTATCTACTGGGATTTCGATAATGAGAAGTGGGCCATGACGGTACTTGACGGCGGATTCAACGCCGGCGGCGGTCTCGGCTTCAAGTGGGACTGGAACATGTGGGTAGGACCCGTTCCGATCACCATGGAGGTTGAGCTCGGCGGAACAGTTCGTGTGAGCATGGATGCGATCACGACAGCTTATCAGAACAACACGACAGAGACACTCGATCTTGCGAACGAGTACCTCACAAAGCTCAGGCTCTACCTGTACATCAAGGTGTTCGCGGGTGTCGGCATCGACTACTCGGTTATAGCGCTCAAGCTCGGCATCTTCGGACAGATCAGTCTTGATATGACATTTGAGTGGCTTAACAGACCTTACCTCTCCGAGCATCAGGGAGAGGACGTTGTGAAGCTTGCGGCTCCGAATTTCGGAACATGGTATGAACCGAACATCAACGGTCAGAGATTCAGGATCGACGGCCTTATCGGTATCGAATTCGTGGCGAGCATCGCATGCGTAGAGTATGAAAAAGTCTTGTACTCCGTCGGCTTCAACATGATGGATGAGAAGACAGGCCAGTACAGCAACATAGAAGATCTGTGGGCATTGAACCAGAAGAATCTCAGAAACGCCATCGACGCCCTTGTTCAGACAGGCTCGATGCAGGTGAATAGATTCGGCGACGAGTCTCTCATGACTCTTGATCTCGCACCCAGAGCGGAGAGCAGAGACTACCTGAGCAATACCGAAACAAAGAGAACATGGGGCGATACCTCAAGTGCTGCAGTTGCAAGAACCGCACAGGTTACTTCATCGAACGTACTCAGAGGCATCGAGACCAATACTTATCCTTACGCTAACCCGAGGATCGTGGGCGGCGGCGACAAGATCCTCTACCTTTCCGATATGAACAGCGCCGATATCAATGCGACACGTGCCGTTTATGCGACAAAGAGCGGAGATACCTACGTTGGTGAAAATAGCGCGGGTAAGGTGCTTTACGGCGGAACGCCGGGAACAGACGCCGGCTACGGTGATACCCAGCTCGACACAGACTACGACGGAAGCCTTACAGTTGCAACATGGGTTCGCCGAATGGTTGACAACGGCAAGACCGCAGGTCAGACACTCAGCAACATCGACCAGATGGTCAGCCTCAACGGTACGGAGATCTACGCTTCCGTTATTGACGGAACAGGCGATCCCGTGACAACAAGACTTACAGACAACACAGGTGCCGACGTGGCTCCCACAACGGCAGTCCGTGGACAGAAGGCAATGGTTGCATGGAGAAGCGTGGCTGTTGATGAGAACGCTACAGGGACCATAAACATTGCTGACTTCAACAAGAAGGATACCATCAAGTGCAGGTTCTATGACGGAACGGCATGGAGCAGTGAAACATATACCGTTTACAACGGTTCGTCGGGTAATGTCAAGGGACTCGATTCCGCAATGCTCACGGACGGAACGGCAGCGATCGCTTACACTCTTGATACCGACGGAGACGACTCGACGACATCCGACAGAGAGATCGTTTACGCAGTCATCAACCCTGACGGCACGGTAGCAAGAAACATCCGCGTGACCAACAACAGCAAGCTTGATGAGAACCCCGCGATCGAGGCAGTGACTGTTGCCGGACAGGAAAGCTTCGTCCTCGGCTGGTACAGCAGCGAGCTTCAGGCGACCGGTACTTCGGGAGCTTCAAGCGCAGATATCTGCATGATTGACTTTAACAGGAACGGCGAAGTGATCGGCAGGATCCCCGGCTCGCTCTCGCAGACAGCGGGCGGCAGCGGCGTGAGTGCTACCTCGAACTTCAGGTTTGTCGGAGGAGGACACACTCTCGATACGCTCGGAATCGCATGGGTTGAGCGTGTGGAGGGTAACCCCGGGGGAAGCAACGGTCTTGTTTCGACCGCAAGCACACCCGAGTACGATGTCCTCAAGGCAGTCATGTTCTACAGTGCAGCCGGCGATTCGATCGGCGTGACAAGCGTGATAGATGTGGCAGAGATGCCCGAAGGAACTCTGATTGACAGCTTCGATACAGTGATCGGATCGGATGCGGGCAAGATCGAGGCAGTCATCCTCGGTACGACCTACGGCTCGAACGGTGTAGTAACAAAGAACGGAATCACGACCAAGGGAGAGTCAATATCCTACTCGGTTCCTTCAGCTGTTTCAAATCTCTACCGCGTAACAGAGGTGCTTGAGAACAAGCTCACCGTGACATCGGCACACTTCGACAGAAGCATGGTAAGAAACAATTCTTCGATGTCGGTACAGTACGCACTCAGAAATGACGGTATCGACCCGGTAAAGAACATCTCTGTCAAGATCGGAAATGATGTAACAGACTATAATAATATAGGCCTTATGCCCGGCGGAGTGCTCGTACTCCGTGCGGACCACAACACAGGTTCAACACTCGCGGATGCCGACTGGACGGTTACCGCAGAGTTTGACAAGAACGGTGCAACAGAGACGAAGAGCGTCAGCGGCAGACTCCTGCTTGATTACCCCGATATCGAGGTTACATCGGCCAAGGTTGTCGAGGAGAAGGACGGCAAGCGTAAGATCCTCATCAAGCTCAACAACGCTTCCGACGCACTCCTCTACAAGGGAATCGGAAACAGCAGGAACCGTCAGGTCGGAATCAGCTTCTACACCGACGCGACGCTTGAGAATGAGATCGCAGGTATCGATTACTTCATCATCGATGACGGGGATGAGCTTGAGATGATCGATAACGGCGGTTACAGCAAGCTCGTGGAGTTCGATGTAAGAACGTATCTGCAGGGACAGAACGCCACAACGATCCCCGAGGCCGGCATCCCGATCTATGTTGCGGCAAACGTTCTCGAGTACAATGCGTTCAGTCATGCATATGAGTCCTGCCCCGAGCCGGATGTAAGCAACAACTCGGCAATGGTTTCCTGCGATAACCTTCAGGCACGTACCGGCAAGGACGTTGTCATCACAAACGACATGGAGGTCCGCAACGGACAGACTATCGTAACGGTAGACATCCAGAACACAAGCCTTGCTTCGACCATGACAGGTAACCTGATCGTTTCGCTCATGGACGAGAACCACGAGATCATCGAGCAGAAGCAGAGCTACACGGGCAGTGCATCGCACACCGGAATGAATGCCGGAGCGGCAGTTGTTAAGACGGGATATGTTTCGTCCTACGGCGCATATCAGATGCTCACCGGCAACACGAACGGCCTGATCACTCTCGGCGGAGAGCAGACCGCAACGCAGACCTTCACATTTAACCAGCCCGGTTATTACGTGGATGTCGCTTACACAAACCTCAAACTTGATTCCGACAACACCGAGCTCGGAAGCCTGAGCCTCTCAGAGATAGGCATTAATGAGAAGAGCTTCAAGGCGGACGGAACAGGAAAGTTTGTTGCTGAAGCAAAGATCAACAAGGATGAGATCTACGGCGACATCATCTCGACAGCGATCGCATCGGCCAAGAGTCCTTTCTCGACTGTTAAGATCACTGCAGACAACGGAACATCCTCAGAGACGGGCAACCTGATCAACGAGAAGTTTACACTTGCGAAGCTCGATGGAGCCGGCTCGCACCAGGGCACGGGAGCTCGGGCGGTACCTCAGATCCTCATCAGGAAGCTGACCGTCACCGTAACGGCCGACAGCGGCAAGAAGGCTGAGTATGTTGTCAATATCAATTACGTTGATCCCGTACAGCCCACACCCGGTCCTACACCCGGTCCTTCGGTAACACCCGTACAGGAGCCTGAGCCTGAAGAGGAGCTCGCTCCCGAGGAGAAGAAGGAAGAGAAGGTTAAGCCCGTCAAGGCACCTGCTGCAGAGCGCAAGGCCAACGCAGTGAAGCTCGACAAGAAGATCGGCGCAACCCAGAAGAACGGCAAGCTTTCGTTCACATGGGGCAAGGTTAAGGACGCAGAGTACTATAACGTATATGTGGCATATTACGGCGATCCTTTCGAAAAGACAGAGCCCATAAAGGTCGAGGATGCTACCAAGTTCAGTACCAAGAAGATCGGAGGCAAGAAGATCGACCAGACCAAGAACCTCAAGTTCAAGGTAGTGGCTTACAAGACTGAGGACGGCAAGAAGGTTGAACTCGGCGAGAGTATCACTCTCTACATTGCGGGAGCCAAGAACGCAGAGTACACGAACGTAGCGCTCATCAAGCTCAGCAAGACCAAGAAGACCCTCACGCTCGGTAAGACCTTCAAGATCAAGGCCGATGTCAAGCTCGAGGACGAGAAAAAGAAGATGCTTGCATCTTCCGCAGCCGACCTCAGGTACGAATCTACCGATACGAGCGTGGCTAAGGTCAGCGCGAGCGGTAAGATCACGACGGTAGGGAAGGGAACGTGTTATATACGTGTTTACTCCCTCAATGGAGTGACGGCGAAGATTAAGGTCACAGTAGAATGACAAAATAAAAGCTAAATAAGCACATACGGCTCTACCTGCCTAGCCGTGTAACTTCCGAGGCGCGCTCTCGCTTCTCATTGGATGCGGGTATTACCCGCATCCGTTTCCTCGGGGAAGATGAGACTATGCACCAGGGTAAATATCGGACGTAGCAGTACTAAGCACCGAAAACACCGGTGCTAAGTGCTGACGTCCTCAACGAGCCCGGAAGTTACAAGCTGGCGCGGTAGAGCCTATTTACGTAATAGAATATTGTTTTAAGGATTTATTGCGTGGCTATTACTCTGTGACCTTAATGGATTGGGTATAATGCAGAAAAAATGGATGCCGAAATGGTCGGAACCCTTGCATATTGCGGAGAAATTTGCTAATATAGCAAATTATTGAAAACGTATAGTGATGTTCCGGTGAGAGGTTATTACCGGTGAATTACACGAGAGGTTACCAGAAAGACTTCGATATATACAGGAGGGGAAAATGAACCTTATTAGCATCAGAGAGATTTTCAGGAACAGAGACAAGTATATCGGCAGCGATATCACTGTCGGAGGTTGGGTCAGGAGTGTGCGTGATTCCAAGACATTCGGTTTCATGGTGATCAGCGACGGAACGTTCTTTGAGACACTTCAGGTAGTGTTCTCGGACAAGCAGGCAAACTTTGACGAGATCTGCAAGCTCAATGTCGGTGCGGCTGTCATCGTTAAGGGAAAGCTTGTTGCTACACCCGAAGCAAAGCAGCCCTTCGAGATCCAGGCTGAGACTGTTGATATCGAAGGACTTTCGACTCCCGACTATCCCCTTCAGAAGAAGAGACATTCGCTTGAGTTCCTCAGAACCATCACACACCTTCGTCCCCGCACGAACACTTTCCAGGCAGTGTTCAGAGTACGTTCGCTTATAGCGCACGCTATTCACTGCTTCTTCCAGGAGAGGGATTTCGTTTATGTGCACACACCCATCATCACGGGCAGTGACTGCGAGGGTGCAGGCGAGATGTTCAGGGTAACGACCTTTGATCCCGCCGAGATTCCCATGACTGAGGACGGCGCTGTGGATTACAGCAAGGATTTCTTCGGAAAGCCCACCAACCTTACCGTAAGCGGACAGCTCTGCGGTGAGACATTTGCGTGCGCATTCCGCAACATCTATACCTTCGGACCTACTTTCAGAGCAGAGAACTCCAACACGACCCGCCATGCGGCAGAGTTCTGGATGATCGAGCCCGAGATCGCTTTCGCCGATCTTGAGGACGACATGGTTCTCGCCGAGAGCATGATCAAGTACATCATCAACTACGTGCTCGAGCATGCACCTGAGGAGATGAAGTTCTTCAACGAGTTCATCGACAAGGGACTCCTCGAGAGACTTGAGAACGTTCGTACTTCTGACTTCGGAAGGATCACCTACACAGAGGCTATAGACGTTCTTTCAAAGCACAACGATCAGTTCGATTACAAGGTATTCTGGGGCTGCGACCTCCAGACCGAGCACGAGAGATTCCTCACTGAGCAGATCTTCAAGAAGCCCGTATTTGTCACCGACTACCCGAAGGAGATCAAGGCCTTCTACATGAAGCTCAATCCCGACGGCAAGACGGTGGCAGCGGTTGACTGCCTCGTCCCCGGCATCGGCGAGATCATCGGCGGCAGCCAGAGAGAGGACGACTACGACAAGCTGAGGGCTCGTATCAATGAACTCGGCCTCAAGGAAGAGGACTACGGCTTCTACATGGACCTTCGCAAGTACGGAAGTGTCCGCCATGCAGGCTTCGGACTCGGATTTGAGAGATGCGTAATGTATCTCACCGGCATGGGCAATATCCGTGACGTAGAGCCGTTCCCGAGAACAGTCGGAAACTGCGATCTGTAATTATATGACCAAGTACGACTCCTCGGTAATTCACTTGCCGGGGAGTTTGTTTATCAAAACGCAGATAAAGAGAAAGGAAGGGTACCATGAGGAGTATTAAGAGGATAATTGCGATCATTACGGCTATCGCGTGTTTGAGCATAAGCGTTTCTGCATGCAGCTCTGCTGCGGAAGACCCTCAGGTCGAAACACCGGAGGTTGAAACCCGGACTACGGACGAAGCTGAAAGTACAGAAAGCGAGACTCCGGGCGACGGTGATGTTACGCGAGATTCGGACGCAAAGGTGGTCTTTAACGGGAGCTCCGTTACAAAAAAAACTGAAAGCAACCAAAGTGAGAATGCGAGTGACGCGGATGTTGCGGGGGAAAAGGTAATCCGAAACGGGGGGTACTATATAAAGAAAGCTGAAAGCATATCAAGAGAAGAAACAGAAGAGTGCTTTACTAAGCGCAGAAGCCAGATGCAGTACATCAGGATGGTTGCAGGTAAAACAGCGAAGTACAGCGATAGGTATAACGCTTATACCCTCAATCTGTTGAGAACCTGCAGGAAGTTCAGCGAAGACAAAAGAAACTTGTTGATCTCGCCTCTGTCTGTTTTCTTTGCACTTGCGATGGCGACAAACGGTGCGAGAGAAGGGACGCTCGCCCAGATGGAAAATGTACTCGGTCTCTCGGTGGATGAGCTTAACGAGTTCGCCACCTTATGGAAAGAAATAACCGACTGTTACGGTACTATTTCCGAACTTGAAGAGAAGTTGTATGGGGAAGGAGCGCTGTCGACGTTGAAGACGGCGAATTCCGCATGGCTCAAGAACAAATCCGGATTACATATTAATAAAGAGTATCTTGATATCATCCGGGAAGTCTACAACGGAGAATTGTTTACGGCTGCATTCGACAAATCGACGGTCGATGATATAAACAATTGGATAAAAGAAAGCACTGACGGGTTGATCGATAAAACGATCGACGCGATACCGGAAGCGGTTGTTTTCATCCTGATCAACACTCTTTTCTTTAGGGAGAGATGGGAAGCAAAATTCGGCGAAAACGTTACGCCTGATATTTTTACAACGTCAGCCGGGAAAGGGATATCAGTCCCGTTTATGGATGGAACGGGCGATGTGTACCTTGAAGACGACTTGTCTGTGGGAATGAAGAAGTATTATCAATCAAGGGGGACTGCTTTCGTTGCGATCATGCCAAACGAGGGGGTAAGCATTGATGAATACCTAAACTCTTTGGACGGAGAGAAACTTAGCTCCCTCTGTAAAACCGATAATGAAGGAAAATATTGGTTGGAAGTCAAAATGCCGCAATTCAGTTCTGAGTATTTTGTTAAGATGAGGGATATTCTGACCGATATGGGGATGACGGACGCATTTGACGAGGAACGGGCTGATCTGTCGGGACTCGGAACCTCCGAGGCCGGAAACCTGTTTGTCAGTGATGTCATTCATAAAGCCTATATTGAGGTCGATCCGATCGGTACCAAGGCGGGAGCCGCAACAGTGATTATGGGCGGAGACGGGGGAGGACCGAAGGAAACCAAAGAAGTGATACTTAACAGACCGTTCATTTATATGATCATTGACCAGAGCTCATACATACCCCTGTTTATCGGGGTGTTTGACGGAACCTGAAAAACAGATAAAAACAGAATGTAAGCAGGAAGCGCCGATGTTGTGTCGGTGCTTCCTGCTTTTTGGAATAGTGTGCGATCTAACATGTTACAGAGGGAAAAAGTGTCAAATCTCGTCCTAAAATCGTGGAAATATTGTCTGACATGTGTTAATGTATCGTTATACGAATCGTTTTACGAGTTGGCGAAGAAAGCAGTCAATACATTATCGGAATACCTCTTGTAAGGCAGCTGTGACTATATAGAGAGGACAGAATTTTGGCACGTAAGAAGTTTAAGGAAAGGACTGTGGCAGGCAAGGTCAGGTGTGTGATCTTTCGCACATTGCTGGCTTTGTTCGGTTTGTTCTTTCTTGTGCTTCTTGTGGGCGGTGTCTGGTTTTACTTTGCATACGGCGAGCACTTCCTCGAGTTGCGGGATGCGGCGAAGATCACCGTCGCGGGTGTGAGTGCCGACAAGTTCAAAAGCACCGAGAGTTCGATCTGCTACTTCGCGGACGGAACCGTCATGCAGGAGCTGCGCAACGAGAAGAACTCTTACTACATAGAGTACGACAGGATCCCGAAGGACGCCGTGAACGCCATGCTCGCCACCGAGGACCGAAAGTTCTTCTCCCACGGCGGTTACGATATCTACGCTATCGGCAGAGCCGCGCTCGCATATATTCAAAACGACGGAGAGATCCGACAGGGCGGAAGTACAATCACTCAGCAGCTTGCCCGTGGCGTCTTCCTCACAAATGAGAAAACGGTCGACAGAAAGGTCAGCGAGATCTTTCTCGCCTCGGAGCTCGAGAAGAAATTCTCGAAGGAGCAGATCCTCGAGTTCTACCTGAACACGATCTATTTCGCGAACGGCTATTACGGCATCCAGACCGCTGCGGTCGGCTACTTCGGTACCGGAGCCGGTACGCTCTCCCTCTCGCAGATCGCGTACCTGTGCGGCATCCCCAACAGCCCCTCGCTTTACGACCCTCGCAAGCACCCCGACAAGGCTCTCGAAAGACGAGACAGTGTTCTTTTGCAGATGTTCGAGAACGGTTTTATAGACAGCGACGCTTATGCTGCAGCACTGGAGGAGCACATCACCCTCAAAGATGCCCCGAAATTCTCTTACGACTACGAGGAAACCTTCGCATATAACTGCGCCGTCCGAAGCCTCATGCAGGCCGAAGGCTTCGTGCTCAGGAACTCTTTCTCGGGCGAATCGGACAAAGAGCTCTACGAGGAAGCGTACAGAGAAGAATACTACAAAGTCCGTCATGACCTTTACCTGAAGGGCTACAGGATATATACTTCAATTAACCCCACAAAGCAACAGGAGCTTCAGCGCGCGATCGACGAAGAGACAGCTTCCTTTACGGATATGACTGAAGACGGGGTCTACAAGCTTCAGGCCGCAGGAACCTGCATCGATAACGAGACAGGGTTCGTGGTTGCGATCGTCGGAGGGCGAAGTGACGATACCGTGGGATATACACTCAACAGAGCATACCAGAGTCCCAGACAGCCCGGCAGTTCCATTAAGCCGCTCATAGTTTACACACCGATATTTGAGAACGGCTACTACCCTGACACCGAGGTTGTCGACGAACGATTCAGCGGAGGTCCCCGAAACTCGGGCGGCGTATACTCCGGTGAGATTGACGTCAGGTACGCGATCTCGGCATCAAAGAACACCGTCGCATGGAAGCTCTTCTGTGAGAACGGTATAGAAAAAGGACTTTCTTATCTTCTGAAGATGGGCTTTGAGCACATCGTGGACACTGACTACGGTGCAGCTGCCTCGCTCGGAGGATTGACATACGGTACTACAACAGTAGAAATGGCATCCGGCTACGCCGCCATCGAAAACGAGGGCGTATTCCGAACCCCTACTTGTATCCTCAAGATCACCGATTCAAGAGGAAACGCAGTCATCGATAACACAAGCGGTGCGGTGCTCTCGGGAGGAACCAAGGTTCAGAAATCCACCAGAGTCTACGCAAGGAACGCGGCGCTTATGATGACCGATTGCTTACAGACCGTCATGAAGAGCGGAACCGGACGTAAGCTACGTCTTAAGGATGTGACCTGCGCCGGGAAAACAGGAACCACGAACGATCAGAAGGACGGATGGTTCGTCGGGTTCACAGCCTACTACACGACCGCGATCTGGGTCGGATGCGACATGCCGAAGAAGATCGATGATCTGATGGGAAACACATACCCCGAGAGGATCTGGAATTCATACATGGAGTCGATACATCAGGGACTCGAGGACAGAGGCTTCGAAGAGTTCTTCGATCCGCGCCCTCCCGAAGATGAGGACGAGGAAGAGGAAGACGAGGAGGCCTTCGACGGAGAGCAACTGATCTCGGACGAGGAGGGCTTCTTCACCTCCGAAGGAGAGTCCTCGATCGAAGGCGCTTTCGAAATGCCGGAGGACTATTCCCCTGCATCTGAGGAGCCTACTGCCGAACTCCTTCCTGAGGAGACTACTGTCACGGAGATTCCTTACGAGGAGAACTACTTTGAGCCGGGAGAGAGCGAGGCGGAAGATTCTTCTGAGGAAGGACTGTGGTATAATCCGTATTCCGAGACAGGGGACACTATATGGATCAATCCCAGTGACAATTTTGAGTAATATGGAATAACAGAGGTGGACGGCTCCCCTGCCACGCCGTGTAACTGTCCGGACACGTTCTCACTTCGTATCGGACGTAGCAGTACTAAGCGCCGAAAACACCGGCGCCAAGTGCTGACGTCCTCTACGAGTCCGGAAGTCACAGGCGGGCGCGGTGAGCCTGTCAGTTGAAATGTTTCAAATAAATTTTTAGTAAAGTGGATTAGCTCGGCGCGCCCGTCTGTTTTCCGAGGATCCCGTAGAAGACGTCGGTACTTAACGGCTGTATTTTAGCCGTTTATGTACCGCTACGTCTGATCCGGAGCGAGAGCGAGTCCGAGGAAAATACGACGTGGCAGCCGAGCGTATTTGGAAAACTATACATTTCGTTATGAAAGGAATCTGTATATGGCACTTTCATCAGGCAAGAAGAAACTCCTCGTAGCGGGAATCGCGGTAGCAGCAGTACTCCTCACTCTGCTCGCAGTATATCTGTTCAACAAGGATTCCATCGACAGATGGCTCCACACGAAATTCATGTCCGACGAGGAGTTCGGCGAGTACGTCACCGAGAACCTGACGAGTACTCTCAGGAACGGCCTCTTCGCAGCCTGTGACTTCGCTCCGGACCTTTCGAACGGCGCGGACTTCACGCTCGATGTTTCTGCGGAAGAAGCAGTCATGTCGCAGCTCGGCATTTCGAGCAAAGTCGGCGGTTCGCTCTCCGGAAGTGCCGATTTCTCGAACGGAGCCCTGAATGTCACGCTTGACCACATAGGCGTCAGAGCGAAAGGCAGTACCGAACTTACCGAAATCGACGCCACGGTGGACTTCCCGAACAGAAGGACCTTCGTCAGACTCCCGCAGTTCGACGACAGAACACTCGAGCTCTCGTCTCTTTACCTGACAGACCTGAATTCGGCGCTTGCGAGCATCGCTCCGATAGTGGACGTGGAGCGGATCATCGACAGCCTTGCTACGACGTTCGGCGCTTCGTCCGATGGTAAGGATTTCTTCGACACGCTCCATGACGCGAGGAAGAGTATCGCGCTTGACCGGGAAGAAACGTTTTGGGGGATAGGCGTCAAAGAAGGCAGAGACTGTGCATGCGTCGAGACTCATTACGACCTGGCCGGTTATGATACAAGAGTGAAGACGTTCGCTGACGAAACGGGTACGATACTTGGGTTCGAGGTGCTGATCAATACCGGCAAGAACAGACTGGGATGCCTGTTCGATCTTGTCGATGCCGAAGAAAACGACCGGCCGGGAGCGGCGTTTGAAAGCGCTTACGAGGTCAGCCTCGATGCCATAAAGGTACTTAACGGAACGATCAGGTCCGAGATCGGCGACAGCATGGGTAAGGTGACCGTCGAGGCGGTTCCGGGCAAGCTGATCAAGTCGTTTATCGGTGGTGGTGACATTACGCTGAAGGTTGAGCTTTTCGCTGAGTCCGGAGCTTCGCAGAAAACTGTTCTGAACCTTATGACGGACAGTGCCTGTGTTGCAGCGATCAATGCCGGGATCAAAGCTCACGACGCTCTCGGGAAGAAGCCGGAACGTCTCGGAACCGGCGCGGTGACCGACATTTCGCAGCTCAATATTCTTGATTACGGTGATATCGGCGAGATCACCGAGTTTATCGTCAGCAAGATCGAAGAGGTGGATCTTCAGCAACTCAGAGACGCTGTCGACAGCTACATAAAGGCCTACGTTAACCCTGTTGCGAGCTATGACCTTCTGAAGGAGTTCTGGTCGAACGGGATGCTCGGAACGGTGATCAACGTGCTCACTGGCAGGACCGACAACACCATAAAGACTCCTGTGCAGGAGCCTGCTCCCGTGCCCGAAGAACCCGAACCGGTTGCAGAGCCTGTGCCCGAAGAGCAGAGTGGGCAGACCCTGGAACCCGGGGAGAAAGAGGGTGAAGACGCACAGACACCTCAGGATGAACCGGATACACAGTCCGAAGGAAAGGAAGAGACAAAACCTTCTCCGGACGAAAAGCCCGGGACCGGAGACTCGGGACAGGTTTCGGAAGCAAAAGAACAGGAGATGCCTTCGGAAGAACCGAAGCAGCTTACCCCTGAAGAGATCGAAAAGAAGAAAGAAGAGTTTCTCGCGAAGTACAAGTATTCGTTCCCCATAGAGTCGGATGATCCGACGGCTGACTGGGGTGACGAAGTGGTGATGGATATCGTCCCGCTGCTCCTGGGAGCGCCTTACCCCGGAATGGAGTACAAGGATGCCTACGCGTACCTCGGTGAACAATGGTACGGAGAGGGTCTGGATGAGAAAGTGATCGAATCAAAGGTTGGCGACGTGATGGATGTCGAGGCGACGCTCGGTGATGACTTCGGTGCGTTCAGCGGTTACAAGGGACAATTCCGCGTGACGATCACGGCGATCCACAAGTACGTGAGACCCGAGTGGACGGAGAGTTTTGTGGTTGACCGCCTTGGATACCCTTCGCTGGAAGCCTGTGAAGAGGCTATTCTCAGCACACTTGACTAAACAGTTAAAACACTATATAATTTTTCGTAGGTTGTTTATCAGGGGACAGGGAGAATTTTTACCATGATAAGAGGTAATTGGTTTGGATCAGAAGTTTTATTTGGACACTCTTGAAAAGCTGGATAACGGTATCGATGTTGTTCTCTGTACCGTAGAGGTTGCCACAGGCGAGTCTGCGATCTGCAGGAACCAGAAGCTTTCATATGCCGAGGACGGAACAGTCTTCGGAACAACGGCCGACAGCAAGCTTGATTTTCTTTGCATCAGCTACGCAAGGCAGATCCTGAGCGGTCGTGACTACGTCGAAGGCCTTCGCAAGAAAGCCAGCAAGCTTGGCGGAACCGCGTTTTTGAGAGATTTCGGTATAGATTGCGTGACTGTTGTTTCGTTTGATGTTATCAGGTATGATGATGACAGAAAGAAAGCGGTATTCAGATCGCTGTTCTGCAAAGAAGACTAATGAGAGTTTTTAACGCCCGGACGGATGGAGTGCCGTACGGGCGTGATTGTTTAGAGGAGGATTCACATGGATTGGGGACTTTGGATCATGATCGCCGTTGTGCTCATAATGATCATAGGCATGATCGTTGTATCGAGAAGGGACGGGAACCGCGCACCCGAGAACGAGGTGTTTGACGAGCGCCAGAAGATGATCAGAGGCGACGGGTACAAGTGGGGATTTGTCTCCATGATCTGCTACTTTATGATCTACGCCATTATCATCTCAGCTTCCGGTCATACGATCGGCGAGCCGGAGCTGATGATCTTTATCGGACTCGAGATCGGTCTGGTGGTCTGTGCCGTTTACTGTATCCTTAGGGACGCCCTGATCGGAGTGAACAGGAGCTTTAAGTTCGTTGTGTTTATGGATGCGTTCTGTTTGCTGGCACAGCTTATCGGATACCTCAGAGAAAGAGCGAACGGAGCGCTTCTCATCGAGAACGGAAAACTGACTTCCACCGTGCTTCCCCTCTCCATCGCTGTTTCGTTCATGATCATCCTGGTGGCACTCCTTGTCAGAAGGCACTATCAAAAGAGAGAGGAACAAAACGAAGCATGAAGAATCTGAAATTAAAAGCGGCGCGTGCTTCTCTCGATCTTTCGCAGGAGGAGCTGGCAGGCAAAGTGGGAGTGTCACGCCAGACCATAAGCGCTATCGAAAAGGGCGACTACAACCCTACCATAAAGCTCTGCATCGCGATCTGCAGGGAGCTTGGCAAGACACTTGACGAATTGTTCTGGGAAGAGACAGAAAAGAAGGATCTTAGCGATTAAGATCCTTCTTCTCTTTTACATTTCAAAACATTTGTCACAGGAGGAAGTTTCCTGATGAAGCCGGGTGTTGCTTCATCCGATAAAGCATGGGTTTTGCTTTGTCTGAGATGATAATACAACGGCGGATGAAAAATGTCAAGTATATTTTACAAACTTCACATGGCGGTGTGGATCATAACGCTTATATGATGAACGGCCGTGTCTTTTATTTATCACTTTCGTATGTTACTATGGTAAAGAAATTATTTCGTGCAGCACTATAGTAGACACCCGGGCGACGGGGCCCGACACACAGAAAACGCAGAAATGAAAGATTTACCGAATGCAGAGGAGATATACCTCCGTTACATAAAAGAATTTGACGACAAAGACATCGAGACGCTGCTTCTCGCGTACAGAGACGGTCTGTACATGTTCCTTTTAAACTACGTTAAGTGCGAGGAAGATGCGGAAGAGCTCTTGCTCGACACATTTGCAAAACTTGCGGTCGACAAACCGCACTTCGACCCGAAACGCGGGGGAAGCTTTAAGAGCTGGCTCTACGCAATAGCCAGAAACAACGCACTGATGCACATCAGAAAGAGGAAGATGCAGACAGTGCCCCTCGAAGAGGAATTCGTTTCGGATGCAGACACACCGGAATCGGCGCTTCTTAAAGACGAAAGAGACAGAAAAGTGTACATGGCGCTCGGAAGCCTGAACCCCGAGTACCGCACGGCCCTCAGACTCCTCTATTTTGAAGAGCTCTCCCACGAGGAGATCGCGCAGGCCATGGGACTGAAGCTCAAGCAGGTCTACAACCTTATCGAGAGAGGCAAGAAATCCTTGAAAAAAGCATTGGAAGGGATGGGTATCACGGATGCAAAGTATTGAAGAACAAAAGCAGGAGATCAAAAGAAGAAAACAGATGTATGCCGAGCAGAAGGCCCTTCGCCGCAGAGTCATCTTTGAGGTTGTGGCGAGTGCTGCCGTGGTGCTCCTGATCGTCGTTGCGGCGATCCTTGTTCCGACCCTTGACAAGGCTTCCGAAGAAGTGCCCGTCAGACAGTACGGAAGCCTTATCCTTTCCGTTCCGGCCATGGGTTATGTGGTATTCGGGATCCTTGCGTCCGGACTCGGCGTGCTTGCTACATTCCTTTGCCGGGATTTACTGCTGATCAGAAGGAGGAAAGCGGCCGTATGATAACCGAGACGCTTGTCAGTATTATACTTGTGAGCGTTATGATCATTATGCTTGCAACCCTGATCCCTTTTGGGATAGGTCTGATCAGAACGAGCAAGGGTAATATCACTGCCGTATTTCTCGTGTTTTATTACACGCTGATCTTGTTTGTTCTTTTATTCTGGCTCATCTATGACATCATGCTGCCCGATGCGAGGATGCCTTTTGCGGCCAACGAGATCGGTGAGTTCACCATGTTCTTTATTCAGGCCGCAATAGTAAATTCTTTGTTTGAAAGCCGTCCGGAGTCAAAGCTTTTGCTTGTCGGCTCGATCTTTTTCACCGCAGTCAATGTAGTTCTATGGTGGTCGTGGTCCGGGGAATGGATCCAGGATATCATCACGGGTGTGGCATTTGCGTGGGTAATGTACTGCATCGCCCGCGCACTTTGGGGAACCCGAACGCTTTCGAAACGCGCCTGGGTGACCATAAGCGTTATGGCGCTTATGTGCGTCCTTTGTCAGGCGCTGACTTTCTTTGTGGGAGAAACGGCCGGGGCTGTTCTTGAAACAGTCGGTTATGGCTTTGTGTCGGCCGGGATCGTGTTCTTTGCTCTTCAGATCTACCGCACTGCCGTGAAAGAAAAATCGTCGAGAGGTTTTTTAATCCTTGTCGTCGCACTGACGATCTGGATCATCATGGGTGAATACATGAGCGCCGGAGTCTGGTACAACAGCTTCATGGGGCTCAGGGTTGCCACGACTCCTCTTTGGTTCGTTGCTGCGAGAAGGGTGGTGAGGGAAGCATGATCTACTCGGAAAACATACTCGTCTGCATGGTGCTTCCGCTCATACTTGCGGCGGTCATCCTGAGGGACAAAACACGTAATTTCGTTATCTGCTTTATCGTTGGAATGA
This sequence comes from Lachnospiraceae bacterium, assembly GCA_017427685.1. Lineage (GTDB taxonomy): Bacteria > Bacillota > Clostridia > Lachnospirales > Lachnospiraceae > RUG11977. The sequence goes on along the minus strand of JAFRSH010000018.1, from coordinate 100,414 downwards.
TCACGAGCCTCCTCGGCGCCTATGTCAGCGGATTTATAGATGTCGTCAGCGGTTACGGCAATGAGACCACGGCGATCTACATCTCGCCGGTGGTGGAAGAGATCATGAAGTTCCTGCCTCTTCTCTTCGTCTACCTGCTGTTTGAACCGACCGATGAGAAGCTTGTTCATGCGGCGACCGGAATCGGCGCCGGATTCGCTTCTTTTGAAAATGTCTGCTCCATGATCTCATCCGGAACGGAGAACCTCGGATTCCTTCTGATCCGCGGACTCGCTGTGGGAGTCATGCACATCGTGAGCGTATTCGCACTGGTGATCGGTTTCGCGATAGCCAGGAAGTACAAGGTCTCCGGTTTCACAACGATCCTCGGAGCATTGTCTTCAAGCATGCTTTTCCACGCGGCATACAATCTGCTCGTCTCGGAGCCGGGAGTGTCTTCCGCCATCGGCTTCTGCCTGCCGGTAGTGACGGCAGTGATTCTGCTCGCGTCGTATAAACGCCTCAGACCTGAAAAAAAAGCAACAAAGTGACCCTTGGAGGGACGGGGGTTGTGGGTCACATTTTGTGTCTCCTGCCACGAACCATTTTCTGAAAGTCACTCCCGTCAAGCTACCAGAAAACTTGTTTACAAGTTTTCGTGCTCGAAGCAAAACGTTTCAACGGTTCAATGAAATGTTTTGCGTAAGAGTCGCGAAGTGAAACGGAGCGAGTTGCGTCTGCCTGATGTTCGAGCACATAGTGCGAAGAACGAAGGCTAGCGGTCTCGCGTTCGACAGAGCTTTCAGAAAACACTTCGGGCGCGGAGACATATGTGTTCCACAACCCCCTGTCGCCTTGTAGGTCTTTTTTTTTGCATTTTTTTTGAGTAGGTGTGAGTAAAAACCGCAAACGCTGCATTTTATATAGTGAAAGGCAAAAGCCTATCTTTAAAAAGGAGGTGATGATCGTGAGACGCATCGAAGATCAGAAAGAACAGATAAAGAAGCTGCGGTCTTATTACTGCGAGCGCAAGCGCGTGAAAAGACTCACAGGTGCTGCCGCGGCAGTCTGTCTGACGCTTATGGCGGCGGTATTCATCGCTCCTTCGATAACAGGTGATATCAATTTCCTTGAATCACACTACTTCGGAGCGACGATACTCGGACCCGAGGTCGGGGGATATGTGATCGTTGGACTCTTGGCGTTCACGCTCGGTATGCTGATCACTTTTATCATACTCAAGTACCGAAAACTCAAGAAATTAAAACAGGAAACAAAGGACATGTATCAAAAGGAGGACTAAACACTCAATGAAGACAACAGGGTACAAAAACAAAGCAAATGTTTTCGCAAAGTTCTGTCTGGGCTTTTTACTGGCAGCGATACTTTGCCTCACCGCCGGCGCCAATGAACCTGCGGCAGCCGATGAGATCGATGCTGAAATGGGTCTCGACAGTGTACAGGACATCTTTAATCTTGACGGCGTGATGCCGAGGGACATGCAGTCACTTCCGGGCAGCGTTTATGATAACAATCAGGACACACCTTTCCTGCTTTCCGAGCAGAACGAGCTCTTCATGTTCATTCAGGGCGCAGGGGAATCAAACACTTACCTCTTTGATACGGTAAACCTTTCGGAATATGAGGAATCACTCGACAACAGTAACGAAAAGGTTCTCAAACACAGTATCAACCAGTACTCGGCGCAGAGTTCGCCCACCATTTCGACGGATATATTCAACGAGATGACATATACGGAAGGCGTTTCTTTCGATCCCACAGGTTCCGGAAGAAGAGATCATGTTGCTGTCATCGGACTTCGAAGCGGCAAGAATATTGAACTCGTAGTACAGGATACAACAACCGGCAAAGCATATTCCCGCTACCTCGGACAGGCGAGCTGGATGGGAAAAACAAGCAATATCAGACTCTGGCAGGCAAGCAGTTTCATGGATATAACGGCCGGTGATTACGATCATGACGGTAAGGATACCCTGATGGTTTATTTCTCGGGAGATTCCGACTACTGGATTAGAGAATGGACCTTTAACGGCAGTAACGGATCTTTCTCCTCGAGGGATGTAGTAAACATTGCATCGGTCGTTAAGAGAAGCGATTTCGGTAAAGCTTATCAAAAACCCGTTGTCAGCCTTACAACCGGTGACACGGACGGTGACGGAATCGAAGAATTTGCTTACATGGCAGGCTTCTACAATCCTTATGGAAAAACCGCAGGTTTCTCGGATATGGCAAGCAGCATCGAGCCTTTCTGCTCGTGTGTCGCTGTCATGGACCGCGGAAACAAAGGCTGGGAGCAGAAGGCCCTTCATTGGATGAACGAGCAGGGACAAGGCACCGGCAGATCGGGTGAATACAACTACATACTTATGCACGGCGGAGCTGTGGCAGCGGGTGATACCGACGGTGACGGCGTGGATGAGATCGTGGCAGTCGGATACACTTCTTTGGATTCGACGGTAACCTTCTCGGGAGGAAATATTACCAAAGTTAGCAATGCTTATAATATCGACAAGTCAAACTACGCATATTCTGTCATATATTTAAAGGACAAAGAGTACATAAAGTCGGATATCGGTACCGTAGCCACCAGTAACTTTATGAGGAAAACGTTTGACAAGAGCGATTATATCTTCCAGGAGGTATCTCTTGAGTCGGCTAAGGTAAACGGTGCAAATGCTCCCGAGTACTTCTTTGTTTCGGGTGTTGTTTACTCGTTTGACGGCAAACAGCCTTCGATGATCTTCCAGGGCGACATGGTCAGAGATCTCGGATCAATGCTCGGAGGTATGACGGGAAAAAGCCGTAAGGACAGTTCGGTCAACTGGGTCCAGAACGTTACGGCAGGTAATTTCGACGGCAATGAAGCAGGAAGAGAACAGTTCGTCTTTGTTGCATACGAAAAGTATTCCGGCAGCACAAACAATTCGTATTCGGCCAACCTTGGTGTTATTGCCGGTGTCGGTTATGTTGATAGTGTTGACAAAAAAACCGGCGACATCATTGCCTACGGTACCACAAAAACGATGGCATCGAGCTTATACATGGAGGACTGTTACTACCACCGTAATTACCTTGCATTCGATGCTCATCCAAGAGCAACACAGATCTTTGTAAACGACACATCTTCGACCACGAAAAATGCGAACTGCCTTAATGCACTTCCCATCGCGGTTGACTGTGACAAGGACGGCCTTCTTGCAAAGTCGGGAAAACGCGGCTATGTTTACTCGGATCCCGAGGTTCACGCAGTTCTCGAAGCAGCTCCTTATTATGAAGAGCTTGATTCTCTCGGCGCTTATGATGACACAGGTGAAACAAGCTACACTATAGAGAGCTCGTTCGGTTATGCTTCATCGAGCGGTAACAGCGTATCCTTTGGCGTCGGCTTCGCCGGAGAAGTTTCAGGCCCCGGTGTAAAGGCCTCGCTTGAAGCCGGTTACTCCCTGGATTGGTCAGAGTCCATTGAGAATGCTGTTGAGACAAGCTACTCCACAACGTTCTCTGTCGGATCACAGGATATAGTAGTTCTTTCAAGAACCCCTGAGGTCGTCTATTGCTACGATGTATTTAAGAACGGAAGCTGGGTTCAGAACGGTTATACAGTAAGAATGCCGCTTGCACCCACATATTTCCTCTTAACTATTGAAGACTACAATGATTTTGTTGATCAGTACAATGCGAAGATCGCAAGCGTTGCAGGTGCAAACTACCTTTCAAAGATAACAGACGCGGATCTTCCCTCAGATCATATCGGAAATCCTTTTGCATACTGGAACGGATGGAAAGAAGCAGGTCAGGGCAATGCTCAGATCTCCAAATCAACTTACACGGTAAATACTTCCGGTGGTTCTACCTCGAGTGAGTGGAGCACATCGGCAACAAAGACCGAAAGCACGGAGACATCACATGGATTCTCGTACAGCCTTACTGTACAGTTCGGCGGAGGCCTGGATCTTATAATAGAGGCTGAGGCATGGGCCGGAGGCTATATAAATCTTGACTATTCGCATTCATCGGGTTACTCGAAGAGCAAGACTCAGAGCAACGGTGCGGGCGGAACGGTAAGCAACCCTAGAGGCTCGGTCCTTAAGGCTCAAAAACTCAGCTCTACGCAGATCAACGCATATCACTTCAACTGGACTTTCGGAAAGTGGACAAGAAACCTGATGGCTGATAAGGCGGTTCCTTTCTACGGCTATGCAGTATCGGATGTTTCGGCACCCGCTCGTCCCGTAAGAGACCTGAGTGCGGAGTTCGTAACGGACGACGAAGAGAAGATGACGGTCAGAGTTACATGGTCCGATCCCGGCAACAAGTATCTTCCTACCGAATCATACACTCTTTACCTCTACGATGACGAAGGAAATAAGGAAACACTCGGAGAGTTTGATGCCGGCACAACGGAATACATCTTCGACGGAGTGGACGGAAGAGCATCTTATACCTTTACGATGTCTGTAAAGTGCAAGAAGCTCAAGCAGCAGAGTATCGAATCGACACCCGCAACCCTTACCATGGAGAGCAAGGCGATCTACGACATAAAGCTCACCGAAGAGGCTAAGGACAAGGACACCTACACGATCTTCTACACCGACGGCAAGACCTCGTCTTTCGTTGTTAAGCACGGAAAAGACGGTAAAGACGGCAAGGACGGAGAAAAAGGTGAGAAGGGTGACAAGGGTGATAAGGGTGACACCGGAGCACCCGGCCAACAGGGACCTCAGGGAGCACCCGGTCAACAGGGTCCTCAGGGAGACCCCGGCCCTGCAGGCAGCTCGTCGGGTTCCGGAAGCGGAGTAGCAAACGGAGTGGGAATAACAGTACTTCCTGTATATGAAAACGGAGATGTATTCGGTGTTAAGCTAATGATCGGTGATTCCGTACAAATGCTTATATCCAATGATGGTATATTTGTTCTCGGACCCGGAGAATTTATATACGGAGGAAACAACATGACTGCTATAAACCGTATATTGGATGCTCCGATAACAGCCAATCCCGAACCCTGACCATGACGATTGATCATGACAACAGATGACGGCTGATCAAAACAGCAAGCTACAAAGGACAAATTAACATAAAGTGAATCACTCCCGGGGGCAATAAGAACTCCCGGGAGTGTTCGCGTGGCCCCGTTTTTTTAATGCTTTAAGTTCCCGCGTGGACCGGACGCCCTGACTCAAAAAGAGTTCACGTGGATTGCTTGAAGTCTTACGTATATTTTGATATACTACGCTTTGTTTATCATCTCTCGGGGGCTTGCGTATCCCTTGGGAATTGATCAAAAGGTATAATAGGAAGACATTAGGAGGCAATATGAAAGAAATCGGAAAAAGACTGATCGCAGTGTTTGCAGCACTCGCTCTTGTTTTCTCTGTCTTTACCGTAGGGTCGGACACGACTGAAGTGAAGGCCGAGCAGGCGCAGGCAGCAAGTACTTATTATGAAGAATTGACTGTCACCGATACCCAAGAAAACGTGGAGTATACCGTTAAGAACCTGACGGTTGCTTCGTGCGGATCTATCACACTCGGATCGAAAAGTACTGATAACAATCCGTCAAACAAGATGTCCATTGTGAGGGTCACAGGCAGGGCAGAGGTTGACGGACATATTACCCTTCGCGGGGACTCCGGGATGGAAGGTGTTCTTGAGGTCGGCAAAAAGGCCACTCTTATTATTCCTGAAGAGGGATATATCCAAACGAATGATCAAGGGTATATTTTAGCAGAAGAAGGGGCATCTGTAATCTATCACAATCAGCCTGTAGAGATAAGTGTTGACAGTAAGCCTGTGATTATAGACGGAAACCAGAAGTTTAGCTGTATGATTTTCTGCGTGAATGGTTCTTGGAGCGGAAAATCAGTCGACATTACTCTTTCCGGAGATGAACAGGACTTAAAAGAATGGCTTGGAAAGTTCCCCGATATCAAATTCAATACGGTGACCATTAAGTATTATAATACAGATACCTATTATTCTTATGACCTTGCCCACAGCTTCAAGGCAAATAAACTGGTGGTAGATGTACGTAATGAGCTGAAGATCAATGCAAGCGAAGAAAACGGTGCCAAGATACCTACCATCGTTGATGTAGACGAGGTGATTCTGAATGACACCGTTAAGATTGCGGATATCCCCGGATCTTCGGATGCGTGCAATCAGCTTCTTATCAGAGATAAGCTTACGATCGAGTCAAACGGAAAGATCGTCGCAGAGGGTAACGGTTACCTGAATCTCGAATCCGGCGGACAGCCTCGTGAGATCACCATTCCTTCCTTGGCTGATATCGAACCCGATAGGGAGGTAAGGATTACAAAAGGATCAAAGATCTTATATGGAGGGGGCTATCTGGAATATAGAGTGAAGTTTGGGGAGCTCTCTGAGCATAATGTTATATTTGATGGTAGTGAGAATGCGGATGATGACTATATCTTTATATTTAAAGGAAGCGAAACGGTAGTGAATGACGCCGGCCCCGGAATCTCGAAAACGGTCACCCTTCCGGAGCAGCAGGATATCTTTGGTTATACCAGATATCGTTATGACTGGATTAATAGGAAGGAAACAGACTATCCTACCATCGTATTTGACAGTATTACTGTGAACAAAACACCTAAAGGAGTTTTTGATTACAACATCGGAATTAAAGAATTTACCATTGAAAGCGGCTGTAGTCTTGATATAACGGGAATGAAAGACTGGAATGATCCGACCGTTTGCTCTGATTCTGTGGTAAGTATCAAAACAAAAGCAACAATCGCAGGAAGGCTTACGATTTCAGGCGAAAAAGGCAAGGCCGGCTACCTCGAGATAGCTGACGGTGCTACCCTTAGCATCCCTCAGGGTGGTGCTGTGATAACCACAGAAAACGGTGCGATCCGTCCTTTATACGGTGCGAAAATTTATGTCGGCGAGGAGCCTCTTAAGGTTACCTTTGATGGAAAAGAAGCTGTATTTGACGGAACGCAGAAGATCCTTGCGGATCTCTGGTTTGACGGCACAAACTGGACCGGCAAGATTACTTCCGGCAGTCTTGAAACCGAAACCACGCAGACGACCAACCCGGATGACTCACAACAGTCCGAGTCGGGAACCGTGACGAATCCCACACCGAACCCCACTCCGGAACCCACACCCGAGCCTACGCCCGAGCCCACTCCGGAACCCACACCTGAGCCTACACCTGAACCTACGCCCGAGCCCACACACGTGATCTCTGACGAGGAGCCTGAGGTGAAGGATCAGACAACCAAGACAAACACATCAGACGACGGAACACAGACCACAACAACTTCCACCACCTACACAGACGGCAGCAAGGTTACCGAGAAGGTAGTTGAGAAGCCCGACGGATCGTCGACTTCCACAACCACCACAACCGAAGCTGATGGAACAAAGGTTGTTGAGAAGGTCGAGAAGAAGACCGACGGAACAGTTACCACAACAAACACTACAAAGGATGCAGATGGTGCTTCAACAACCGAAAAGGTAGTTGAAAAGCCCGATGGTTCGGTTACAACAACAAGCACCGAGAAGGATGCGGACGGCAATGTCCTCAGCACTTCAAAGGTTGTTGAAAAGACACAGGACGACGGAACCAAGACAATAACAGCTACCGAGAAGAATGCGGACGGTAGCTCGAGCACCACAAAGACGACTATGAATACAGACGGTTCGTCTAAGACAAACTCAACTACCCAGAATGCGGACGGAAGTACCACAAAGGAAAAGATCACTGAGAAGGCTGACGGAAGTCTTACACGTACAGCAACCACGACCGACGAGGACGGCAACGTTCTTGCAACCGAGAAGGAAAAGGTTACCGTAAGTAAGTCGGGTACAGAGACGTCAACTACAACTGTAGAAAAAGCTGACGGCTCATCGAGCGAAAGCGTTGTAAAGACAAAGGCTGACGGAACCGCTACTTCGACTCTTACCGAGACAGATGCTGACGGTAATGTATCAGTAACTGTAGGAAGCACGAAGAAGGACGGCTCCGAGATCTCGAAGAGCTACGCAGTAGAAGATGACGGTGTAGTCCTCACAGCTGTTGAGGCTACAACAACTTCCGCATCGATCCCCGCCAGCGTTAAGGTTAACGGCAAGTCCGTTCCCGTAACGACAGTCGGCGAAGGTGCCATGAAGGACAACACAACCGTCAAGAAGGTTACTCTCGCTTCATCCATCACCTCCATCGGAGAGGATGCATTCAGCGGAGCAAAGAACCTCAAGACCATCAAGCTTTCGGCTAACGTTACAGAGATCGCACCCGGTGCGTTTGACGGCATCAAGTCTAACGCAACGTTCTACATCTCCGCAGAGACCGATGAAGAGTTCGACGCACTCGTAGAACTCCTCAAGAAGTCGGGAGTTGGTAAGAAGGTTAAGTTTAAGAGATCCAAGTGATGATCTTCGAATCTATCCTGAAAAAGAAGGAGCCCCGAGCCAAAAGCCCGGGGCTCCTTCCCTTATGTCAGACATCAGCTCTTAACAAATCCCGATATCATGCCGATATATTGATAAAGAATAATTCCCGAAAAAAGGATTTTTCGGAGCGCCCGGTGACCGGGCAAAGAGGGAAAGGAGCCCCGATATGAAGATAAACGCAAGTAGTGTCAGTATGAATTCTGAACATCTGGCAGGTGAATCTACCGAAATCAATCATGTCAGTATTATAACCCGAGGATCAGGCGCTTTGGAGAAGATCTCGGCTTTTGCCGAGCAGCACAGTGGAAGCGCTGTAGCAGGAATAATCGAATACTCAGATGTAGAAAAACAGGAAGCCCAGCAGCGTAAGGAGGAGAACCAGAACAATCTCCGCAGGATGCTCGAGCAGATGAACGAGAACAGGATGCAGCCTCCGCTTATCCTCAGCGATGATGCGGACATGCAGATCACGCTTCTGCGTAAGCTTCTTGCCGCGCTCAACGGCAAGGGCCGTATCGACCCCTTAGAGCTCCCGCAGATGAAAAAGGATGGCATTCTCGACCTCAGAAGCAGTAACTTTAAGAACCTGGAGATGGCACTGTCGGCGAGATCCGTGAGCGGTGCTTCGTTCTCTTTGTCTATAGGCGGAAAAGGCAGTGCACAGGCTTCGCCCGCAGTAGGTACAACAGTCTCCGGTACTACCTGGCAGAAGATCACCGCAACAAGCGGCTACCATAACGAGAGCGAGTACACATCCTTCTCGTCTACCGGTCTTGCACTCACCGAGGACGGCCGGAAGATCAGCTTCGGCGTGGAATTCTCGATGGCGAGGAACTTCAGCCAAAAGTTTGAATCGATCACTGCCGAGAACGTGATCATGACAGATCCGCTCATTATAAACATTGACAGTAAATATGCAGGCCTCACGGATGTGAAATTCAAGTTTGACCTCGATAACGACGGAGTAAAAGACGACATCTCCTTCGCTGCTGAAGGAAGCGGATTCCTGGCTCTCGACAAGGACGGCAACGGCATGATCGATAACGGAAGCGAGCTTTTCGGAACAAAAAGCGGTGACGGATTTAAGGATCTTGCCGCATATGATGAGGACGGCAACTCGTGGATCGATGAGAACGACGCAGTTTACTCTAAGCTCCGTGTCTGGACCAAGGACAGCGAAGGCAATGACAAGCTCCTTGATCTTAAAGAGGCAAACGTAGGCGCGATCTATCTCGGTAGTGCAAGTACTGAGTTCAGTATCAAGAACGATCAGAACACTCTGCAGGGAGCAGTTCGCAAGACGGGCATCTACCTCAAGGAAACAGGCGAGGTAGGAACTCTGCAGCATGTAGATCTCGCAATGTAAGGCAGTTTCCGAATTTCGGTTTGAAATAATAGAAGCGAACTATCCGAATTTCGGCTGACATAAGGAAGGAGCCCCGGGCTTTTGGTTCGGGGTTCCTTCCTTATATGATATCGTATCAAGTTGTCTGGCCGTACTTCTCGAGAATCTTGTGGATGCGATCCGTGGGATCGAGGAACTCACTGATCGAGAAGTCGTGGTTGAGTGTATCGATGAGGAGAGCGATGTACTTGCTCATATCCGCGTTGATGTAGTACTCACGCTCTAAGAGCTCGGGTGTCTGGTAGATGAGGTTGGTGGTAACGACCTTGTCGAAGACGTGCTCCTTATAAGCTTCGTCGAATCTTGCAAGACCATCGGTAAAGAGTCCGAAAGTTGCGCAGCAGAAGATCCTGCCGGCACCGCGCTTCCTGAGCTCTCGAGCAACCTCAAGAATGCTGTCGCCCGATGAGATCATGTCGTCGAGGATGATAACGTCTTTACCCTTAAGGTCTGCACCGAGGTACTCATGTGCGATGATCGGGTTACGACCGCCGACAACCTTGGTGTAATCCCTTCGCTTGTAGAACATACCGATATCGAGACCGAGGACGTTCCCGAAGTAGATCGAACGGCCCATGGCACCTTCGTCGGGGCTGACGATCATCATCTTGTCGGGTGTCATCCTGATGTCGGGTACGTTCCTCAGGAGCGCCTTGATGAACTGGTATGTGGGTTTGATGGTCTCAAAGGTCTTGAGCGGGATAGCGTTCTGAACCTTGGGTTCGTGTGCGTCAAATGTGATCACGCTGTCAACGCCCATACTGTAGAGCTCCTGAAGTGCCATCGCACAGTCGAGAGACTCGCGTGTTGTACGCTTGTCCTGACGGCTCTCGTAAAGGTAAGGCATGATGACGGTGATACGTCTTGCCTTGCCGCCCACAGCGCCGATGATGCGCTTGAGGTCCTGGAAGTGATCGTCGGGTGACATGTGATTCTTGTGGCCTCTCACCGTGTACTCGATGCTGTAGTTCGTAACGTCCAGGAGAATATAAAGGTCATAACCGCGTACCGATTCATTGATAACGCCCTTACCTTCGCCTGTTCCGAATCTCGGACACTGGGATTCAACGAGGAACGTATCTCGCTGATAACCCTGGAAAGCTATTGTGGCGGTGTGCTCGTTGTCGCGACCGCTTCTCCAGTCCACAAGGTAATTGTTTACCTTCTCGCCGAGAGCCTGGCTACTCTTGAGGGCGATAACGCCCAGCTTTCCGACAGGAATTGTTTCAAGAAAAACATCTTGTTGTGACACTGTTGTGACCTCCTCTTTAACGGCGGTTTTTTCGCCGTTGATTCCTCGCCAAACACTTCAACGAAGTATCAGGCATACTGTTTGTACTTATGTGTGTCTTCTCAGATCCGTACCCAGGATCTTGTACAGGTCGTAATGCTTGCAGATCCTCGAGTACGTGCGCTCCGAGTAGTTAAAAATGATGTCGTCGAACGAAAGGTTCGTCGAGATGACCGTCGACCTTCCGGCAAGCTGTCGCTCGTTGATGACATTGAAGAGCGAGGACGCCGTGAACTGAGTGTAAAACTCGCTTCCGAGGTCATCGATGACGAGCATGTCACATTCGAAGATGTGCGCCTCTTCCTTCTTGGCCGCGTCACGGTTTTCACTGCCGAAGCGTGCGGCTTCGAGAGCCGAGAAGAGGCCGGTGGCGGAGTGGTAAAGCACCGAATGTGAGCTGTCTATGAGTGCCTTGGCGATGCAGGAAGAGAGAAAGGTCTTTCCGACACCGGTGGGGCCGTAAATCAGGATATTGCCGTGCTCGTTGTCGAAGTTCTGAACGAAACGCTTCGCTTTGCCGAGCACCGACATGATGTGTTCGTAAGGAGTGACACCGAGCGAGGGATCCCTGTCGACGGGATCGTTCGAGAAAAGCGAGGTGTCAAAGGTATCAAAGTTCTCCTCTTCAAGCAGACTCTCCATGTTCGAGTCTTTAAGGAGAAGCTTGCTGAGCGCCTTCTTAAAGCAGTCGCAGCGCTCGTTGTCGATATAGCCCGTGTCCTTGCATGCGTCGCATTCGTAGCGCAGCTTCAGGTAATCGGCCGGGAAACCGTTCGCGACGAGCAGCGCTTCTTTCTGTGCCGCGAGCTTGCGGTTCTCCTCCTCGAGACCGTTAAGAGCATCGGGATCTCCCGAGAGGATTGAGCGCTTCCCTCTCTCGAAGGAATCACGTGCGACTCTCAGTTCGAGCTCTTTAATCCCGGGGCATTTATCATAGACCTGCGTACGCCTTTCGTCAAGGGCGTAACGCGCGTTTCGGCGTTTTTCGTCATATTGCGCAAGAATCCGGTCCGTGTAGTCGTTTTTTGTATGCATTTTGTCCCCTTAATATCCCAGCTTTTTGCGTTCGAAATCTGCCAGCTCCTGCTTGCTGTAGCTGCGCTGCGGGAAGCTGTTGAAGCGACCCCTCTGAACCGCACGTGCGGGAGCGTTCTGTGCTTCGTCGCTCCTTGTGGGATGCGACTGCCTGTACTGCGCGTCGTCGTTCCTGACCGCCTCAAGGTTCGTGACGCCCTTCTGCTGCCAGTTCTTGAGGATCGAGTCCGCATATGAGAACTGCTTGCCGCTGCTCCCCTTCGATACGGCTCTGCAGCAAGCCTCGCGGATCAGCTCCACGGAGAAACCTGCGCTGTGCCAGCGGGAGAGGTATTCGAGCTCTCCGGAACCGAGCGCCCTGCCGCTTATGCCGAAGGCCTTTACTACCGCCGAGTATTCGGCTGTCCTGGTAAGGACATGCGAGCGGGCCGAATCCACGTCGAATACACCGCTCTTTTTCCACTCGATGGCAGTTGTCTCAATGTACTTGTCCGTCTTCTTATTCAGCGCGATGCAGTGATCATACAGGAATTCGATCAGTTCGGGTGTGAATCCGAGGCTCTCATATAAGAAGGAGGGAAGCTGAAGGTTTTTAACCGACAGTGCCTTTCCGAGTTTCTGTTCTATCGAATCTATAAGGCTGTTGAACTCGTCGAGTTCTCTGAAGCCTGCGATCTGTCTGGGTGTGTAGGTCGGAACCATGATCTCGGGTTCCTCGGGTACGGGTGCGGGAGCTTCCTTGGGTCCCGGAACAACCCTCGCGACCCTGCGGCTGCTCCTTACGGGAGGCTCTGTAACTGTGAGTACCTTGTCTCTGGCGGGGAAACCGTCCGAGTTTTCGATCCTGATGTCGCGGACGTCACCGTCGGCGTCGTACGACACGCGTAGAAAGCCCTCCTTCTCCCAATAGCGAAGGGCCTTGATGACATCATTCTCGGATTCACCGACTCTGTTGGACATTTCCTCTACGGAAATGGGCATGGAGGTATCGTGAAGGCATCTGATGAGATAAAGATACACTTTGACAAAAGAGCCGTGCGCTGCCGCAAGGCAATTATCTATGAAATAATCCGATATGGACGTGGAGGTCATGGCCTCTTTTCCACACGAGAGATTAATTCGTCCGTTCATACTGCGTCGCTCCCCTAAAAATTTTACGACTACGTCTTTCCATTCGGCGTGAAACGATTATAGCATAACGGGCAAGGATATCAATCGAAAAAAACCATGAAACAGATGTCGAAAAGGCCTGTGGATATTGTGGAAAATTCGATCCGCCCGACGTCCGAAACGCTGCGAGATACGGGGTTTCGACGCGGGCGGAATTGTTCAAAACAAATTGTGGATAAAGTGGATAACTCAGTGCCCGAGGAGCTCGTCCGCAATCTTTACAACGTCTCCCGCACCCATAGTTATTAACATGTCACCTGTGGAACAATTTTCCAAACAAAAATCTTCAATTTCTCCAAATGACGAAAAATGGTAAGCTTTCTTACCATATTTTTCCCGAAGAACCCTAACCATGTCCTCGGGATCGATCCCGAAGGTGTTCGTCTCCCTCGCGGCGTAAATATCCGAAAGGACGATAAGGTCCGCCTCGCTGAGAACCTTGCAGATCTCTTCCTTAAAGAGCGCTGTCCTCGAGTAGGTGTGGGACTGGAAGACGACCACAAGCCTCTTTGGCGAGAGACTTCTGGCAGTCCTGATGGTGGCCTCCATCTCTGTGGGATGGTGAGCGTAATCGTCGATGATCGTCACTCCGCCGATCTCACCCTTCTTTTCGAAACGTCTGTGTGTGCCCTTGTAGCGCGCGAGTCCTGCCTTGACCGCGTCGAAGGAGATACCGCTCTCAAGCGCGAGTGCCGCAACACCGACCGAGTTCGTCACGTTGTGACTGCCGGGTACTCCGAGTATGATCTCGCCGACGGGGTCAGTGCCCCTGATGAGCGTGTAGCTGCCGCAGCCCGACGCGTCGTAGGAGATGTTCACGGCATGGTAGTCGGGGAGAGCGCTCCCGTCCTCGCATGCACCCGCAAAGGTGATGATCCTGCACTTAGCATCCTTAAAGATCTCGTCGCGTCCCTCGATGCACGCACCGACCGCGAGGAGCCCGTCCCCGGGGATGAGCGATGCGAACTTGGCGAATGAGCGTTTCTCGTTCTCGAAGTCACCGAAGTAGTCGAGGTGCTCGGGCTCGAGGTTCGTGATGATCGCACGCGTGGGGTGGAACTTCAAGAAGCTGTCCGTGTACTCGCACGCCTCGATGCAGAATGTGTCGCTGTCGCCGAGTCGCATGTTGCCGCCGATCTCGTCGAGGATACCGCCGAGGTTGAGCGTCGGGTCGAGGCCCGCCTCGAGCAGAACGAGGCAGAGCATGGATGTCGATGAGGTCTTGCCGTGCGTACCGGCAACCGCGTAATTGTCTTTATAAGAAAGCATGATGTCGCCGACGAGAGCGGCGCGGTCGATCGTGGGGATCCCGAGCTCCCTTGCGCGCACCAGCTCGGGGTGGTCCTGCTTGACCGCGGCTGTATAAACGAGCACATCCGTATCAACGCTTATATTGTCGGCCGACTGTCCGTAGATAACCTTGATGCCCTGATCCTCGAGGGTTCTTGTAACGTCCGATTCGGCGCGGTCAGAACCGCTGACCTTGAAGCCCTTCTTATTAAGGAGAAGAGCAAAGCCGCTCATGCTTATGCCGCCGATCCCGGTGAAGAAAACGTTTTTTGGGGTGCTTAGGTCTATGTATCTCATGTGGAGTGCTCCTTATATATAAAGTATGTCAAACACCTCGGATTTGCGCGGGCGCAAATCCTCGGTGTATTAATTCGAGTTATTCACCGTGTAAAAGAGGATTTGAAAGCCATGCCAAGTGAACTTGGATGGCTTCCTCACCTCTTTTACCCGTAGTATATTATATTGCACGGAGTATTTAATAACAACAATCTTTTCATAATCGACATGATCGGGTACTTCACGGGGGAAAGATCGTTATGAATGCGTTTATCGCTTGTTACAAGATAATGTACCTGCAGTTTTTCTTTATACAACATTTTGTAAAGTCATCATGTTCGAAAAGAAAAAGTTGTCCAAAAACTTCACAAACTATGCAAAAATGTATTCACATTTTCCTCGAAATATGATACTATTTAAGCGTGATTGAATTACTACGGAGGTTGAACTTATGATCCGAAAAGAAATGATCGCCATGCTTCTTGCCGGTGGACAGGGTTCGAGGCTTGGCATCCTTACTTCAGATATGGCAAAACCTGCAGTCAGCTACGGCGGCAAGTACAGAATCATCGATTTCCCGCTCAGCAACTGTATTAATTCCGGTATCGACACTGTCGGTGTCCTTACCCAGTACCAGCCGCTCCGACTCAACACTCACATCGGTATCGGTATCCCGTGGGATCTTGACCGTAACATCGGTGGCGTGAGCATACTTCCTCCGTACGAGAAGTCGGACAACGCCGAGTGGTACACCGGTACGGCCAACGCTATCTACCAGAACCTCAAGTACATGGAGTACTATAACCCCGAGTATGTCCTCATCCTCGGCGGTGACCATATTTACAAGATGGATTACGAGATCCTTCTTGAGTTCCACAAGAGCAACAATGCCGACATCACGATCGCCACATACCCCGTTTCGTGGGAGGAAGCATCGCGTTTCGGTCTTGTTATCACGGACGAGAGTAAGAAGGTCCTCGAATTTGAGGAGAAGCCTGCTAAGCCCAGAAGCAACCTTGCTTCCATGGGTATCTACATCTTCTCGTGGAAGGTGCTCAAAGAAGCACTCATCAAGCTTTCCGATCAGCCCGGTTGTGACTTCGGTAAGCACATCATCCCGTATTGTCATGAGAACGGAGCGAACATCTACGCGTTCGAGTACAACGGCTACTGGAAGGACGTCGGAACCCTGACATCCTACTGGGAGTCCAACATGGAGCTTATCGATCTCGTTCCGGACTTCAACCTCTATGAGGAGTTCTGGAAGATCTACACCAAGAGCGACGTTATCCCGCCTCAGTACATCGCAGGCAACGCTACCGTCAGCCGAAGCATCATCGGTGAAGGAACCGAGGTCTACGGCGAGGTCTACAACAGCGTTATCGGCTCGGGCGTCGTGATCGAGGAAGGCTGCGTGGTTGCGGATTCCATCATCATGAAGGGCACTTCGGTCGGACGAGGCTCCAAGCTTTACAAGACGATCATCGCCGAGAACTGCGTGATCGGCAACGATTGCGAGCTCGGTGTCGGCGAGCAGAAGGAGAACAAGCAGCATCCGAACATCTACTGCAACGGACTTGTTACCCTTGGAGAGGGAACCGTCATCCCGGACGGAGTCAAGGTTGGCAAGAACACGGTGATCTCCGGTGTTACTACCCCTTCGGATTACGAAGGCGGCAACTGGCTTGACAGCGGCGAAAGCCTGATCCGCGCGGACGAGAGGCTTGCCTGAGGGGCGGCCGTGAAGCGGAAGCGCTGTCACATAGGCGTTAAAGACTATCATTAATCAGTAGGAGACAAAGAGAGTTATGCGAGCGATAGGAATAGTTTTAGCCGGCGGAAACAACAACAGGATGAGAGAACTTTCCAGCAAGCGTGCCATTGCGGCAATGCCTATTGCGGGAAGCTACAGAGCGATCGACTTTGCTCTGAGCAGTCTCTCCAATTCCCATATAGGAAAGGTTGCGGTTCTCACCCAGTACAATTCGAGATCCCTCAACGAGCACCTCAGTTCTTCAAAATGGTGGGATTTCGGTCGTAAGCAGGGCGGTCTGTTCGTGTTCACACCGACCATCACACCGGACAATTCGTTCTGGTACAGAGGCACCGCGGATTCGATCTACCAGAACCTCAATTTCCTTAAGACTTCACACGAGCCGTACGTTGTGATCTGCTCCGGCGACGGCATCTACAAACTTGACTTTAACAAGGTTTTAGAATATCATGTTGCGAAGAAAGCGGACATCACGGTAGTCTGCTCGAGAGCTACTCCGGGCACCGATATCAGCCGTTACGGAGTCATCGAGACTGACGACGACATGAGGATCACATCCTTCGATGAGAAGCCTTTCTTCTGCAAGGAAGCCGAGCCGCTCATCTCGACCGGTATCTACGTCATCAGACGTCGCCAGCTCATCGAGATGATCGAGAAGGCACAGGAAGAAGAGCGTTACGAGTTCGTCAGGGACATCATCATCAGGTACAAGGAACTCAAGAAGATCTACGTCTACGAGCACAAGGAGTACTGGCGCAACATCGCGTCGGTCGAGGACTACTACCAGACCAACATGGACTTCTTGAAGCGTGATGTCAGGGACTATTTCTTCAGGCAGTATCCCGATGTATATTCCAAGATCGACGATCTTCCTCCCGCAAAGTACAACGCGGGCGCGACCGTCAAGAACAGCCTTATATCGAGCGGAAGCATCATTAACGGCAACGTTGAGAACTCCGTGATCTTCAAGCAGGTCTACGTTGGAAACAACTGTACCATCAAGAACAGTATCATCCTCAACGACGTGCATATAGGCGACAACACTTATCTTGAGAACTGCATCGTTGAAAGCAGGGATACGATCAGACCGAATGTCAGCTATATCGGAGAAGAAGGCAGGATCAAGGTTGTTGTCGAAAAGAACGAAAGATATCTGATCTGAAACAACGGGTCTCCCTTCGTGGGAGGCCTGTTTTGTGCGATAAACGAAAGCCGTCTGTTGCAAGCGAGATGTCCGGTCGAATCGAGCGGGAGGCAGATTGCTCGATCGCGACAATTATTTGATAAAGAATTAATGTATATGTGATAGATCGGCACGGGTGCCCCGGGTATTGCGGGGGTCCCGCGCTTCGTGCTGTTCGGAGTTTGTCCGTGTCATGGATAATCTGAGCTGTGCGGAGTTTGACCCGTGTCATGGATGATATGTGTTATGCGGAACTTGTCTTCGGACATGACGGATGATGTGAGAGAAAGAAACTGCGGCAGAAAAAGCCGACGGGATGAACATGAGGGAGGTTGAGGAAGACGGACAGGAAGAAGCTGCTTTGGGGGATCAGTATCTCTATCGCGGCGGTGGCGGCAGTCATCGCGGTGATCTCTTTGCATGCAAGGGGAGAGCGCTTCGGTGAGATCCGTTCAGGTATCGAGGAGGCACTCGACACACTTCCGAAGGAGTATAAGGACGTCCTCGCGGCCGACCACGAACTGCTCGAAGCAGCCGAGGCCGCTGAGAAGAGTAAGGATAACGCGGTTGCGGAGTCAGTCGATGAAGCCGAGAAGGAACCGGCCGGTCGTCTGGCGGGCGGAGCCGGGGTACCCGTTGATCCCACACAGAAGCTCGTGGCGCTCACCTTCGATGACGGGCCGAGCATGTACACGGAGGAGATACTCGACCTCCTCACATCGAACGATTCGAGAGCGACCTTCTTCATGGTGGGTTACAACATCGAGAAGCATCCCGAGAGAGTGAAGATGGTGCTTGATGCGGGCTGCGAGGTCGGCAACCACACAAGCGGACACAAGGATCTTTCGGACATCTCGCGCAGCGCGATCGAGTCCGAGGTCTACGATAACGAGAGACTCTTAAACGAGGCGGGAGCCGAAGGAGAATTGCTCCTGAGACCCCCTTACGGACTCACGAACGACACTGTCAAGGAAGTAGTGAAGCGACCGATGATCAACTGGTCGGTCGATTCGAGGGACTGGAAGACCAAGGACGCGGCGTCAACAGTCGCCGAGGTGAAGAAGAACGTCAGGGACGGACGTGTCGTGCTCATGCACGATATCTACAAGTCGACAGTCGAAGCGGTGAAGGAACTGATCCCCTGGCTCAAGGAACAGGGCTACAGACTCGTGACCGTTTCCGAGCTTTACGAGGCCCGCGGCGAGGAGCTTAAGGACGGACATGTGTACAGATACACGTATTCGGCCGCGGAATATGCAGACAATATAAAAAACAGGTAAATAAGTAAATAAGTATCCGGAAAAGAACACATCCCGTATCCGGTGAGACCCGCGGGAAGAGAGACTGCGGCAAGGAGCGAAATAAGGGAACACATAAAACAGGGACCCGGAAAAGCACACATCCCGTATCCCGTGAGACCCGCGGGAAGAAAGACTGTTACAGGGAGAAAACGGAAGGACATAACTGAAAGGAAGAAATCATGAAGATAATCTTCGGACTCGGAAATTACGGAGACAAATACAGCCACACAAGGCACAACATGGGCTTTGACGCGATCGACATCGTTGCGAAGAGGATGGGCATCTCCTTCGACCATGAGAAGAACAAGAGCATGTACGGACAGGGCTTCTTCGAAGGGATGAAGGTGATCCTCGTCAAGCCTCTCACGTACATGAACAACAGCGGAGAGAGCGTTGCGATGTGGCTCAGGGACAAGATGCTGACCACAGAGGATATGGTCGTGATCTACGACGACATCAGCCTCGAGCCCGGCACCATCAGAGTTCGCCCGAAGGGAAGTGCGGGCGGTCACAACGGGATGAAGAGCATCATCGCATGTACAGGGTCACAGGAGTTTGACCGTGTCAGGATCGGTATCGGCGACAAGCCCGAAGGCGGCGACCTCATCGAGCACGTGCTCGGGCGTTTCGCACCCGCGGACTTCGAAGCGGTGAACAAGTCTCTCGAGACAGCAGCCGACGCCGTGATCACGATCATCCGCGACGGTATGGATAAGGCGATGAACATATATAACCAGAAACCTGCGAAGCCGAAGCCTGAAAAGCCTGAAAAAAAGACAGAGAAACCCGAAGTGTCTAAGGTAGATGAAAACGTGCAAGATTCTGTGGAAAGAGAAGCTTCCAAAGCAGAAGAAATTGGGCAAGATTCTGTGAAAACAGAAGTTCCGAAAGCATAATAACTCAGGAAGCAGGAAGAGTAACCCGGATGACGGCAGGATGAGGCACAGGAAAGTGACTCGTGTTGTCACAGGATCTGATATAAGAATTGATAATAAAATGAACAGTACAGTAAAAGCATACACACAACCCTTAAACAACTACGATAGATTCATCTCCGCCCGCGACGCGCTTGGGGCGGGGCGTTTTCCCATACGCATTACGGGATGCACGGACTCCCTTAAGGCTAACCTTATCAGTGCGCTCTCACGCGGCAAGGGCGCTAAGCTCGTCCTCACCAGAGACGACAACAGCGCGCGTCAGCTTGAGGGCGATCTCTCGCTTTATGACAACAACGTGCTCCTTTACCCCGCGAAGGACATGATCTTCTACAGCTCTGATATCCGCGGAAACGCGCTCATGCGTGACAGACTCCGCTGTATCGAGAAGATCGCGTCCGGCGCCGATGTGACGGTGATCATGTGCGTGAGCGCCTGCATGGACAAGCTTCTTCCTTTAAAGGAAGTGAAATCCCGGACGATCCACATAGACATGGATTCGAGGATCGACGTGTCGAAGCTTGCGGCGGAGCTCGTTGACATGGGCTACGAGAAAGAGATCGAGGCTTCCGAGCCCGGTCAGTTCGCGATCCGCGGCGGTATCGTCGACATCTACCCCCTCGCATGCGAGGCACCCTACAGAATAGAGCTCTTCGACGACGAGATCGATTCGATCAGGATCTACGACGCGGCGAGCCAGCGCTCGGTCGAGAACATCGACGGGTTTGATATCTTCCCGGCATGCGAGTACGTGCTCTCGCAGGAGAGGATCGACAGCGCCTGCAGGAAGATCCGCGACGAGGAAAAGAAGCGTACCGAAGCCTTAAGGAAGGTGTTCAAGACTCAGGAAGCAGCCCGCCTCTCGGCAAGTGTGAACGAGTTCATCGAAGACATCTCCTTCATCCGTTCGAAGGTCGCTATCGACGGCTTCGTAAACTACTTCTTTGACAACTGTGTTTCGGTGCTCGATTACTTTACGGACAACTGCGATACTATCTGGATCGACGAGCCTCTGCGCTGCGTCGAGACGCTTAAGGACGCTCACAAGGAGTTTGAACTCAGCATGGACAGCCGCTACGACAACGGCTACATCCTCCCCGGCCAGAAGGACACCGTGTTCGGTGCGAACGAGGTTCTCGAAAGACTCAGGTCCATGAAACTCGTGGAGCTTTCGTCGCTCGACAACAGTTGCGAGGAGCTTCCCGACGTTTTCAGAGTGGATATCGCGGGAAGAAGCGTTAATTCCTATAACGGCGACTTTGAGATGCTCGTCAAAGACCTCACGACCAGGAAGAAGAACGGCAACAGGGTCCTCCTGCTCTCAACCTCCGGTTCGCGTGCCGAAAGGCTTGCCGGAGAGCTCAGGGACAGAGGCCTCACGGCGTTCTGTACGAGGGACCCCGAAAGGACGATCGAACCCGGTGAGATCATGGTTTCCGCAGGCAGAGCATCTAAGGGCTTCGAGTACCCGCTCGCAGGCTTTGCGGTGATCACGCAGAGCGATATCTTCGGCCATGTACGTCAGAAGAAAGCACATAAGAATTATTCCGGAGCGAAGATCCCCGACATCTCAAGACTCTCGGGCGGAGACTACGTCGTGCACGAAAGCTACGGCGTCGGCATTTACCGCGGGATCGAGAAGATCGAGGTGGATCATGTCGAGAAGGATTACATAAAGATCGAATACGCGGGAGGCGGGACGCTCTACGTGCTCGCATCCTCGATGGACAGCGTGCAGAAGTACACGGGTCCCGACGGTCACACCCCCAAGCTCAACAAGCTCGACAGCGCGGAGTGGAAGAACACCCGCTCGCGCGTCAGGACGGCGGTGCGCGAGATCGCACAGGACCTTATCAAGCTCTATGCCGAAAGAACCGCGAGGAAGGGCTTTGCCTTCTCGCCCGATTCCGTTTGGCAGAAGGAGTTCGAGGAGCAGTTCCCCTACGAGGAAACGAACGATCAGCTCAAGGCGATCGAGGACACCAAGCATGACATGGAGAGCCCTCGTGTCATGGACAGACTTGTCTGCGGAGATGTCGGCTTCGGCAAGACCGAGATCGCGATACGTGCGGCCTTCAAGGCTGTTCAGGACGGCAAGCAGGTTGCGGTGCTCGTGCCCACGACCATCCTCGCGCAGCAGCACTTCAACACTTTCAACGAGCGTATGGCGGAGAGTGGCGTGACGGTCGAGATGCTCAGCCGTTTCAGGACTCCCCAGCAGCAGAAGAAGATCATCGAGAAGCTCTCACACGGGCAGATCGACATCATAATCGGAACTCACAGACTCCTTTCAAAGGACGTGGTCTACAAGGATCTCGGACTCCTCGTGGTCGACGAGGAGCAGCGCTTCGGCGTGGCACACAAGGAGAAGATCAAGCAGCTCAAGGCCGACGTGGACGTGCTCACGCTCACCGCGACACCCATCCCGAGGACGCTTCACATGTCGCTCGTCGGGATCAGGGACATGAGTATCCTTGAGGAGGCGCCTGTTGACAGGCTTCCCATCCAAACCTTCGTGCTCGAGCACAATGACGAGGTTGTCCGGGAAGCGATCCGTCGCGAGCTTGCGAGGGGCGGCCAGGTCTACTACGTGTTCAACCGCGTCAGGGGCATCGAGGACGTGACGCGTGCGGTACAGCAGCTCGTACCCGAAGCGGTCGTTGTCTGCGCGCACGGACAGATGGGAGAGCGCGAGCTTGAGAGGATCATGCTCTCGTTCGTTAACGGTGAGATCGACGTGCTCGTCTCCACTACCATTATCGAGACCGGACTCGATATCTCCAATGTCAATACGATGATCATTGACGATGCCGACAGGCTCGGGCTTTCACAGCTTTACCAGCTGCGCGGCCGCGTAGGAAGAAGCGCGAGGACTGCATATGCGTTTATAATGTACAGGTACAACAAGGAGCTTTCCGAGGTCTCGGAGAAGCGACTCGCGGCCATCAGGGAGTTCACCGACCTTGGTTCGGGCTTCAGGATCGCCATGAAGGACCTCGAGATCCGCGGCGCCGGCAACCTGCTCGGAGCCGAGCAGAGCGGGCACATGGAGTCCGTCGGATATGACCTCTACTGCAAGCTCCTTTCGGAGGCCGTGCGTAACCTGCAGGAGGGCAGCGAGGTCGAGACGGACATCTTCGACACTTCGGTGGATATCGAAATCGACGCCTTTATCCCTTCATCATACATAAAGAACGAGATTCAGAAGCTCGAAGCCTACAAGAAGATCGCTTCGGTCTGCTCACAGAGCGACCGCGCCGACATGGAGGACGAGCTCACGGACCGCTACGGGGATCCGCCCCGGTCGGTCGGCAACCTGCTTGATATCGCGCTCATCAAGAGCATGGCGCACGAGGTCTACATCACCTCGATATCGCAGAAGAAGGGCACCGTGAGGATCGACTTCTACCCGAAGGCAAAACTGAAGGTCGAGTGCTTCCCGCAGCTACTTGATGCCTTTAAGAACAGGCTTGTGCTGAGGACCGGCAAGGTTCCGTACCTCGAGTTCACTCCCGGTAAGGCCGGCACGCAGAAACCTCTGAGCGGAAGTGCCGCAAGGAAGATCGGAGTTCAGACTACAAGCGTAGAACAAAAGCAGAAGAAAGCGGGCATAGTCGGGGAGCTTCTTGAGTTCCTGCCGGTTATGAAAGAGATCATGCTGGAGAAAGAAACACCTGAGAAAGAAGTTCCTGATCAGGACGAATAGGAAGTTTTCGTCCATGGAAATACGGATGAAAATGACTGCAAGAGAGGTTTATATGAGAAAAAGAATTACCGCACTCCTTGTTGTGCTTGTGCTCCTGCTCACAGGATGCTCCGGCGCGCAGGAGGAGGAAAAGCCCGCAGAGATCCCCTTTGAATCGGACACGGTGCTGATAGTCGGAGACAAGGTAGTCAACCTCGCGAAGTGGTATCTTTACGCGCTGCCCCAGTACGAGGAGACCGACAGGCTCTACGGCAGCTCGATCTGGGATTATGTGGTCGACGCCAGGGGCACGACCATGAAGACCGCGGTCAAGGGTGACATCCGCAGTCAGATCATATACACCGAGATCGTTTGCTCGAAGGCCGACGAGCTCGGGATCGCGCTCACCGAGGAAGACAACATGGACATCAACCTCATGACCGCCGACTACATGGACAAGCTCACGCCCGCCATGAAGACCAAGTACGGGATTACGGAAGATGACGTCCGTGCCATATATGCGGACAACAAGCTCGCCCTCAAGGTCTACGAGTACCTGACGCTCAACGTCGACACGACGACCACTGAGAAGCAGGTCAGAAACATGATCCTTGAATACATCCCGATACTCAAGTACTATGAAGGTGACGACGGTGAGCCCGTCATGTATGATGAAAGTGAGCTCAAGGAGCGTTCGACCCTCGCGCTTGACTACCTCGACAGGGTGAAGGCAGATCCGGATGTTACGGAGCTCAGTCAGGTAACGGACGAAACGTTCGTGCCCATAACCGTTACGGCAGATTATTCTACTCTGGTAGAAAAACTGTCGGAGAAGATCGCGGATATCGCCTTCTCCATGAAGAAGGGTGAGATCGAGGGGCTGTTTGATTCGCCGGATGCCTACTTCATCCTTGACTGCGTCGAGTCCGAGGACGAGGCTGCGACCAACGCGGCGCGCATCAGGATCATCGAGGAACGCCAGAGAGAGTATTTTGCGGAGAAGTACGAGAGATGGAGCGACGAAACCGCAGTGAGAGTTAACGAGGAGGTTTGGGGGACGCTCTAGGAGGTCCCGGGTTTAGCAGAGAGGACAGGGTTTACATGATGAGAGGACAATTGAAGCGGATTGCCTGCATTTTGATGATCGCACTTTTGACGGTGGGCTGTTCGAGCAGACAGGAGCCACAGAGCGAGCCGAAGCTTTTGCTTGGGTTCAGCCAGCTCGGTTCGGAGAGCGCATGGAGGATCGGAAACACGCGTGATATCGAGGACCAGGCGTCGAAGTTCGGCATCGGTCTGATGCTCGAGAACGCGAACCAGAAGCAGGAGAACCAGATTGCCGCCATAAGGCGTTTTATCGCATATAATGTCGACGTGATCGCCTTCTCGCCCATCGTTGAGGAGGGCTGGGATTACGTGCTCAGTGAGGCCGAGAGTGCCGGGATCCCGGTAGTTCTGGTGGACAGGGACGTGAGCGGATCGGCGAGGAAATACATCAAGTGCCTGATCGGAGCCGACTTCTACAAGGAAGGTGTTCTGGCAGCGGAGTACCTGATCCGCAAGGCCGACAGCATGGGGCTCAGCCACGTGAACATCGTGGAGATCACGGGAACCGAGAACTCCACACCCATGAGACAGCGTCAGGCCGGGTTCATGGACACGATCGCCTCGGACAAGAGGATGACGGTGACGGAGAGCGTGAACGGTGACTTCCTCAAGAGCCGCGGAGCCGAATGCATGAGATATCTGCTGGATACTTACGGCAGAGATATAGACGTTGTTTTCAGCCACAACGACGAGATGACTCTCGGAGCGCTTCCCGAGATCGAGAACGCCGGGTTCGTGCCGGGCAAGGACATGATCATAATCTCGATCGACGGAGGGCAGGAAGCGATCGACGTCCTCAAGGAGGGCAAGATCAACTGCGTTGTGGAGTGCACGCCCAAGCTCGGTACGGAGCTCATGGAAACCGCGATCAAGCTCAAGAACGGCGAAACCGTTGACACAGAGATACATCCGGTCGAGGAAGTGTTCAGCGACGAGATCGATGTTTCTCAGATCAAGGAACGAGGATATTGACGCATGAAGAGATCGAGAAACGAGAAAAGCATCATCGGCCGGATCAGTGACATGAGCCACAAGCTTGTGGTGATGCTTGTTGTTCCGATCATCATAAGCCTTGTCCTGATGCTCCTTTATGCTGCCAAGTACCACAGCTCCATCGTCAGGATGGAGACGATCGCCAACCTCAAACAGGTGGTAGAGGTGGATATACCGGGCGCGGCATGGGATATAGTCAGCGGACGCGACACGATCACCGGAACAAAGATCTACACACTTATACGTGACGTAAACGAAACTATCGAGAAAACGACCGAGCAGTCCGACGCGGAGAACAGCCTCTCGCTCATCATCGCGGGCAGGACCATGACGACCCTTAGGAACTACGTGGACCGCATCAGGGACAACATCGAGCAGATGGTCCCCGTTGTCGAGAACGAGGAGGTCCAGGTCGAGATCAGGGATGTTGCGACGCTTGTCGGAAGTATGCTCAACGATTATATCGAGCAGGAGATCGCGCTTTCCGCCAAGATGAGCGTGAGCCTCATGCTGGTCATCGTGATGACTGCGGTCATGGAGATCCTGATCGTTCTGGCGGCGCTGCTCGTACGAAACAGATCCGTGAAGGACACGACGGCTTTCGTCCGTCAGCCCATCGAAAGGCTTGAGGAGGTTACGGCGCTCCTCGCGGACGGAACTCTCGATGCGAGGATCACTGACACCGACGTTACGGAGCTGAGAAACCTCACTATTCAGGTCAACACGATGGCGGACCATCTTGAGACCATGATGGAGCGAAGCGTCAAAGACGCCAAGAACCTGAGAAAGGCGGAACTGAGGACCCTTCAGGCGCAGATCAACCCGCACTTCCTCTACAACACGCTTGAGGCGATCGTCTGGAAGGCAGAGGCCGGAGACAAGGATGAGGTAATCCGCCTCACGAGCGCGCTGAGCGACTTCTTCAGGATCAGCCTTTCGTCCGGCGCGGACTGGATACCCATCAGCCAGGAGAAGAAGCATATCGAGGGCTATCTGAAGATCCAGCAGACGCGTTACCGCGATATCCTTCGCTACGAGATCGATATACCCGATGAGATCGGGGAGTTTTATATGTTAAAGCTTATGCTGCAACCGCTTGTGGAGAATGCCATCTACCACGGCATCAAGATCAAGCGCGGCGGCGGACTCATAAAGGTTACCGGAAGACTCTGTGAGGATGGCAACCTTGAATTCAGCGTGAGAGACACGGGTCTGGGCATGACCGAAGAACAGCTCTCGCAGCTGAACGAACGCATGAAGAAGGGACAGCCCTCCGTCACCGAAAGATCGGGCGGATTCGGGCTTGTCAATGTCAATCTTCGTATCAGACTTTACTATAACCTTGTGGACGGCCTGCGTATAACGAGCGGTCCGGACGGAACCGACGTCAGCTTCAAGGTTCCGAGCAGAACAAGAGAGGAGATTTCCGAAAATGAAGGTGTTTCTGGTTGATGATGAAATAGTGGTCAGAGAGGGTATCAGAGAGTCGTTCCCCTGGGAGGACACTCCTTATACTCTTGTCGGCGAAGCACCGGACGGTGAGATGGCGCTCCCCATGATCAGGGACACCAACCCCGACATCGTGATCACAGACATCAGGATGCCGTTTATGGACGGTATCGAGCTCTGCCGCGTCCTTCACGGACAGATGCCCTGGATCGGGATAATAGTCCTGAGCGGGTACGACGAGTTCGAGTACGCCCGCCAATGCATACAGCTCGGTGTCAAAGAATACCTCTTAAAGCCCGTCAATGCGGAAGCGCTCAGAGAGGTTCTTGACAAGGTTAGGCTCGAGCTTGAAGAGGAGAGGAAGGCCAGCGAGCACGCGGCAAGCCTCAGGACCCGCATGGAATCGGGCGGTAAATTCCTCAAGGAGAAGCTTATCGGGTCGCTCTTCTCGGATGAGTCGATGGAAGGTGACGCACTGAGCACCATCAAGCAGCTCGAGGCAGTCGGAGCCAAGGTGACGGCACTTTTCTACGCCGTGATCGACGCCGCGTTCACGCCCCTGTCGGAGGGACAGGCGGCAGCCGACGTCCTTTCGGACAACAGTGACGGTATCGTGCATTCCTCGGCAAGCCGCACCGGAACGAGACTGCTCGTACTCGGCGATTCGGGGGAAGACGCAGAGGAGAGGGCATATGCGTTCGCAAATTCACTCACGCGCGAGCTTGAACGCGCGGGATGCTCTTCGATACGTGTCGGGATCGGCGAGATAGTCGACCGCCCCGAAAAGATCCTCCAGAGCTTTAAGTCCGCACGCCATATCAGGCATCTTCTCGCGGACAAGAAGGACGAGGGTCCGGTCATCCTCGGCGTCAGGGAAATGGGTGAGATGAGCGAGAGCAGCGTGAACTCTTCGGTGATCAACGAGGCCAAGCTCTACATGTCGCAGCACTTTACCGAGCCCAACCTCATGCTTCAGGACGTGGCGAAGGCCGTGGGGATGAGCAACAGCAGGTTCTCCACCGTGTTCTCGCAGCAGGGCGGGCAGACCTTCACGGAGTACCTGAGCTTCCTGCGACTGAACAGGGCGAAGGAACTCTTACGCACCACCGACAGCAAGAGTTCGCAGATCGCGTACGATGCGGGCTACAACGACTCGCATTATTTCAGTTACATTTTTAAGAAAAACACGGGGCTGACGCCGTCCGAATACAGGCAGCAGTATCAAAATCAACCGAAGTAAAATAATATCAAACCGTTTGCGTTTTGATCCCCGGAAAAAAGAAAAAATATTAACCATCTCAAAACGAATCTTGATTTACCCAAAGCTTTAAATCCTATATCCTCTGTGTATGCAGCAAAGAGGCAGTCCCGAGGTTCGGGACTCCCGGCGCAGACAACAGTTTTTACACAGAGGAGGAAAATTATGAAGAAAAGAGCTTTGGCAACGCTTTTGGCTTTAGTGCTTGTTATGTCACTTGCATTTACGGGATGCAGCAGTTCTGACGGGAAGAAATCCGACGGACCCATCAAGGTCGGTGTCGTAAACAATCCCCCTTCGGAGTCAGGTTACCGCGAGGCTAACGTAAAGGATATGGAGGCCGTTTTCTCAAAGGCTAACGGCTACGAACTTAAGACAGCATACAGCCTTAAGAACGATGAGCAGCTTCAGGCAGCTCAGGGCTTCATCACAGAAGGCGTTGATTATCTTCTCATCTCGGCAGCCGAGACAACAGGCTGGGACGAGGTTCTTAAGAAAGCAAAGGAAGCCGGCATTAAGGTTTATCTCTTCGACCGTATGATCAATGTTGACGAGAGCCTTTATGAGGCAGCAGTTGTTTCCGATATGGCCAAGGAAGGCGAGACAGCAGTTAATTGGCTTCTCGGTCAGAAACTTGACGTCTACAACGTAATCCACATTCAGGGTGCTATGGGTTCCGACGCTCAGATCGGACGTACAGGCGCACTCGACGCACAGTTCGCTTCGGGCAAGATGAACAAGGTTGTTCAGCAGACAGCTACTTGGGACGAGGCTGAGGCAAAGAAGATCGTTGGGTCCGTTATCAACAGCGGTGAAGACTTCAACGTAATCTACGCAGAGAACGACGGTATGGCAAAGGGCGCTGTTGCAGCACTCGATGAGAACGGTATCACACACGGCACAAACGGCAAGGTTATCGTTATGGGCTTCGACTGCAACAAGTGGGCACTCAGAGAGCTTCTCTCGGGCGCATGGAACTACGACGGACAGTGCAGTCCTTTCCAGGCACAGATCATCAGCGATCTCATCAAGAGCGGAAAGGCTCCTTCATCCAAGATCATCATCAACGAAGAAAAGGGATTCGATGCAAAGGATCTCAAGCAGAGCGATATTGACACTTACGGTTTAGGTGAGTGATTCATAATACACCCCTGGCGCAGCTGAGCCGATATTAGAGGCGGCCTGGCTGCGCCTCTTTTTTGGGAATCGTTCCGATCGCTACGTATTACGCAAAGAGGAGGTTTGTTTCATGAAGGAAGTACTTCTTCAGATGAAAAACATTGAGAAGCAGTTTCCCGGTGTACGTGCCCTTTCGAATGTGGACTTCACATTAAGGAAGGGTGAGATCCATGCTCTCATGGGAGAAAACGGTGCCGGAAAATCCACTTTGATCAAGATCCTGACCGGTGTTTATCAGATGGACGGAGGGGAGATCCTCGTAGAAGGGAAGAACGTTTCGATACGTTCTCCTCAGGATGCGCAGAATAACGGGATCAGTACGGTTTACCAGGAGATCACACTCTGCCCGAATCTCACTGTGGCCGAGAATATGTACATCGGTCGTGAGGACGGCGCATGGGTTAAGAAAAAGAACTACGAGAAGCGTGCCGACGAGATCCTGACGAGACTCGGGATCCCCGCAAGGAGCCGTCAGCAGCTGGGCAGCTGTTCGCTCGCCGTACAGCAGATGGTGGCTATCGCACGTGCCGTAGACATGGAATGCAAGGTGCTCATCCTTGATGAGCCCACATCATCCCTCGATGACAAGGAAGTAAAGATGCTCTTCGACCTGATGAGGGACCTTAAGAGTCAGGGCGTCGGGATCATCTTTGTAACTCACTTCCTCGAGCAGGTTTATGAGGTCAGCGACAGGATCACCGTCCTTCGTAACGGCGAGCTTGTCGGTGAGTACACGACCGAAGAGCTTCCTCAGGTCGAGCTTGTTGCCAAGATGATCGGTAAAGAGCTTGACGAGCTTTCGTCACTCGGCGACGAGGACGAGCGCGAGTCCGAAGTTAAGGAAGTGTTCTACGAGGCCGAAGGGCTTTCGAGTACCGCGGCGCTTCCCTTCAACTTCCGTATACATAAGGGTGAGGTCAACGGATTTACGGGACTTCTCGGTTCCGGCAGAAGCGAGAGCGTTAGAGCGATCTTCGGAGCGGACAAGGTTACCGGCGGCAACGTCAGGGTCGGCTGCAAGAGGGTCAAGATCAACCGCCCGATCGATGCCATGAAGTGCGGTATCGGCTACCTCGCCGAGGACCGTAAGCGTGACGGAATAATCGCTGAGCTCAGCGTTCGCGAGAACATCATCCTGGCGCTCCAGGTCATGAACGGGTTCTTCAAACCAATCAGCAAGAGCGAATCCGAAGCTTTTGCGGACGAATACATCAAAGCCCTTAACATCAAAACAGCGAGCAGAGAAACACCCGTCGGGTCGCTCAGCGGCGGAAACCAGCAGAAAGTCATCCTTGCGAGATGGCTGCTGACGCACCCCGATTACCTCATACTTGACGAGCCCACGAGAGGTATCGACGTCGGAACGAAGCTCGAGATCCAGAAGCTCGTGCTCAAGCTTGCAGAAGAAGGTGTCAGCGTGACCTTCATCTCCTCGGAGGTTGAGGAAATGCTCCGTACCTGCAGCCGACTGATCGTCATGCGTGATCGTCATATCGTCGGCGAGCTCAAGGGCAAGGAACTGACGCAGACCCAGGTGATGAAAACTATTGCGGGAGGGGACAAGTGATATGAAGCAGAAATTCAAGAATCTCTTTAGCGGCGGGCTTGGACAGCTCACCATCCCTTTGATCGCGATACTGTTATTGGTAATCTTCAACCTGATCAGAGATCCCTCGTTCTTCAGCATAGGCATTATGCACAACAACGACGGAAACGTTGTCCTCGCGGGCAACCTGATCAGTATCATAAACGGTGCGAGTGAGCTTGCGATCCTTGCGATGGGCATGACGCTCGTGACGGCGGCCTGCGGCGGACAGGACATCAGTGTCGGCGCTGCGGCGGCGATCGCAGGCAGCGTCTTTGTAAAAGTACTCAAATCGACATCGGAGATCACGGGGCTGACCGTAGTGCTCGCATTCCTGTGCGCATGTATCGTCGCAATGCTCTTCGGTGCATTTAACGGAACACTCGTCGCGATCTTCAAGATCCAGCCGATGATCGCAACGCTTATATTATATACCTGTGGTCGTTCCATCGCTTATTGGATAAACGGCGGCGCGACACCCACAGTGAGCAGCCCGATAATCACGGCGCTCGGCGGATTTATCCCGGGAATACCGGTTCCCACGCCTGTGATCATCGTTCTGGTGGCCGGGATAGTCCTGAAGCTTGTTTTCAGGTTCACTTCCCTGCAGCTGTTTACCCAGTCCGTTGGTATTAACGGCAGTGCCGCTCACCTCAACGGAATCAACGAGAAGTTCATCAAGATGCTTTCCTTCGTGATCCTCGGTGTGTGCGTGGCGATCGCCGGAAGCATCGGCGTGAGCCGACTCGGACTGATCAATCATGAAACGCTCCTGATCGATATCGAGATGGATACGATCCTCGCGGTCGCTATCGGAGGCAACAGCCTCGGCGGAGGAAAGTTCAAGATCTCGGGCAGTATCATCGGCGCTTATGTTATCCAGATGCTGACCATTACTCTTTACGCGATGAAGGTTTCTTCGACCGACGTCAAGGCGTACAAAGCGATCGTCATCGTCCTGCTTGTTGTCATCGGTTCGCCGGTAGTCAAGAAGAAGGTCGACAAGCTCATGATGCGCATCCGTAAGAGTAAGGACAGAAATACGGTGAAAGGAGCGCAGTCATGAAGAAAAAGAACGGTGTCTACAGAGAACCTCTTACAAATACACAACTGCTCATGACCATAACGATAGGTATCTTCGTTGTGCTCTATCTTCTGGCCATGATCCTGCTCGGCGGCGGATTCCTGCATGCGCAGCAGATCTTCGATATGCTCAATGATAACGCCAGCCTGATCATCGTTTCGTGCGGACTTACGATCGTTATGATCGGAGGAGGTATCGACATCAGTGTCGGTGCTGTTTCGTCGCTCGTGGTAATGAGCTGTGTGCTTTACCTGAACAACGGCGGAAACATCTTCTTCTCAATCCTTTTGGCACTCGGCATCGGTCTCGCATTCGGTGCGGTTCAGGGCTT
Organism: Lachnospiraceae bacterium; assembly: GCA_017427685.1. Classification (GTDB taxonomy): domain Bacteria; phylum Bacillota; class Clostridia; order Lachnospirales; family Lachnospiraceae; genus RUG11977. The sequence continues at coordinate 67,653 of JAFRSH010000018.1, read as the reverse complement.
CCTTGTGAGCTACCTTGAGATCCAGCCGTTCATAGTAACCCTCGCCGGAATGTTCTTCGCCAGAGGTATGACGACGATCCTTTCGGTCAACCCGCAGAAGGTTGCGCACGAAGGATTCGCGGCTCTGCGTGATATAAAGATCGAGAGCTCACTGCTTGGTTATACAGCGAAGAACGGCAATCTCGTACCGGCCCGGATCGAGCTCGGAGTTGTTGTGGCGTTCTTCTGTGTGATAGTGATATTCGTACTTCTCAAATACCTCCGTCTCGGACGCAGCTTCTACGCGATCGGCGGCAATCAGACAAGCGCGATGATGCTCGGCATAAACGTTAAAAGAGCCCGCTTCCTCAGTTACCTGATCTGCGGACTCCTCAGCGGAATCTCCGGTTACGTGCTCATGATGCACACCGGAGCCGGCAACGCGACTAACGCAGCCGGAATGGAGATGAATGCGATCGCTTCGTCGATCATCGGCGGAACGCTTCTTACCGGCGGTGTCGGTAATGTCGTGGGTACCTGTTTCGGAACCCTGACGCTGACCACCATCAAGAAGATCGTAGTCTCGAGCGGACTCAACGATCCCTGGTGGCAGAGCATCACCACCGGCGGCATGCTTTGCTTCTTTATCCTGCTTCAGAGCGTGGTGCTCGGACGCAGAGCCAAGAAGCTGAGCCGGCCCGTTTAAATAGTATCAAGATCGGGGTTCCTCTTTATCGGACTCAGTCTGCTTCGCATACGGTTATAAATTCGTATCCGGAATTAAGAGCCTTCCAGACCGTATCAGATCCTTTTACGAGAGTGAGTGAGCTACCTTCTCTGGTTATAAGAACCTCATCGGTGTCAAAAATGTCATCGTCATCACGGTTGACTTTTTGTTCGGTTCCAAGGAGCCTTGCGGGTGAGATGAGGATTCTTGAGGGAATATCTTCGGGTGATCTGCCCGAAGATATTTTCTTTTCGTACGAAGCTTTCTCCTTTGCGAGGATCCCGGCAAGGACCTCGGGTGAAGCGTAGGTTGAATCAAGGACGAGATTGTAATTGCTCATATTGAAGTAATCTATCCCGTAGATGTCTCTGTAGCGCTGATCCTCGGCCTCGGCACGGGCGATCAGGTTCTGCTTTGCTTCTTCAACCGACTTGTATTTCTCAACCTCGCCGCGCTTGTCGTCGTTGAAGACACGCTTCGCGGCCTCGTCGATGTCAACCGAGAGGAACACCTTGAAAGAGTTCACTGCGAAATGCCATGCAAGCCTCGAGTCAAAGAAGAGGTCTTCGGAGTGCTCTTTCGAGATCTTTGTAACGGTGTCGTCTATGATATTGTCAAATGAGTGGTCGGATTCCATGAGCTTGTTCATCTCAAGAACCGAGAGTCCCCTCTCGGCCGCAAGCTCGCGCTGGATCTTGCCGGTCGAGTATATCTCGTAGCCCTTGTCCGAAAAGATCTTGCTGATAGTTGATTTACCGCTCCCGAGGTTTCCTGTAAGTGTGATATGCATATGCTTCTGAGTCCTTCTTTGAGAATTGTTATCTTATGATACAAGTATTCTAACGAGTAAGAAAAACGTTGTCAATTAAAAGAGATATCTTCCTATTTCATGCAAAATTAAAGCAAAACAATATTGTAATTTTTTCTTGCGTGGGTTATATTGAGGGGTGTGCGAGTATGCGCAGGTCAATCTGCGCGCTTTATGAGGAGAAATCGATGGATATTTATGACATATTGACCCTGATCGGAGGCATCGGCCTGTTCCTTTACGGAATGAAGTATCTGGGTAAATCACTTGAACATCTCGCGGGCGCTAAGCTTGAGAAGACGCTCGAGAAGATGACTGACAAGCGTTACAAGGGCTTCTCCTTTGGTATCCTTGTCACTGCGGTCGTACAGAGCTCGTCGGCCACAACCATCATGCTCGTCGGCTTCGCCAATGCCGGCATTATGAAACTCGTTCAATCCGTTCCTGTTCTTCTCGGTGCCAACATCGGTACCACTGTGACAGGTCAGATCCTTCGTATCGGAGATATCTCCGGTTCGGGCAGCTCCTGGATCGGTCTTTTAAAGCCTTCGTCTTTTGCCCCCCTCATCATCGGTATTGCGGCATTTATCATGCTTCTTTCCAAGAAGAAGCGTCCTAATGATGTCGCAGCGATCCTTATGGGCTTCGGTGTGCTCTTCTTCGGAATGAACACGATGGAGGTTGCTCTCGAACCCCTCAAGACTTCCGACGCATTCAGAGAAGCATTTACCACATTTGATAATCCCATCGTAGGCTTCGGCCTCGGTATCCTGCTCGCGATGATACTTCAGAGCTCGTCTGCGGCAGTCGGCGTTGTTCAGGCTGTTGCGGCAGCGACCGGCAGTGTCACATATGCGGTAGCGATCCCGATGGTTATGGGTATCAGCCTTGGAAAACTCTTCCCTGTTATCCTTTCAAGTATCGGAACAAAGCGTGTTGCACAGCAGGTTACGATCGCCCAGCTCCTCGTCAGCGGATGCGGAGCCGTCAGCGGAATGATAGTGGTATACCTGATACTGTCGCCGCTCGGGCTCATCTCCTGGGATACCGTCATGACGAGAGGTTCGATCGCGGATCTCAACACGATCTTCAATATCATCGTCAGCCTTCTGTTCTTCCCTCTTTGCGGTGTTGTCGCAAAGGTTGTGGAGAAGCTCCGTCACAGCGATCCGCCTTCGAAGATCGACCAGGAGCTTGCAGCGCTTGATGACCGACTTCTCAATACTCCGGCCGTTGCTCTTGAGCAGGCAAGGAAAGTCATCAACAGCATGGGCAGCGCGGTAGTCGAAAACCTCGGCCTTGCAATCAGACTGCATGACGAGCCCGACTTCGAACCGCCCGCCATCCTTGAAGAAAACGAGCTGTTCCTTGATAAATCCGAAACATACCTTTCCGACTATATGGTCAAGATCACGGCATGCCGCCTCCGCGAGGACGAGCAAAAGCTTGCCTCCGAGATCATGCACAGTATCATGGACTTCGAAAGAATCGGCGACCACTGCATCAAAGTCAGCGAAGTCGCAACTTATAACAGAAACGAAAAGATTGAATTTTCCCAGAGCGCAAAGAGCGAGCTTAAGATCATATTTGACGCCGTGAGCGAGATCATCAAGAACACAGTTGATGCCTTTACTCTCGACGATAAGGAACTTGCGCACAACGTGGAGCCTCTCGAGGAGCTCACAAAGTCTCTTGCCGAGATCATCAAGCAGCGTCACATAAAGAGACTTCAGTCCGGTAACTGTACGGTACAGAGCGGTATCTCCCTCACGGAGTGCCTGACGAGTCTTGAGCGTATCGCAGCTTACTGCTCAAACATCGCTCTCCACGTAATCGAGAAACACACCGTCGGAGACGGTTTCGACATGCACAGCTATGCCAGCTTCCTGCATAACGAGTCGTTAGATTATGCGAGGTTGTACGCACAGTACGAAGAGAAGTACCTGAAGCCTCTCATGGATTTACAATAAAACACGATATTTTGTCTTGCCTGATACTAAACTTCATATCCATCGTCCATATTTATCTGCACCGGCGTTACGGTTCCTGCTTTTCCGTATTTTTCGTAAAGGAGGATCCGGTCGGTGCAGTTTTTTATGTAGTTCTTTTTCATGTACGCGAGCGTCTCGTCCGTGAACTCGTTGTATGTTATATCATACGCGCTTCCGCCGTCGATCGAAGGATTCGATTTGATCTTGCTGTTCTTCCAGGGGCAGGCGCTGATCACGGTGTTGAAGCCCGAGAAGTAATTGCCCGTCACGATAGGGTTGACCGCTCCGTTGATGTAGATCCCGATGAGCTTGGGAACGGTTTCGTTGCCCTCCTCGTCCACAACGGTCGCAGTTTTGATAAACCCTTCCGTCTCTTCAAAGCTGTTATCCCTGACTACGCAGTTCTTCCAGTTCATAAGTCGCACGCCGTACGTCGTAATGTTGAAGAAGCTGTTGCGCAGTACGTTTATGCCTGTGTGGTACATCTGCGGGGCCGGTTCTTCGACTTCTGCTGTCTCTCCGTCCTGTTCGGTCGATCCCGCAGCCGCCTTACTATCCTTTTTCTCGGCCTGACTGTAACGATGCGTTCCTACTCCGACCTCAAGATCCTTAAAGACGTTATCGGTGATAAAGATGTTCTTGTTCGGAGTTCTGTCGTAGCTCGTCCAGCCCTGGACAAATCCGCCGGTGTTTCGGTCGGGAGTGTCGATGTTGATCGCCTCCTTGTGACCGCTCGAAGTGGCTGTGTAGCCCGTGAACCAGTTATAGCTTATATCCACGTCCCTCGAAGCATCCAGCTCGATAAAGTGGAGTCCGTTGACATTCTTAAAGTAGAGTCCCGAAATCCTGACGTTCTTGTTGTGACACATCATGATCGCCGTGCATTTCACGCCCGCGAGGTCGATCCCGCTCCTGCCTTCTCCGATAAAGCTGATATCGTGCTCTCCTCCGTAGCCCTTGAACGGGTAGGATGTGTGAGTCGCCGAAACGCACTGGAACAGCGACGTCGTTGCGGTCACGGCGCGCGTGTCGGTATTGTCGATCTTTCTGATCTCCGCACCGTCCTCAAAAAGGATCGTTGTGTTAGACGGAACACAGAGCGTTGCGATCACCGGGTATGTGCCTTTCTTGAGAACGAGCATGCCGCCCCCGACGGTCTCAAGTCTTTCGAGATACGACCGCAGGAGGAAGTAACACGATGTGTACTCGTTGTAGTCACCTCGCGTAACATAGCGGTTCAGATAGGGCTTGGAATCGGGGTGTACGACAAAGATCGTGCCGGTTCCTTCGTAGATCCTGACATCCTGTTTCTTCACTTTCCCGAGTGATTCGACCTCAACGCTTATATTACCCGGCGCAGTTGCATGCAATATACACGAAGTACTGTCAAGTGGCTCGATGCTTGCGTATTGAGATCCCGTAAGTCTGAAGGTAACAGGACCTTCGTAGCCGTAACGCTTGACCGAATAAACAGTGTCGGTTCCGGCAAAGACGCCCTCAGGGAACTCCTCGAGCTCGTAGTAGGGGTCTTTGACAACCACGTTCATGGTGCACTTGACTGTTTGTTTCCCGGTCTTTATGGTGGCGGTGATGATTGTCTTGCCTGCCGAAAGAGGTGTGACGATCCCGTCCGAATCAACCTTTGCAACTCTTCTTAAGCTGCTCTTGTACTTGACGGTCGCTTCCTCGTCCACATCGACAAGTGAGCTGTAGTAGGGCTCGTAGCCGGTGTAGAGGGTCACCTTTTTGTCTGCAAATGACGGCTCGGGAGTTGTCTCTTTCTGTGATGATTCGCCAGGGTCCTTTTCTTTGGCACTTGCCCCGAGCGGGTATGCGGAAAAAAGAGCGAGAAGGACTATGAGCGTGACGAACAAAACCGTCAGGCTCTTAAAGGTGAAATGTGTAGTGTTTTGGGGTGATACTGCTCTCATTTATGATCTTGCGGATCCGCCCTTTAGAGACGGAACCGGTTTCCTTCCTCAAAATGTTGTTTACTCTGAGAGTATATCATATATCTTTGACAGAATGATGTTAGAATTACTCTTTTCCTCGGGAAAAAGTCTCTCACCGCTATTGAAAATGATCCCGTGATTTCTTATAATATTTCTGTTTTGTGAGCAGCGTAAAAGTGCGCCGGCTACACTCTATCATTCGTTTACAATCCGGGGATTCGACCCGGGACAGGGGAAATATCATCATGAAAAAAGGTACAGGCTTCGATAACGAAAAGTACATCAAAATGCAGTCCGAGAAGATCAGGGAGAGGATCGCAAGCTTCGGAGGAAAGCTCTATCTGGAGTTCGGAGGGAAGCTCTTCGACGACTTCCATGCGTCTCGTGTTCTTCCGGGTTTTAAGCCCGACTCCAAGATCAACATGCTCGCACAGCTCAAGGATCAGGCAGAAATCGTTATCGCCATAAACGCTTCGGACATCGAGAAGAATAAAGTCCGCGGCGATCTCGGTATCACATACGACATGGACGTTCTTCGCCTTATCGACGCTTTCAGAGGCTACGGACTCTATGTGGGCAGCGTCGTTCTCACACGCTTCACAGACAGACCCGCAGTACTTAACTATAAAGAAAAGCTTGAACATCTCGGGATCAAGGTGTACAGACATTACACCATCCCCGGCTATCCCGCTAACATCCCGCTCATCGTGAGCGATGAAGGTTACGGCAAGAACGAGTACATCGAGACCGAGCGCTCACTCGTGGTCGTAACGGCACCCGGACCCGGAAGCGGCAAGATGGCCACCTGTCTTTCACAGCTCTACCATGAGAACAAGCGCGGAGTGAAGGCCGGATACGCCAAGTTTGAGACCTTCCCTATCTGGAACCTCCCGCTCAAGCATCCCGTTAACCTTGCATATGAGGCCGCGACGGCAGATCTTGACGATGTCAACATGATCGACCCGTTCCACCTTGAGGCATATAACGAAACAACGGTCAACTATAACCGTGACGTTGAGGTGTTCCCCGTTCTGAACGCGATGTTCGAGAACATCCTCGGGGAATCGCCTTACAAGTCGCCCACCGATATGGGCGTCAACATGGCCGGCCATTGCATCTTCGATGATGAGGCTGTTCGCCATGCTGCTAACCTCGAGATCATCAGAAGATATTACAACACGCTTCTCCTCCAGAGAAATCAGGAGCCCGGAGCCACAGAGCAGGTTCTCAAGATCGAGCTCATCATGAAGCAGGCGGGCATCACGCCCGACGACAGACCGGTCATCGCGGCTGCTCTCAAGAAGGCAGAAGAGACGGGAGATCCCGCTGCGGCTATCGAGCTTCCGAACGGCAAGGTCGTTACGGGCAAGACGAGTTCACTCCTCGGTGCTTCGTCTGCGATGCTCCTCAACGCACTTAAGGAACTCGGTGGTATCGATGACGAGATAGAGCTTATATCACCCGCGATCATCGAGCCTATCCAGGATCTCAAGGTCAACCACCTCGGGAACCGTAACCCCCGTCTTCACACGGACGAGATCCTTATCGCACTTACGATCTGTGCTGCAACCGACAGGCGTGCGGAGACTGCCATGCAGCAGATCGAAAAGCTCAAGGGCTGTGAGGTTCATTCGAGCGTTATCCTTTCACCGGTTGATGTTTCGACCTTCAGGAAGCTCGGCGTTAATCTGACCTGTGAGCCCATCTACCAGAACAAGAAACTTTATCATCCGTCGGCTAAGTAATTCGGAAGTACAGACGGGACCAAACGACACCGCATATAAGGCGACGGCGTTGCTTGCATATATGCGTTAAAGACCGAAGGAATGCCCTTTGGAACACCTTAGCAACGCAGAAAGAGGATTGAATTATGGAGAGACTTATCGGAACAGTTTCACGCGGTGTTCGCGCACCCATCATCAGACAGGGAGACGACATTGCTCAGATCGTCATCGACAGCGTGCTCGCAGCTTCGAAGTCCGAGGGCTTTGAGCTTTGCGACAAGGATGTTATTGCTGTAACAGAGGCTGTTGTTGCGCGTTCCATGGGTAATTACGCTTCATGCGACCAGATTGCCAAAGACATCAGGGACAAGTTCGGCGACAGCACGATCGGTCTCATCTTCCCGATCCTCAGCCGTAACCGTTTTGCTATCTGCCTTAAGGGTATCGCAAGAGGTGCTAAGAAGATCGTCCTGATGCTCTCGTACCCTTCGGACGAAGTGGGCAACCACCTTATCGACCTTGATTCGCTCGATGCGAAGGGCATCAACCCCTGGACAGACGTCCTCACAGAGAAGGACTTCAGAGACAACTTCGGTGTTGTGCTTCATCCATTTACTGGCGTTGATTACATTGATTACTACAAGCAGCTCATCGAGAGTCAGGACTGCGAGGCAGAGGTTATCCTCGCGAACGACTGCCGTACGATCCTTAAGTACACGGACAGCGTGCTCTGCTGCGATATCCATACACGTGAGCGCTCCAAGAGGCTTCTGAGGGCTGCGGGCGCTAAGGTTGTTTACGGACTTGACGACATCCTCAACAAGTCGGTTGACGGCAGCGGATTCAATTCGAAGTTCGGTCTTCTCGGAACCAACAAGGCTACCGAGGAAACAGTCAAGCTTTTCCCCAACGACTGCCAGAAGGTTGTTGAGAGGATCCGTGACGGTATCAAGGAAGCTACGGGCAAGAGCGTTGAAGCAATGATCTACGGCGACGGCGCATTCAAGGATCCCGTCGGAAAGATTTGGGAGCTTGCCGATCCTGTGGTTTCTCCTTTCTTCACGGAAGGTCTTATCGGACAGCCCAACGAGCTCAAGCTCAAGTATCTTGCAGACAACGACTTTGCAGGTCTTTCGGGAGATGAGCTTAAGGAAGCCATCTCAAAGCGCATCCGTGAGAAGGACGCTCAGCTCGCCGCAGACAAGAACAAGAGCCTTGTGGGCGACATGGTTTCGCAGGGAACAACACCCCGCCGCCTGACCGATCTTATCGGATCACTCTGCGACCTCACCTCCGGAAGCGGTGACAAGGGAACTCCTATCGTGCTCGTGCAGGGATACTTCGATAACTATACAAAATAAAAACTATGGAAAAGTGGTCTACATGGGATGCACCACATATACATCAAGAGCATCAGAGTGCGATTTAAAGTGCTCTGATGCTTTTTTTGCCTTGCTTTCGTCTTGGAACAACGCGAAAACGGTCGGACCGCTTCCTGTCATGAGTGTACACAGGGGATTGAAGTGAGCGAGGCCTTTTTTTATGTCTGAGATCTGCGGGTGCATGGGGATCGTGGCCTCCTCGAGGACGTTCCCTGCAAGTGTGCACATACCTTCAAGATCACCCGCCTCGATGTATTGTCTGATCCGGGCGATGTCGGGATGGAATGTATGATCTACCCTGTCGTATGCTTCGTAGACTTCTTTGGTTGAAACGCTTATGTGGGGATGGACGAGCACTATGCTACATTCCGGAAGAGAGGGGAGAACTGTGAGCTTTTCTCCGATCCCTTCGGAAAGGGCTGTTCCGCCCATGAGGCAGTAAGGAACATCTGCCCCAAGTTTGACCGCGATATCAGCAAGCTCTTGACTACTGAGACCGAGTGAAAAGAGTTCGTTTAACGCTTTGAGAGTGGCAGCGGCATCTGTGCTTCCACCTGCCATGCCTGCGGCGATCGGGATGTTTTTGGTGAGCGTGCACCTGACTCCGCCGAGGGGGGTTATAGCTGAACCCGCCGGTGTGTGTAAGGACATTTGGTGATCTGTCGCGCAGCTCCGGGAAGCGAGGTACGCGTTAAGGGCATGGTACGCCTTGCATATAATGTTGCTGTCCCCCGGGGGAAGCAAGGGCGACCCTGCAGAATAATGATCATCTGAGGAGAGCCTACCGGGCGTTGCTTCGCCGGGATCTTCCGAGTTTGTATACATAAGAGTTATCCCGGGCTCGCCCGCCGCCTCGAAAACGAGCTCGTCCGCAAGCGAAACGCTTTGCATGATCATGCTGACTTCGTGGTACCCGTCGGGGCGCCGCCCAAGTATGTCGAGCGCAATGTTTATCTTTCCGTATGCTTTAACAGTTATATTATTCATGTCTCTTTGCAGTCGGTTTCTTTTACTGCGTTTCCTTATTGTTTTTGCTTTTAACCAAATCAAACATATCATTTTGAACTTAAAAAGACAAGGCGAAACAGGATTTTACATCCCTGACCCTATCCCTCGCCATCACGCGGATAATATGATATTATTGCCAATGGGACGGAAAAATTGGAAGGGGGAAAACGATTGTGTCGATGAAAGATTTTGTTGAAAGCGGGAACGTAAGACTGAACTGTCAGTTGTTGTTTTCGGCCGAGATTGATAAGATGACGGATGTTCTTCGTCGGACATTGCTGATCAACAAGAGTCGCAGAGAAAATGATGCGGAGCACTCTTGGCATATTGCGGCAATGGCCATGTTGTTTTCTGAATATACAGTTGAACCCGTAGATGTCAGCAGAGCGGTTCAGATGTGTGTGGTGCATGATATCGTGGAGATAGATGCCGGAGATACATTCGCATATGATGCGAAAGGAAACGCAGACAAGACAGCGCGGGAAGCGGAAGCCGCGGACAAGCTGTTTGCCAAGCTGCCTCCCGATCAGGGAGCATTGATCCGTTCTCTGTGGGAGGAGTTTGATGCAATGGAGACCCCGGATGCAAAATATGCAGCCTGTATGGACCGGCTTCAACCTTTCCTTCACAATACTCTGACGGACGGACATACCTGGGTTGAGGGCAGTGTGTCGAGAGAAGCTGTTGAAAAGCGCATGGCTGTCATCAGGGAGTTCATGCCGGAAGTCTATAAGTGGATAGAAGCGAATCTTGATCGTGCTGTACATAATGGCTGGCTGACGGATTTACCTCAACCATCTGTTATCTTATAGTGCCCGAATGGTATAAAATTATATGGCAAAAGTAGTGAATATGTGCTATGATTGTGGGGATTTCAGTCAATAATCAATTGAGAAAGGAACGCGCTATGAGTAATATTGATCAAAAATCCGCAAATGCCATCCGCGTGCTTGCAGCGGACGCAATTCAGAAAGCAAAATCAGGCCATCCGGGTCTTCCTCTCGGCTGCGCTGACATCGCTTACACCCTTTGGGGCAAGGAGATGAAGCACAATCCTAAGAACCCCGATTGGAGAAACCGTGACAGGTTCATCCTCTCCGGCGGACACGGCTCGGCTCTTCTTTATTCACTTCTCCATCTTTTCGGATACGGTCTTACCAAAGAAGACCTTGCATCCTTCAGACAGATGGATTCACTTACACCCGGTCATCCCGAGTACAGACATACCAAGGGTGTTGAGGCTACAACAGGCCCTCTCGGTCAGGGTATGGCCATGGCAGTCGGCATGGCTATGTCGGAAGCACACATGGCTGCTAAGTACAACAAGCCCGGCTTCCCTGTATTCGATCACTATACATACGTTCTCGGCGGCGACGGCTGCATGATGGAGGGTATCAGTAACGAGGCATTCTCACTTGCCGGAACACTTGGCCTTTCCAAGCTTATCGTTATCTACGACTCCAACAAGATCACCATCGAGGGCAGCACAGACATCGCTTTCGCTGAGGATGTTGTTAAGAGATTTGACGCTTATGGATTCCAGACTATCGTTGTAGAAAACGGTCACGACATGGCTGCTATCGCTAAGGCTATCGAGGAGGCTAAGGCTGACACGAAGCGTCCTTCACTCATCATGTGCAAGACGATCATCGGTAAGGGTTGCCCCGCTAAGGAAGGTTCACCCAAGGCACACGGCGAGCCTCTCGGCGATGATAATGTTAAAGCTCTCAAGGAGAACCTCGGCTGGGAAAGCCTTGATCCTTTCTTTGTTCCCGATGACGTTTATGCTAACTACGCTGCACTCGCCGCAGAAGGCGCTAAGGCAGAGGAAGCTTGGAACAAGCTTTACGCAGATTACTGCGCTAAGTTCCCCGAGCTCAAGGCAGCCATCGATGCAGATTTCGATCTTGACGCAGCTAAGAAGCTTCTTGATGATGCTGATTACTGGAAGTTCGAGGACAAGGCAGAGGCTACCAGAAAGCTCTCCGGTATGGCTCTCAACAGAGTTAAGAACGCAGTTCCCGGCCTCTTCGGCGGTTCTGCAGACCTTGCTCCTTCAAACATCTCCGACATGAAGGAAGAAGCATTCTTCTCGAAGGATGACGCTACAGGCCGCAACATCCACTACGGTGTACGTGAGCAGGCCATGACAGCTATCGCAAACGGTATCACTCTTTACGGACTCCGCGGTTACGCCGCAACATTCTTCGTATTCAGTGATTACACAAAGCCCATGCTCAGACTTGCATGCCTCATGAAGATCCCTACAACCATGATCTTCACACATGACAGTATCGGTGTCGGTGAGGACGGACCTACACATGAGCCCATCGAGCAGGCAGCTATGCTTCGTTCGCTTCCTAACTTCCACATGTTCAGACCCGCTGACGCTACCGAGACACTTGCTGCTTGGTACAGCGCTGTTACATCAAAGGAGACACCTACAGGTCTCGTGCTCACACGACAGAACCTTCCTCAGCTCAAGGGTTCGTCGAAGGAAGCTCTTAAGGGTGCTTACATCCTTAAGGATTCCAAGAAGACTACTCCCGATGCGATCCTTATCGCTTCCGGTTCAGAGGTCAGCCTCTGCGTAGCAGCTAAGGAACTCCTTGCAAACGAAGGCATCGATGTAAGAGTTGTTTCCATGCCTTGTATGGATATCTTCGAAGAGCAGAGCGATGACTACAAAGAGAAGGTTCTTCCTAAGAACGTTCGCGCAAGAGTTGCTGTTGAGGCACTTTCCGATTTCGGTTGGGGCAAGTACGTAGGACTCGACGGTGCTACACTCACCATGACAGGCTTCGGAGCAAGCGCTCCCCAGAACCTGCTGTTCGAGAAGTTCGGTTTCACCGCAGAGAACGTTGTTGCTAAGGTTAAGTCGGTTCTTAAGTGATTACCTGATCGTCAGAAATATAAGTAAACAGAAACCCGCGGATCGATTCGCGGGTTTCATTATTTTACAAATCGCTTATAGTCTTGACGATCGTCGATTATGTATTCAAGTTTGACTGTTTGTACATTATAGTATATCTGATAAACTGCCCAAAGATGACGCCAGATGTGATAAGCTCGATATTTCCATTGTATATTTATCCATTATGTCGCTCTCTCAGCTCTGCCAGTACATCACGGGCGTTATTGTCGGGCCTTCCGGCCAATCTTTTTTCTTCAATTTCTACAAGCTTCTCTCTGAGTTCCAATGCGCTTTCCCGTTTATCGAACGTTTCAATATCCATGACAACAAGGTCCCCTTCTCCGTTTTTGGTCAGAAAAACAGGGGACTTCGTCGATTTGCATAATTCTGATATCTCATTATAGTTTTGCCTTATCTTAGCAGAAGGCCTGATCAATGTTTGCATAGCCACCTCGTATGTATTATGTTGTATGACACGAACATAGCATTACTCTAGTAATATAATATAATAATTTTACTATATAATCAAGCACCGGATTAAAAGGTATTATTACAATTTTAGAAATTTTTTATAAATAGTATCTTGCATTATAGAATAGACTGTGATATGATGCACCTATCAGGCCGGTCAAGACCGGAACGAAAACAAGCTTCTAAAGAGGAGGTTCAATATGAATACACAGTTTAAAAAAGGCGCCCTCGAGCTCTGCGTTCTTTCGAAGCTGGCAGGTTCGGACAGATACGGCTACGATCTCACAGAGGAGATCTCGTCGGACATGACCATCGCCACCGGAACGCTTTACCTTATCTTGAAGCGCCTGAAGGATGAAGAGCATGTCAGCACTTACCTGCGTGAGTCGGAGAACGGCCCCGCAAGGAAGTATTATCACCTGACAGACAGCGGCAGACAGTATCAGGAAGAGCTTAAAGCAGAGTGGAAGAGCTTCGTCAGCGCGGTCAACAATATCATAGGAGACTGAAGACCTAAGGTTTAGAAACGAAAGAATAAACGTATTAAACAAAGAAGAGGAGGAGCAGGAAAGCCTGTTCCGCAGAAAGGAAGGATAAGAATATGACTAAAGTTGAGTATATGGCACAGCTGAAGAGCGGCCTTTGCGGATTCGACAAGGAGATCCGTGACGAGATCATCAGTGATTACGAGGAGCATTTCGACGAGGGTATCGCTCTCGGAAAGAGCGAGGACGAGATCTGCAAGGAGCTCGGAAGTGTAGAGGAGCTTATCAATGAGCTCAAGGAGATCGGTAACAAGAAGAAAGCATTCGACTTCTCTTCGATCGATTTCGATAAGTATGCCGAGAAGTTTGCCAAGACACTCGGAAGCATCGGCGCAGCAGTTTACAGAGGTGCCGGGACAGTAGCCGACAAGGCGGACGGAGTCGTTCAGGAGGCAACCGCTTTCGCGAAGATGGTTGCCAAGGGTTTTGAAGAGTCCATGGAGGCTCACAAGGCCGGGACAGCCGAGAAGCCCGCTGAGAACGAAGGCAATGAGCAGCAGTAAATTCTTCCATGATTTGCGCGGTATATGATCGGTCGCAAGGCCGGCGGGAAAGGAACTCCGGAAGGGGTTCCTTTCTTTTTCGGGAAGATGTCTTTTGACGACTATGAGAACGGTTGTCATGAACCTGATCTCAGATGTACCCTGCGGAAAAATCCGCTGTAAAAAAGTGCGTTTTTGTGGTATAATAAATTGGTTACATGTTTGAACCGAAAGGAAGGTACTCATGGGCAGAAAGAGAGCAAAAGCGTACAGGTTTTCGTTGAGTGTCGCCGCTATACTTTTGGCGACTCTGGTTTTAGTGCTCACACCGGCAGGAGACGGGTTGGTTAACGACACCGTCACAGCGCAGGCAGCTCCCAAGGCGGCCAAGACGACGCTCAGTAAAAGCAAGCTTTCACTCGCAGTCGGCGAGAAGACGGTGCTTTTTGTTAAAGAGCTCGCAAGCGGAGACAAAGTTTCGTTTAAAACATCAGATAAAAAGGTTGCTACAGTCAGTGCAACCGGTCTTGTTACGGGCAAAAAGAAGGGATCGGCAGTCGTTACCGCGACAGTTTCGCATCTGAACGGCAAATCGGAAAGCTTCAAGTGTAAGGTTACCGTTTCCAAAGCAGGCAAGACTTCGCTCAAATTCAAGGATATCAACAACAAGGACGAGCTCACCGAAGCACTGTCTTCGGGCAAGGGCGGAGCCTTTAAGCTCGCGATCGGTGTCATCGGCATCAGGGAAACCATCCCGGTATTCGGTGATGTTACGCTCGATCTGAGCGGCGAGATGGTGAGAGGATCCACAGACTGCGGTATGTTCCGTGTTACGGAGGGCGCAAGCCTTACCATCCTTGATTCATCCGAGAAAAAAACTGCCTTTATGCTCAACACGGGCAAGGGCGGGATCGTCGATTGTGTTGACGGAACTCTCAGACTCGACGGAGGATCCCTGATGTCGGACGGAGAGCGTGTCATCTATAGCTCCGGTGATGTGATCATGAACGGAGGAAGCCTCTCGGGAGGAAGCGTCGGAAGTCTTTATGTCAAAGAAGGCACGGTGCAGATGAACGGCGGAGACATCATGGGTTCCAAGACCGGAATTAGGCAGCTCGGTGGAGAAGTGATCATTTCCGATCTGACCGTAGAGTCGTCATCTTTCTGTCTCTTCAGTGAGAGCGGAACCATGGTCGTCGGCGGCGGAAAGTACAGCGTTACACAGAACAACGGCTATCCCGTCACCGTTAACGGAGGAACCGTACAGGTAAACGGAGGCGAGTTCGTCATTAACTCCGTGGGTATCTACATCGGTAAGGGACAGGTGTTCGTTAACGGAGGAACCTTTGCTCCGAGTCAAAACGGTGAATCATACGGAGTATATATCAGGAACACTGAGGCTTCCGATCTGGCTGAGATCACTGTCAACGGCGGATCGATCAAGGCCGGTTATGCAGGTATCTTTCTTGAGAACGTCGGGAACGGTTCGGCGGTCATCAACGGAGGAACGATCGAATCGACGGGAGTTGTCGGCATCACTGCTAAGGACTGCCCTCTCACGATCACCGGCGGCAAGATCATCTGTGCCGAGACCGTTTGCTCGATCAATTGCGAAAACGAAGGCCTCAAGTTCAGCATCAAGGGCGGAACCTTTAACGGTGGCAATTGCCTGATCGTCATCGGCAAGCCGAACGTTACGATCGACGGCGGTACATACAAAGCAACCGGATACGGTCTGGTCATCAATTCCAACTACGACGGCAAGCTCAAGTATGAGAAGAGCCTCTTTAAGAAGGTTATCGACCAGCGTAAGGGAGGAGAGAAGAACTCCGATTCCGATCCCGCCGGATACAGAAGGATTGACGTTAAGTATACGAAGGGCATGAAGGTCAGCGATCTCAATACGCTTTATTCGGTCTTCTGCCTGTCATGCGAAAAGCTCATCACTCCGCTCGAGATCTACGCACCCGCGGAATACTACGATATAATCATGAAGTATGCGAGAGAGTGGAGGCAGAAGTACGAAGGCTACTACGAAACATCCAAGTTCAAGATAGGAGCGTTCGGTGTCGTGGGTGATCCGTACAAGACGATCACTATCGATTGGGAATTTGGTAAGGAACACCAGATCAACAGTATCGCAGCGGACAGTTCTGTATACTCCGCAGCGGACAAGGATGTTCAGGCATACAGTGACCGGATCGACGAGATCCTTGACTCGATCATCACCAAGAAGATGACTGACGAGGAAAAGGTTATTGCAGTCCATGATTACATGTGTGAGAACTACGAGTACGCTAAGCCCATTGTCGAGAGCGGTCCCAAGAGCGATCACACCTTCCATGCGATGCTCGATGACGGAACCGGCGTTTGTCAGGCATATGCGTCGCTGTTCCATGTCATGATGCTCAAGGTCGGCGTTAAGGACGAGCTGGTTGTCGGCGAGTCGACATCCACACCTTGGGGTGCATCGAGAGAAGCTCACATGTGGAACAGAGTCCTTATCGACAACGAGTGGCTTTATGTGGATGTTACATGGGACGACGGCGGAGCCGACGACACGTACCTTTTAAAGACAGAGAAAGAGTTCTACAGTGACGGAAAGCATTTCCCTCAGAACTGACAGGATTCAAATAAACAAGCAGAGGCATAAACAATGATCAGGAAAATACTTTCATATGTGAAAGAGTATAAAGCGGCGTCCATTGTGACGCCCTGCTTTATGATACTCGAAGTTATCATGGAGATGATCGTGCCGTATCTTATGGGCATCCTCGTTGATGACGGTATCAATGCGGAAGGAGGCGGGAACCTCGGGGTCATCCTTCTTGTTGGAGGGTTCATGATCGTAGCGGCGCTCGTCGGACTCTTTGCCGGTATCATGGGCGGCAAGTACGGCGCCAAGGCTTCGACGGGTCTTGCCAAGAACCTCAGACAGGGCATGTTCGAGAAGATCCAGACATTCTCTTTCTCCAACATCGACAGGTTCAGTACCGCAGGTCTCGTGACACGTCTCACGACCGATGTCACGAACGTCCAGAACGCGTACCAGATGGCACTTCGTATGTGCATGAGAGCACCCGCGTCGCTTGTCATCGCGCTCGTGATGTCCTTTATCATCAGCCCGAAGATCGCGCTCATCTACCTCGGCGCGACGGTCTTCCTTGCGATCGTTCTTTCAATCCTTATCTCCAAGACTACCAAGGTGTTCTCGCAGGCATTTCCCAAGTACGACGAGCTCAACGCCAGCGTTCAGGAGAACGTTTCGGGCATCAGAGTTGTCAAGGCTTTTGTCCGTGAGGATCATGAAGTTAAGAAGTTCAAGAAGGCAAGTGCCGCCATCAGGAAGATCTTCACCAAGGCGGAGCTCCTTATCTCTATCAACAACCCCGTTATGAACATCACCAGCTACACATGTATACTCCTCGTGAGCTGGGTCGGCGCGAACATGATCGTCAACTCCGGTCAGACCGAGCTTCAGACGGGTGATCTCATCAGTCTCCTTTCGTACTGCATGAGCATCCTCTTCAGCCTTATGATGGTTTCCATGGTCTTCGTCATGATGACCATGAGCTTGGCGAGCATGAGGCGTATCGGCGAGGTCCTCTCGGAAGAGCCCGATATCACCAATCCCGAGAACCCCGTCATGGAGATCCCGGACGGCTCGATCAGCTTTAACGGTGTATCCTTCAAGTATGACAAACAGGCTCAGGAAAATATCCTTGATGACATAAACGTTAGTATTAAAGCAGGTGAGACCGTCGGCATCATCGGCGGAACCGGAAGCGGTAAGACGACGCTCGTCAGCCTGATCAGCAGACTCTACGATGTCAGCGACGGCAGCGTGCTCGTCGGCGGCAGGGATGTCAGGGAGTACGACATCGAGACCCTCCGTGACGAGGTGAGCGTTGTGCTTCAGAAGAACGTCCTCTTCTCCGGCTCGATCACCGAGAACCTTTCGTGGGGCATCAGGCGCAGCAGGCCTGACCGCGACACCCTGACGGACGAGCAGATACTCGAGGAGTGCAAGCGTGCATGCAAGCTCGCCTGCATCGATGATTTTGTCGACAGTCTGCCCGACGGCTACAACACCCGCATCGAGCAGGGCGGAACGAACGTCTCCGGCGGCCAGAAGCAGAGGCTTTGTATCGCCAGAGCCCTCGTGAAGAAGCCCAAGATCCTCGTGCTCGACGACAGCACGAGCGCGGTCGACACAGCGACCGATGCGGCGATCAGGAACGCGTTCGCGAACGAGATCCCCGACACGACCAAGATCATCATCTCCCAGAGGATCATGAGTGTCTGCCACGCCGACAGGATCATCGTCATGGATGACGGCAGAGTGAGCGGCATCGGAACGCACGACGAGCTCCTCAAAAACAACGAGATCTACAAAGACATCTACGAGTCGCAGACAGGCGCGGATGCCGACTTTGACGAAAGGGGGAAGGACTGATGCCGGGACCTATGAACAGAGTGCCGAGAGGCGTTAAGCCCACGGTCGAGAACCCCGGGAAGATCTTCCTGAGGCTCATGAAGCTGGTATTTAAGGGCAACATGCTCAAGTGGATCTTTATCGCGGTCTGCATCTTCCTGTCCGTACAGGCGACGGTTCAGGGAATGCTCTTTACACAAACGCTTATAGACAAACACATCACTCCTGCACTGAACGGGGGCGGATCGCTTTCCGAGACGCTTCCTGCCGATATCCTCAGAGTTGCGCTCATCCTCGCGGGCGGTTTCCTTGCTGCTTACCTTCAGCAGCTCGTGCAGGTGTTCCTGACACAGGGCACGATGCAGCGCATCCGCGACAGGATGTTTGAGCACATGGAGAGCCTGCCCATCAGGTACTTCGACTCGCATTCGCACGGCGACATCATGTCCATGTACACGAACGACGTCGACACCTTCAGGCAGATGGTGAGCATGAGTATCCCTCAGCTCGTAAACAGTATCATCACGATCGTCAGCGTGCTTATCAGCATGATCTTCCTGAACGGCTGGCTCACGCTCCTGTCGATCTTCCTTATCGGTATCATGATCCTGATCACCAAGAAGGTGTCGGGACTTTCGGGTAAGTACTTCGTTAAGCAGCAGAAGGACCTCGGAGCCGTCAACGGCTACATCGAGGAGATGATGACCGGCCAGAAGGTTGTCAAGGTCTTCTGTCATGAAGAGGAGTCCATCAAGGGCTTCAAGGCTCTCAACGACGGTCTCTGCGACAGCGCATATAACGCCAATCGTTACGCCAACCTCATCGGCCCCATCAACATGCAGATGAGCAACGTCAACTACGTTATAATCGCCGTGGTCGGTGCTGCGCTCGCTATGGGCGGTGTCGGCGGCTTCACGCTCGGTGGGCTCGCCAGCTTCCTGACCCTCAACAAGAGCTTCAGCATGCCCATCAACCAGATCAGTATGCAGTTCGCATCCGTTATCATGTCACTCGCGGGTGCCGATAGGATCTTCAAGCTTCTCGACGAGCAGTCCGAGACCGATGACGGTTATGTTACCCTCGTCAATGCCCGAGAAGGCGCGAACGGACTCGAGGAGAGCGAGGAGCGCACGGGTCGCTGGGCTTGGAAGCACTTCCATAAGGCAAGCGGTGAGACTGATTACGTAGAGCTCAAGGGCGACGTTGTGTTTGACGGCGTGGACTTCAGCTACGTTCCCGAGAAGCAGATACTGTTCGATGTCAAGCTCTTCGCCAAGCCCGGACAGAAGATCGCTTTCGTCGGATCGACGGGTGCCGGCAAGACTACCATCACGAACCTCATCAACAGGTTCTATGATATCCAGGACGGCAAGATCCGATACGACGGCATAAACATTAACAAGATCAAAAAGAACGACCTGCGTCACTCGCTCGGTATCGTTCTTCAGGATACACATCTCTTCACCGGTACCGTTGCGGACAACATCCGTTACGGCAAGCTCGATGCGACCGACGAGGAAGTCATCGCCGCAGCCAAGCTCGCCAACGCCCACAACTTCATCAAGAAGCTTCCCAAGGGCTACGACACGCAGCTTACCGGCGACGGAGCCAACCTTTCGCAGGGCCAGAGACAGCTTCTCTCGATCGCGAGAGCGGCTATCGCCGATCCTCCCGTTCTGATCCTCGACGAGGCAACCTCCTCGATCGATACCAGAACCGAAAAGATCGTCCAGAGAGGTATGGACAGCCTTATGAAGGGCAGGACGACGTTCGTTATCGCGCACAGACTTTCAACCGTTCAGAACAGTGATTGCATCATGGTTCTCGAGCAGGGCAGGATCGTGGAGCGCGGAACTCATGACGAACTTATCGAGCAGAAGGGACGTTATTACAAGCTCTATACGGGCAATTCAATTGCCTGAAAAAAGAAGAGGATTGGAAGTGACGACAGTGATCGGGAGAAGGAAACATAACAGCTTCATAATTATTCTTATCACTGCTATAACTGTGTCTTTGTTTGGCTGTGGAAGCCTATTCATAGCAGACGCAGTTCCCGCCTCGGCAGACGAGGAGATCCTTGCGTGGCCCGCGGGTCCGAACCTCACCGGCGACGGAGCGATACTCATGGATGCCGACACGGGCAGTATCCTTTATGAGAAGAACATCTACGAAAGATTCTACCCCGCCAGCACCACCAAGATCCTCACGACTCTTGTGGCTCTTGAAAACGCTGACCTGAGTGAGATCGTGACGGTCTCCTACGCGGCCGACAACTACGTCTCCAAGACGAGTAGCCGTATGGGTCTTGTGGAAGGCGAGCAGGTCACTCTCGAACAGGCGCTTTACGGTATCATGCTCGAGTCCGGTAACGAAGCGACTTACGCCGTTGGCGAGCATGTCGGCGGTTCGATCGCGAGGTTCATCAAGATGATGAACTGGAAGGCACAGAGCCTGGGCTGCGAGAGATCCCACTTCGCCAACTCCCACGGACTCCATGATGACGACCACTACACCTGCCCCTACGACCTCGCGCTCATATCACGCGCGGCCTACGGCAACGAGGATTTCATGAAGATCACGGGCACAGCGACATTCGCCATGCCCACCACCAACAAGAACTCCGAAAAGCTCCTCACCAACCACCACTGGTTCCTTAACGGCACTCAGAAGTACGATTACTGCATCGGTGGCAAAACGGGAGCGACGAACCAGGCAGGTTACGCGCTTGTCACATATGCGCGAAAGGACGGCAAGACGCTGATCAGCGTCGTAATGCACGCGCCCACATGGAACGATGTTTACGCCGACTCAAGGAAGCTTCTCGAATTCGGTTTCGATAATTTCAATGTCTACAAGATGACCCAGGCAGGCGACAGCACGACGGCAGGAGGCGTAGAAGAGACCCTCCCGTCCATGTTCGACTCGGAGAACAAGTTCGACGAGGACAGGAGAGAACTCCTTTCGACCGGTACCGAGGGCATCATCATTCTGCCTTCGTACGCGCTTCCATCGGATACAAAACGCGAAGTTATCCTCGAGCCCGGGACCGAGATCGGCCACGGGGATAACGTGATCGGACATGTCACATATACGTACGGAGAAAGAGTCGTCGGATCGGCCGACATCGTCTACTACCTCGAGGACGACCCCATGACGCAGGAGAAGTACAACAAGGAATGGCCGAGGTTCCTGATACCTCCCGAGGAGGCCTTCACGGACCTTTCGTCGAGGACGAGGATCTGGCCCGAACAGCTCGAAAGCACGCGCAAGGAGAAGCCCATGGAGCTCAGACCGCTCATGTACGGCGCGCTCATCGCGGCTGTCATCCTCCTGCTCGGAGCGATCACGATCATTATTGTCAGAAAGAGAAGATTATGATTTTTGATACACATGCGCACTATGACGACAGCGCTTTCGATGAGGACAGGGACGAGGTCCTTAGGAAGGTATTCGCGAGCGGAGTCGGCTGCGTGGTAAACATAGGGGCCGATCTTAAGAGCTCCGCATCATCCGTGAGGCTCGCTGAGAGTGATGAAAGAATCTGGGCCGCGGTCGGGATCCATCCCGAGAGTGTCCACGAGGTTGACGACAGCGGGATCGAGGCGCTCAGGAGCCTGATCACGGGCAGCAAGCGCGTCAGGGCGGTCGGCGAGATCGGTATCGACCTACACTATGACAAGGACTCGCTCGAGCTTCAGAAGCAAGCCTTCATCAGACAGTGGGATCTGGCCGACGAGTTCGGACTTCCCGTGGTCATCCACAGCAGGGATGCCGCGCAGGTGACCTTCGACATCGTCAGGGACCGCTTTAAAAGGTCAGGAAAGCCCCTTTCGGCTGTTATGCACTGTTACTCCTACGAGAAGGAGCAGGCGCTCGAATACGCCGCCATGGGCCTTTATATCGGGGTCGGAGGTGTGCTCACCTTCAAGAACGGCAGGAAGCTTCGCGAAGCCGTTGCGGCGCTTCCGACGGACAGGATCCTCCTTGAGACGGACTGCCCGTACCTCGCACCCGAACCTTTCAGGGGAAGCAGGAACGACTCTTCGAACATCAAGCATGTCGTGCGGGCTCTGGCCGAGCTTCGCGGGATAAGCGTTGAAGAGGCGGAAGACATTACATTTGCAAACGCTCAGAGATTTTACGGGATATAATAATGATACTAAATGACGAACCTGCAAGAACGATAGGAATACTGAAGAAATACGACCTTATGCCCCGCAAGAAGTTCGGCCAGAACTTCCTTATCGACGGTCATGTCATCGAGAAGATCATCGATGCGGCGGGCGTTACGGAGGACGACTGCGTGCTCGAGATCGGGCCCGGTATCGGGACGATGACGAGGTATCTGTGTGAGCGCGCACGCAAGGTCATCGCGATCGAGATCGACAGGGATCTCGTGAAGATACTGAAAGAAGACATCCTCAAGGACTACACGAACCTCACGATCATCAACGAGGACGTCCTCAAGGTCGACATCGAGGAGCTCGTCAGGACAGAGAACGGCGGCCGGCCCGTCAAGGTAGTGGCGAACCTGCCGTATTACATAACGACACCCATCATCATGGGGCTTTTTGAGAAGCATGTGCCCATGGAATCCATGACGCTTATGGTCCAGAAGGAAGTGGCTTCCCGCATGTGCGCGCAGCCCGGCACGAAGGACTACGGAGCACTCACTGTTGCTGTTTCGTACTACTCGGAGTGCTACCTTGCGGCCAACGTTCCGAAGAACTGCTTCATGCCCCGCCCGGATGTCATGAGCGCGGTAGTGAGGCTTACGGTGCGTCCTGAACCGCCCGTTTCGACGGGGGATCCGAACCACATGTTCGCTATCGTCAAGGCAGCCTTCGGTCAGCGCCGCAAAACGCTTCAGAACGCGCTGACGAACGCACAGGGACTGAACTGCACGAAGGAAGAAGTAGCCGGAGCCCTTGAGAGTCTCGGCCTTTCACCCCTCGCAAGAGGAGAGGTGCTCTCGCTGCAGCAGTTTGCTCGTATCTCGGAGCTGCTCGCTGTTCTGAGTAAAAAGAAAACTATACGGAATAAAGAGACCTAAAAAGAGGAGTTTAATATGGCAGGCAGTCACAGATACAAGCTGGTGCTGAACGCACCCTTTACACTGACTTTTGTCGCGATATGCGTTCTCGCGCTCGTGCTTTCATCCGTAACGGGAGGGAAGAGCGACACCCTTGTTTTCGGAGTGTACCGCGCATCGCTCGCAGATCCGCTGACGTACGTGAGGTTCTTTTGTCATATATTCGGGCATGCCGATGTGAACCATCTCGTCAACAACATGCTTCTGATACTGATACTCGGCCCCATGCTTGAGGAGAGATACAGCTCGGGGCTCCTGCTTTTGGTGATCGGGCTTACGGCGCTTTTCTCCGGGATTATACATTTCATCTTCTTCCCCGGCGTGATGCTCTTCGGAGCGAGCGGAGTAGTCTTCGCTTACATAGTACTTGCTTCGGTGTGCGGCTTTAGACAAAGAGAGGTTCCGATAACGTTCATCATAGTGGCTGCCGTTTACCTCGGACAGCAGGTTTACCAGGGCATATTTGATACCGACAACGTATCCCAGCTGACACACATCATCGGCGGTGTGATCGGTGGTATCTGCGGATTCAGATCCAGACGTTAAGAGTGCATATCCCAATATACACTAAAAAAGGCGGGTAAAAAACCGCCTTTTTAAATCTGTTTTAATCTCTCGTATCGATCAGGCCGAACCCGGTTGTTATGGCGTCAGTCCTCAAGAGTGGACAGCCCCAGGCTTTTTCTTAAGTAGTTATAGCCGTACCTTGATAGAAGCTCGTACTCGACTGTCAGGTCGCACATCTTCTTGGTGAAGGTCTTGTAGATCTCTTCTTCACTCTCAAATCCGTACATATCGTAGAACAGTTCGTGGAAGCGTGCGGCTCTTTCTTCTTCACTCGGTGAGTAACCCTCTGCCTTTGCGATCTCTTTGTAGATGTAGGGGTACTTAACCTCGGGCTCCGAGATGTTGCGTAACATCTCGTCGTACTGTTCCTGAGTCATGGAGGAGTAGGTGAGTGCATCAACTCCGAAGTACTGCATGAAGTAGTTGTCGTAGTATCTTCTGTAGTACTCGATCCTGTCGGCGATCTCTTTCTCCACTTCGCTGCTGAAGGTGCTCTTGTTCACAAGATCATCAACTGCAGCTTCGAAAGCGCTTTCAACTGCGTTTTCTTTCTTGTCGGCGAGAAGCTCCGCCCTAGTGTTCTCGAGGAATGCTTCAACCGTCTCGTAGTCTGTGTTCTCGGCAACAACCTCGTCCGTGAGTTCGGGAGTATAGGGAGCACGGATGCTCTTTACCGTGATAGTGAAATCAACAGGCTTTCCGGCGAAGTCCGGGTTTGTATAAGGATCGGGGAAGGTAAGGTTGAGAACCTTAGTGTCTCCGACCTTGAGTCCGACGATACCGTCCTCAAATCCCGTGATCGTTCTGTGGGAACCGATCGTTACTTCAAAGTCTGTTCCGGTGGTGCTGTCGTGATGCTCTCCGTCCACGATACCGTCGAAGTCGATCGTAACCGTGTCGCCTTCCTGTGCGGCTCTGTCTGTAATATCACGGATCTCGGTAAGCGCCTCAAGGAACGAATCTACCTCAACATCCACTTCTTCGTCA
Organism: Lachnospiraceae bacterium; assembly: GCA_017427685.1. Classification (GTDB taxonomy): domain Bacteria; phylum Bacillota; class Clostridia; order Lachnospirales; family Lachnospiraceae; genus RUG11977. Next base: position 42,589 of record JAFRSH010000018.1, on the reverse strand, counting down.
GTCACCGTAGGTTCGAGGACTTCGAACTTCAGGTTCTTGTAATCACCGAGTGTAACGGTCACGCCGTAGTCGGTGTAGTCGATAGGCTCCGAAGGAGCTTCTTCGGAAGCGTCTGCATCGTTAACTGTCGCGGTATCTGCATCTGCGGTTGCGTCTGAATCTGTGCCTGCAGGTACTGCGGATATCTGGGAGGTTTCCCGGGTTGACGACATATCCGTCGAGGAATCCTTATCCTTACCATACTTGATGACTACGATCAGAACGATCACTATGGCGATCACAGCCAGCAGTGCGAACGAAGCTACGATCACTGCCGAAACCTTTGTCTTGTGGAGTTCGATCCTGTCTTCCTCGTCAAGCTCCTCATCCGAAAGCTTAACATTATAGAAGCCTTCCTCTGAGTCGTTCTGCTCGTTCTGTTCATCCTGACCATCCTGATTCTCATCCTGATCATCCTGAGCCTCATCCTGAACATCAGCTATATTGTTTTGCTCTGTCTGTTCATCTGTTTCAGAACCCGACTCCTCGTTCTCTGATTCTCCGGTTGTCTCTTGGGGTGCATTCAGTTCGTTTGTACCGGTTTCTTCAAAAGAATTATCCTCTTTTGTTAGTTCAGCTGAAACACTCTCTTCTGCAACTTCCTCAGTAGCAGCCTGCTCTTCCGCAACAGCCTCTTCGGAAACACTCAGCTCGTCCTGAGCAGTTAAATCTTTGTTCTCGTCCACTTTGTTTGTTACCTTTCTATAAGCGTATGAATCTGCTTCATTTATTATTGTATTTACCCGGTGACGTGTGATGCTGCCACTTTCTTATAGGCGTCATGATCCGCTCTTTTTATTCTTAAATATATGGGGTGACAGACTGTCACTCTTCATCATAGTCATAATGATCTGCCAGATGGAAAGGAGGCCAGATCCTGAGCCATGCCTTGGCGAGCAGCTGATCCTTCGTAACATAGAAGGTGTTCCATGCACGTGAATCGCTCGAGTGATTACGGTTGTCGCCCATCATGAAGTACGAATCCTCGGGGACAACGACAGGTCCGAAGTCCTCGCTGCGGGGAGTTTCTCTCAGGTAGGGCTCGTAGAGCGGCTCGGCGGCGTCATTGATATAAACCTTGCCGTCCCTGATCTCGATCTTCTCACCGGGGAGACCGATAACTCTCTTAACAAACGTCTCTTCCTCGTTGTCGGGGAACTTGAAGAAGACGATCTCGCCTCTCTCGGGATCTCCGAAGACGTAGGAAAGCCGGCTGCCCAGATAAACGTCATCGATCTGGAGCGTGTCCTCCATCGAACCGGAGATAACTTCAGCCTTGATGATGACGAACTTGTTGATGAGAGTGGCGAGGATAAGAGCCACACCGATGATGATGGCCCAATTCGCGATCTCGGAGATTACCTTGTTCTTGGTGAGCTTCTTCGATTCGGAAGTGCTCTCTTTGTTTTCGGAATCGGCGGAAACGACGATCTCTTCTTTATTATCTTCCACGATCAATACTCCTTTATGTATGTGAATAATGCTTACTGCTCATGTGATACACAATCAAAAACATCCTGTTAATGTTCCTTTGCATGAATGACATTATATTGTATAAGACGTTTATTTTCAAGAGTTCAAGCCCCCTACAAATGTGAACAAACTGCGAAATATTCGGATCGCCTCCGGGCGGGGCATAAAAGTAAAAAAGGATGACCTTGCGGGATCATCCTCTTTTTGGAGAAGGTATTTTTGTTACTTATGGGGTGTAGCAAAAACTATATAATGTATTGGGGTTTACGTGTATTATTATATCGCGTCCCCAAATGAAGTGTGCACAAAGATAATCGAGTTTTGAAAATCTTTTTGTGAAAACTGTACAATAACGATCACTCGGGATCGACTTCGACGGCGGGTTCATTAAAGAGTGCCTCGAACTCGCTTCCTGTGATGCGCTCCTTGTCAACAAGCAGTGCCGCGCATCTGTGGAGAACGTCGAGGTTCTCTGTGATGATGCGCTTTGCTTCGCTGAAGCACTCGTCGATGATCGTTCTGACTTCGGCATCGATACGGCCTGCCGTGTCCTCGCTGTAGCGCTTGGTGTGACCGTAGTCGCGACCGATGAACACTTCGTCGTCATCGTTTGCGTAGCAGACAAGTCCGAGACTGTCGGAGAAACCGAAGCGTGTCACCATGTCTCTGGCGAGCGATGTGGCGTTCTTGATATCCTGCGAAGCGCCCGTCGTGATATCGTCAAAGATAAGCGACTCTGCGGCACGTCCGCCGAGGTTCACGATGATATCCTGACGGAGCTTGCCCTTGGTGTAGTGCATGTTGTCCTTGTCGGGAAGAGGCATTGTGTAGCCTGCGGCACCCTGACCCGTCGGGATGACCGAAACGGTGTAAACGGGGCCTTCGTCCGGGAGAAGGTGGAAGAGGATCGCATGACCCGCTTCGTGGTAAGCCGTGATCTTCCTGTCGTGAGGAGAGATGATGCGGCTCTTCTTCTCGGAACCGATACCGACTCTGATGAGCGATTTCTTAACGTCCTCGTCTGTGATGAACGCACGGTTATGTGTTGCGGCGTTGATGGCAGCCTCGTTCATGAGGTTCTCAAGATCCGCGCCCGTGAAGCCCGCGGTCGTACGCGCGATCTCGGGAAGGTCGATATCCTCGCCGAGAGGCTTGTTGCGGACATGAACACGGAGTATCTCCTCACGGCCGCGCACATCGGGACGTGAAACTATGATCTTGCGGTCGAAACGTCCGGGACGTAGGATCGCGGGATCGAGGATGTCCACACGGTTGGTTGCCGCGAGGACTATGATACCCTTGTTCGACTCAAATCCGTCCATCTCGACGAGCATCTGGTTGAGTGTCTGCTCACGCTCGTCATGACCGCCGCCCATTCCGGCACCACGCCTTCTGGCAACGGCATCGATCTCGTCGATGAAGATAATGCAGGGGCTGTTCTGCTTTGCTTTCGTAAACAGGTCTCTTACACGGGAAGCACCGACACCGACGAACATCTCGACGAAATCGGAACCCGAGATCGAGAAGAAGGGAACCTTGGCCTCGCCGGCAACAGCCTTGGCAAGGAGGGTCTTACCCGTTCCGGGAGGTCCCTCAAGGAGGATACCCTTGGGGATTCGTGCTCCGAGGAGCCCGTACTTGCGGGGATCCTTAAGGAAATCAACGACTTCCGCAAGCTCTTCCTTCTCTTCGATAAGTCCCGCAACAGACTTGAAGTTGAAGCGGTCCGAGATATCCTTGACCATCTGGGCCCTGCTCTTGCCGAAGTCCATGAGCCTCGAATTCGAGCCGCCTGCGGGCCTCGAAAGGATGACCATCATGAAGACGAAGAGCAACGCGATGATGATATAAGGAAGAACCGTGGTCAGGAAGACACTCGGCTTGTCGATGGAGTCCATGTAGTAGATGATGTTCTTCTCCCTGGCGAGCTGCTCGATCTCGCGCACGTCGGAGCTGTAGAAGGAGTAGCTCTGTCCTCCCGTAACAACCAGCTCGATCGTGCCGGTGGGCACTTCCTCGTTGGGGTAGATCGCGATACTGAGCACGTTCCCGGCGTCGAGGTCGCTCTTAAATGCGGAGAAGCCGTAGTTGACCGAGTCGTTCTGTCCGATGCGGCTCGAAAGGTAAAGCGCCGCAAAGAGTCCGACTATCGCGATGATGTAGATTATCAATCCTTTGTTCTTATTAGTAATCATGTTCTTGTCCTTGTAATCTCTATGATTGTCTTGGTTTCGGGTGTGACGAAATGCGCGTCGCACCTTCTCAGGCCGGGGATCCAGATAACGCTGTCGCCGCATGCGACGATCGGGACACTCCCTGCCTGTTTCGCCGTGATCCCTGCCTCGCGGAAGACCTTCGCGACTTCCTTGCGGCAGATACGGCCTCCGATCATAACGGGGATCGTGTCGCCGGGTTTAGGATAACGGAATTCAAGATTCTCACATATATTATCATAATCAAACCATTTGGTACAGTTTTTATTTGAGAAAGGATCGGATGAATCGGTGGCTATAAGCGTTAAAGCCGATGCGCGCGCATCACCCGTGATCACTTTGGTCTCAAAGAAGCTTTCTGCCGGTTCCTGTTCGCCCGGCTCATCCGTCGTGCCGATCAGGATGAAGTCGCGTGTCCTTGTGGCTGTGAGCCCGTAGGGGAGCGAGACCGTCTTCGAAGTCCCGGCGCCCATGAGCGCGATGATCGACGAGATGTGTGTGCGGGAGATGTCTTTGAGCGACGACGTGAGCTTTGGGATGAGAAGCCTGATCACCCCGGTCTGCAGTGCGGCAGGCAGGCTCTTTAATAGCTTAACGCCTATGCGAACTTTCCCGGTGCGAAGGCTCACACTTCCGTCTTCCACAGCTTTTTCGATGATGTCGCGGGCCTCACTGTCGATAAGGTCCGAAACCTCGGCCATGTCACGAGCGAAATCGCAGAGGTGCTCGACAGAGCGGGCGTTAACCTCCTGCGTGAGGAGAGGGAAGACCATGGATCTGAGTCTGTTGCGTGTGTGTTCGTCCGAGAGGTTGGTGGAATCAGTCCTGAAGGAGATGCCGGCCTCGGCGAGGATCTCCTCAATCCTGTTACGTGAGATCGAAAGAAGAGGACGGATGAGCTTGATGCCACTGCGGTGCGTGACCGGTCTGATCCCGGCACCGCCCGTGATACCGCTTCCGCGAAGGAGATTGAGAAGGACTGTCTCGGCGCGGTCGCTTTGGTTGTGCGCAAGAGCCACGGCCGATGCGTTCAGCTCGCGGGCGACCTTAAAGAGTGCGTTATAGCGGACCTCGCGTCCCGCTTCCTCGAGAGTCTTGCCTTCCTTGCGTGCGATCGCGGGTACGTCCTCGTGAACCGCGGTAAAGGGGATGTCGTGCGCAGCGCAGTAGTCCCTGACGAAGGCCTCGTCACCGTCGGCCTCTGCTCCGCGGATGCCGTGGTTGACGTGTACGGCGTGAAGAGACAGGGACATCTCTTTAGCGAGCTCTGAAAGACAAAAAAGCATGCACATTGAATCGGCGCCGCCTGAGACGGCTGCGATAACGCAGTCACCGGTTCTGAGCATGTCGTTTTCGATGATATATGAAGCGATGTCCTTGTCCATTAAGTAACCTTATTCCTCGGGTGAAATGATCGTTTCGTTGGGGTCGATAAGTCCGATGTCGCGCGCCGCTTCCTCGATGTACTCGTCGGTCGCGCGGTAACGGATCTCTTCCTCCATCTCGTGTGTCTTGTTGTTGGCGGCGTTTATGGCGTCGATGTACTCGCTGAGCTCACGGTTCTTGGCTTCGAGCTCTTCGTTGGCCTGAGCCGTTTTGTATACCAAAAAAAGGCAGAGCATGAGTACGACGGCTGCGATGATCCACAGCCACAGTGACGACTTCTTCTTTGCGGCGGTCGTTTCGGACATGTCGACTCCTCTCTGCATAGTGCGGACGGGTGCTGACCTCTGTCAAAGGTACTTGTACATCAGTCCCGCTTCTTCTTTGTTCTGTGTCTCTACGATCTTCAGAACTTCGACCTTCACGGTCTTTGCTCCGAGTGTCATCGCGATGACGTCACCGACCTTGACCTCGAGTGAGGCACGTGCGACCTTGTCGTTAACGGTGACGCGGCCCGCGTCGCAAGCCTCGTTTGCAATGGTGCGTCGCTTGATGAGACGCGATACTTTAAGATATTTGTCTAAACGCATATTAAAACCTCGGAATCGCGTATCTCGCAAGCAGAGCTTGCTCGATGTACGCGAAAAAAAAGCCACTGTACCGGCGGCACAGTGGCTAAGCGATCATAAGTTAGGCGTTAACAGTGTCCTTAAGTGCCTTGCCGGCCTTGAACTTAGGTGCCTTGGAAGCAGGGATGTTGATAGCCTTCTTGGTCTGAGGGTTTCTGCCCTTTCTAGCTGCTCTCTTGGAAACTTCAAATGTTCCGAAACCAACTAACTGAACCTTGTCGCCCTTCTTGAGCTGTGCGGTTACAACGTCGATGAAAGCCTTTAATGCCTTCTCGGAATCCTTCTTGGATAACTCTGCCTTGTCAGCGATTGCTGCTACTAATTCAGCCTTGTTCATGATACATCCTCCTAATATGACTTGATATCAATCCCACCGGATTTTAGGGGTGCTTTCTGCACCACATGTCTATTTATAATCTTTTTGATTTCTTTTGTCAAGAAAAAACCGCTTAAATTCTAACTTTTCTATCATAAGATGAGCGTGATTAAAAAGCCGAGACACGAAAGTTCACAAAAAGCGAAAAATTTGCTAACATTGAGCCGAAAACTCCGCAAATACACAAGCCCGATATTGACATAAAGGCCATGATTTCTTATGATTGGGCATAGGAATTATTTATTTAAGTAGGAGGGTATCATGTCGATCCTGTCATGCAATCATGTCACGCTCGGATATGACGGACAAGAGATCTTAACCGACGTCGATTTCGCGGTCGGCCGTGACAGCTATCTGTGCGTGATCGGCGAGAACGGAGCCGGCAAGAGTACCCTGATCAAGGGTCTCCTCGGACTCATCAAGCCCATGAAGGGTAAGATCGTTCCGGGTGAGGGCTTCAAGATGAACGAGATCGGATACCTGCCCCAGCAGACCGATATCCAGAGGGACTTCCCGGCGAGTGTTAAGGAAGTCGTTCTCTCGGGGTGCGGCAACAGACTCGGAGTCAGACCTTTCTACGGAGCGGCCGAGAAGGAACTGGCGCTCGAGAAGATGAACGCGATGGGGATCTACCATCTTAGGAAGAAGAGTTATCAGGAACTCTCGGGCGGACAGCAGCAGCGCGTGCTCCTTGCGCGTGCCCTTTGCGCGACGAAGAGCCTCCTGCTGCTCGACGAACCGGTGTCGGGGCTCGACCCGGTGGCGACCGCAGAGCTTTACGAGCTCATCGCCAAGATCAATAAAGAAGATAAGATCGCGGTCATCATGGTAACGCACGACCTTAAGGCGGCACAGAAATATTCGAACCATATTCTTCACCTTGCTCACAGGCAGCTCTTCTTCGGAAGGACGCAAGAGTACGTCGCGGACGATAACGGGGAAGTGGTCAACATCATAGATCGATATATTGATAATAAGAGACGAGGCTAGAAAACCGTGAGTGATTATACCAGACACGCAGCATTTTGTGACGGGACAGAGAGCTACAGGATACCGTCGCAGCCCAAGCCGGGGGATACCCTGAGGCTTAGGCTTAGGACTGCTGCAACGGAGGGGCTCGAAGCCTACATATTCATCAACGACTCCGAAGGCGAACGCCTTGAACCGGTTGAGGTTCGCGGCAGGTTCGTTTTCTTTGAGTATGTGATGACGTGCCCCGAAGAGCTCTTCACTTATTATTTCCTTATTAATGACGGAAGCGACGCTTTCTTCTACACATCGGCCGGAGCCGAGGAAGGAGCACGCCCCGAGTACAGATTCCGCATCATGCCCGGCTTCTCCACTCCCGAGTGGGCCAAGGGCGCCGTCATGTACCAGATCTTCACCGACAGGTTCTGCAACAGCGACCCCGTGAACTCCGTCATGGACGACGAGTACTCGTACCTCGGCAAGCATGTCAAGAGAGTCATCGACTGGAACAAGCTCCCCGAAGCCGAGGACATCCGCAACTTCTACGGAGGCGACCTCACCGGTGTCCGCAAGAGATTCGATCATTTAATGTATATGGGCGTCGAGGCGATCTACTTCAACCCCCTCTTCGTATCACCTTCAAACCACAAGTACGACACACAGGATTATGACCATATAGACCCTCATTTCACGATCATCCCCAGAGACGAGGGCGAAGTGCTCGCGGAGGGCGACAATGACAACTCCCACGCCAAGCGCTACATCACGAGAGTTGCCGATCTCGACAACCTGAAGGCGAGCAACGAGTTCTTCGCCGAATTCGTTAAGGAAGCCCACGAGCGCGGGATCCGCGTTATCCTCGACGGAGTCTTCAACCACTGCGGTTCCTTCAACAAGTGGCTCGACAGGCAGCTCATCTACGACGGCACACCCGGCTACGAGAAGGGAGCCTACGTCAGTGCCGACAGTCCCTACAGGACATTCTTCAATTTCAGAAAAGACAGTTGGCCCAACAACGACTCGTATGACGGCTGGTGGGGTCATCCGACTCTCCCGAAGCTCAACTACGAGAAGTCACCGGCGCTTTTTGAGTACATCATGCAGGTAGCGGAGAAGTGGGTTTCACCTCCTTACAACTGTGACGGCTGGAGACTCGACGTTGCGGCGGACCTCGGGATGTCACCCGCGTTCAACCACTTCTTCTGGAAGGAGTTCAGGAAGAGAGTCAAGGCAGCCAACCCCGAAGCGATCATCATCGCCGAGAATTATGAGAACTCCGAGAACTGGCTACTCGGAGACGAGTGGGACACCATCATGAACTACGAGGCCTTCATGGAGCCCGTCGGATGGTTCCTCACCGGTGTGGACAAGCACAGCGATTCCTACCGCGGCGAGCTACTCGACAACAACAACGCGTTCTGGGCCACGATGCGCCACAACATGGCGAAGATGGACACACCTTCGCTGCAGACGGCCATGAACCAGCTCTCCAACCACGATCATGCACGTTTCATGACGAGGACGAACAGACGTGTCGGAAGACTCTCGAGCGCCGGAAGTGCCGCAGCATCCGAAGGCATCATGCCCTGCTGCATGCGTGAAGCGATAGTCATACAGGCCACATGGCCCGGCGCACCCTGCGTCTACTACGGTGACGAAGCGGGCGTGTGCGGCTGGACCGATCCCGATAACCGCAGAACCTTCCCCTGGGGACGCGAGGACAGGAGTCTGATGGATTTCTACAAGCAGCTCCTCGGGATGCACAAGGCCTACAAAGTTCTGAAGACAGGCTCGTTCAAGTACCTCGCGGGCACGAAGGGAGTCATCTCCTACGCGAGGTTTAACGAGGAGGAAGTCTTCATCGTAGCGGTAAACAACAACGAGTACGACATAAACGTCAGCATCCCTGTATGGGAGACGGGTGCGACGGACGAAACGGTATTTGTCAGGATGGTCATCACCTACGACAGCGGCTACTCATACTCGGCCGAGATGTACAGGATCGAGAACGGACAGCTCGGACTCCACATGGACAGGTTCAGCGCGATCGTCTTCAAGAACCTTCCTTCGTCGTTCCTTCCGGGGTCTGCTGTTTGATACGGAGGGCAGCATGACGAAAGAGAATATCTCTAAGATACTTGAATTGCTCGACGCATATTATCCACGCACCGAGAGCTTCCTCGAGTACGGGGAGCCCTGGCAGCTCTTAGTCGCCACGATCCTGAGCGCGCAGTGCACCGACAACCGTGTCAACGAAGTCACGAAGGTGCTCTTTGCAAGGTTCGGGTCACCGCGCGAGCTGGCGGATGCCGATCCCGCGGAGGTTGAGCGCATCATCAAACCGGTCGGCCTTTTCAGAGCCAAGACCGCTTCGATCGTGGGATGCGCGAAGGGTCTGTGCGAGGAGTTCGGGGGCACGGTTCCGAGCGATATCGAAGAGCTCGTGACGCTTCCCGGAGTCGGGAGGAAGACCGCCAACGTGGTGCGGTCGCATGTGTTCGGACTTCCCTCGGTGGTCGTCGACACACATGTCAAAAGAGTATCAAAAAAACTCGGACTTACCGACACGGATGATCCGGTCAAAGCCGAGTTTGAATTGATGAAGGTACTGCCGCAGGACCACTGGAGCAGGATAAACATACAGTTCATGTCCCTCGGGCGCGAGATCTGCAAAGCCCGTTCCCCGAAATGCGACGAGTGTTTTCTGGCGCAGTACTGCCGTTCCCAAGAAAAAACTTGTCAGAAACGCTGATCTGTCATACAATTATACCGATTACGGACATTCGGAGTCGGTGCCCGGGTCGGTATCCGAAGAGGTGTCTTCGGCGGGAGCCGTGAGTATCTCCTCGGCCTTCCTGCGGAGGCGACTGTAACCCGAAAGCTCTGCGGCGTAGCTGACGAGTGCGTAAGCTTCGTCCCTGCGACCGGCCGCGGCGAGCAGCTCGCCCGCCTTTTCAAAGTCCGTTATCAGGAGTGCGAATCTTTGGTCGGCTTCCGAAAGAGCCGTGAAGTTCGCGGTTCCGTACTTGAGCTTGAGCTCTGTGTTCGTCATTTCGCTAAGGTCGATCATTTGAGTGTCTTTGAGAGATCTGATCTCTTCGAGGACACTTTTGAGTTCCTCACTGTCACCCTCGGTCACGGACGGGATGGCGGACTCGTCGAGCTTGATGTAAGGAAGGTTGTCCGTCCTTGCGGAAGGAGTGAAGGACGCGCGGCGTTCACGCTCCCAGAATTCTTCGTTTGAATACGAGCTGTGGCGATCTGCTTTGATCCGCTCGTAGGTGAACCACAGTAAGAATATTAAAAACAAACCCAATAACATGTCGGGTACCTCCGTTGACAGGTTGGTCAAGTGCTCAGGCGGTTTGCGGGCTGCATTATATCATACGAAAGGATACAAAATGGGCCTTTATAACAAAAAAACAAGAAAGACGTTTGCGATCGTAGTGTGTGTTATCCTCGTGCTTGCACTTGTGGCACCGCTTGTTATAGCGATCACCAATCTTTAATCAAGTATATTTGATTGAGATCGAAACATCAAGTAAAGGAAGACCTTATGGACATTGTCCTTATCGGAAGGATTGCCGAGAGCGCCGCTCTCGCGACTGTACAGGAGAAGAAGGAGGAGCTCGCAGGAGCTTATCCTTCGTCTTATCTTGTAAACGGGGTTTCGGCTCTCGAGGTTGAATTCGCGGGGGAGGAGATCCTGATGGAAGCCCTTAAGGCATGTGTCTACATGAACGTGCTCTCGGAGTGCTCGCTTGCCGACGCGCTCTGGAGGACCGGAGAAGAGCTCGGTAAGGGTCTGCGGGTGAACAGGGACGCCGTTCCGACCGCACAGTTCGCCATCGAGATGGCAGAGGCCGACGGGCGCGATCCCATGAAGAGCGACAGCACGGGTTGCGTGATCTGCGTGACCGACAGGGGTATGAAGCTCTGTGACGACCTCAGGGAGAAGGGTGTCACGTGCGCGGTGATCGGATACTTGACCGATGATAACGACCGATGCCTGGTGAGCGGCGAAGTTAAATCGTTCCTCACGGGGCACGATTAATACAAGACAGAGATCTATAGGAAGGAACAATAATGAAAGAGAAGATTTTAAGGATCATAGAGAAGAACTCTAAGTTAACATCCGAAGAGCTGGCGATCATGCTCGACTGCTCACGCGAGGAAGTGGAAGCCGCGATCGCGGAGATGGAGATCGACAAGATCATCTGCGGATACCCCACTTTGATCGATTGGGACAAGCTTTCGGGTGAGAAGCTCACGGCGCTCATCGAGGTCAAGGTTACACCTCAGCGCGGACAGGGCTTTGACAGGATAGCTGAGAGGATCTTCAAGTTTGATGAGGTAGAGACTGTTTATCTCATGTCCGGTGGCTTTGATCTTACAGTCATCATCCGCGGGAAGAGTATGCGCGAAGTCGCGGGATTCGTTTCCGAGAAGCTTGCACCGATGGAAGCGATCCTTAGTACCGCAACCCATTTCGTGCTCAAGAAGTACAAAGAGAACGGAATCGTCATGCAGAATGACGAACAGGATGAGAGGATGATAGTTTCACCATGAGAAACCCATTAAATAATAAGATCGTAGGGATCAAGCCCTCAGGGATCAGAAAATTCTTTGATGTCGTAAGCGAGATGAAGGATGCCATCTCCCTCGGCGTGGGCGAACCCGATTTTGAAACTCCCTGGCACATCAGGGAGGAAGGCATCTATTCACTTGAAAAAGGAAAGACGCATTACAGCTCCAATGCAGGTATTAAGGAACTCAGAGTCGAGATCTGCAGGTACCTTAAGAGAAGGTTCGATCTTGATTACGACCCATTGAAAGAGACCTTGGTCACCATCGGAGGAAGCGAAGCCATCGATATGGCACTCCGTGTAATGCTCGAGGAAGGTGACGAGGTTATCCTTCCCCAGCCCAGCTACGTTTCCTACGAGCCCTGTGTGATCATGGCAGGCGGTAAGCCCGTGATCGTGGAGCTTAAGGAAGAGGATGAATTTAAGCTCACAAAGCAGGAGCTTCTTGACGCCATCACCGACAAGACCAAGATCCTCATCCTTCCCTTCCCCAACAACCCTACGGGTTCGGTCATGTCGCGGGAAGAACTGGCTGATATAGTGGATGTTATCATCGAGAAGGACATCTTCGTTATCTCCGATGAGATATATGCGGAACTCACATACGGCGAAAAGCATGTTTCGATCGCTTCGTTCCCGGGCATGAAGGAGAGGACCGTCGTTATAAACGGTTTCTCCAAAGCATATGCCATGACAGGCTGGAGACTCGGCTATGCCGTAGGTCCCGAAGTGATCATCAAGCAGATCCTGAAGCTCCACCAGTTCGCCATCATGTGCGCCCCCTCAACTTCGCAGTACGCTGCTATAGAGGCGCTCCGTAACGGCGATCCCGATGTTGAGATGATGTGTGAGGCATATGACGGAAGACGTCGTTTCCTGCTCCATGAGTTCAGACGTATGGGTCTTTCGTGCTTTGAGGCAAGAGGAGCTTTCTACGTGTTCCCCTGCATCAAGAGCCTCGGAATGACAAGCGAAGAGTTCGCGACGAAGCTCCTCATGGAGGAAAAGGTCGCAGTTGTACCCGGGACCGCGTTCGGTGACTGCGGAGAAGGCTTCCTGCGTATTTCATACGCGTACTCTATTGAGAACTTAAAGAAGGCTCTTGAGAGGATCGAAAGGTTCGTGAGAGCACATAAACATTAAACCGGTTTTATACGGACATTCAGAGGAGGGTCATCGTGGCTGCTAATATCAATGTTGAGTACATAAACCCCATACTTAAGGCAACCGTTACGGTAGTCAGAGATGCATGCAGGCTTGATGTTACGATAGGAAAGCCTTCACTTGCGACGGCGAGCTTCACGGACGATGAGTTCCTGATCCTCATGGGTATCACCGGCGAGATGAAGGGACAGGCGATCATCGACTTCCCCCTTGAGGGCGGCAAGGAGATCGCTTCCGCGATGTGCATGATGCCGATCGAATCACTCGACGAGCTTGCCCAGAGCGCGATCTGCGAGCTCTGCAACATGATACTCGGCAATTCCGCGACACTTTACTCCGTTGCGGGCAGAGCGATCGATATCACACCTCCCACGATATGTACCGGTAACGTGGTATTTAATGCCAACTATGCCGCCAACATCAAGATCCCCATCCTTAAGGACGGAGCGAGACTCTTTGATATAAACATTGCCATCAAGGGCGATGACTGATGAGGAACTGACGGGGCGATGAACATAGTATTACTTGAACCCGAGATACCGGCCAACACCGGAAATATCGGGAGGACCTGTGTGGCGACCGGCAGTTCGCTGCACCTCATCAAACCGCTCGGTTTCGAGCTTGATGAGAAGCATTTAAGAAGAGCAGGCATGGACTACTGGAAACAGATCGACCTGCATATCTACGAGAACTACGAAGATTTTTGCAACAAGAACGGCGGTGCAGTGATGCACTTTGCAACGACCAAGGGGCAGCGGATGTACACCGAGGCTTCCTTCGGTCCCGATGACTATATCATGTTCGGTAAGGAGAGCAAGGGTATCCCCGAGGAGATCCTTCTCGAACACCCCGAAAGCTGTATCAGGATCCCGATGCTCGACAAGATCAGGTCGCTCAACCTCGGGAATTCCGTGGCGATCGTACTCTACGAGGCGCTCCGCCAGAACAACTTTACGGGTCTTGAACCCATCGGACATCTTCATCAACTGTGCTGGCCGAATGATCTATAATTATGAAAGACAGAACACTCAGAACACTTGAATATCACAAGATGATCGAAAGATTGTCGAATTGTGCGGGTTCCGCGTGCGGCAAGGAAAGATGCAGAGAGATCGTACCGCTCACCGATCTCGGTGAGATTGAGCGTCTGCAGGAAGAGACGCAGGACGCGCTCTCTCGTGTCTATGCCCACGGGAGCCTTTCTTTTTCCGGAGTCCATGACATCCGGGCATCGATCAAAAGACTTGATATGGAGGCGGGACTTTCCGCAGCCGAGCTTTTACATGTAGGATCGCTCCTTGTGGCGGTCAAAAGGATCCGTGACTTCGGAGCGGGTGACGAGAGAGAGGATTCGCTTTCGGAGCGTTTCCGCATGCTCGAGCCCCTCGTGACCATAGCGAACGAGATCGACAGATGCATCATCTCCGAGGAGGAGATCGCCGACGACGCGTCCCCCGGACTCAAGAGCGTCAGACGTCAGATCCGCCTCACCAACGACAAGATCCGCGAGCAGCTCGCGGGCATCGTCAGCTCCACTGACAACAAGTCCTACCTGCAGGACAACATCATCACGATGAGGGACGGGAGGTACTGTATCCCCGTCAAGAGCGAGTACAAGAACCGCTTCCCGGGCATGGTCCACGACCAGAGCTCGAAGGGCTCGACCACATTCATAGAGCCGCTCGCGGTCGTTACTCTCAACAACGAACTCAGAGAACTCGCCGGCAAGGAGCAGGAGGAGATCAAGAAGATCCTCAAAGCCCTTTCGGAGATGCTCGTTCCGCACATCCCCGCGCTCGAGTTCAACATGGAGACGATCACCGCTTTCGACGTGATCTTTGCGCGCGCGATGCTCGCGAAGAGCATGAAAGCGACAAGACCCTCCTTCAACACTGAGGGTATCATAGACATCAAGAAGGGGCGTCATCCCCTCATAGACCAGTCAAAGGTAGTCCCGATCGACATCCGCCTCGGCGACGATTTCACGATGCTCGTGATCACGGGACCCAACACGGGCGGCAAAACAGTCTCCCTTAAGACAGTAGGTCTTTTTACGCTTATGGGACAAGCCGGTCTGCACATCCCCGCATTCGACGGTTCCAGGCTGGCGGTGTTTGATAATGTCTTCGCCGATATCGGAGACGAGCAGAGCATTGAGCAGAGTCTCTCGACTTTCTCGTCACACATGAAGAACATCGTCTCGATCCTTGAGGAAGCCGACGAAGGTTCGCTGGTCCTCTTCGACGAGCTCGGAGCGGGCACGGACCCCACGGAGGGTGCGGCTCTTGCGAGAGCGATCCTCAGCGACCTGCATGAACGCGGAGTCCACGTCATGGCGACCACTCACTACGCTGAGCTTAAGGCTTACGCGCTCACATCCCCGGGTGTCTGCAACGCCTGCTGTGAGTTTGATGTGGCAACACTTTCACCTACATACAGGCTCCTGATCGGAGTACCCGGACGAAGCAACGCATTCGCGATCTCGGGCAAGCTCGGTCTCTCGGAGCAGCTCATAGAGCGTGCACGCGGGTACATGACCCAGAAGGAGAAGAGTCTCGACGACGTTATCGAAGGACTTTCCGCGAGCCGTCTCGAGTACGAACAGAAGAACGAAAGGGCCTCCGAAGCACTCGGTGAGGCCGAAAGACTGAGGGAGAGGCTCGAGCAGAAGAACGAGAAGCTCGATGCCACCAGAGAGAAGATCATAGAGAACGCGCGTGAGGAAGCCGAGAAGATCCTCCGCGAGGCGAAGGAATTCGCAGACACCACGATCAGGAAGATCAACAAGCTTGCCGGATCGGGAGCACCGATGAGAGAGCTCGAAGAGGAGCGCGGAGCGCTTCGCGAAAGGCTTTCGGGCGCAGGCAGGAAGAAGACTGCCATCGAGAAGAAGCCCGGAACTCCCATCACCGATCCTTCGCAGCTCAAGATCGGCGACAGCGTACACATCGTTTCGATGGGTGTGGACGGCAAGATAGTCACGCTTCCCGACAGGAAGGGTGACGTCACCGTATCGATGGGAGCGATGCGCACCACAGTGAGCGTGAGCGACCTGCGCTCGGCGGCACCCGCACCGGCACCCGAGAAGAAAGAGAAGACCGGTGTCGGAGCGATCAAGATTCAAAAGGCCTACGACGTCGGGATGTCGGTCAACGTGATCGGCATGAGAGTCGACGAGGCACTCCCCGTTGTGGAGAAGTACCTTGACGATGCATACCTCGCGGGACTTCAGAACGTTTCGGTCATTCACGGACGCGGAACAGGAGCGCTCTGCGACGCGGTACGCGGACTCCTCAAGAGGCTCAAATACGTCTCTTCATACCGGTTCGGAACATTCCACGAGGGTGACAGAGGCGTTACGATAGTAGAGTTTAAACAGGGTAATTGACAGGATGGGACGTTAGTTATGGATAATGCAAAGAAGATTCTGATCGTCGACGATGACAACAACATCGCCGAGCTGATCTCCCTCTACCTCACGAAGGAGCGCTACGAAACAGCGATCGCTTCGGACGGCGAAGAGGCGATCACTATGTTCGGGGAGTTTCATCCCGACCTTATAATACTTGACATCATGTTGCCGGGTATCGACGGCTACGAGGTCTGCCGCAGGATCAGGCAGACTTCGGCAGTGCCCATAATCATGCTCTCGGCCAAAGGCGAGACGTTTGACAGGGTGCTCGGGCTTGAGCTCGGTTCCGATGATTACATGGTCAAGCCCTTCGATTCCAAGGAGCTCGTAGCGAGAGTCAAAGCCGTCTTAAGGCGCAATCCCGTGGGATTCGGGCTTCCCGAGAAGAACGAGAGCGACACGGACAAGGTTTCCTACAAGGACCTCACAGTCAGCCTTTCGGATTACACATGCCGCTACAAGGGAGTTGCGGTCGAGATGCCGCCCAAGGAGCTTGAGCTTCTTTACTTCCTCGCGACATCGCCCAACCGCGTGTTCACTCGCGAACAGCTGCTTGAGCGGATCTGGGGTTACGAGTACATCGGAGACACGAGGACTGTCGATGTTCATATCAAGAGACTCAGGGAGAAGTTGCCCGATACCGGAGATTGGAGGATCTCGACGGTCTGGGGCGTGGGATACAAGTTCGAAGTGTGATTTATTGCGAGCGGGGTTTTAGATGAAGATACCGGTAAAGGTCATCATATGCTATTTGATCACCGTCGTGATCCTGTTCCTCCTGGCCAACACCGTGTTGGAGAAAGAGGTCAGGGAGCAAACGGTACAGCAGACCAGAAAAGAGATGGCGGATCGCGCGGTCGGTCTGGCGGACAGGTATATCGTCCGGTTTTATGACTCCAAGTACACCTTGAGGCAGATGCGCGATCAGGTCACGATGCTCAGTGACATCCTGGGCCAGCGGATCTGGATCATTAACAGCAAGAACAAGGTGGTTGTCGATTCCGAGAGCTCGAAGGTGTTCGACCTCGGTGAGATCGATCCCGAGTTCGTTTACAACACTTACCACGACGATGTCTATATCGAAGACATCATCGAGGAGAAGATGCTTGCGGTGACGGCACCCGTCATGTACAAGTTCGAGGTCAAGGCGTATGTGTGCGTTCTTTATCCCGAAAGAGAGATACAGAACGCTTCGATCCGTCAGATGAACGGATTGAACCTGCTTCTCCTGATAGCCTGCCTCTTCGTTGCGATCGCGTTCTTCGTGATCTACATAATAGCGGCCTACCCGACCCGCAAGATCAGGAAGGCGGCACTCGAGTACGCGGGCGGGAACTACTCGTACACTCTTAAGTGCAGGACGCACGACGAGTACAACGACCTTACAAACGCGATCAACTACATGGTCGGTCAGATCAAGCAGGTTGACGATTACCAGAAGAAGTTCATAGCAAACGTTTCGCACGATTTCAGGTCACCGCTCACCTCGATCAAGGGCTACGCCGAAGCGATCAAGGACGGAACGGTACCGGAAGAGGCAAGGAACAAGTACCTCGACGTAATCCTCTTCGAGACCGACAGACTCTCCAAGCTGACATCCGACCTGCTCGACCTCAACAGGATCGACGCACGCGGGCTTATGCTGGAGATCACGAGCTTCGACATCAACGAATCGATCAAGAAGACGGCAGCCTCCTTCGAGGTTACCTGTCTCAAGAAGAAGATCAGCATAGAGCTTTCCTTTGCTTCGAAGAGCACGTTCGTCGACGCGGATCTCGGCAGGATCCAGCAGGTTCTCTACAACCTGATCGACAACGCGATCAAGTTCTCGAAGCCGCAATCGGTGATCGAGATCGAAACGGAAGAGAAAGGAACAAAAGCACTTATCAGGGTCAAGGATCACGGCGAAGGCATTAGCAGAGAGAACATCAAGCGTATCTGGGAACGCTTCTACAAGCAGGATTCGTCGAGAGGTAAAGATAAAAAGGGAACCGGACTGGGGTTGTCCATCGTCAAAGAGATAATCACAGCCCACGATGAGAATATCAATGTTATCAGTACAGAGGGAGTAGGTACCGAATTCACGTTCACGCTGCCGATATCGAGTTGACGCGGCGAACACACAGTATGAGGGAAAACAGACATGGATAACAACAACCTTGACAAGACTCAGGATCAGGAAAAGAGTTTTATCACCGAGAAGATCAAGCCCAAGACCAGACGCAAGATCAAAAAGGTGCTTGAAGTTTGCGGTCTTGCCTTGCTCGCAGCAGTGATCATCGGATTTGTGTCGCGCGTCATCTATGTTGCGTCCGAAGGGATGGTCAACAGCATGCTCGGCGTGGAAGAGAAGCAACCCGAGATACCTGATTCCAACAGCCCGGTGCGTAACACGGTCACACTTTCGACCGGAGCCGAGACAGGAAGGATCAGTCCTTCTGTTCCCGGACCTGTGACACCTTCACCCGAACCTGACATCACACCGATGCAGGAACCTTCACCCACGCCGTCACCGGTGCCCGAGAAGGAAGAAGACGATACAGCAGGACAGCAGGTTACGCCTGAAACCGGTATGCCGGATCCCGAGAAGGAAGAGGACGGTGTTACGGTGACTCTCGTACCGCCCGAGGAAGCAGACGTAACGGCTCAGGGAGAGGAAGCCGAACCCGATCCCATGGACAACTATAACGGGATCGTCGGAGGCCTCAAGGACCTTTACGCTTCGGTTTCCGAGAGCGTTGTCACCGTCAGAGCGTGCAACAGCGGTATCAATTGGCTTGATGAGAACATTGAAACATATACGGACGCTACGGGAGTGATCCTCGGAGAGAACGGGGTAGAGCTTTTGATCATGACTTCGTGTGCCAAGACCGAAAGCGCGGACAGGATCGAGATCATCCTTGCGGACGGTTTCACCGTCGAAGGAGAGGTGTTCCTCAGTGACCCTGTGCTCGACCTTGCCATCGTAGCGGTCGATCTCGAAAAGATCACAGGGAAGGAAAAGTCCACTCTTCGCTGCATATGCATCGGAGACTCGTCGAAGGTCGCTGTCGGCGACTCGATCATGGCTGCCGGTATGCCCGACGGTTACTCCGGATCGATGGCGTACGGCTTCGTTTCGGCGACGGGCAGGAAGTGCTACGTTCAGGACGGTGTGCTCGATGTGTTCGCGACGGGACTTCCCTACCATGCAGGTTCGGATGCAGTCATCGTCAATATGAACGGTGAGATGATCGGTATCATCTCGCACATGACGGAACAGAACGAGGAAGACAGGATCACGACATGCATATCCATTAACAGCATACGCGACATCCTGATCGCACTCCTCAACGGCAAGAACACAGTGCATCCCGGCATCAAAGCCGAGGATATGCCGGACGACGTCCTCAAGTCGATGGGTCTTGAGAACGGTATCTATATCAACGAGGTCGTTGCTTCGTCACCCGCGGCGGCAGCCGGACTGCGCAAGGGCGACGTTATCACGAGCATGGACGGCACCCCCATCACGAGCGTGAAGGACATGATGGAGTACCTGATCACCGGTACGGACCGCGCACTGATCTCGACCACATACTTCAGGAGCAGCTTGAGGGACGAACCCGAGAATACGGTCGTTATCGAGCTCGATCTTGGGAACTAGTCGAGTTGACGGTATAATATAGATAGTATATAGTAAACACATCGGAAATAAGAAACAGAGGAAAGTTATGAAGTTTTTATCAGATATACGTGAAGGCGACAACATTCGCGAGATCTACCTTTGCAAGGAGGTTCGCACCCTGCAGAGCAAGGTTGGCAAGAGCTATCTCGCCCTCACATTGCAGGACAAGACCGGGACGGCGGACGGCAAGGTCTGGGACATTAACGCTGCGATCGAGGAGTTCGAGGCGATGCAGTTCATCAGTGTCGAGGCCAAGGTCGTGATCTTCCAGGACAAGCCTCAGCTCAACATCACCAGGATCCGCAAAGCGGGCGAGGGAGAATACGACCCCGTCGACTACGTTCCCTGCAGCAAGTATGACCCTGAGGAGATGAAGCAGGAGCTCCGCAAGTTCATCGAGTCAGTCAAGGAGCCTCATTGCAGGGCACTCCTTGAGGATCTGTTCATCACCGACAAGGAGTTCTCGAAGGCGTTCTGTACACACTCCGCAGCCAAGTCCATGCACCATGGCTTCGTGGGCGGACTGCTCGAGCACACGCTCTCCGTTACGAGAGTATGCCACTGCTTCTGCAAGTGCTATCCCATGCTCAAGAGAGATCTGCTCATCACGGCGGCGCTCTGTCACGACATCGGAAAGATCGAGGAGCTCACGGATTTCCCCATGAACGAGTACACGGACGAGGGCAACCTCCTCGGCCATATCATAATCGGAACACAGATCGTTTCGGAGAGGATCGCCAAGATCGAAGGCTTCCCTCCCGCACTCGCGGCCGAACTCAAGCATTGTATCGTGTCTCACCACGGCAAGTACGAGTACGGCTCGCCCAAGATCCCCGCGATCATGGAGGCCATGGCGCTTCACTTCGCGGACAACCTCGATGCCAAGCTTGAGACCTTCAAGGAGGCTATCGAGGCCTCGGACGGCAAGACCATGTGGCTCGGATTTAACAGAAGTTTTGATTCCAACATTAGAAGGACAACTGATTTATGAAAGGTTTGATTCTGGAAGGCGGTTCGATGAGAGGCATGTTCACATGCGGTGTTTTGGACGTCTTCCTCGAAAACGATATTACATTTGACGGTGCGGTCGGAGTGTCCGCGGGCGCGGTATTCGGCTGCAACCTCAAATCAAAGCAGAAGGGCAGAGCACTCAGGTACAACAAGATGTTCTGCAAGGACAAGAGATACGCGAGCATGAGGAATTTCATCAAGACCGGTGACGTATATGGGGCAGATTTTTGCTACCACGAGATCCCCGAGAGACTTGATGTGTTCGACGCGGACACCTTTGCCGCGAACCCCATGGAGTTCTACATCGTGGCGACCGATGTGGAGACGGGACGCCCCGTTTACCACAAGTGCAAGGAGGGCAGGGAGGAAGACATCATGTGGATGAGAGCCTCGGCATCCATGCCCCTCGCATCAAAGGTCGTTGAGATCGGAGAGCGTAAGCTCCTTGACGGAGGGATGGCCGATTCGATCCCCGTGAGATTCCTCGAAAGACGCGGTTACGACCGCAATATCGCGATCCTCACACAGCCCCTCGAGTACGAGAAAAAGAAGAACAAGTTCCTTGGGCTTATCAGGATCGTGTACAGGAAGTATCCTCAGCTCATCAAATCGGTCGCAACAAGACACCTGAGATACAACAGGACCACGGCCTACATCAGGGAACGCGAGCTTGCGGGAGAACTTTTTGTGGTACGTCCGCCCGAGGAACTCAACATCGGAAGCGTTGAGCACAACCCCGACGAACTTGACCGTGTTTACGAGATCGGACGCAGGACCGCACTCGAAAAGCTTGACGAGATCAAGGCGTGGCTGAGCTGACGATTGAACGTTGCACCGGAGTGTGAAACTTCGAGAGATAAACAATTTAAAAAGGCAAGAATAACAAGATAAACGTAGCATGACCCGTGCGAAAGCGCGGGTCTTTGTGGTATTATAGAAGGACAAAATGAATAATGCGTCATGGATGAAAAACCGGTTGATTAATTTATTGAAAATGACCGGAGAATGTACGGAGAGACTGATCGTCATGACACGGGAAGTAAGCACATGTTGAAAAAGAATGACATCATAGAAATAGAGATCACCGACACGGGAAGTGAAGGAGAGGGCATCGGCCGCGCGGACGGGATGGCCTTCTTCGTCGTGGGCGCGATCCCCGGAGACACCGTAAGGGCCGGGGTCATGAAGCTTAAAAAGACCTACGGCTACGCGCGCCTTATCGAGATACTCAAACCGTCACCGAACCGTGTCAAGCCGAGATGTAAAGTCGCCGCTCTTTGCGGAGGCTGCCAGCTTCAGCACGAAAGCTATGAGGCGCAGCTGAAGTTCAAGACCGACAAGGTTCTTAACTGTCTCACAAGGATAGGAGGGCTGCAAGCTGATTCTGATACGGTAAAGGAAGATCTGCCTTATAACGAGCAAATTGCGAAGCAATTCGCGAGTTTGACATTAAGGGACCCTGTAACGGAAGATACCGCACAGATGGACTTCACTGTTGATGCGGCGGAAACCTTCGGGTATCGTAACAAATCGCAATACCCCGTCGGAAGAGACAAGTCGGGTAAGACCGTGGCGGGCTTCTACCGCAATCACTCGCATGACATAATCCCCTGCACGGAGTGCGCACTTTCGCATCCCGTAGCGGGAAGCATCATGGACGCGGTGCTTGAATACATGGACAGGGCGGGTGTTCCGCCGTATGAAGAAGCAGTCGTGGCAGAGGAAACACAGAAAACGACCGGAAAATTCGGAAGAGGTAAAAAGCGCGGTTCGGAGTCTGTAACAGACTCGGGATCGGACAGGATGATAATAAATCAGAGCGGAATTGTAAGACACGTTCTGATACGTACGGGTCATGTCACGAAACAAGTCATGGTCTGTCTTGTGGTGTGTGCCGAAGATGTGCCCGGTAAGGAACTGCTTGTGAAGCTTCTCTCCGAAGCCTGTGATAAGCACGACATGAAGCTTGAGTCCGTGTCGCTTTGCGTCAACCGTGAGATAACAAACGTCATTATGACGGACAGGATCAGGCACATCTGGGGAAGTGACCATATCGTTGACAGGATCGGGCAGATCAGCTACCGCATCTCGCCGCTTTCCTTCTTCCAGGTCAATCCCATCCAGACACGCGTCCTTTACTCGAAGGTGGAGGAGCTGGTAAGAGACAGCATAAGCGTGAGCGCCGGTCATGCCGAAAACAGTAATGACTCGGAGACAGAAAAACGAAATGGTTCGGGGATATCAGACCGTGATAATAAGCCCGTAATCTGGGACATGTACTGCGGAACGGGGTCCATAAGCCTTGCGCTCTGCTCGGTTGCCAAGAAAGTTTACGGGGTCGAGATCATCGAGGCAGCGGTGCGTGACGCCCGCCAAAATGCCCGGGAGAACGGTATCACTAACGCGGAATTCTTCTGCGGACCCGCTGAGGAAGTTGTCCCCGAAATGTATGCCAAGGACCCTTCGTACGGCGCGGATATCGTGGTTGTCGACCCGCCTCGTAAGGGCTGCGACCCGAAGCTCCTCGACTGCCTCGTCAGGATGTCGCCGCACAGCATCATCTACGTTTCGTGCGATCCCGCAACCCTCGCCCGCGACATCAAGATCCTCCGAAAGGGTGGCTATACCCTCAGAAGAGTCATGCCTGTAGACATGTTCCCGCAGACGGTGCATGTGGAGACCTGTTGTTTGCTCGAGCGTGTGAGCAACCGAAAAGCGGATTCTTACGTGAAACTGAATGTGAAGATGGAGGATTATTACAGAATCAAAGACGCGGAGAAGAATACGGAATAAGATCCGTCCATAATCAGTATTTGTATTAAGAATGGCGGCGTTTATGATATACTGTAGTTGCAGTAACGCATTGCGAGGTGAAAGGATGGACACAGCTAAAACAATAAAAGAACTAAGAGAAAGCACAGGGATGTCCCGCAAGGAGTTTTCAGAACATACGGGTATCCCTGTTCGTACAATGGAAGACTGGGAGGCTGGAAGGAGAACTCCTCCTGAGTATATCCCGCGGCTTATAGCATATCAGTTAAAATATGAGGAACTGGTTGAAGGAAAGGAGGAGAACCTTCTATGAGAGATTTTGACAAGCAGATGGAAATGGTTCTCTATCATTCCGATGAGGGGGATGTTTCCGTAGATGCGTATATTAAAGACGAGAGCATCTGGATAACACAGAAGGCAATGGCGGAATTGTTTGGAATTCAAGTTCCTGCCGTGAGTAAGCATTTAAAGAAAATATTTGAAGAAGGCGAGTTGGATGAAAAAGTGGTTGTTTCCAAAATGGAAATAACCAGTCCTCACGGAGCTATTCCTGGTAAAACTCAGACCGGGGAGGCTATGTTTTACAATCTAGATGCCATTATTTCTGTAGGCTATAGAGTTAATTCAAAAAAAGCCACACGGTTTAGAATCTGGGCAACTACCGTTCTAAAGGAATATATTACAAAAGGCTTTGTTCTTGATGATGACCGCTTAAAGCAAGGGAAAACAGCTTTCGGAAAAGACTATTTCCGCGAGCTGTTGGAACGTGTTCGTTCCATTCGTGCTAGCGAACGTCGTATCTGGCAGCAGATCACCGATATTTTTGCTGAGTGCAGTATTGACTATACAAAAGATTCAGAGATTGCTTATCATTTTTATGCAACCATTCAAAATAAGTTCCATTACGCAATCACAAATCATACTGCTGCAGAGATAGTATACGAATCGGCTGATCATGAGAAGGAGCATATGGGACTTACAACGTGGAAGAATGCTCCTGATGGACGAATCCTGAAATCTGATGTTTCTGTTGCGAAGAATTATCTGGATGAAAAACAGATCCGCCAATTGGAACGAGCGGTTACCGGATATTTTGATTATATTGAAGATCTTATTGAGCGTGAAAATGTATTCACAATGGAGGAGTTTGAAAAGAGTGTAAATGCATTTCTTGAATTCCGTCAATACAAGATACTTAAGGATAACGGAAGGATATCTCACAAACAGGCACTGGATAAGGCAAATGCTGAATATGAAGTATTTAACAAGACCCAGCCTATTGAATCCGACTTTGATAAGGCGGTAAAGAAAATGATCCAAGAGAAATACTAAATCGGACTACTCTAAACGCCAACGTGGCGGAATAGATGGCGGATTGGAAAATGTATCAGTAGAAATGGTCCTGATGATGGCAATTCGGTTGCTCATGTGGACAACAGTCGAGACTGTGGTTCAACTTTCCAAGGGAGATGTCGACAGAGACAGCTCGGAGAGAAAAAGCATTGCGAAGACCGATGATATTGGAATGATCAGCGGGTACAATAAAGGGAATAAAGCGCCCGAGACAACAAACGTAAAGATAGATTTCTCCTTGGAGAACCTTGATCTGTCGGAGCTCAGAGGCAAAGCGACATACGAGCAGATAAAGGATTATGCAAAGAATCATCATTGAGTGCGCAGATTAATGATCTGAGCTTGAAGATGAGTGTATTTGTCTGGGAAGGTGGAATAAAACGATGCCAAATATGAATTATCCGGAGAGCGATTGGAAACTTTTTAGAAGCAAAATATCGGATTGGCAGGAAGCGTATATGGAAAAACTCTGCAAAGAGTATATTGATATCTTAAGCGCCGATGGCAGTTCGGCAGACAGATTTTGGGCAGTGGAAGAGCGCATAAAGGGAGATAGGAAAAAAGTCGGAGTGCAGGCTGAGATGCGGCGCTCAAAGATGTTTTATAATATTGTTTCGCTTATCCGAGAGGGCGCAATCTCTTTGGAAGATCTGGACGGATTTAGCGAAGAACTAAAGCAGGCTGCAGAAGCAAGTATGAATTGGTGAAAACATGGGAATTATAGATATAGCCAGCAGTAAATCTGTATGGCGAGGTATGGATTATTATAAACAGAAAAAAGTTCTTTCATGCGAAGAGAATGATGATGGAACTTATGAAGGTGATGTGGCTGGAAGTGATAATAAGAAATATCATGTTCATCTTGATATGATTCATCCACGGAAATCAAAATGCAATTGCCCCTTGGCGAATGGTAAGCAGATCATATGCAAACACATTGTAGCTATGTCATTTTGCGTAGACGCATCTGAAGCAGATCGTTTTAAGAATGAGAAAACCATATATGCATCAGAGGAAGAAGAGCGCAGGGCAAAGCGGTATGATAGTTATATGAAAATAGCTAAATACATGTCTAAAGAAGAACTTAGGGAAGCGTATGTCGAGGCTATGATTGAATTGGAAGAAGTTCATCGCAAAGAAAAGTATGGAAATAAGGGATAGGGTAACTGTCTATTTAAGGGAGACTGGTTATGAAAATAGAGATGGATAAGGATTTCAGAGGAAATGCGTATATCATTCAAAATGAAGATGTTCTCTTGAAATTCAGCGGAGGATTTGCGGATCTGGCGAATGAGATACCGAATACTCTTAATACAAGATTTGCAACTGCATCCATGGGTAAAACATTTGTTGCCGTGGGAATCCTTCAGCTGATCGAAGCCGGAAAACTAAAATTTGAAGATACTCTGGGGGATATACTTGATATTAATTTGAAAAGCATTGATCCGGGTGTTACGGTAGAACAGCTGTTGAATCATACATCAGGTGTTGCGGATTATTTCGATGAGTCAGTCATGGATGATTATGAGGCTCTTTGGACAGATTATCCTAATTACAGGATAAGACATAATAAGGACATGCTCCCGTTGTTTATAGATGAACCCATGATGTATCCGAAGGGTGAGAGATTTCAATATAATAATTCCGGGTATGTACTGCTCGCTCTGATCATGGAAAAGATTACGGGGGTAGATTTCGACATATATCTGAAAAGAAATGTTTTCGATTCGTGTGGTATGGATTCTACCGGATACTTCGAATTTGATAAGCTGCCGGCAAAATGTGCAAACAGCTATATCTATTGTCCTGATACAAAAGATTATCGCACAAATATTTATTCCGTTGGTGCCAAAGGTACCGGTGACGGAGGAGCATTTGTTACGGTAGAGGACATTGTAAAGTTCTGGAAAGGACTGATCGGGCATAAGCTGCTTTCTGAGAAAATGGTATCGGCGATGTTTTCCAAACAAAGTGGTGATGGGAAAGATCCTGAAGAGGGGTACTATGGATACGGAGTATGGATCATCGACAATCCGGATGGACAGGACTATGTGTATATGCAGGGAATTGATGACGGAGTGAGTGCAATCTCCGAATATAATCCTAATAACGGGATGATCACAGTCATGCTCAGTAATTACGGGGATAATGTATGGTCAAGAATGAGAAAAGTCAGAAAGGAAATGTATTAGCATTTTCATGAAGAATGCTCGAAATTCCATATGGCGCTGGGATCTGAGGAAGCAAATCGGATCATATGTTTCAGGAAGGATATATGATACTTATGTTCGATGGTGTGCAACTTATAGTTGCACGAATTGCAGAAAGAGCACTTTCGGGTTGGTGGAGCGATTCGCATATATCAGGTAATCTATATTTGCAACGCGGGGCACAAACGAAAACAGCAAGTATAGATGATAAGGAGGATCAACATGAGTTTTGGAAAAAATCTTCAGTATTTACGCCAACTTAGCAGAAACATGACACAAGAAGCTCTTGCGGAAAAGTTAAATGTAAGCCGCCAGACAATCTCGAAATGGGAAATGGATTCGGCGAACCCGGAAATGGATAAAGCGCTTGAAATATGTAAGATATTTAACTGTTCTTTGGATAATCTTTTTAGGGAGGAAATGGACAAACGCAGTGTTGCATATTCAAATCTGCGCGTGGAAGAGGTTGCAGGATTCCGATACATAGAGCATACTGTGATCAGTATGGATCCGGAAAGTGATGCGATAAACCGCATGTATAAAATAGCGGAGGAAAACGGGATCGAAAATCCGAGAGTGATCGGATGGGACTTTCCAAATCTTTCACAGGAGCAGATTAACGTCTTTAATATGCATGGGTATACAGCAGCTCTGATACTGTCTGACGGATTGAAGCTTGAAGGGATGAATATCAAGGAACAGCCTGCGCACAAATATGTTGCCATCCACATCGACAGACCATTTGAGAATCCTTTTGTGACAATACCGGGAGCGTATCACACCTTGTTTGATTTCATGAGAACGAACGGCCTGGAACGAGTGGAGAGCGGAGTAATCCCGTGCTTTGAAACGGACGGAGAAAGCATGGACGTTTACATCGCATGTAAGTAGGTATGGCCTATGAGTTTACGGTTAATAAAGGCAGGAACCTCGGACGCGTTGACGTTAAACGGTATTTCGAAGAGATCTTTTGACAGTGATGCTTTGATAGGAGGTCCACTTTCCGGTGGGCCTCCAGGATATATGTCCGTGCCGTTTCACACGAAGATGGCAAGGAAGGGTCATCTGTATAAATTAACGGATGACGGTTTGATCGTTGGTGGAGCGATCCTGTTTCCAAAAGGAGACGAACTGAACGTCGGCAGGATCTTCGTTGCACCGGAGCATTTCCGCAAAGGTTATGGAACTTTCATGATGCGTGAAATTGAGAAGTTGTTCCCGGAAGTCAAAGAGCTTACGCTTGATACGCCGGTTTGGAACGTTAGGACGAATTCTCTCTATTCCAAGCTTGGCTACAAGGAAATAAAGAGGGATAAGGAATTTGTGTATTATTCAAAATGTCTCTGATCAATTTCTGAAAGCGTCTTGCTTGTGATATGTGCAGCGGCTTCTGGCAATGAATCGGGAGCCGCCGTTTTCTGCGCTCCTTCGTGGGTGCTTTAATTTTTTTAAAATTTTTAGTGAAAGTTTCCGCAGTTCTGTGATACAATAGACAGAAGTGACACTGTAACTGTATGGAATTTCAGCGAGAAAGAAATGGGCTAAGGTGGGAAAAGTGAAGAACAAAGACAAAAAGAACAAAGACAACAAGGAAAAACTGTCCTTTGCGGTCACGATGAAAAACGCATGGTTTGCCATGAAACTTGCGATGGCGATCTGTCCTAGCTATGTAGTGCATACCTTTATCATGTGGTTGATCAGGCAAAACGAGTGGGTGTTCTTTGACGGTGTGTTTATGAAGGTCATCGTCAATTCACTGTCTGAGGGCCGAGAGTTTCAGAGTATATTACGCTTTATCCTGATCTGCGGCGGCGTCTTTTGCGTGCTGGCAATCTATATGGGATATGTGGATAATGTTGTTTATCCCTTAAAGACCAACAGGCTCTATGGAGGCATCTACAAAAAGCTCTATGCCAAGGCAAAAAACGTGGAGCTTTCATGCTACGAGGATCCGGATTTTTATAACCGCTACACCATGGCCTTGGACGGAGCAGAGATGAAGATCACTGCCGTCGTCAGAGGAATGATAGGCGCAGTCATTGGCACGGTTGCCTCCGTGTCGGTATTTTACATGATGTATGAGATCGATCACTATGCGATGCTTTTCATCATTGCGCCGCTGATCGGCAATTTTGTTTTTGGAAACCTGATGAACAAATATAACTATATGAGATACCTGGAACAGGTTCCCAATGATAAGGTGTTAAATTATGTGAGCCGCATGATGTATCTTCCTGACGGAGCCAAGGAGATCAGGCTTTCCAACGTGTTTTCCCTGATGAGAAAGCAGTATGGGGATGCTACGGCCAACAACGTGAAGGTTGCGAAGAAATTTGCATTCCGCACGGCAAACATGAACTTCTGGCGCATCACGTTCACCTTTACCGTGATCTTTGAGGGCGTGCTCCTCTACGCAATCTACCGAAACAGAGTGACGGGTAGCATCTCCCTTGCGGACCTGACCATTATGACAAGCTTAATGGTTGCCATGACCTGGATCCTCATCCGAGTGTTTGAAAACATCATGGAGGTGTTAAGGAACGGCATGTTCATCAATAATCTGAAGGGCTTTCTTGAGTATGAAGAAAAGATCCCTGAGGATTTTGACGGCGAGATGCCAGATCCCGACTTTCAGAGTCTGGAGTTTCGCAAGGTTTCCTTTTCCTACAAGGACAAGGAGATCATTCACGACCTTTCCTTCCAGATCAATAAGGGTGAGATCGCGGCCCTTGTGGGTCATAACGGTGCAGGAAAGACCACCATTGTAAAGCTTATGCTGAGGCTCTATGATCCAGACTCAGGAATGATCCTTTACAACGGAAAGGACATTAAGACATACAATCTGAAGGCCTACAGGGATATCTTTGCCACCACCTTCCAGGATTTCAGGCTCTTTGGAATGACGGTGAAGGAAAACGTCCTTATGGGAAGGCATTATGAAAACGAGGATGCGCTGGCGAAGGAAGCGCTGAAAAAGGCAGACGTGCTTGAGCGCGTCGAAGCCTTAGAGCACGGGGTTGATACCGTGATGACAAAGGAATTTGATGAGAACGGGTGCGTGCTTTCCGGCGGTGAGAGCCAGAAGGTGGCCGTTGCCAGAACCTTTATCAAGAATGCGCCAATGAAGGTCTTCGACGAACCCTCCAGCGCCCTTGATCCCATAGCTGAGTATGAGCTTTTCAACAGCATTATCAGCGAAGGACAAAGTCACACCATGCTCTTTATATCCCACAGACTTTCCTCCGTAAAGAACTGCGACAAGGTCTTTATGCTTGAAAATGGAACGCTCATCGAGGAAGGAACCCATGCCGGACTCATGGAAAGGAATGGCAACTATGCCGCAATGTATAAAAAACAAGCGATGAATTACCTCGCAATCGAGAATGAAGAGGAGGTGATCGCATAATGAAATACGTACCTAAGGAAGAAAGATTAAAAACAAAGCAGTCCGTAAAAACAGTGCTTGCAAACAACTTCTACGTGCTAAGGCTTATCTTCGCGGCTTCGCCCTCTTTTGTATTGTTTCAGGCAGCGGATGCCGTGAGGGGTCAGGTATCCGTTTTCTTCGAGCACACGGTGCTCATCGGCTATGTTCTCGAAGCGGCAGAATTTGGATATCCCTTTGAGCGTGTTGCAACGGTCATACTACTTCTTGCGGCGCTGATCACCATCGGAATGCTCTTTACGGTGTATCAAAGCAGCTATGTTGCGCCCATGGAAGAGCCCAAGGTGCGCGAGAAGATCAAGATGAAGCTTTATGAAAAGGCAAGGGACATGGATCTTGAGTGCTATGATGATCCGGAGTTTTACAACAGTCAGGTTCTTGCCATCTCCCAGATCGACGAGCAGATCGGAAGAGTCATTCGGTTTTTGATCGATACGCTCAGCGGTCTTGCGGCCTTCGTGACCACGGCGATCTATTTCATCTATAAGGATAAGACCGCGATCTTGTTTGCAATTGGCGCCTTTGTGCTGTCCCTGATCTTTGAGCAGCTTTATAACAAGCAAAACTATCTTGTGAGGATTGAGAGTATCGCTGCATCAAGAAAAAGAGATTATGTAAAAAGAATCTATTACCTGAACGATTATGCCAAGGAGATCCGGCTCAATCCCAATGTTTCGGACATCCTGATCGATCGGTTTGAGAACGCCAACGACGAAGTATATGCCATTGAAAAGAAATATGCCATGAAGAAATGGTTCTTCGGTTTCATGAGGCAGTATGTCGCCAACAGCTTTGTTGCGGATGTTTTGTTCATCGGCTATCTTGTATATCAGGCAGCCGTGCTTCACAATATTTCCTTCAGTACCGTGGCCATCCTTTACGGCTCTTACGGAAGGCTCAAAAACAGCATGAGAGTGTTCTCGGAGACATATCCCTTTGCTTGTGAAACAAGCCTGTACGTAAGTAAGATCAGAGAATTTCTGAATTATGAGCCAAAGATCGTTTCTAAGGAGAATCTGGTGCCTACCTACGATGCGAAGGAGATCGAACTGGATAAGGTATCCTTTGCCTACGGGAAGAATCAGGAGATGCTTATTAAGAACCTGGATCTTCACGTGAAGCCCGGCGAGAAGATCGCACTGGTGGGATATAACGGCGCCGGCAAAACAACGCTGGTGAAGCTCCTGATGCGGCTTTATGACACCAAGGGCGGCGTGATCAAGGTAGACGGCAGGGACATTAAGGAATATGACGCGAAGAAATATCGCGAAACCATCGGTACGGTATTCCAAGACTTCCAGATCTTTGCGGGGACCGTGAAGGAGAACGTGGTGCTGGACGTTGCAGATCACGCTGAGGAAGACGGCGTCAGAAGGGCTCTTTCGGAAAGCGGACTTTTGGAGCGCATAGGCAAGTTTGAAAAGGGCCTGGATACGGAGCTTACCACGGAGTTTTCCAAGGAGGGCGTGAACCTTTCCGGCGGCGAAAGCCAGAAGCTGGCGATCTCGAGAGTGTTCTATAAGAACGCGGGCCTGATGATATTGGATGAGCCCTCCAGCGCGTTAGATCCCATTGCGGAATACCAGCTGAACCATGCCATGCTGGAGGCAACGGGAGATAAAACCGTCATTTTCATATCCCACAGACTTTCCACCACCAGGATCGCTGACAGGATCATCATGCTTGAGAAGGGCAGCATTGTTGAGGAGGGAACTCATGAAGAGCTTCTTGCCATGGACGGAAAATACGCGCAAATGTGGAAGGTTCAGGCGGGAGCCTATATTGCAGTTTAGCGGCCCTGAAGAAACAAATCCTACAAAAGAGTAAGATCATTAATTGTGGCCGATATAACCACAGCTTTCAGGAGATGTGCGCCTGCGGCCAAGACCGCGACGACGTCAAGCTTTAGGTATTCTTCCGCTATAATTGTTCTTTCTATTTTCTGAAAGCGTCTTGCTTGTTATGATGTACTTGTAAAGGCGCTGATACGGAACGTGAAAACAGTGATTCAACAATGAAAGGACAATCAAATGAACAGAGATATATTTATCAGGAATTTAACCGGGGATCGGATCGAGCTGAGCCCCAAGGGCAGAAACGCCAACGAGCTTTCAGTGGAAGAGTTTGAAAGCTGCTATGAGAACTTCTTCGACATGATCTTTGAGGTCGCGGCCACGGACATCAGCGGTCTTACGGGCTATGGCGAGTTTGATGAGAACAACCAAGCCCCGTATGCAACCCTGAAAGAGTTTATCCGCGAGACCTTCAACGAGAACCAGGAAGGCTATTGGCACAACTGGACGCAGATGTTTGGGACCACCTTCCTCAAGAAGGATTATTTCGACAAGATCTACGCGAAGGCCATGCAGTACGCGGATTTCTGCGAGGGGCAAAGGTTCCTTGCAAACAACAACACCTTCTTTTGCAACATGATCGTAGGTGCTGACGGGAAGACCTATTGTGCAGACTGGGGTCGCGCGGGCATCATGGATTTCTTGATGGATTTCGCCATCCTGGACCTGAACAAGCCTTATCTTTTGGTACCGGAAAAGCTTTATGCTTATGCAAAGAAAAAGAATATCGAGATCAAGAATTTCAAGGAACGTTTCCTGTGCATGGCTTATTTCAAAGGGATCGCGACATTGATGTGGCACGCTTCCATCGACGATCTGGAGTCCTGCGAATCCATCACGAGATCGATCAATGAGCTTGAAGAACGCATGAACAAACTGGCGGATTAAACTATGCAATATGAAAACGCTAAGGACATTCTCCCCGCAAGCCTTTTGGAAGAAGTACAAAAGTATGCGGAAGGAAAAGCAATCTACATTCCTAAACGCAGCAAAACAAAGGGCTGGGGAGAGCTGTCCGGTTATCGGGAAAAACTGAATAAGAGAAATAGCTCCATCTGCGGTCGTTTCGCTGCCGGGGCATCCATCTTAGAGCTTGCGGAGGAGTTCTTCCTTTCGCCGGAGACGGTGAAAAAGATCGTCTATGGGAAAAAGGTCGTACTGCCAGACTATTCCCCTTCCGTGCATTCCGCGCAGCAGTATTCGAACGCTGGTCTCGGGGAAGAATGGGTCCGCGTTTTTCTAAATTCCCATAAGGCGGAAGTTCCGGATGCATCGGAGTTTTTCCTGTCAGAACTGGTAAGGATCCCGCTCCGATTGATCGAGGAAGATGCGTCCGCTGCAAGCCCTGGCGGGGAAGAATTTCAAGACCTTCCGCTGATCGTCATGTTCGAGCAGCATCGCTTTCATGTCCTGTGCCAAAAGGAATATCTTGCCTGTCTGCGCAGGGAAAAGAAGAATTCTCACTATGCCTTCATCTTCGCAAAGAACGAAGAATATGGATATTACCTCAACAATTTTGGAAAGCAATTTCAAAGATGAATAGAATAAGTTTCTTGTAAGAAAATGGAAGAATGTCAAAAATTCTTCCATTTTTTGCGATTTTTGATGACAAACTTTAGCTTTTGTTGCTATAATATAAGCGAACAGTTTCCGCTCAATTTCTTTTGAGCTTGACCCCCTTGTTGCGACAGAAAGCAGTGAAGACAGCATGATTACTCGACGATCTTACAGAATAGCCACTTCTGCGGCGCTATTTGTTGCCGTCACGTTATTGATCCTTTTTTCCTACTCCAATTATCACATTCGGTCCGACCAGATTGCCGAAGGTTATTTGGATCTTTCAGGACGCGATCTTTCCAGCACCATTTATTCGCTCGACGGGGAATGGAAGTTTGTCCCGGGAGAATATGTTGCGCCGACAACGGACCTTTCTTCGCTTGCGACGGTTTCCGAGATCAAGGTTCCTGGTTCTCTCTATCAACTCACGCCCAACAAAAAAGAAAAGATCTTGTCTGGCACGTATCAGCTAAAGATCAAGGTGGATCAGCCCGGGATCTATTGTCTGAAGACCTCTTTGGTGTCTGGTGCGTACAGGCTTTACTGTAATGGGGAGTTGGCCAGTGAGGTTGGCGCTCTTGGCACCTCGCGGGCTACTGAAAAAAGCGTCTGGCAGCCAAAGGTTTGCCTTTTGAATGCAAAGACCTGCGACCTTTTGATCACGGTTCACGTCTCCAACTATAACTGTCGCCACGGCGGGCTGATCAAAAGCCTGTATTTTGGCACGACGGAAACCATCTATTATTTTCAGACCATGCAGACCATCAAGAGCGCCATTATCATTGGCATTTTCTTGGGACTGGGCATTTACCTGCTTCTTCTGACCTGCAGGAATGAGCATCGAAAAACGGGCTTCGGCCTTGGCGTTTTTTGTATGGGCAGCGCCCTTTTGGAGGGACTGCTGGATGAAAACCTTTTCTTTTACTTTTTCAAGGACCTGCCCTTGATCATTCCCATGAAAGGGCAGTTCATCGCCTGCACCATTTTGATCACCTCCGTCTTTTATTTTTATAAGCATATCTATCCGATCCCAAAGTGGAAAAAGATTTATCTCGCCGTGGAGATCCTAAACATCATCTATCTGGCGCTGCTTGTCCTCGCGCCCTCCTACGCCTTGATGTCCGTCGTAGGCGACTTTTGCACGGTTTTGCTCGTGGTGAATCTGATCCCGCACCTGATCCAGATCATATACGCGATCAAGCGGCCTCAAAGCTATGCATGGATTTCTCTGCTTAGCATTCTTGTTTTGTTTGTCCTGGCGTGTCTACAGTTTTACTTTGTGGACACTGGGAAGAGCGTGCTCTTTTACGTCAGGGAGAACCTTTTTATCATCGGGATCCTGTTCTTTCTCCTTTGTCAGATCAACATTTTGCTCACGGACGTTGACAGGGCGTATCAAAACGCAAAGCTCGCGGATTCCATGGAGATCGCCTATCTGCAGGCGCAGATCTCGCCGCACTTCATGTTCAATACCCTGAACAATGTTTCCTATCTCATGACAAAGGATGTTTCAAAGGCGCAGACACTCCTACTTCAGTTTTGCGAGTTCCTGAAGGTGAAGCACAAATTTGATTATCGAAAACAGGTTTTATATACCCTCGCCGAGGAGCTGGATTTCCTGAAATCCTACGTCGCCATCGAGAACATCAGATTGCATGACGCGATCACGCTTTTGATCCACGTGGAGGATTCCGTAAAATCCGTGAAGGTTATGCCATTGATCTTGCAGCCCCTTGTGGAAAACGCCATCAAACATGGCTATGATTCCAAACCCATGACTATTGAGATCAGCGTGACGCAGGTGCAGGATGCGTACCAATTCACGGTGAAGGACAATGGCAGGGGCATGAATGAGATGCAGGTCAGAAACATCGGCGGCACAGGCAGCAAAGGGGTCGGAATATCAAACATTAATTATCGACTTGAGAAATACTGCGGGGAGAAACTGCATTTTGAAAGCAGTCCCGGCGTAGGCACGACAATTCATTTTCGGTATGCAAAGGAGGGGTGGCAAGTATGAGAGTCGTGATCGTTGATGATGAGTTTCCTTCCGTGGAACATTTGAGAACGCAGTTGGAAGAATATCCGGATCTGGAGATCGAAGCGACCTTTACGGATCCGGCGGAGGCGCTTTCTTACTTGATCCGAAATGACTGCGACCTTCTGTTTCTTGACGTGGAGATGCCAAACATCAGTGGCCTGTACATTGCAGAACAGGTGGTGCATCTCCATCCCGAGACCAACATCTGCTTTATCACCGCGCACTCGGAAGGAGCCGTGAAGGCGTTCGAATTAAATGCGATGGATTATATCCCCAAACCATTTACGCCGCAAAGGCTCGAACAGTGTCTTCAGCGCATCAAGGATCGTCCGCCCGCTCTCGAAGAAAGCTTTGATGCCGTCAGTCAGGGAGCGGATTATTCCCTGAACATCATCTGCGGTTATAATGCGGAGGATGTCGTCCTGATCAACGTGCAGGACATTTATTACTTCGAGACCATGCAAAGCACCGTGTTCATCCACACAAAGACGCAGGTTTACCGCGGAAATAAGCCGCTGAGCTTTTATGAGGAAAAGCTGAAGGCACTTTATTTTTTCAAGACGCACAAATGCTTTTTGGTCAATCTTTCCAAGGTAGATCGCTTCAGCCCCAGGATCAATTACACCTATGATATTTTTTTCAAAGACATCAAGGACCGGATCCCGCTGAGCAGAAATAACGTTAAGGCACTCAAAAACTATTTACACTAGCATCGTTACGAGGAGGTAACATCATGGCAGCAGACACAATCACTTTGCAGGAACTGAAAACGGGGGACATCATGCTCTTTTCGCCGACGGACGAGGCGATCTCCAAACTGATCGTATTTGTGACGCATTCCCAGGTAAGTCACACGGGAATGGTGGATTACAATCCGGCTTACGTCATCAATGAGCAGGGCGAAGGCGCGATGAGAAGGCTTCTTGGAGCACCCGGAGAGCGCACGGTCTATATCCGTAGACTGAAAGACGCACCGGACACTTCCAAGGTCGTTGACATTGCGATGGAATATGTCAACGAAAAGCTTCCTTACCCCCAGAGCAACCTGTTTTTCCTTGGGATTTACGTACTGGCGGGTGAATTCATTCCAGACACGCTTACCGGCGAGCTGATCAAGAATCTTCTGCGGGTTGTTTGCTATGAGCTGATCAAGCTTGTCAATGAAAAGAGGTTCCCTGGCGTGGACACGCCCATGGTTTGCTCGCAGTTTGCGGCGTTTTGCTATGACCAGGCGGCGCTGAAATATGGCCCGGAATATAAAATCCATTACAACGAAAAGGTTACCACCGTTCCGTCCCTGATCCGAACCATTTTGGACCAGTTGATAAAGGAGCCGGAAAAGACTTACCGCCTGGATGCACCGAAAAAAGGACTGTTAGGAGAAGTCGAAGAAGAGCTCATGTCGGCAGAGGAGTGCTGCGGCAAGCTTCTTGAACACCTCACGAAAAACCGCCTGATGGCAGGTGCTTCGCCGGAGGCGGCAGATGGTGCGATGAAGGCATCCGATGAGATGATGACAGCGCGTCCCACCAAGGTTTCGGATGAGGTGATCGCGGCTGTATATCAATACGGCAGGCTGCTTCTTGCACTCTTTGGTTCGAAGGAGCTCAAGGAGGACGCGAAGACCGTATCTGCCAAGGAAATTCAGGAAGTGTTAGAGGAGCTCCTTCGCTTCCAGGAAACCTTTGTCACGCCGGAAGACCTTTTGTCCAACACCACAAATTTGGAAGACATGGGGATCCTGACTTATACGCAAGAAGACCTTGATCGATATAAGTAATGCAATGCATTCATTTCCCACAGTCGCTTTTTGGCTAGAATATGGCAAAAAGTGCATATGAATTCTCCGACGCAGGGCGTATACTGTTCTTATAGCTGAGGCGTCGCAAAGAGAAGGTGCGACGAAATCAACAGTATGCATGGAGGGCGAAACATGTCAGGACATTATCAGAACTTTAAGACCGTTGTCTATATTCCGGCAGCAGTCGCAAGGGATTTTACAAAGGAAAAACTGAGCAGCGACCTTGCGTTCCTTGAAAAGTACATAGGACTCGACAAGGTTTATCTGGAGTCACACAGGACGGACGTGGACGTATCGAAGGAACAGCTCCAAATGGTCAAGGAGTTTTTGGAGTCGAGGGGCGTTGAGGTGTCAGGCGGCATAACGACCACCATCAATGATTTCGAAGGCGCGGAGGCAGG
This sequence comes from Lachnospiraceae bacterium, assembly GCA_017427685.1. GTDB lineage: Bacteria > Bacillota > Clostridia > Lachnospirales > Lachnospiraceae > RUG11977. The sequence continues at coordinate 4,237 of JAFRSH010000018.1, read as the reverse complement.
AAAGCAACGGCTTTTCCAGACATTTTGCTACACGGATCCTGCCATGAGAAAGCGTCTGAAGGAGATTTCGGAATTTGCCGCAAAGCTGTTCGACGAGATCATATTAGATGACTTTTATTTCACGAACTGCACCTGCGAGCGCTGCATTCAGGCAAAGGGCGACAGGGATTGGGTGGATTTCCGAAGGGATCTCATGCGTGACGTTTCGGAGAACCTGATCGTGAAGCCCATGAAGGCAGTCAATCCAAAGGTTCGCGTCATCATCAAGTACCCGAATTGGCGGGAGTCCTATCACTTTACGGGCTATGTTCCCGAGGTGCAAAAGGACATTTTCGACGCGACCTACACGGGCACGGAGACGCGCAGCCCGAAATATACGGATCAGCATTTGCCAGAGTATCTGAGCTATTCCTTGGTGCGTTATCTTGAGAATGGATGGCCTGGCAGGAATGGCGGCGGCTGGTTTGACACCTATCAGTGCTGGCCGATGGACCGTTATCTGGAGCAGGCATATCTCACCGCTTTCGCAGGCGCGAAGGAGCTGATGCACTTCATGTGGCGAGATCTGATCGACAATCCGGTGGTCACGCCGATGGGACTGCAGCTTCAAAAGATCGACGAGATGCTTGGTGCGGGTGCAAAGCCCTGTGGCATCCCGGTTTACGTGCCGTTTGCATCAAGTGGTGAAAACCACTTGGAGATGCGCCTTGGCATGCTGGGTCTTCCCATTGAGCCAACGCCCTATTTCCCTGCGGAGGCAAAGAAGCTTCTCCTGACGGAGAGCGCGCTTGCAGACAAGGAGATCGTAAAGAAGCTCGAAGCTTTTGTGAGACAGGGCGGAGACGCCGTGATCACCACGGGGTTCTTACGCGAGGCGGGTGAGGAGCTTCGAAGGGTCGGCCTTACGGAAGCACGCCTGACCGGAAGAAGCCATGTCGTAACGCGCTATCACGCAACGGGCGATTTCACGGGATATTATGAAGATGAAAAGGGAATCCTGTTCCCTGAGATCGTGCATGGAAACAACATGTCCTGGTCCCTCTTAAACGGCGGCGACGGGGATTGGCACGCAACGCTTTTCCTTCGAAGCACCTACGGCAAGGGCAGACTTTACGTGTTCGCGGTTCCCAATAATGACAGCGATCTGTACTTAATGCCCGCGGGCGCGATCGACGTTATGAAGAGCGTTCTTTCGGATGGCGAATATTATTCCGGAAAGCACTTCTCGGCGTTTACCTATGAGGACGGGAGTCTGATCCTTTATCGCTACGTCAAGGAGCCGATCCGTTCGGATCGCGTGACGATCCATACGGACAGAGAGGTGACCGCGCTGATCGACGTCGCATCAGGCAGGAAGATCCCCGCGCGCAAGGTCGTGAAGTTCGTGGACTTCCGCCTGAAGGAGGTTTACGAGGCCGACGTCATGCTTTCGCCCGGCACCTTCCGAAAATATGTGTGGGAAACGACGTAAATTCTTAACTTCTTGGAGCGCCCGGAGAGCGCACGAGCTATATTCGTAGACTAAAGAACCGCTTGATGGCAGGTGCTTCGCCGGAGGCGGCAGACGGTGCGATGAAGGCATCCGATGAGATGATGGCGGCGCGTCCCTCCAAGGTGTCGGATGAGGTGATCACGGCTGTATATCAATACGGCAGGCTGCTCCTTGCGCTCTTTGGTTCGAAGGAACTCAAGGAGGACATGCAGACCGTATCTGCCAAGGAAATTCAGGAAGTGTTGGAGGAGCTTCTTCGCTTCCAGGAAACCTTTGTCACGCCGGAAGACCTTCTGTCCAACACCACCAACTTAGAAGACATGGGCATCCTGACATACACGAAGGAAGAGATCGATGAAAGAAAGATTTAGAATCCCTCTTTTTCATTCTTAGGAATTTTGGTAGAATAGATTTATATGTAACAGTGAGGAGCGTAATTCATTAGTCGAAAGGAGGGAAAAATGAAAAAACTAACTTGTATTTTGATCATGACATGTCTTACCATGACCATGGCGGCGTGTAGTCCATCGGCAGGGGAACGGGGGACGAACGAAAATCAATTGGAATCGTCTCAGAATCATTCGGGGGAAGCAGCCCAAAAAGAAACTATGACTGAGGATGCAACGAATCCTGTGGAGCTTACACCAGAAGAGTTGGCAGAGAAGTATACGACTGAGAAGCTGGTGGAGTTGACAACAGTCAAAAGAATAGTTGATACACAGGGAACATTTTCCGTTACCGAACAGTTCATTAGTGAGGAAACACCTTACGCGATAAATGTTTTCGGAAAAGATGGAGCGGGTAATTATGAAACGAGTTCAAGAAGTGATTCTTTCAACGGAAGCCGCGAATTAACGTATTTTTGTTCGGATGCAGATGATCCATATATGTACGATTACGATGGAACCGAAACGGAAAAGGTTTACGTAAGTCAAGCGCAGTCGGATTACGTATGGACCTCCTATTGGGATTTTTCAACGGAAAGCACGAAGGTTGATTCTGTAAGGCAAGACAATAATCAAATCATAATTAACGCTACAAACCAAAGCTCGTATGGAACAGATCTCGAATACGTGATCACTATTGAGGCATCGACGGAAAGGATCCTGAAGTGCATTGAAAGGGACATGGTAAGCTATGAATTCGCTTATGGTTCTTCCATAGTCGTCGATCGTACCGCAAAGGAAAAGTATAAGAGTGGTTCAGTCAGTACTCCTGACAAAGCTTTTGATCCCAAACAGGATCCACTGGTATTCAATACGGTTGACATAAAAGGGAATGAGGTTACGGAGGAAGTGTTCCAAGGGGCAACGCTTGTAATCCTAAATTTCTTTAATTCTACAGACCAACCAAGTGTGGCAGGGATGGGCGAGTTGGAAAAACTTTATCAGGCCCATAAGGATCAGGGACTTGTTATCATTGGCATATATTCCGAGACTGACGATGAAGACATGGTGAAGGGTGCGTTGGAATCATATAAGATCTCTTTTCCTGTTGTAAAGTCTAGTGACAATTTACGATTCTATGAACAGACCTTTACTCCGGCAGCCTTTCTTTTGGACGGAAAGGGGAAGTTGCTTACGGATGAAGTGTTTGCAGGCGTACGACCCCTTAGCTTATGGGAAAATGCGATTGAAGAGTACATGGATTAAGATGCTCGTAAATTCTTAAGAATGTCGAAAAATCCTTAAGAATCATAGAAGGGGATGGTGAAACGACCGTGGGCATGGTATAATGTCCATGGTCGTTTTTGTTGGGTGAAAAGAAAACGCCAAGGGAAGGAAAGCTATGGGCAACAATGTATTATATGATAACGCAATGGCCGTGATCGAAGAAGTGTCGAAGGTCGTTACGGGAAAAGATGATTGCATCAAAAAGGCCTTTGCGGCCGTGATCGCAGGGGGTCACATTCTGATCGAGGACGTGCCGGGCGTAGGTAAGACGACGCTCGCCTTGTCACTCTCTCGCGCCATGCGTCTTAAGCAAAACCGCGTGCAGTTCACGCCGGACGTCATGCCGTCGGACATTCTGGGATTTTCCATGTACAAAAAAGAGCAGAATACGTTTGAATATCATCCTGGCGCCATCGCCTGCAATCTGTTCCTTGCGGACGAGATCAACCGTACCTCGCCAAAGACGCAGTCTGCGCTTTTGGAGGTCATGGAGGAGGGTGCATGGACGGTGGACGGCGTAACCAGAAAGGTGGAGGATCCGTTCATTGTCATCGCAACGCAAAACCCGAAGGGAAGCGCGGGAACGCAGCTTCTGCCGGAATCTCAGCTGGACCGTTTCATGATCTGCATGAGCATGGGTTATCCTGAGCTCCGGGATGAGATCTTGATCGCGAAGGGCCGTAATCACGGCGTTTCTCCCGACAGTCTGCGGGACGTGATCGACGCAAAGGGTCTTGTCGCCATCAAAAATAAGGTGTCGGAGCAGTATGTGCATAATCACGTTTATGCATATATCGTAAAGCTTGTGCAGGCCACCAGGGAGAATCCCTACATCGAACTCGGCATCAGCCCGAGAGGCACCATCGCCTGCAGCCGCATGGCCATGGCTTGGTCGTTTTTGCAGGGCAGGGATTACGTGCTTCCTGAAGACGTGGAACAGATCTTCCGCGACGTGGCCATGCACCGCATTGTCATGAATACAAAAGCACGAGTGGCTAAGGTCAGTCGCGAGGACGTGCTGACGGAGATCCTTGGGAACGTGCGTCAGCCTGCTTCCTTCATGGAAAGGAGC
>JAFRSH010000017.1 GCA_017427685.1 Lachnospiraceae bacterium | reverse complement strand
TATCCTCTATCATTATGCGATAGCGTTCATCCTCGCTGAGCTCCGGATACTCTTCTTCAAGGTATTCTCTGCAGTCCTCGTAGTCAAGGTAATTGTTTGTCCAGATTACATGATCAGTCTCAGTCACGCGCTGTCCGCCTCTCTCGTAACGCCGGTCACGTCTATTTCCGAGTAACCGTCCCACATCTCTTTGGCATAGATGTCAACAGCCTTATTGACCGCCTCCGTGGGTGACTCGGCATCTACCTGAACGCTGAACTTTGTTTTTTCGGTAATGTGTACCTTGTATTTCATCTCTCTTCGCTCCGTTCCTTTCTGCCTATTGCAATAGGTCTTCCGTCGTTATCATAGCTTGCCGGGTCTGCCGCCTTACAGTCCCAGCCGAACATCGCCCCGGCGCTCATGGCCTCAGCCTGTGCTTTTGAAACTCCGAGCTTCTCGTTTTCCTTTGTGACAAACTGCTCGGCTTCATTAAATTCCATTTTCGGAAAGTCAGTATTGAAGTAGCCGGATTCGCCCTTTTTCAGCATAATTATCTCGCCGCTGCTTTTCAGAACGCTGTAGCACCGATCGGGTAATGACGAGCGCAAAGGTATAACAGTACTGGCGCTATTATCAAGTCTTTCGGCAAATTCGCAAATGTGGAAAGTGTTGTTATAGAAGCCCTCGCTCACCTCAATATGGTAGTCATCAATGTAGTAAACGTATTTATCCTCAAACTTTCCGTTCGGCTCAGTAATGCGGATTTTGTCTCCGTCCGCAATACGGAACTTTTCTTTGTAGTCTGCGGTAATGAACCTTATTCCCTTGCTCGCGTTTTGAATGTGCTTATCCAGCCAGTCCTTAACGTAGCAGTAGCAATAAACGGCGTATTCGCCTTTATGGGGATTAAGCTTCATAAGATATGCGTATTTGTCTGTCTCAACTCTTAAACCCCATTCGCGGTCGTTGCCAAAGCTCTCCTCCATGTGAGAATAACAATGGGATCGAAGCCTCGTGCGGTTTGAAAGCATATATCCGTAAGACTCATCCTGTCTGAGCGCATTAATCACGTCATCAAACTCGTCCTTAAATTCCTGCGTCTTCTGCGTTTGCGCCGCAGCGTGATCGTGCCATCTTGAGTAAAACGCCTCGCCGAGATCATCAAGCTCAGCACGAAGGTGGCCTATACATCCTGTATGCCATGCAATCTGCGGGCTCGGCGTATAGGTATATCTTCTCTCCTCAGGCGTAAGCGCCCTTATTTTGAGTTCCATTATTTCCTCCTTCACAGCATATCCCGCCCCGGTGTGGGGCGGGATAGATTACTTAATTACGAATCGCCGGTGAAATCGTCCTCGTACATTGAGCCGAGAACCTTTACAGTCGCAGTTGCCGTGTCGCTCACCGTACCGCCTGCAACATTCTTTGCCGTGACCGTAACGGTCAGCGTGTACGTTCCGTCAGCGGTCTCAACGGGTATATAGATGCATCTTGCTCCGGTCGGACTTGCGGGATTGACAGGTAGAACGAAGCTCTCGCCATCTCTTTCGAGCGTAACAGTCTTGCTGCTCTGCCCGAAGTTGTATGACAGAGTCGCGCTCAGGCCGGTCACATTCTCGAAAGAAGCAGGAACACTGACCTTTATGCCGTAGCCGCTCTTTATGCTTCTGCCGCCAAGGTCCGTATCAAGGCTGTCGGTGACGGTCATATCCCCCGCATCAACACTTCCGGCAGGCTCAGTCTTTTTATTCTCCGCGAAGGTAACACGGATTCTGTGGTTCTCCGTCACGGGATTGAAGCCCGCAAAGCTCGTGATTGCACCCATATTCACGCTGTCTATGATTACGTTCTCGATGTGATACCCTTCGTTGGGAATAAACCTGTAGCTGTCCGAACCCTCACGCTCCGGGATCTCGGTATCGTAATCGTACCAGTAGCCGTCTGCCCTGTTGTAGTAGCTGCCGTCCATCGGCGTGATCGTACCTCCCGCATTATGCGAGGTTATTATCTGGTAGTAGTCGATGTCTGTAAAGCTGACCAGTATATCTCTGTCCGCCCAAACGTAATCGTAGTCGTAGATCATACCCCACACGTCGTCATCGTCGAGCTCAAGGTTATAGTTGTCATTGATCCTGACGCTGAATAT
>JAFRSH010000016.1 GCA_017427685.1 Lachnospiraceae bacterium | reverse complement strand
GCGACGTTGCGACACACGTTACCGTAGGCCAGCAGACCGAGCTTCTTGCCCATCAGTTCGCTGCCGCTCTTGCCGTTGTAGAAGTTACGGACGGCGTAGACCAACATACCCATGACGAGTTCGGCCACGGCGTTGCTGTTTTGGCCGGGGGTGTTCATGGCGACGATGCCGCGGGCGGTGCATGCCTCGAGGTCGAGGTTGTCGTAACCGGCACCGGCGCGGACGACGATTTTCAGGTTCTTGGCGTGGTCGATGACTTCCTTCGTCACCTTGTCGGAACGCACGATAAGGGCATCGGCATCGGCAACGGCGGCATAGAGGTCGTTGACATCAGTATATTTCTCGAGGAGAGCCAGCTCGTAACCGTTCTCTTCGACGACTTTTCTAATTCCATCAACAGCAACCTTGGCGAAAGGTTTTTCAGTTGCAACCAGTATTTTCATTTGTTTAATTGTTGATTGTTTAAGTGTTTAATTGTTGGTTTTGTTGGATGAGGATTGTTGTTTGTTGGACTGTTCTGCACGTTGATATTGGCTATTTTTCAATGCGTTGATTTTGTTGGATAGTTCGCTGATTTTCTCTTTGAGTTCTTCCAATTGTTGTTCGTTGATGTATCCCAAGTCGTATGACAATAGGAATGCACAATAAACTTCGATGGTAGAACCGTAAGCGATTTCGGAGTAGTGGGCTTGCTCTTTGTAAGAAGACCGAGAAGTCATTTCGGCAAGATTCAAGGCGATGGAAGTCGCCGCACGCCTGATTTGATCGACTAAATTGTACCTCTCACTTGAAGGGAAGGTGTCAATTATTGTATAGGCTTGCTTAAAGAACTTTTTCGCCAGTTGCCAAACCTCTAATCTTTCGAAAGCAAACAAGTATCCCATTTTCTTTCAGTTTCTCTCAACAACAATTCAACAATTCAACGAACAACAATTCAACATTACTTGTTCGCTTTTTCGAAATCTTGCATGCACTGGACGAGGGCTTCGACGGCCTCAATCGGGCAGGCATTGTAGAGGCTGGCGCGGAAACCACCGACGCTGCGGTGACCCTTGATGCCGACCATGCCGCGCTCCTTGGCGAAAGCCATGAAGGCATCTTGCTTGTCTTCGTAACCGGGAGCCATCACCCAGCAGTGGTTCATGATGGAACGGTCTTCCTTCTCGGCGGTGCCGACGAACATGCTGTTGCGGTCGATCTCTTCGTAGAGCATTTGTGACTTCTTGGAGTTGATCTTGTTCATGGCCTCGACGCCACCGATGGTGTCCTTCAGCCACACGAGGGTCTCGTGCATCATGAAGATGGGCAGTACGGGCGGGGTGTTGAACATCGAGATGTTCTTGGCTTCCTCAGCGGCGTGGGTGCGGTAGTCGACCATCGTCGGCAGCGGGTTCATGTAGGCGCGGTCGCCGATGTTGCCGAGGATGCTCTTCTTGACGATGACGAAGGTCACGCCAGTTAGGGATATAAGCGGAAACGTCTCCCGCCTGTGTCTCAATAATGGGAAGGGCTGTAAGGGAACCGCCGCCCTTTTCGTCCGAAAGCTTAGCCGCACGCTCTAAGAGTCTTGAATGCAGATAGAAAACGTCTCCGGGATAAGCTTCACGGCCCGGGGGTCTTCTGATCAGCAGGGAAAGTGCTCTGTAAGCAACAGCGTGCTTTGAGAGATCATCATAGATGATAAGGACGTGCTTGCCCTTATTCATGAAGTATTCACCCATGGCACAGCCCGTATAGGGTGCTATGTACTGGAGGGGGCTGGGCTCTGAAGCGGTGGCTGCCACGACAATGGTGTAGTCCATGGCTCCGCCGGCTTTCAGATCTGCTACGAGGGAAGTGACTGTAGACCTCTTCTGGCCTATTGCCACGTAGATACAGATAACATCTCCGCCCTTCTGGTTTAAGATGGTATCCATTGCGATACTGGTCTTACCTGTCTGACGGTCGCCGATGATAAGCTCACGCTGGCCCCTTCCGATGGGGATCATGGAGTCGATAGCCTTGATACCGGTCTGCAGGGGCTCCTTAACCGGCTGTCTGTCGATAATGCCGGGTGCGGGAGATTCAACAGGACGATATTCATTCGACTCTATAGGGCCTGCGCCGTCTATGGGCTGGCCGATGGCGTTTACGACACGCCCGATCATAGCGTCACCTACGGGAACGGAAACGACCCTGCCGGTGCGCTTAACGGTCTGTCCTTCGTTGATACCGGTGTCCTCACCGAATAAAACTGCGGAGACCACAGTTTCTTCCAGGTTCTGGGCCATACCGAAGGTGCCGTTTTCAAATTCCAGAAGCTCTCCGGACATACAGTTCAAAAGGCCGCTTACACGGGCAATACCGTCTCCTACAGTGAGGACCGAACCGGTCTCATTCTGTATGATGGCATTCTGATAATTTTTGATCTGGCTCCGGATAACCTCGGAAATCTTTTCCGGTTTTAATTCCATAATCTATATACCTCTTTCCTTTTACTACAGGACAATATCGTCCACTCTGCGCCTGAGCTCGTTCAAACGGCCCTGTACGGAACCGTCGTAGAGCTTTCCTTCCACGAGAACCTTGATGCCTCCAAGGAGCGCAGGGTCTTTTTTCTCTGTAAGCAGTACTTTCTTGCCTGTAATCTTTTCAAGCTTGGCAATAAGCGAAGCTTTCTCATCATCACTCAGATCCCCGGGGGTTATGGCGACAGCATCACAGATGCCCCTGTCGTCATTATAGAGGGAACGGTAAGTCTTAAAGCATGAACCGAATTCCCTTAAAAAGCCCTTTTCGGTAAGGATCTTTATGAAATTAAGGAGATAGGTGTCCATACTGTCCCCAAAGGCTTCGTCCAGGAGCTTCAGCCGCTCGTTCCGCGGAATTGAAGGCTCGCTGAGCAAACGGATATAGTCGGGGTTATCATTGAAAAGATCCCTGACTGTCTCCATTTCATTGAGGATGGTCTGATCCAGTCCTTCTGCCTTTGCAAGATCGTAGAGGCTCTTACCATATATTTCCCCGGCTTTTGTCATGATGCTTCACCTACCTTGCTTATGAAGTCATCAATGAGCTTCCTGTGGTCTGCCTCGTTGATCTCTTTTTCTACAACTTTGCCGGCGATATCAAGGGCAAGAGAGCTTATCTCATCCTTTGCCTCATTGACAGCCTTTTTCTTTTCCTGCTCAATGTCAGCCTCAGCCCTGACTTTGATGTCATGAGCTTCGGTCTCGGCATCCTTGATCATCTTATCCGCAGTAAACTGGGCGTCCTTCTTCGCGTCGGAAATGATGCGGGCAGCTTCGGCTTTTGCCCCGTTCATGTGCCCTTCATATTCCTCCCTGATCTTGTCGGCATCCTCTTTTGCAGTCCTGGCGTCCTTTATCTCCTTGTCTGTCAGAGCCTGTCTTTTCTCGAGAATGTCGTTAACCGGCTTAAAAAGGAAGCGCTTGATAAGATACATCTGGATGAACAGGTTTAGGATCTGGGCTATGAAAGTCCAGGGCACTATTGTTACTAATTCCTGTGTTTCCATAGAATCTCACTTTCTTAAAGCTTACTGAAGGTAATTCATGAACATTCCGGGAGCAACGAAGATCAGAAGCAGTCCGGTAACGAAACCGTAGATACCGGTTGTCTCCGCAATGGCGCAGCCCAGAAGCATTGTACTGGTTACATCACCTTTACATTCAGGCTGACGGCCTATAGCTTCCAGAGCCTTTGATACCGCATTACCTTCTCCGATACCGGGTCCGATACCTGCGATAAGAGCAGCTCCTGCACCAATGCCGCATCCGGCGAGCGCGATACCTCTTGCTAATAACTGAAAATCACCCATTACTATTATCCTCCTTATGTATTATATATGTGATTTTGTTTTTCTTTACGTATTTTGGGGCACTGACGCACTCGGTGCGTCAAAGCGTGCCCGCTAAACCCGATGCCAGATGCGCTCAGCGCATCTAAACGGCATTCAAAACATGCCACCGGCATGTTTTGCACT
>JAFRSH010000015.1 GCA_017427685.1 Lachnospiraceae bacterium | reverse complement strand
ACGATGACGACCACGAGTGCGGATGCGGCCATCACCATCACGGACATCATCATCACCATGCCGACGAGATCTTCGCAAGTGTCGGTATCGAGACACTTCACAAGTTTACCAAGGACGAGATCGCAGAGAAGCTTGCGGCTCTCGAGGATTCGGAGAAGTACGGTGTTATCCTTCGTGCGAAGGGAATCGTTCCCTCTGTTTCGGAGTCGTTCAGTCATTTTGATATGGTACCCGGCCAGACCGATGTCAGAGACGGTTCGAGTGACGTTATCGGCAGGATCTGTGTTATCGGAAGCGATGTGAAGGAGGATGCGGTTCGCGAGCTTTTCGCATGACGATGACTGCTCGCGTTTAGCGTAAGACCATGGATGTACCGGTTTATCTCATAAACGGATTCATCGAATCCGGCAAAACTTCGTTCATCAGGACGACTTTTGAGGATCCTGAGTTTATCAACACCTCAAGAACACTCCTTATCGTATGTGAAGAGGGGATAGAGGAGTACGACGTCGATGCCTACAAAAAGAAGAATATCGATGTTGTTTTCGCTACGGATATGGGTGGCCTTGACCCTCATTATCTGAACGAACTCAACTCAACCTACAGGCCCGACAAGGTTGTTGTCGAGCTTAACGGCATGTGGAAGATGGAGGACGTACTCGAGGTCGACACTCCCGCCGGCTGGATCACGGTCCAGATGATCACTCTGATCAACGGCGAGACCTTTGATTCTTACATCAACAACATGCGTTCCCTAATCATCGAGGAGCTCAAATACAGCGACACGATCATCGTGAACAGATGTGAGAAGATCGACCGCAAGACAGTTCGCAGGACCATCAAGCCCGTCAACAGGAAGGCTTCGATCCTCTACGAGACGAACGACGGTATGGAAGCCGGAGGCGGAGAGGAAGACGAGCTGCCTTATGACATCAATCAGAAGCATATTGATATAGAAGACGACGACTTCGGACTTTTCTATCTCGATGTCATGGACAATACCAAGAAGTACGACGGCAAGGAGATCTCCTTTAAGGCCCAGTTCTACAGGAACCAGGGCATGCCCAAGGACACCTTCGCACCCGGAAGATTCGCGATGCAGTGCTGTGCGAACGATATCGGATTTATCGGGATCGTCTCGAGGATCACTTCGACTTACAAGGATTTCTTCCCCACTCACGAGGACAGGGACTGGATCTACGTTACCGGTACGATCAAGAATCAGTTCTGCCGTGAGTACAGAGGCAAAGGACCGGTTCTTTACGTGAGTGAGCTCCGTGACAGTGAGCCTGCTGTGGAGGATATAGTTTATTTCACTTGACTTACGTTCATTAATTTTATATATTATCAGTTGGTTTTAGGAGGTTGTCGTGATTAAGAGTATGACCGGCTTCGGAAGATACGAAGCTCAGAGCCCCGAGAGAAAGATCACAGTTGAGATCAAGAGCGTCAATCACAGATACTGTGAGATGACCATCAAGATGCCCAAGAAACTCAATTTCTTTGAGGCATCCATCAGGAATTTGCTCAAGAACTATATCAGCCGCGGTAAGGTTGATGTTTACATATCTTACGAGGACTACTCGCTCGGCAAATCCTGCGTTAAGTACAACGAGGAAATAGCTGCCGAGTATCTCGAGCACATCAGGAAGATGGGCGAAACCTTCGGTATCGATTCCGATATCAAGGCAGGCAATCTTGCGAGATTCCCCGAGATCTTCACCATCGAAGAGCAGAGCATCGATACGGATGAGCTGTGGGAGATCCTCGAAGACGCCATTAGTGCCGCAGCGAAGTCATTCGTTGAATCACGTGTGAACGAAGGCGAGCACTTGAAGAACGACCTGATCGGCAAGCTTGACGGCATGATCAAAGGTATCGATCTTATCGAGGAGAGATCTCCTCAGGTTGTCGACGAGTACAGAGAGCGCATTACGAACAAGGTCGAGGAGCTGCTTTCCGACACCCAGATCGATCAGGCGATCCTCGCTACCGAGATCACACTTTTCGCCGACAAAATCTGTGTTGATGAGGAGACAGTCAGACTTCGTGCTCATATCGATCATGTGCGCAAGACACTCAGTGAAGCCGAAAACATCGGACGTAAGCTTGATTTCATCGCACAGGAGATGAACAGGGAAGCCAACACGATCCTCTCAAAGGCAAGCGACCTTCTGATCACCAACACGGCGATCGACCTCAAGACCGAGATCGAGAAGATCCGTGAGCAGATTCAGAACATCGAATAGGTAGGCTTATATGATCAATATCGGTTACGGCAATTACATCAGCGGCGAACGGATCCTTACGATCATCCGTCCCGATGCCGCACCTACCAAGCGAATGGTTCAGTTCGCCCGTGACAACGGCCAGTGCATTGACGCCACAAGCGGCAGGAAATGCAAGGCAGTGATAGTAACTACCGGGATGCAGGTCGTTCTTTCGGCCCTGCTGCCCGAGACTATAGCAAAAAGACATAACTCAGGTAATGTACAAGAGGAAGGAGATTTATCATGATACATCCGTCTTACAGCGAACTTTTTGAGGTCATCAACGGCAACGACGAGGATGGCGAGAAGATCATCTCGAGCAGATACTCAATCTGCGTTGCCAATGCTAAAAGAGCAAGACAGCTCATCAAGGGTGCAACACCTCTCGTAGAGGTTAAGTGCAACAAGCCCCTTTCGATCGCAGTTGAAGAGATCTACCAGGGCAAGGTTCAGGTTCTTTCGGCTGACGCTCTCGCTCAGAGACTTGCAGAGCAGGAAGCTGCTGCAGCTGCAGAGGCTGAGGCAGAGGAAGTTGCTCCTGAGACAGAGGAGACAGCAGACGTTCAGGAAGAGGAAGCAGAGGGCGAGAACACCGAAGCATAACTATTTATGATGTCGCACCTGTGATTTTTCACAAATACGAGATATCAATGACGGTTTGTTTTGGTCGAATTGTACATATTTTCATGTGATCGTAAAAGATACTTGAAAAAATCTTATAAAGCGACTAAAATATGACCGTTTGATAAATTATAAAAGGCGTAGTTCTTTTAATAATCATTTTTTAAATTTCAGGAGGTTCTTATGTCAGTAAGAGTTGCAATCAACGGTTTTGGCCGTATCGGTCGTCTGGCATTCAGACAGATGTTCGGTGCAGAGGGTTATGAGGTTGTTGCCATCAACGATCTTACAAGCCCCAAGATGCTTGCGCATCTTTTAAAGTATGATTCGTCACAGGGTAAGTACGCTCTGGCAGACACCGTTTCTTATGAAGAGGGTGAAGGCGAGACAGAGGGTTCTATCACTGTTAACGGCAAGAAGATCACCATCTACAAGAAGGCTAACGCAGCTGAGCTCCCTTGGGGCGAGCTTAAGGTAGACGTTGTTCTTGAGTGCACCGGTTTCTACACATCAAAGGCAAAGGCACAGGCTCATATCGATGCCGGCGCTCGTAAGGTTGTTATTTCTGCTCCTGCAGGCAATGACCTTCCTACCATCGTATACAATGTTAACCACAAGAACCTTAAGCCCGAGGATACAATCATTTCGGCAGCTTCTTGTACAACAAACTGCCTTGCTCCCATGGCTAAGGCTCTCAACGACCTCGCTGGTATCAAGTCCGGTATCATGAGCACAATCCATGCATACACAGGCGATCAGATGATCCTTGACGGACCTCAGAGAAAGGGCGATCTTCGTCGTTCACGTGCAGGCGCTTGCAACATCGTTCCCAACTCTACAGGTGCTGCAAAGGCAATCGGCCTTGTTATCCCTGAGCTCAACGGCAAGCTCATCGGCTCCGCTCAGCGTGTTCCTACACCTACAGGCTCAACAACAATCCTTGTTGCTACAGTTGAGAAGGCAGTTACAAAGGAAGAGATCAATGCAGCTATGAAGGCAGCAGCTAACGAGTCCTTCGGTTACAACGAGGACGAGATCGTTTCTTCTGATATCGTTGGAAGCACATTCGGTTCTATCTTTGATGCTACACAGACCATGGTTGGCGCTGACAATCTTGTTCAGGTTGTTTCCTGGTATGATAACGAGAACAGCTACACAAGCCAGATGGTTCGTACAATCAAGTACTTCTCGGAGCTTAAGTAATTAAATCTGCTCCCTGAAAGAGATTTAAGACCTTTACGGGTCCGGTCAATTGGACCGGGCCCGTCTTTTTTACGGAAGGAAACGCCCGCGCGGCACTTCCTTTCCAAACATCAAACATTACGGAGGATTAACACATGGCTCTCAATAAGAAATCTATCGACGATTTTAATGCCAAGGGAAAAAGAGTGCTTGTAAGATGTGACTTTAACGTTCCTTTAAAGAACGGCGAGATCACCGACGAGACACGTATCGTTGCAGCACTTCCCACAATCAAGAAGCTTATCGCTGACGGCGGCAAGGTTATCCTTTGCTCACATCTCGGCAAGGTTAAGGAAGGACCCAACGAGAAGGAGTCACTCGCACCCGTTGCTAAGGCTCTTTCGGCTAAGCTCGGCAAGGACGTTAAGTTCATCGCTGACTACACAGTAACAGGTCCTGCAGCTACTGAGGCTGTTGCAGCCATGAACGAAGGCGATGTTATCCTTCTTCAGAACACACGTTTCAGAATGGAAGAAGAGACAAAGCCCGCTAAGGCAGGTACAAAGTTCGCAGAAGAGCTCGCTGAGCTTTGCGATGATTATGTATGTGATGCGTTCGGTTCTTCGCACCGTGCACATGCTTCCGTATCGGTTGTTACAGAGTATGTTCGCAAGAAGGGCGGAAACTGTGCAGTTGGTTACCTCATGCAGAAAGAGATCAACTTCCTCGGTAACGCAGTTGAGAATCCCGTCAGACCTTTCGTAGCTATCCTCGGTGGTGCTAAGGTTGCTGACAAGCTCAACGTTATCAATAACCTCCTTGAGAAGTGCGATACACTCATCATCGGTGGTGGTATGGCATTCACATTCCTTAAGGCTCAGGGCTACGAGATCGGTAAGTCACTCTGTGACGATGAGAAGCTTGACTACTGCAAGGAAATGCTTGAGAAGACTAAGAAGCTCGGTAAGAACCTCCTTCTTCCCGTTGATACAGGCATCGCAGCAGGTTTCCCCGATCCTATCGACGGACCTGTAGATGTTAAGTACGTTGATTCCGACAAGATCCCCGCTGATATGGAAGGTCTTGATATCGGACCCAAGACACAGGAGCTTTTCGCTAACGCAGCCAAGACAGCTAAGACAGTTGTTTGGAACGGACCTATGGGCGTTTTCGAGAATCCTACACTTGCAAAGGGAACTATCGCTGTAGCTAAGGCTCTTGCTGAGACAGACGCAACAACGATCATCGGTGGTGGTGATTCCGCAGCAGCTTGCAACCAGCTCGGTTTCGCTGACAAGATGTCACACATCTCGACAGGTGGCGGCGCTTCACTTGAATTCCTTGAGGGCAAGGAACTTCCCGGTGTTTACGCAGCAGACGATCTTAAATAATTGAGTTTTGATTGGGTCCGGAGGATTCCTTCGGACCCTTTAAAAGATTAATCCGGCTGTACAGTCGGTAATTAGAGAAGAGGAAGTTCCCTCTTCAAAATACGAAGGAGAATATTATGTCTAGAAGAAGAATCATTGCAGGAAACTGGAAAATGAACAAGACACCCGCTGAGGCAGCTGAGCTTGTAGCTCTCCTCAAGGATAAGGTTGTTAACGATGCGGTTGACGTTGTTTACTGTGTTCCCGCGATCGACATCACAACTGTTGCAGAAGCAGTTAAGGGCACCAATGTCAAGGTCGGCGCACAGAACTTCTACATTGAAGACAAGGGCGCTTTCACAGGCGAGATCTCTGCTCCCATGCTTAAGGAAGCAGGCGTTTCTTACATCATCATCGGCCACTCCGAGAGAAGAGATATCTTCGGCGAGAACGATGTTCTTATCAACCAGAAGGTTAAGAAGGCATTCGCAAGCGGTCTTAATCCCATCCTTTGCTGCGGCGAGTCTCTCGCACTCAGAAAAGCAGGTACATACTGCGAGTGGATCAAGAGACAGATCACTTGGGATCTTACAGGCATCAGCGCTGATGACGTAAAGAACCTCGTTATCGCTTACGAGCCTATCTGGGCTATCGGAACAGGTGAGACAGCAACAGCGGATCAGGCTCAGGAAGTTTGCCACATGATCCGTGAGACGATTGCAGAGCTTTATGATACAGATACAGCTGCTAAGGTACGTATCCAGTACGGTGGCTCCATGAACGCTGCAAACGCTGCTGAATTACTTGCAAAGGAGGATATCGACGGAGGACTTATCGGCGGAGCTTCACTCAAGGCTGATTTTGCTCAGATCGTAAACGCATAATATGGCTAAGAAACCTAACATACTTTTAATCCTTGACGGCTACGGACTTAATGATAAAACAGAAGGTAATGCCGTAGCGCTTGCCAAGACACCCGTCATGGACAGACTGATGAAAGAATATCCTTTTGTTAAGGGTAACGCTTCAGGTCTGTTTGTAGGACTTCCCGACGGACAGATGGGTAATTCCGAAGTCGGACACCTTAACATGGGCGCCGGCAGGATCGTGTATCAGGATCTTACCCGTATAACCAAAGAGATCGAAGACGGTGATTTCTTCAAGAACGAATCACTCCTCGCCGCAGTTGAGAACTGCAAGAAGAACGATTCCGCACTTCATATGTGGGGACTCGTTTCGGATGGCGGCGTACACAGTCATATTGAGCATATCTACGGACTTCTCGAGCTTGCGAAGAGGAACGGCCTTTCTAAGGTATACGTTCACTGCTTCCTTGACGGAAGAGATACTCCTCCTGCATCGGGCAAGGATTATGTCGCAGCCCTCGTTGAGAAGATGAAAGAGATCGGTGTCGGCAAGGTAGCTTCCGTTCACGGACGTTACTACGCTATGGACCGTGACAAGAACTGGGACCGTGTTGAGAAGGCATATGCTGTACTCGTTTACGGCGAAGGCGCTTCGGCAGATGACGCCGTGGCAGGTATCCAGGCTTCTTACGACGCAGGTGTTACGGACGAGTTCGTTATTCCTTTCGTAGTTAAGGAGAACGGTGCTCCCATTGCAACAGTTAAGGAGAACGATTCCGTTATCTTCTTCAACTTCCGTCCCGACCGTGCAAGAGAGATGACCCGCGCTATGTGCTGCGAGGATTTCGACGGCTTTGAGAGGAAGAACGGCTTCTTAAAACTTAAATATGTTTGCTTCACCGAGTACGACGTGACTATCCCCAACAAGCTCATCGCTTTTGAGAAGGTTAAGCTCACGAACACATTCGGCGAGTATATCTCGAGTCTCGGCATGAGACAGGCCAGGATCGCAGAGACAGAGAAGTATGCACACGTTACATTCTTCTTTAACGGCGGCGTGGAGGCTCCCAATCCGGGCGAGGACAGGATCCTTGTTGATTCTCCCAAGTATGTTCCCACATACGATAAAAAGCCCAGGATGAGCGCTTATACTGTCTGCGACAGACTCAGCGAAGCCATCACCAAGAAGGACGAGAACGGAGAGGCATATTACGATTTCATCATCTGTAATTTCGCCAACCCCGATATGGTAGGTCATACAGGTGTTCTTGAATCAGCGATCAAGGCTATCGAAGTTATCGATGAGTGTCTGGGCGAGCTTGTTAACTTCGTCAAAGAGGTTAACGGTCAGATGTTTATCTGCGCCGATCACGGTAATGCCGAGATGCTTATAGACTACGAGACAGGTGAGCCTTTCACGGCACACACCACCAATCCGGTACCTTTCATCCTCGTCAATGCTGATGAGAACATCACCCTTCGTGAGGGCGGCAAGCTTGCGGACATCATGCCTACGATCCTTGATATCGCCGGCGTTAAGAAGCCCGCAGAGATGACAGGAGAGTCACTTGTTATCAGAAACTAAAAATTTCTGCTTGCATAGGCTCAGGTATTGTGATAATATCATAGGGCACGGGCAAAATGGCCGTGTATGAATATCGACTATTTTGGATGTACCATAGGAGGATATATGGAAGCTTTAGCATGGATACTCAGAATTCTTTTCCTGCTTGTTTGTGTTGTGATCATTGCTCTTGTTCTTATGCAGGATTCCAAGGGTGAGGGTCTTTCCGCAGCTATTACCGGCGGAACAAGATCAACATTCATCAGCAAGAACAAAGGCCGCACAAAGGAAGGCTTACTTTCGAGACTTACGGTTGTTTTCTCAATCCTCTTTATTGTGCTTGCGATCGTGCTCGGACTCCCTGCACTTCAGTGATCGAAACAATGAGAGTTTTGGGCTGTCATCCGTGACAGCCCATTTTTTGTGCGATAAAAAGATAAAGAAATTTCATCTGATTCAATTTTGTTTACACTTTTGTCACATTGATATATTATTATAGCAGTATATTTTTGTGGGGTGTTGCGCATGGATATTATTTCAATGGATGAGAAAAAGGAGAAGATCCTCGGTGTTATCAGGACTGAGGGCTACAGACCGATGAAGGCGAAGGATCTGGCCGTGCTCATGAACGTTCCGAGGGAAGAGAAGAAGGATTTCCTCGCTGCGGTCGAGGCACTTCTTTCCGATGGCAAGATCATCGAGGACCAGAGGAATCTCCTCAAGCTCCCCGGCGAGAACGTTTTCTCGGGTGTTTTCTCCGGAACCACTAAGGGATTCGGTTTCGTTCATCTCTCCGACCAGGACGAGGATATCTTTATCCCCGCTTCCTCTGTTGCCGATGCGCATGACAAGGACAGAGTTCTTATCGAGATCGTCAAGAATCCCGACTTTAATAAAGCATGCTATAAAAGTGGCGTATTGGGCGAGGAAACGCAGTCGGGGAAAAACCGACTGCAAAGAGGGGAAAAGAGAGAAGGTGTTGTACTCAGAGTCCTTGAGCGCAACGATCTCAAGATCGTGGGTACATTCATCAAGAACAACGGGTACGGCTTTGTTCACCCCGACAACCAGAAGTTCGGTTCCGATATCTTTATCCCGAAGGGATTTACGGCACATGCCGTTTCGGGTCATAAGGTTATTGTTGAAATGACTTATTTCGGAAGTGCTTCGAGGAAGCCCGAAGGGCATATCATAAACGTTATCGGCCATATCGATGATCCCGGAAGCGATATCATCTCTGTTATAAGGGCTTTCGGTATCCCTATGGAGTTCCCCGACGGTGTCATCAACGAGCTTAAAGGGATACCCGATCACGTATTTGAAGAAGAAAAGGCCGGTCGCGAGGACCTCAGGGACCTTATGACCGTGACCATAGACGGTGTTGACTCCAAGGACCTTGACGATGCCGTATCGCTCACCAAGGAGGGCGGTATCTACAACCTCGGTGTTCATATCGCGGACGTTACCCACTACGTTAAGGAGGGCTCGCCTCTTGATAAGGAGGCTTTAAAGCGCGGCACGAGTAACTACCTCATTGACAAGGTCATCCCGATGCTCCCTCATGAGCTTTCGAACGGTATCTGCTCGCTCAATGCCGGCGAGGACAGGCTTGCGCTGTCGTGCCTGATGAAGATCGACTCGAAGGGCAACGTGGTCGAACACAAAATTGTCGAAAGTTTGATACATGTTGACAAGAGAATGTCATATCCGAGTGTTAAAAAGATCATCGAGGACAAGGACCCTGAGGAGACTGAAGCATACAAAGAGTTCGTCGACATGTTCTTCCTTATGGACGAGCTTGCAGGAATCCTGAGGAGCAAGCGACACAAGAGAGGCTCGATCGATTTCGATATCCCCGAATGCAAGATCAAGGTGGATGAGAAGGGTGAGCCTATCGAGATCGGACCTTATGAGCGCAACAGAGCCACGATGCTTATCGAGGACTTCATGCTCATAGCGAACGAGACGGTTGCCGAGGATTACTTCTGGCAGGAACTTCCTTTCGTGTACAGAACGCACGAATCGCCCGATCCCGAGAAGATCCAGAAGCTTGCAACATTTATCTACAACTTCGGCCTGACGATCAAGAACACGAACGAGGAGATCCATCCCAAAGAGATCCAGTCGCTCCTGTCGAAGATCGAGGGCAGCGACGAGGAAAGCCTTATCCAGAGGCTCACACTCCGTTCGCTCAAGCAGGCCAAGTATACAGTTAACTGTGACGGTCACTTCGGCCTCGCCGCAAGGTATTACTGCCACTTTACTTCGCCGATCAGACGTTATCCCGATCTTCAGATACACAGGATAATCAAGCAGAACTTAAGCGGCAAGCTCACACCTTCCAAGATCAAGCACTACGAGTCGATACTGCCGGAAGTTGCTTACCTTTCGAGCCGTTACGAGAGACGTGCCGACGAGGCGGAGCGCGAGGTTGAGAAGCTCAAGAAGATCGAATTCATGTCGAAGTATATCGGTGAGGAATTCGAAGGCGTTATCTCGGGCGTTACTTCTTCGGGGCTTTATGTTGAGCTTAAGAACACCGTGGAGGGTAACATACCGATCGAAGACCTCGAGGGTGATTACTTCTACTTCGACGAGGAGCATTACAGCCTCGTGGGAGAGCACACCAAGAAGACGTACAAGCTCGGTCAGAGACTTATCATCAGAGTCGAAGACACTGACAAGCTGCTCCGTACGATCATCTTCTCGATAGTCGGTGAACCCGAAGAAGTGAATGTCCCTGAGCAGACATAAGCATTAATCAGGAGTTTTACGATGAACAAGACAAGTGAGCAGAAGCTCATTGCCAACAACAAGAAGGCTTACCACGACTTCTTCATTGAAGCTACGTACGAAGCCGGGATTGCACTTTTCGGTACCGAGGTCAAATCGGTCAGGATGGGAAAGTGCAGCATTAAAGAGGCTTATGTTCAGATCCGCAACAAGGAAGTCTTTATCAGCGGTATGAACATCTCGCCGTATGAGAAGGGCAACATCTTCAACAAGGACCCTCTTCGCGAGAGAAAGCTTCTTTTGCATGATTATGAGATCAATAAGCTTGAAGCCGAAGTGAGTCGTAAAGGCTACACGATCGTTCCCTTGACCGTGTACCTGAAGAAAGGCCTTGTGAAGTGTTCTATAGGCCTTGCACGAGGCAAGAAGCTTTATGATAAGCGTGAGTCCATCGCCAAGAAGGACGCCATGCGCGAAGCTCAAAGAGATTTCAAGGACAGTAACAAATACTGATCTTTCTGTTTGAGCAGACTATCACGGGCCAGTACTGGTTTCGACGGGGATCGTGAAGTTGGAGAAGCGAGCCGCACGGGATGCGTCAAATTCCACAATTAAAATTAAACGCTAACGATAATAACGTAGCTATCGCTGCCTGAGTGCGGCGGGTCGGCCTTGATGCACCTGCACGTTAAGTAACCGGCCTCATCCTTGCAGGAAACGACTTATGCAAAGCTTTGAGCATATGGGCGTATCATGAAGCTACCGATGACGGACTTTCGCCTTACTTTGGCCGCCGGAGGGAATACTTTAAAGAAAGGCTGCGCTCGGAGAAGTACGATGAATCGTTTTTCGGACAGGGGTTCGACTCCCCTCTGGTCCATTTTGGGGGATTTATGAGGAAGCTGTTGATTTTGCTCATATGCGTTGCGCTCTTACTGAGCGGCTGCTCGGGCGGTACCGGGTCGTCACAGACGGAACCGGGCTTCGGAGGCAACGTTATCAGGATGGGGATCAAGGATCTCGGAAGCGTCGATATCAGACTTTTCGATAACGACTCTTCAGAGGCCTACAATCTCTTCCTCGAGAAGATCGAGGACGGCAGCTACAAAGGCGCTTCGGTTTCGGCAGTCATCAAGGATTACCTCTTCATGGTGAGAGCCGCCGGTATCCCCGCGGACACCGAAGCACGCGAGGGTATGAGAGCTTCGGAGCTCTTTAAGAGAGACCCCGAGAGCGAGGTTTACCCGATCTACGGTTCGGTCGTGGTTTCGGAGAACTTCACCGCGGACGGATCGTTCATGATCATTACGAGCAGCAAGGAAAACATTAAAGAGATCGAGGACATGCTCCACTACAAAGGGCTGACGCTCAGTGAGTATCTTCTTAATGCTTATGGTATAAAGTTGAACGAAGAAGAGCTTGATATCTACCGTGAGGAAGGCGGCGCTCCGTGGCTTTACGGAGTTTACCCGTGTATCGGACAGGTATTCGGCGGAATGGAGCTGATCGAGCGTATCCTCAGAGAGGCCAACACGGCGGATGATTCGTACAGGCCGGTTGAAGATCTTGTGATATCGGATATTGAGATTGCGAGGTAGATATTTTGGAAAACATCAAAATTCTTTATGCTGACGATGAAGCCAGGATCAGGAAGATGGTTAAGGACTTCCTTACCAAGCATGGTATTATCCTCGTAGAGGCATGCGACGGGCAGGAGGCGATAGACAAGTTCTTCTCGGAGAAGGACATTAAGCTTGTCATTCTCGACATTATGATGCCGCGTGTTGATGGCTGGGAAGTCTGCAGGACGATCCGCAGGGAATCCGATGTCCCCATCATGATGCTGACAGCCAAGACAGACGAAAGAGACGAGTTGCTCGGCTTTGAGCTCGGTATCGACGAGTACATCACCAAGCCCTTCAGCCTCAAGATCCTTCTGGCACGTATCGATGCCGTACTCCGTCGCGCAGGCGGGCTCGAACCCAACCTTATCGAGGTCGGCGGGATCGTTCTTGACGAAAGCGCTCACGAGGTCAGGGTCGACAATACTCCCGTTGAGCTGAGCGTCAAGGAATACGAGCTCCTTTCTTATTTCATCATGAACAAGGGTGTGGCTCTCTCGAGAGAGAAGATCCTCAACAATGTTTGGAACTACGATTACTACGGCGATGCCAGAACGATAGATACCCACGTCAAAAAGCTCCGCAGCAAGCTCGGCAGCAAGGGCGAGTACATCAAGACCATGTGGGGCTTCGGTTACAAATTCGAGATTGAAAGCAAAGATCAAGAGGAGTAAAGATGAGGTTTTCGTTAAGGTTTAAAACTACATGCATTCTTTCCTTTTCTCTCTTTTTGCTTATTTTCATATGCTGGTACTGTAATGAGAAGCTTCTTATAGTTTATTACCAGGACAACAAGACCGAGTCGCTCTGTGAGACTTACGACGAGGTCAACAATTTCATGACTACCGAGGACGCGACAGAGATCACTTCTTTTGTTCACGGCCTCGATATCATTGAGACCGCACACAGTGCCAATATCTACATTATCTCTTCAGAGACTCTCAGGTACATTTATCCCGTTGAGCTTGATGTCAGCAGGAATTCTCTTTCGATGTCAGACAGATTCCGCAGGATCACGAACGCCATCCGCGATTATTTCTTCGGCGCTCTGATGCCCGCTTCGAAGAACACGATGGAGCTCCTCGACAAATACGACGGATTTGAGATCTACAAGTTCTATGACTACGATGTTAATTCCTACTTCATCGATCTGCTCGGAACACTCGATAATAACAACATAGTCTTCATAAGAACAAGCTTTGAAAACATTGAGGAGAGTGTGGCTATATCGTCACGGTTCCTTGGCATACTCGGAGCGATCGTTATAGTCATCGGTTCCGTTCTGATGTTTATATTCAGCTCACGTTTTACCAAACCTATCAACGACCTTTCGGAGATATCCGATCAGATGGCGATGCTCAACTTTGAGAAGAAGTACAAGGGCAAGCGTAAGGACGAGATAGGACGACTCGGCAACAGTATCAACGTCCTTTCGGAGAAACTCGAATCGACCATCACCGAACTCAAGAGTGCCAATATCGAGCTACTCAAGGACATCAAGGACAAGAACGAGATCGACGAGATGCGCAGGGAGTTCCTCTCGAACGTTTCACATGAGCTCAAGACTCCTCTGGCGATCGTGATGGGCTACGCGGAAAATCTCAAGGAGAACGTGGATAGTGATCCCGAGGAACGCGACTATTACTGTGACGTCATCATGGACGAGGCCATGAAGATGGACAAGCTTGTCAAGAAGCTGCTTTCTCTCAACGAGATCGAGTTCGGTGAGAACAAGATCGACATGAGTCGTTTTGATATTGTCGAATTGTGTAGGAGTGTTGTCTCATCGTTTACGATACTTGCCAAGAACACAGACGTGACCGTCGATATCGACCGGACGGAACCTATCTATGTCTGGGCGGATGAGAACCTGATCGAAGAGGTCGTTGTCAATTATCTGAGCAATGCCATGAACCATGTGGACGATCGCAGGATCATAAAGTTGAGTTTCACGGAGCCCACCGAAGGGATCGTGAGGGTCAGCGTATTTAATTCGGGCGAGCCTATAGCGGACGCTGATCTTGAAAAAATTTGGATCAAATTTTATAAAGTTGATAAAGCGAGAACACGCGAATACGGCGGAAACGGCATCGGTCTGTCCATCGTAAAAGCCATAATCGCCCAGCACAAGCGGGATTGCGGCGTTTTGAACCGTGACGGAGGCGTAGAATTCTGGTTCGAACTCGATTCAAAAAAAGAATAAGAAAAATTGTTGCTAATCTTGTAAAAAGAGAAATTCTGTGATAAAATGTCATTAATGTGTAGATATGAAACAGAGAATTTGTTTTTTGTTGAGTTTTTCGAAAAGCAGATATAGGAGTTTTCATTTTTGACAGATTCGATCTACGAGGGAAGAGGATAGAGTGAAAAAGGGATTGGTTTTATTACTTGCGTGTATGATGGTTTTACTTCTGAGCGCATGCGAATCCGGTGAGCATATCAGTCTCACGGAGGACGAAAGCAACGCGATCGCTCAGTACAGTGCATACCTTATCATGAAGTACGACGCACGCAAGACTCATAAAGAAAAGCTTCTTGATGAGAAGGAGCTCAAGCAGGCGTACGCGGACAGGGCTGCGGAGGAAGAGAAGAACAATCCGACCCCTACACCGAGCGCCACACCGGTACCCGAGGTCAAGAGACCCGACACGGATGTCAAGGTACCCGATACCGAACAACCGGCTGAACCTACTCCCACACCGGAGCCGAAGCCGACATTTGATTCGCTTAGTGAATGCTTTGATAACAAGTTTAAGGTTTCGTACCTCAAGACAACGATCGGAACTTCTTATCAAAGCGATTATGAGTTCTTCTCGGTGAACGCACCGGAAGGACAGAAGCTTGTGGTTACGGAGTTCTCGATCTCGAACGATTCCTCGCAGGATCAGACCTTTGCACTTAAGAACTTTGCGGTATCCTTCAAGCTTGTCAGTGACAGAAAGTCCTACAACCCGAAGCTGTCACTTATCGCCAACGACCTTTTGCTCCTGGAGAAGAAGCTTACTCCGAATGAAAATACAAACGGCGTATTGTTGTTCTTTATCGACGATGGAGAAAAGGCCGAGAAACTGGTGGTTACCAACCCCGATATCTCACTCGATAAGAATTTTGAGATCACTATAAACAATTAAACGGAGGTACTGTATGGATACCAATATTTTGCTTGAAAGCGGAACCAACGAGCTGGAAATCCTCGAGTTTCAGGTGGGAACCAATCATTACGGCATTAACGTTGCCAAGATAAAAGAAATCCTTCCTTACAAGAGACCTACAGCGATACCCAATGCTCATCCGTGCATTGAAGGAATTTACATGCCTCGTGATACAATCATCACGATCGTGGATCTTGCGAGATCTCTTTCAATCCCTGAGAGTGAAGACGTTGATAAGGATATGTATATCGTTACCAACTTCAATCAGCTCAGCATAGCTTTCCACGTTCATACAGTTCTCGGCATACACAGAGTATCATGGGCAGAGATCTCCAAGCCCGACGAGTCGATCAACAATTCCGGTAAGGGTGTTGCTACCGGTATCATTAAGCTGAACGACAGACTCATCGTTATCCTTGACTTTGAGAAGATCGTTTCCGATATCAGCCCTGAGACAGGTCTTAAGGTTTCCGATATCGATCAGCTCGGCGAGAGACAGAGAAACAATTCTCCGATCCTTATCGCAGAAGATTCTCCTCTTTTGAGCAAGCTTATATTTGATTCTCTGACCAAAGCAGGATATACTAATGTTACCGTCACCAATAACGGTAAGGAAGCTTATGACAAGCTTATGTTATACAAAGAGAACGGGACACTCAAAGATAAGGTTAAATGCGTTATTACCGATATCGAGATGCCTCAGATGGATGGTCACCACCTGACCAAGCTTATCAAGGAGGATAATGCACTGAAGCATCTGCCCGTTGTCATTTTCTCGTCACTTGTTAATGACGAAATGAGGAAGAAGGGGGAATCTCTCGGTGCGGACGCACAGCTGTCTAAGCCGGAGATCGGAATGCTTGTAGAGGAGATTGACAAATTACTCTTTAAATAAACTTGTATTCCGGGTATAAGCCATGGCTATATGCAAGATGTGTCACAAGGTTATTCCCGACGGAAGAGACTTTTGTGACGAATGTGAGATTAAGAGAACTAACCAAGCAGATGAATCGTACCTTGATCGTCTGCTTAGTTCTGTTTCTTCCGATAGCGAGCCCGAACCTCGCAGAAGAAGGGACGAGTCCTCCGAGAAGCCCGAAGAACGCCCTTCGATGGCCGACATTATTGCTGACGTCATAGCCGAAGAAAAAGAGAACAGAGAAAACAAAGAGACTCCTATCATAGACGAGCCCGTATTCGGAGACACTCCCGCAAGCGAGGAGATCTCCTTTGATGACGTGCCTCTCGGTGATGAAGTCTCTTTTGATGATACGCCCGTTAGTGATGATATCTCGTTTGATGAGGCACCTGTTGGGGATGAGGATGAGCCGATCTTCGATGTTGATGATTCGCTTCAACCCGAAGAAGCTACTTCCGAGCCCGAGGATGAACTCGCTTCCTTCGGATCGGATCCGCCCAGCGAGATCGACAGCATGATCACGGATCTCCTCAGTGAGATGCCCGAGGACACTCCCGAAGAGGAGAAGGAATTCCTCGACCAGGACGATATAGCCAGCATCTTCTCGCAGCAGGAGGAAGCAGGATCGGATTCCGATATCGCGGAGACAGAGGATGTGCCCGACCTGTCTGTTGATGACGCTCCCGCTGATGAGAGCGACCTCCTCTCGGTTGAAGAACCCGAGATGGTAGATCCTTTCGGCGGAGATATCGCACCTTCCGATGTTACGGAAGAGCCCGAGATGGTGGATCCTTTCGGTGGAGACATCACACCTTCGGCCGAGTCCGAAGAACCCGAAGTTCAGTTCGTCAATCCAGGCGACGAGCCCGCTGAAGAGAACGTACTCGGAGCAGACGAGCTTTTCGCACTCGATGATTCGACGATCTCCGAGGCCGACCTTATAAGCATCGGCACAGACGAGCCCGAACCTGTGGACATCATGGCTGAGATCGAGTCAGGAGCACTTGAGGACAAGATCAAGGCTCTCGATGCACCTCAGAAAGACGAAACAACCAAGAAGAAGAAAAAGAAGTCTCTGTTCCAGAGACTGTTCGGCAACGTTGTGGAGGAGCTTACCGAGGAACAGAAGGAAGCCCGCCGTCTTAAGGCCGAAGAGGAAGAGAAGCAGAGGATAGCGATCGCCGAAGCCAAGAAGAAGGGCGCCGAGGAAGCTAAAGCAGCCAAGGCGGCTCAGAAAGAGCTCGACAAGGCCGAGGCCGAAGAGAAGAAGAAGCAGGCCGAGGAAGCAAAGCGTAAGGCCAAGGAAGAAGCCCGCGAGAAAGCCAGAAAGAAGAAAGAGGCTCGTGAAGCTCTTGAGATCAGTGAAGAAGATGAAGGCAAGATCAACAAGGTCGGTGCCGGCATCCTGTTCATCCTGTTCGGAGTTATCGCTGCATTCATTATCCTCGGAACCAATTCTTATACCTACAACCTGAGCATCGAGAACGCTCAGACCGATTTCCTCATCAGACATTACAATGAGGCTTATTACGATGTCTACGGCCTCACCATTAAGGACGAGGATATCGAGCTTTACGACAGGATCATGACCGTCATGTACGTTAATTCGCAGCTCAATTCCTACAATTACTACATGACTTCCAATAACAGGGACAAGGCTCTCAACTCCCTTATCAAGGGTCTTGAGAAGTACGAGAAGTATTATATGCTGGCCACGACGCTGCATATAACCGACGATCTCGAGTACGTTAAGACAAACATCCTGAATGAGCTAAATAAGACGTTCAAGCTGACCGAGGAAGAGGCGTACGCGATGATGAACATCAACGATGTCGTGGATTACAGCGAGTACATCTACGCCCTTCTGGGGACGTATGATCTTGAATCATTGAAATCTTTGACGTAATGTAAGATTGATTAAATTATACACTTGAGTGATGAAACTTATGTGTAAGATATAACGAGTGAGGATTGGCATGTGAAACATCATGCTAAGAGGAGGAATTAGATATTGAAAGTTGGTCTTATAGATTACGAGGCGGGGAATACTCTGAGCGTTTCGAAAGCACTTGAGTATCTCGGCGCCGAGGTTTGTCTTTCCAATAATCCCATTGATCTGAAGAATTGCGACAGGATTGTTTTCCCGGGGGTCGGTGCCTACTACGATGCGATGTGTAAGCTCGAGAGGTACGGACTTATTCCTGTTATACACGAACTTGTAGGAAGCGGTGTTCCATTTCTTGGTATCTGTCTTGGAATGCAGCTTCTTTTTGATGAGAGCACCGAAACGATCGGAGCCGCAGAGGGCACCGAAACGATCAAGGGACTCGGCATCCTGCGCGGTCATATCTCTAGGTTTGACGAAAAGCTTCTTGCGAAGGAAGACCTCAAGATCCCTCAGATCGGTTGGAACAGTATCGATATCATCAAGAAGGATTCGAAGCTTTACCGCGGTATCGAGGACGGCGCTTATGTCTACTTCGTCCATTCCTACCACCTTACGTGTGACGACAGGGCGGATGTAGCCTCCACTACCGCTTATGGTACACGCTTTGACAGCTCCGTCGAACACGCCAATATCTTCGGATGTCAGTTCCATCCAGAGAAGAGCGGAGAAGTAGGGCTTAAGATACTCTCGAATTTCATAGAGTATGCTGACTAAAGCTTTACATGACCGAGATATTTAACGGTATACGCAAATGATGGCATGCCTGATTTTGATATGCCTGTTAGTATCAGATAATATATTCATACATTTGAGTAATAACTTTTTGGTTTAATCGGTTTTTTGAAAGGAATCAGATCCGGATGTTTACTAAGAGAATCATCCCCTGTCTGGATGTAAAAGACGGCAGGGTTGTAAAGGGAGTCAATTTCGTTAACCTGCGTGATGCGGGTGACCTTGTCGAGGTTGCAAAGGCTTATAACGACGAAGGTGCTGATGAGCTTGTTTTTCTTGATATCACAGCTTCTTCGGACAAACGTAACATCGTGACTGAGATGGTAAAGAGGGTAGCGAGCTGCATCTTCATCCCGTTCACTGTCGGTGGCGGTATCAGAAGCGTTGACGATTTCAGAGCGATCCTTCGTGCCGGTGCGGACAAGGTAGCTGTCAATTCCGCAGCCATCGAGAATCCGACCCTGATCAGTGAAGCGGCCTCCGTCTTCGGAAGTCAGTGTGTGGTCTGCGCTATCGATGCAAAACGCCGTCAGGATGGGCAGGGCTTTACGGTCTATAAGCACGGTGGCAGGATCGATATGGGACTAGACGCGATCGAATGGGCCGCTAAAGCAGAACAGCTCGGAGCGGGGGAGATCCTCCTCACCAGCATGGACTGTGACGGAACCAAGGACGGCTACGATCTCGAGCTCACGAAGGCTATTACGGACCGTGTCAATATCCCTGTCATCGCATCCGGAGGGGCTGGTAAGAAAGAGCATTTCCTGGACGCGATCAAAGTTGCACATGCTGATGCGGTATTAGCTGCGTCGTTATTCCATTATAAAGAGCTGAAAATCTCTGATCTTAAAGAATACCTTAAAGATAATGGAGTTAGTGTAAGAATGTGATCTTAGTCTGATTTACAACAATTATATACGATGAAGTGCACATACAGGTGGGACTGCACGTCACATTTTTTAAAACTCGTTCGCACTCCGGATTCGACGTAGCGGTACATAAGCGTCGAAAATACCGACGCTAAGTACCGACGTCTCATACGGGTTTTAAAAAACATGACGGCACGTCCCACCTTATTCTGTTATCTGCAGTATAAGAATCTCCATATGATTACAGTTACCTTATTTTTTTTCAAATAATTATCTCATAGTTTTATCGAAGAATTTTATAGGATTATAGGGAAAAATTTCTTTTAGCTGATTAAGTCATTGTTTATTGGAAATAAAACATAATACTTAACTTTTAGAAGTTTAGATGAGGAGAGGGCGCGCCAGTGTGTTTCTCTCAAAACGATAGCGTAGGCGTGTTTTGAGAGAAATACCACTAGGCAGCCCTCTCCGTATTCAGTAATATTAATAATATCGTGGCAGTCCCACCTGTATGTAATTATTTTTATATTATTATTTAATATCAGCTTTCCAAATTCTTAAATGCAGTAGACAGCATCAGCTTAATACGATTCAACTGATTGACTTCGCTCGCCCCGGGATCGTAATCCACAGCTACGATATTCGCCTGCGGATAGCGATACTTGATCTCTTTTATAACGCCCTTTCCGACGATATGATTCGGCAGGCACGCGAAGGGCTGTGCGCACACTATGTTCGGTACGCCGGACTTGATGAGTTCGATCATTTCGCCTGTGAGGAACCAGCCTTCTCCGGTCTGGTTTCCGATCTCTACGATAGGTCTCGCATACGAAGCGATAGTATCGATCGATTCGGGAGGGCTAAAGCGCTTCGATTTCTCAAATTCTTCGACTGCAATCTTCCTGCACTTCTCAAAGAACTTGATGATGTAATCGTTTACGATCGCGCTTCCCTTACTCTTTCCGAGGATGCGGTACTTGTACTCCGCATCGTAGGAGCAGTAGAGCAGGAAGTTGAGGAGCTCGGGACATACAGCCTCCGCGCCTTCGCTCTCGAGGAGCTCTACAAGGTAGTTGTTTGCTGCGGGCATGAACTTGACGAGGATCTCACCCACGATACCGACACGGGGCTTCCTGAGCGTTTCGTCAATCTTGAGAGCATCGAAGTCTCTGATGATACTGCGCAGATTGTTCTTAAAGTCAGACCAGTCGAGCAGGAACGAAGGCCCCTTCGACGAGATCGACTCGATGCATTTCTTCTTCCATTTCTCATGAAGAGCGTTAGCGGAGCCCTTTACAAGCTCGTAAGGACGTGTCCTGTAGACTACTTTCATGAAGACATCACCGTAGATCAGTCCCTGTACAACCTTGAGTATGAGCGAAGGAGTGAACTTGAAACCGGGATTCTTCTCGATACCGGAAGTACTTACGGAAAGTACCGGTATCTGATCGAAGCCTGCGTTTCTCAAGGCACGTCTGATGAATCCGATATAGTTGGTCGCACGACAACCACCACCGGTCTGAGTGATCATAACAGCGGTCTTGTTAAGGTCGTACTTGCCCGAAAGCAGAGCCATCATGATCTGACCGACTACCATGAGTGAAGGGTAGCATGCGTCGTTATTAACGTACTTAAGACCCACATCGACAGCACTGCGACCGTCGTTGTTGAGGATCTCGATCTTGTAGCCCTCGGATCTGATAGCGGGCTCAAGGATATCGAAGTGTATGGGTGACATCTGAGGAGCGAGGATGGTGTATTCCTTCTTCATCTCCTTTGTGAAGATCACTCTGTTGTAAGCACTTGATTTAAGCTTCGGTGAGATGTTGTTGCGGTCTCTTTCACGAACGGCCGAGAGGAGAGAACGAAGTCTGATCCTTGCGGCACCGAGGTTGTTTACCTCATCGATCTTGAGTACGGTGTAGATCTTACCCGAAGCGGTAAGGATATCACTCACACCGTCTGTCGTTACGGCATCAAGTCCGCAACCGAAGGAATTGAGCTGGATGAGCTCGAGCTCCTTGCGTGTACGAACGAAAGATGCTGCGGCGTAAAGCCTCGAATGGTACATCCACTGATCGACAACGATCATGGGCCTGTCGGTCTTGGCGAGGTGCGAA
The DNA here is from genome assembly GCA_017427685.1 of Lachnospiraceae bacterium. Classification (GTDB taxonomy): domain Bacteria; phylum Bacillota; class Clostridia; order Lachnospirales; family Lachnospiraceae; genus RUG11977. The sequence goes on along the minus strand of JAFRSH010000015.1, from coordinate 56,268 downwards.
ACGCTGTCCTCTGTGAGAACCGCTGCGCCGTACGAATTGATCATCTCGGGTATACCATGATTGATCTCGGGATCGACATGGTAAGGTCTGCCGGCAAGAACGATTCCCTTGCGGCCCGTACGCTTGAGGTACTCGAGTGTTTCTTCACCCTTTCTCTGCATATCCTTGTGAGCGTGCTCGAGCTCAACCCATGCGGCATGAGCGGCACGTTCAACCTCTTCCTTCTTGGCTCCGGCGTAGTAGGGGAGCTTGCTGTTTGTAAAGAGGGAAACAAGACGCTTTGTAACGATCTCCTCATTCTCGAGCGAAAGGAAAGGATCTGCAAATATGATCTCTTTTGACTTGAGCTCTTCAACGTTGTTCTTGATGTTCTCACCGTACGAAGTAACGATGGGGCAGTTGTAGTGATTGCCCGATTCGGGTGACTCGTTCCTCTCATAAGGGATGCAGGGATAGAAGATAAACGGTACCTTCTGATTGATGAGCCACATGATATGACCGTGCGCGATCTTGGCGGGATAGCACTCGGATTCGCTCGGGATGGATTCAATACCAAGTTCGTAGATCTTCCTGGTTGAGCTCGGTGACAAAACAACGCGATACGAAAGCTTGGTAAAGAAGGTGAACCAGAAAGGATAGTTCTCGTAGATGTTGAGAACCCTCGGGATACCCACGATACCGCGCTTTGCCTTCTCCTCGGAGAGAGGCTCGTAGTCAAGGAATCTGTGAAGCTTATATTCAAAGAGATTGGGAATGTTATCCTTGTTCTTCTCACCGCCGATACCCTTCTCGCAGCGGTTACCGGAGATATAGCGTCTGCCGTCACTGAACTTGTTGACCGTGAGGAGACAGCTGTTGGTACAGCCTTTGCATCTGGTCATAGAGGTCTCGAACCTCAGAGCGATGATGTCGTCGATGCCGAGCATGGTAGTGGGCTGACCGGTGTAGGTGCTCCTTGCTATAAGAGCGGCACCGAAAGCGCCCATGATACCCGCGATATCGGGACGGATCGCATTGATACCGAGTATGTTCTCAAGTGCACGCAGAACAGCGTCGTTGTAGAACGTACCGCCCTGTACAACGATATGCTTTCCGAGTGATGAAGGATCGGTGACCTTGATAACCTTGTAAAGCGCGTTCTTGATAACGGAGTAAGCGAGACCGGCGCTTATGTCGGCAACCGTAGCGCCTTCCTTCTGAGCCTGCTTTACCTTAGAGTTCATGAAAACGGTACATCTCGAACCGAGGTCGATCGGGTTCTGAGCGAAGAGCGCGATCTTGGCAAATTCGGAGATCTCGAGATTGAGTGAACGCGCAAAGGTCTCGATAAACGAACCGCAACCCGAAGAGCATGCTTCGTTGAGCTGTACGGAGTTGACGGCATGATCCTTGATACGGATGCACTTCATGTCCTGTCCGCCGATATCGAGGATACAGTCAACGCTCTTGTCGAAGAAGGAAGCGGCTCTGTAGTGAGCGACCGTTTCAACCTCGCCCTCGTCAAGCATAAGCGCTGATTTGATGAGAGCTTCTCCGTAGCCCGTGGAGCATGAACGCACGATCCTTACACCCTCGGGAAGAAGGCTGTAGATCTCTTTGATCGCTCTGATGGAGGTCTTAAGGGGAGAAGCGTTGTTGTTACTGTAGAAGGAGTAAAGGAGCTCACCCTTGTCGGAAACAAGAGCGGCCTTCGTGGTAGTGGAGCCGGCGTCTATACCGAGGAACGCGTCGCCTTTATAAGATGCGAGATCGCGCTTAATGACGCAGTGCTCGTTGTGTCGTGCGGTGAATGCAGCATAAGCGTCTTCGTCCTCAAAAAGAGGATCGAGACGGTTAACTTCAAACGTGATATTAAGGTCCTGCGAAAGGACGTCCTTGATCTGACCGAGAGTCATCTTGACAACGTCCTCGTCGGGCTTGATGCGTCCGCCGGGGAGCAGGCAGCTGTTCATGGCAGCACCTTTTGCAGCGAAAAGGTGCGAATTCTCGGGTGCGATGATATAGTCATCGGTGAGCTTTAATGTCCTGATAAACGAAGCAAGAAGCTCCGAAAGGAAGTGAAGTGGTCCGCCGAGGAATGCGACCTTGCCCTTGATGGGCTTACCGCACGCGAGACCGCTGATGGTCTGGTTGACCACGGCCTGGAAGATCGATGCGGAGAGGTCCTCCTTGGTAGCACCCTCGTTGATAAGGGGCTGGATATCGCTCTTTGCAAATACACCGCAGCGAGCCGCGATGGGATAGATAGCCTTGTAGTCCTTGGCGTACTCGTTAAGACCCATAGCGTCGGTCTTCAAGAGGGTAGCCATCTGATCGATGAAGGAACCCGTACCGCCGGCACAGATACCGTTCATACGCTGTTCTATGGTGCTTCCGAAGTAGATGATCTTGGCGTCCTCGCCTCCGAGCTCGATCGCAACGTCGGGTACTACGGGGAGAGCCGAGAGGGATGTCGAAACTGCGATAACCTCCTGTATGAAAGGGATCTTCATTATGTCGGCGATGCAAAGTCCGCCGGAACCTGTGATGGTGGGAGCGACAACAGTGTCCTCCGGGATCCTGGAAGCGATCTTGATTATGATCGAAAGAAGCGTCTCACGAATGTTCGCATAATGGCGTTCGTAATCGCTTTCGATGATATTGTCCTGTTCGTCAAGGAGCGCCACTTTAACGGTGGTCGAACCTATATCAATACCTAATTTGTACATATCTGTTCTTAGTCCCCAAGTTGTTCTATTGATTACCGCCTTCTGTCAGCTAAAACTTGTACCGGAAGGCATTGCATTTCACGCAAACAAGCACCTCATAAGGGATGCGCACTACTCAATTATATACAAATAATTGAACAAAACAAGGAAAATGCCTGATTATTATTATTTATAAACAAAAATTAATACTTTTACTTGAATGTTTGGAGTGAGCGGATTATCATAATTAGGTAACTTTTTTCGGAGAATTATGATGGAATATTTGAAAAAAAGCGATTTTTATTATGATCTGCCCGAGAGGCTTATAGCGCAGGATCCGCTTGAAGACAGATCGTCTTCGAGACTCCTCGTACTCGACAAGAAAGACGGGCGCATGCTGCATAAGCATTTCTTCGAGATCGGAGACTTCCTCAGGAAGGGAGACTGTCTCGTGATCAACGATACAAAGGTCATCCCGGCGCGTCTTATCGGACACAGGGAAGGTCACACCGGTGCATGCGAGATCCTGCTCCTCAAGAGGATCACGGCCACTGATTGGGAGTGTATCGTCAGACCCGGCAGGAAGCTCAGGGAAGGAGCGGTCGTTGTGTTCGGCTCCGAGCCCACGGTCCTTAAGGGTGTGATCAAAGAGGTGCTCCCGGACGGTAACAGGATCGTGTCCTTTGAATTCGAGGGAGTATTTGAGGAAGTGCTCGACAAGCTCGGGACCATGCCGCTTCCGCCTTACATCACACATGAGCTTAAGGACAGAAACCGCTATCAGACCGTATATGCGAAACATGACGGATCTGCCGCGGCTCCGACAGCGGGACTGCATTTTACGGAAGAGCTTCTTGAGAAGATCAAAGAGATGGGAGTCGACATCGTTAGGGTCACACTTCATGTCGGACTCGGGACGTTCAGACCCGTTAAGGAGGACAACATCCTCGACCATCATATGCACACGGAGTCCTACCAGGTTACCGAGGAAGCCGCACGCATGATCAACGCAGCCAAGGAACGAGGCAGCCGTGTTATAAGCGTCGGGACCACGAGCTGCAGGACACTTGAAGCCGCTTCGCACGGGACGAACAGAGTCGAAGCCGGCAGCGGGGATACGGATATCTTCATCTATCCCGGGTACAGTTTTAATATTGTTGATTCACTGATTACCAATTTCCACCTGCCGGAATCAACGCTCATCATGCTGGTTGCGGCGCTTTGCGGAAGAGAGAACATACTTAATGCCTATAAAGAAGCTGTTAAAAACGAATACAGGTTTTTCTCCTTCGGAGACGCTATGTTCATCACTGATTTTTAAGATACTCGCGTCCCTCGTGCTGGTCGGAGCGGTATTGATGATCGCGCCTTCCGTTGGGGCGGAGGCGATGACCGACATCAGAGTCGGACTTGTGGCGCAGTATAAGGACAAGGACGTTATCACGGTCTACAACAAGAGGATCATGCTCGGATACGCGTCCGAGAAGGAGTTCACCGGGGGAGAGGTCTTCTACGGTGAGAGCGGGTTCTCTTTTGAACCGGATGATTCAATGTATATAGTCAAAACGACGGTGTATTCCTCCTACGACGAAGCGCGTAAAGGGATAGGCCAGAACAATAAAGCGGAGCTCATACCGGTCCTTAAAGGGCCGAAGACCTGGCAGCTCTATGAGAGATCGGACGGAAGCAGCGCGGTAGCCCGCGAGCACCTCATCAGGGTCACATTCGGTAAGAGCAGTTTCCTGATAGACGCTGTCGAGGGTAACGCGGGGAAGACGTACAGTCCTTATCCGCAGATCAAAGCGGTCAATGCGAAGAACGATCCGTCGGGCAAGATCATCTCCCTCGGAACACGCTCCTACAGGGGCAGGATCGAGATCGTCAGGAGCGGAGGGAAGCTGACCGCCGTCAATATCATAAGCATTGAAGCTTATCTGTGCGGTGTCGTTACCTGCGAGATGAGCAAATCATACGACCCCGAAGCGCTGAAGGCACAGGCTGTCTGCGCTAGGAGCTACGCGCTCTACAAGTCGGGATTTACGTGCAGGGGAACGATATCGAACCCCTACAGCCTCTCCGACACGACCGCTTCGCAGGTATATCGGGGAGTGACGGGAGAATCAAAGGAAGCCATCGCGGCGGTTAAAGCAACCGTCGGCGAAGTCATATACAGCGGTGATGATCTCGTTGAGACGTTTTACTTCTCGACGAGCGGCGGATCGACCGAAAGCGGGATCGACGTTTGGGGTATTAAAAGCGCGATCTATAATTCAAAGCCGGATCTTTACGAGCTGAACCCTGAGAAGAAGCCGTGGGTTATCACATATACGTTGGAGAAAGCAGGAGAACTGCTCAGGAACAGCGGAATTGATGTGGGGACCGTGAAAAGCCTTAAGGAGATGATCGTGACCGGTACGGGGCGCGTGACGTCGCTTAAGGTGACCGGAAGCAAGACAACCAGGACGCTGAGGCTTCAGGAGGCGCAGAGCGTGTTCGGACTTCCTTCCGCGAAGTACAAGGTCGTGATGGGAGGCAAGTCGGCAGAGATGCCTTACGTAACTTCAGACGACACTACGGAACGGCTCTTTTCGTCCGGACTATACGCGATCACCGGCAGCGGCACGCTTTCGAAGCTTGATTCTTCGGAGCAGCTGATCGTGATCAGTGACGACAACATGATGAACTTCCCGATGGCCGATGTGCCGGTCGGGAGTGTGGCGTTCTTCGGGATGGGCTACGGCCACGGGATCGGGCTTTCGCAGTCCGGTGCGCAGGGGCTCGCTGAGAACGGCTTTGATTATAAAGAGATCATAAATTATTATTTTGATGATATCCGTATCGACAAGTACCATGTCGCATGACGGAAAGGTGGGGATATGTTGACTAAGAGGATCGTTTCGGTGCTCATACTTTGCTGCCTGCTGATCACGGGATGCAGCTTTCAGAAGACCGATACCTCGGAGCTTCGTGCTTCCGGGGTGAGTTCGGCGACTTCTGAATTTCAGTCCGCGGACAAGGTTTTGGGCGGAAACGGCTACGATGTGCTTCTGGCTGTGGCGCATGAAGCAGGTGCCACGGATGAAAAGGATCAGGGCGTTGAAGAGACGATCGTAAGTGATGGTGTGACCGAAAAGGTTGAGAAGACTTCAGTTACGGATATACAGGCAGAGAAAGAAGAGCCTCCCGTGATCGAACCGGAAGATGCCGGTGAAGTAGCGGAGAGTGATACAGTCGAGGAAGAAGCGACCATAACGACAGTAGAATACGTTGAAGGGGATGTCAAAGCATATAACTCAAAGCTTGACGATTACCTCGCATCCCTCGGCACAACACTTGAGGAAGCTCAGAAACAGGCCGAGGACAACAGAAAAGCGGAGAAGGCCATCCTTGACGAGATTAAGAACAAGGAGAAGCAGTGGGACGACCTCGCGCCCACCACGCACATGTCCTTTGAGGAGCTGATCGGGGATAATGGTATCTACGAGTACCCCGAGGCTTTCCCGACACCCGATACCTACAAGATCATCGTTGACCTCAAATACCAGGTGGTCATGGTCTACGCTAAGGATGAGAAGGGCAAGTACACAGTGCCCGTCAGATATATGCTCTGTTCTTCGGGCGCAGACAAGACTCAGTCGCCCGTCGGAACCTTTGAGATGAAGGATTACAGAGTGAGGTTCGCGAGATTCAACAACACCGACAACTTCGGTCAGTACTGGAGCCTAATTACAGGCAGGATCTACTTCCACTCGGTACTTTACACATCAAAGAACGCGTCAGATTACGTCTCGTCGACATGGAACAACCTTGGCAAGAACGTTTCACACGGTTGTATCAGGCTCACGGTGCCCGACGCCAGGTTCATCTACTACAACATGGCTCCCGGAACCGTGGTAGAGATCAGGAAGGGTTCGTTGTCCGACAAGGAGACTAAGGAGATCAGGGAGAAGCTTCTCGAGGGTAAGGCCAAGGTTCCCGACAAGCGACTCAAGCTGGTACCGGGAGAGATACCTTACACCGATAACTGGAGCGCCGACGAGGTGCCGCAAGAGGTTCCGTTTGTTAACGGTCACCAATAAGATCAAAAGGGCTGACACCGGAATGTCAGCCCTTTATTATTCAGTATAGTCTCGCTTAGTTGGCGGCGCCTTTTTGCATCATGACATCGGTTATGTCGGTGATGAACACGTAGTAGATGTCGCCGTAGTCGGGGGAATGGCTGTAGTGTCCATAGTCGTCAACCCATCGAACCATGCCGTCTTTCCTGATGATCCTGTAGATGACGTGATCCATCGAATCACCGTCCTCCGAATCGATCTGATGGTCGATAGAGGCCTGAACCGTAGCGAAATCATCGGGATGGACCATGTTCTCAAAGCTGTTGCCCGTAAGCTCCTGGAACTCGTCAACGGTGCTGCAACCGTAGATCTCAAGCACCTTACTGTTCTGGTAGATGATCTCTCTCTGCTCGTTCTCGCGGTAGATGAAGAAACCGCCGGGGATGACCTCGGCCATCTGTCTGATGACGGGCATGGTGTACTTGGTGAGAGAGAAGTTGTCGGCGTATCGCATCTTGCGGGTAGACTTCGCATCGCCTTCGATCACGGGATTCTCGGCCATGATCTGGCTCGTATAGTAATTCTGCTTGTTCTTGTACATGAGCTTGTCGGCTTCGATCATGAGCTGATCGGCATCGTGGTCGGGGTACTCGGCCATGTCGGCCTTACCGATCGAGATCGAGATACCGTTGATGTACTCGCCCTTCCAGGACGAAAGGGTCTGCTCGAGTTCTTCAGACTTCTCAACGAACTGCTCGTGCTTCATGTAAGCGATGACCACAAACTCGTCGCCACCTGTCCTGAAGCAGCGTCCGACTGAGCTGAAAACGTTCTTTATACACTCCGAAGAGCCGATGATAAGCTCGTCACCGGCGAGGTGACCGTAGATGTCGTTGGTCTTCTTGAGGCCGTTCACATCGAGCATGATGATCGACAGAAGAGACTTCTGCTTGCTGTTACGGATCGTCTCGTTGAGAGTGTCAATGTACTCCTTGTAGGCGCGCCTGTTCTCAAGTCCCGTAAGGTTGTCGTAGTAGGCAAGGATACGGATCTGTTCGATGCCTGTTTTACTCTTGTGGGAAGTATAAAACTTGATCCCGATGTAGGAGATGACAGTAGCTACGTAGAAAGCGACCGTTAATCCGGCAAAAACGATCCACGACCCACCTGTCTCCATGGTTACAACAGATGAAGCCGAGAACACAAGAAAAGCGGTTACCGGTACACAGAGTATCAGTAACTTCTTAAGGACCGAATTCCTGTCCGATGTTCTGCCGTAAACAAGCGTTTCCGCAACGAGCATGATAACAGATACAACCGAAAGCGCAACAATAACAACAACTACCTTTGCCCACCCCTCATTAAGCAAAATCCGAGCTGTTTCCTGCATTAAAGATTCCCCCTGAAAAAAGCTTTAGAAGCATTGAATTAACTGCCTTTTGAGACAATAACATTCGAATTCCGAAAGAATTGTATCACAAATATTCGGATTTGCAAATATTTATTTAACCGGGGAGCAAATATTTTTTTATAAAAGGCTTAAATAGAGTAGGAATTGTTGATGTTTTTTTGGCGTACAAGGTTTTAACATTTAATTGTTTACAATCATTACGATATAAGGTAAACTATTTTAAGTAACGGAGACACTGGGGGCGACAATACGATGACTATTAGCGGCAGATTGTTGTTTTAGATATGAACTCTGCCGCTTTTTATTGTATGTCAGGAAGAAAGGGATAGCGTATGTATAAAACATTTATTGTTTTTATGATGGTCATCATGTCTTTTGTAATGGATTTAAATCCGTATGAATCAATATCGGTACCTGAATTCTCGGATGAGTATCTGGTGGGCTTTGACTATGGCGGATCAAGCTGGGGAGAGTTTTATGATTGTCTTGATGCAAAGGTTATTATCTGTACAAACCATGATGTACTGATTCTTATGCCTACAGCAGAATCCATTCGTTATAAAAATATGTATGAGTATGAAGAGATTGGAAAGATTACACTCACAGACATGCAGTACTCGAACATAGAGACTGTATTGGATCGAGAAGAATTGTATACTCTTAAAATTCGGTCTGAAAAAGATGTATGTGACGGTTACAGTATGTATTTATACCTGTACAATAAGGACAATACTGTTGCAAAAGAATGTGGTGCGTACATGCCGACGACCGAGAGATTCATAGAAATATACGATGCAGTTATAGATAATATACCCGGTAAAGAAATCTCTGATATCAGAGAAAAGAATGTTAAGAGATTACGTCGTTATGAGATTTTGGGCGGAAAAACAGTTGATGATGAGGAATATGAAGCCAACAGATCAATGATAGCGAATGAATTAGACCTGGATCCAAACCTCAGAAAAGTCGAGATCATCATCTCACGCTATTATGAGTTCGAAGAAGGTCTGATCAAAAGTGTTTTGCACGGAACAGAGAATGTTGATGAATACCTTTACATACAGTCTGAATCAGGAAATGAATATCGCTTTTATCTGGATGGGGTCGGAGTGGATTGTATCTACGATATTACTAAAGATGAGTGGCCTGTGAGATCATATAGATAAGGGCAGAACTGATGTGAAAATTTTTTTAAAAAAATTATAAAAAAGTGTTTGACAAGCATTTGGACAAGTGATATATTCACAATTAATTTAACACAGACAAAGGCCGTGACGAAGACGAAAACTTGATTGTAGTCTGTACAGAGAGAACTGCATTGGTGAGAGCAGATCGAGATGTTCATTTTTTCTATCACTTCCGAGCTGAAGACCCGAAAAGGAGAGAGTCCCGAGTAGATATCTTCCGTGAATGCTACGTTAGTGCACAGGGCTTGATGGAGCCTGTGAGGGGTATATGACAGATCATATACAATTTGAGTGGTACCGCGGATTACAGTCCGTCTCAAGTAATTGAGACGGATTTTTTTGTGTGTTAAACGAGTGCACGTACATCGAGCAAGCTTTGCTTGCGAGATGTATCAGGCGACCAAACGAAGTAGCTGCATGAAATGCGACCAAAAGACATGGGAGAAAACCCAAATAAATCGAAAGGAGAAAAGAAATGGTTAAGGAAGATCTTAAGGAAGTTGCACAGCGTGTCAAAGAAATGAGGGAGTTATCGGCCATTTCGATTCATGAGATGGCGGAAGCCACAAACATGAGCATTGAGGATTACATGGCTCTTGAGGAAGGCAAGATAGATTTTACATTTTCGTTTATTTATAAAGCTGCTGAAAAATTCAAGGTTGATATCGCAGATATCCTTCAGGGTTCAAGCCCCAACCTTGTTACTTATTCGCTTGTAAGAAAGGGCAAGGGCGTTCCGATCGCCCGTAATGAGGCATGTGCTTATCTTAACATGGCTCCGAACTTCAAGAAGAAGCTGGGTGAGCCATTCTGCTGCAGACTGCCTTTTGATGCGGAAGCACTTGAGAAACCCATGAACCTTCATGTACATAACGGTCATGAGGTTACGATCATAACAAAGGGCATGATGAAGCATCAGTTCGGTAACAGGATCGAAACTCTCTATCCCGGTGATGTAATCTACTTTGACAGCAATACTCCTCACGGAGAGCTCGCCATCGGCGGACAGGACTGTGAATTCTTCACAGTCATCATGAAGCCGGACGGAGAGGTTGAACATTCCGATATAGATTCACGTCAGACAAATTGGGCTCCCGAAGAGATCATCATGGATGAGCCCGAGACCGGTATCGTCGGTGAGAAGTATGCAAAGACAAAGATTGACGGCAACGGTCTTTTAAAGGAGATCCGCTTCAAGCATGAGAAGTCATTCAACTTTGCCTATGATGTTGTTGACGAGCTTGCTAAGAAGGAACCCGACAAGGTAGCTATGGTCTGGGTTGCCGATGATAAGACCGACAGGAAGTTTACTTTCAAGGATATATCTGAACTCTCATCAAGAGCAGCAAACTATTTCAGAAGCCTCGGTATCCAGAAGGGCGACAGGGTAATGCTCGTTTTGAAGCGTCATTACCAGTTCTGGATCTCGATCATAGCCCTTCATAAGATCGGCGCTATCGCGATCCCTGCAACCAGTCAGCTTGTAAAGCATGACTTTGAGTACAGATTTAATGCGGCCGGCGTAAGTGCGATCGTTGCGACACCCGAGGATAATGTTCCCGACAGTGTTGAGGCAGCGCTTCCCACCTCACCCACTGTAACTACAAAGATCCTTGTGAATGCAAAGCGCGAGGGATGGGAAGACTTCGACACAAAGATCATGGAGTTCCCGCCTGAGTTCAAGAGACCCGAAGGACTTGCTGCGGCATGTGGCGATGACCTGATGCTCATGTTCTTTACCTCGGGTACCACAGGATATCCCAAGATCGCTACACACAGCTACAAGTATGCTCTCGGACACTACATCACTGCAAGATACTGGCATAATATCAAGCGTGACGGTCTTCACCTGACTATCTCGGATACCGGTTGGGGCAAGGCTCTTTGGGGCAAGCTTTACGGCGCATGGCTTTGCGAGGCAGCTGTCTTTGTTTATGACTTTAAGCGTTTCAATGCTCTTGACATCCTTCCGATGTTTAAGAAGTACGGAATAACAACATTCTGTGCACCGCCCACAATGTACAGATTCCTTATCAAAGAGGACCTTTCAAAGTTCGACCTTTCAACGATACAGTACGCCACAGTTGCAGGCGAAGCGCTTAACAGTGAAGTGTACGATCAGTTCCTCAAGGCGACCGGCATAAGCCTTAAAGAAGGTTTCGGTCAGACAGAGACAACACTTACTATTGCTAACCTTGTCGGACAAAAGGTTAAGCCCGGTTCAATGGGACGTCCTTCACCTATGTATGATGTTGACATCATCCATCCCGACGGAACAAGTGCTCAGGTCGGTGAAGTAGGCGAGATTGTTATCCGTACCGATAAGCACGTTCCCTGCGGTCTCTTCAGAGGATATTATCGTGATGATGAGAAGACAAAAGAGGCTTGGTACGACGGAGCTTACCATACAGGTGATACCGCTTATCGCGATGAGGACGGATACTTCTGGTATGTCGGAAGGACCGACGACCTCATCAAGTCTTCCGGATACCGTATCGGACCGTTCGAGATCGAGAGTGTTATTATGGAGCTCCCTTATGTTCTTGAATGTGCTGTTACTGCAGCTCCCGATCCCGTCAGAGGCCAGGTTGTAAAGGCTACGATCGTGCTTGTTAAGGGTAAGGAAGGCAGTGAAGAGCTTAAGAAGGAGATCCAGAACTATGTAAAGACCAACACGGCTCCTTACAAGTACCCCAGAATCGTTGAATTCGTTGATGATCTTCCCAAGACTATAAGCGGTAAGATCAGAAGAGTAGCACTTCGAGGAGAGGATAATAAATAATCCGATAATATTTTGCTTTAAAAACTTGAAATGATAAACGGCAGAATGATATAATAGATGACGATGCAAGTCATCAAATCATTCTGCCGTTTTCTAACGGGACATTTAAGGGTACCGACAAGATTTCGGCGTCACTAACGGGAGGTCACAATGAAAAAGATTTTATCAAAGTTACTTGTACTCGTGATCGCGAGTGCACTCATCATCGGTATTTTCCCCAATTCTTCGGCTGAAGCAGCAGATAACAAGTTTGATGTTGTTACGCTGAAAGAGAAGGCTTCTACAGGTGCTTTCAAGCAGGGTAAGTATTCGAACGGAAGTTATTACTACACCATTTTTAAGGTAGAAGTTAAGGAAGACGGCTATCTTACCATTACAGACAAGTCAGAGAACCCCGGATCGATCGAAGTATACGACTGCAAGATCGATACCGTAAAGGCAAACATTTCTGATTATTCGCTCAATGATCATATTTTCAGAACTCCTTATGATACCGAGAAGTCTTATGTTCCGGTTGAAGCAGGTACATATTATCTTGTTCCCACCACATACGGAGATGTCAAGTTTGAATACACCTTCACAAAGGCAGATATCAAGCGTACTAACTTCTACCGTAAGAAGGCAGATAAACTCAAGGAGAACAAAGTTGTTACAGTAGTTCAGCCCAATGGTTACGAAGCTGATCTTTGGTTTGAGGTTTCTCTTTCAAAGAACAAGACTTTAACGATAGATTTTGAGGATCTTTCCTATTCGTATTCGTATCTTAGCCTTTATGTTTATGATGAGAATGGTGAGAACTATAAGATGATCGAGTCGGACGGAACATCGCTCAAGTCTTCCAAGACTCTTGATAAGGGCAAGTATTACATCAAGATTCGTCAGGCTTCTGGTATGAGTAACCCTACAGTGTACAAGCTTAAACTCAAGAAATAATTATACTGATTCTTTAAAGGGTCAGATCCGTTGGGTCTGACCCTTTGTTCTTTTTTGTGAAAATTGTCAAATTTTTATTGTGTAAATCCAATTTTTTTAGTAAAATTGTTAATGGCGGTTTTCTTAGAGAAACTCTTTTTGAGAAGGCTGTATATAAAAGTATTGGAGGAACATTTATGAACACTTACAAGAGCGAAGATATCCGTAACGTTGCTGTGTTGGGGCACGGTAGCTGTGGCAAGACAACCCTGGTCGAAGCCATGGCATTTTACAAAGGTATCGTAAGCAGACAGGGCAGGGTTGAAGACGGAACAACTATCAGTGACTATGACAAGGAAGAGCAGAAGAGACAGTTCTCTATCAGCACCAGTCTTGTTCCCATCGAGCATGACGGTGTAAAGATCAATTTCCTTGACACCCCCGGATATTTTGATTTTGTGGGTGAAGTTGAAGAAGCACTTGATGCGGCAGGTGCAGCAGTTATCGTAGTAAATGCCAAGTCGGGTGTTGAAGTAGGTACTATCAAGGCCTGGGAAATGTGTGAGAAGAAAAAGCTTCCCAGAATGTTCTTTGTTACAGCTATGGACGATCCCAATGCGAATTTCGCAAACGTTGTGGATCAGCTTGTTGAAACATTCGGAAAGAAAGTTGCTCCTTTCCATACACCTATCATTGAAAATGAAAAATATATCGGATTTGTCAATGTCGTAAAGATGGGCGGACGTAAGTTCACCAAGGGCAGCGAGTACACTGAGTGCGATATCCCGGATTCAGTCAGAGAGACAGTTGACAAGTGCCGAGTGGATCTTATAGAAGCAGTTGCCGAAACAGATGACGATCTCATGATGAAGTACTTCGACGGTGAAGAGTTCACACTTGACGAGATCAACAAGGCACTTCACGGTGCAGTGTTCTGCGGTGATGTTGTTCCCGTTCTTGCAGGAGCTCCCATCAACCAGCAGGGTACGCTCATGCTACTCAATGACATCAAGAGCTACTTCCCTTCGCCTCTTAACCATAAGGTTGTCGGTAAGAATGTAAAGGATGACAGTGAGTTCGAAGCTAACTATGATATCAACAAGCCCATGACGGCTAAGGTATTTAAGACCATCATCGATCCTTTCATCGGTAAGTACTCGTTCATCAAGGTTTGCTCGGGCAAGCTCACAAGCGATACGGTTGTCTACAACGCTGACAAGGACACAGAAGAAAAGCTTTCAAGACTTTATATCCTTCGCGGTAAGGAAGCTATCGAAGTTAAGGAGCTTTATCCCGGCGACATAGGAGCTATCGGAAAGCTTTCGAACACAGTTACGGGCGAGACTCTTTCAACCAAGGCCTGCCCCGTAGTATTTGAGAAGGCTCAGTACTCCATCCCTTACGCATACCAGCGTATCGAAGCTAAGAACAAGGGCGATGAAGACAAGTTTGCTCAGGCTATGGCTAAGCTTCTCGAAGAAGACAAGACCATGAGACTTGTTCTTGATAAAGAGAATCATCAGACGCTTATCTACGGTATCGGCGATCAGCAGATCGATGTTGCTGTAAGTAAGCTTGCAGGACGTTATAAGGTTGAGGTTGAGACCTCTAAGCCTCGTGTTCCTTATCGTGAGACCATCAGAAAGATGGTTGAGAAACAGGGCAAGCACAAGAAGCAGTCCGGTGGACACGGCCAGTACGGTGATGTTCATATCCGCTTCCAGCCTTCGGGTGACATGGAGAAGGCATACACCTTTGATGAGGAAGTTGTCGGTGGTGTAGTTCCGAAGAACTTCTTCCCCGCAGTTGAGAAGGGTATCGCTGAGTCGGTACTTCGCGGACCTCTTGCAGGCTACCCCGTTGTTGGTGTTCGTACAACACTGTTCTACGGATCATATCATCCCGTAGATTCGTCCGAGCAGGCATTCAAGATGGCAGCTAAGCTTGCATTTAAGGCAGCATTCACAGATCCCAAGGAAAACTGCAATCCTTGCCTTCTTGAGCCCATCACATCCATGAAGGTTACCGTTCCGGATAAGTTCACCGGTGATATCATGGGCGATCTTAACAAGCGTCGTGGCAGAGTACTCGGTATGAATCCTCTTCCCGGTGGAAAGCAGGAGATCGTTGCCGATGTTCCGCTTTCGGAACTCTACGGTTACTCAACAGACCTTCGTTCGATGACCGGTGGTATCGGTGAGTACGAGTACAAGATCGATCGTTATGAGCAGGCTCCTTCAGATGTTCAGGCTAAGGTTATCGAAGAAGCTAAGAAGACCATGACAGAAGACGAAGAGGAATGATCTCCTTGATGTCGGTTGTGATCACAGAAAATTAAAAATCATTATAGAATCGGAGCAGGAGTGCAGTGTCACTCCTGTTTCGATTTTATAGAATTTTAATTTGATTAATACACGATTCGGTAATAAAATTAGCTTAACAGTTATCAGTAGAACTGTATTTATTATTTTGAAACTGATTGACGAGAGGTTGCGTTTATGTTCGAAAGATTCTTCCCTGACGAATGGGTTGAAAGCGCCTACAGCATCGACTACGAAGGTTATTTCGAAGCCGGCTACAGGGGGCTTATTTTCGATATAGACAACACTCTTGTTCCTCACGGTGCAGACGCTGACGAGAGAGCGATCAAGCTCTTCGAAAGGCTCAAAGAAATCGGATTCGACATCTGTCTTCTTTCAAATAACAAGAAGCCCAGAGTTGAGAGATTTAATAAGGATATCAACGTAAAGTACATCTTCAAGGCCGGCAAGCCTTATTCCAAGAACTATTACGTTGCTTCCATGATGACCCGTACTTCTACCAAGTCTACACTTGTTATCGGAGATCAGCTCTTTACCGATATCTACGGAGGTAAGCTTGCGGGTATCCACACTATCCTCGTGAACCCTATAGATAAAAAAGAGGACCTTCAAGTTCGCTTAAAGCGATTGCTTGAAAGGCCCGTCATGATGTTCTATAAGCACAGTCTCAAGGAGATGGCAGCACAGATGCCCAGGAACCGTAAACCCGAGACCAAGGCTGCTCGTCGTTTCTTTAAGAAGAGAGGAAAACACTTCTCTGTATCCGAGCACAGAGCCCGTATTGATAGGCTGTTTAAGAGCAGGTATATTTGATAGTTCAGTCCTTCTTTGATCGTTTTGATCAGGGAAGGACTTTTATAGTAAGTTTTATGTATATGAATATCTCTTAAACATTGAAGTCTCAATGTTTCTGTAGTATTATAAGTAGTATCTTTTATATGTTCGGAGCATTAGTTCTGAAGCTCCTACATATCGGTGGGTGGTTCCCGAATGGTCGGGGTGTTTTTTTATTTTGAGAGGAGAAGCAAAATGAAAAAAGTATCATTGTTTTTTGTTACTTTAATCGCAGCACTTCTTGTGTTTACGGGTGTGTCGGGTGCGAAAGAGGCAGAGGCCGCTGAATTCAAGGATCTTCTGATGGAAGAATTTTTCCCGAACGGGATTGAGAATGTAGTTCCCAATGACCCCGTATATGATCTTGTCAATTTTGAAAAAAAGGATCAGAGCATTATCGGTGTTTATATCAGACAGAATGAAGATTTTCTTCGTATGACGCGTGAAAATTGTGCGCTTCTTGATGTTTATACCATGTCTGAAGAATATAATGATTTTGATATGACATACAGAATTGACGGCTTTGATGTAGGTGTTCAGTTCGATATCAGCGTTGACGGCGGTGATTGGCTTTATGACTCTGCTACCTGGGATATCTGTGATATGTGGGAACAGGAGAATATCCCTGCCGGACTTCCTGTAAAAGAGAATTTCGGATGGTCTTATACAGATAATGCGGTTTATTTTACATTTATGGATACGAATGCCATGAATAACAACAAGGGTGTTATGGACGGAATCTATGATGTGGTTGATGAAATCGGCGAAATAGATCTTAAGAATCACACTATAAATACGAGATATCGTTATTTTGTTGAATATACCCCCTGGGATGATATCAACGAGGACGGAGATCTTGTAGGTCACAGATTTATGTGGACCGACTGGTCTAAGGAAGTATCGTTCGGCAAGAATGGCAATGCCAAGGAATTTAAGCTTCCGAAGACTTTCTCTGCCCCCATTATGTACGATCCTCATTTTGATGCTGACGGCAATCTTTATTGCTCTGTAATATTTAATACAGATATTACTGACACAGAGATCGCTCTCAACATAAACGAAGAAGGATTTGAAGCACTTGGTTATCTTACAGAAATCTGTGTTGACGATCCTTCGGAAAAGAATTTTGAAGACTGTTATACCGCGAACAGCCGATGGATGTCGTGTAAGGACAGGATAATGGACTTCATAAATGAAGGTGTTACAAAGAAGACCCGTATCCTTATCCGAGGAAGTGTTGTTTGCGAAACTCTCGATAAGCAGACCGATTACGGATATGCTGTTCCTTCCGTTACAAAGCTTAAGGCTAAGAGCGTCAAGAAAAATTCAGTGAAGCTCACATGGGGCAAGGTTGAAGATGCCGAGTTCTACGAGATTTACGATTCGAACAACAAGCTTATCGGAACGACCAAGAAAGCAAACTATACCGTTAAGAAATTAAAGGCCGATACCAACTATACCTTTAAGGTACGTGCCGTAAAGAACGGTGTATTTGTCGGAAAGTTTGTCTCCGTAAAGGCAAAGACCAAGAAATAACCGTGTTTCGTTGTTATAAAGGTTTTAGAGAATGAACGAATTCAAGGGAAAAGCCGGGAAAGCTTTTCCCTTGATCATCTGTAATGGCATGACTTCCAAAAAAATAATACGGAAAAAAATTTTATATTGCGAAACACAAAATAATAATATAAAATATCCGTGTCTGTTTTTTTGACAAATTGGTTTAAACAGGCGAAGAGCCAGGTACACGTGAGTTTCACGCGTAGGGCAAGAAGCGGAACTCTTTGCCGCTTTCATATATCTTTATACACATCAGGAGGAAATTTATGATTTCAGCAGGTGAATTCAGAAACGGCATGACACTTGAGATCGACGGCAAGGTTTGCCAGGTTATCGAGTTCCAGCACGTTAAGCCCGGTAAGGGAGCAGCTTTCGTCAGAACAAAGCTCAGGGATATTATCAACGGTGGTGTTACCGAGACAACATTCCGTCCCACAGATAAGTATCCGCCCGCACACATCGAGAAGAGCGATATGCAGTATCTCTATGCAGACGGCGATATGTACAACTTCATGAACACAGAGAATTATGAGCAGATCGCTCTTAATGCTGATGAAGTTGGCGATGCTCTTAAGTTCGTGAAAGAGAACGACATGGTTAAGATGCTTTCATACCAGGGAAAGGTTTTCTCGGTTGAGCCTCCTATGTTCGCTGAGCTTGAGATCACTGAGACAGAGCCCGGTTTCAAGGGTGATACAGCTACAGGCGCAAGCAAGCCCGCTATCGTTGAGACAGGCGCTCAGGTTATGGTTCCCCTCTTTGTAGAGCGTGGCGACAGGATCCAGATCGACACCAGAAGCGGAGAGTACTTAAAGAGAATCTGATCTACAGTTTATAAAGAGAATGCCCGCAATCAAATGCGGGCATTATTTTATTCCAAAGTAGGTATATCTCTTAATACCGGGGTGACATTACTGACAATAAAAGTTGAGGTGTCTGATGACGTTTTTGAGGATCGCAGCGGAATTGTCAAGATCGTAGATGAGGAAAAGGTCGTAGGCATAACTGATCTGTTCATCGATGTAGTATGGCAATGAACGCTCGAAAAGACTGTTGAACGCTTCCTCGCACTTGTCGATCTCGATCCTGTCAAGCATCTTGATAAGGAGCTCGAATTCGTTCTTAAGATCTGTGATGGGGCTTAAACTGTTATTCATTCGACCTCCTCTCTGATCGGGTGAATTAACGATCTGTTTTCTTTAATCCAAGTATACCACAAATATTAAAACCATTCAAGCAATTTGAAGATTATTGTGAATTATTAAGAAATATTTTATTACTTTGAAGATTAAGATGACGTATCGAAAAGCAAACCGGTCGGATATTATGGTACGGACAAAAACACATGCTTTTCAAATAGTATTATCCATGCTAAAATATCTTCCATACAGTGATTGTAATAGAAGGAGATTTCTGATGAATAAAGCAGACAAGGATAAAGATTTCGTATCTGAAAGCCAGATCAAGATTTCGGACGATGTTGTGGCTACCATTAGCGGTCTTGCAGCTTCAGAGGTTGACGGAGTTGATTCGATGGCCGGCAACATTACCAACGAGATCGTAGGCAAGCTTGGTATCAAGAACAGTTCTAAGGGCGTCAGGATCGCGATCGACGGTGACGAGGTTACTGCAGAGCTCTACATCAACATCAAGTACGGTTTCAGGATCACTGATGTTACAAGCCAGATCCAGGACAAGGTTAAGACTGCTATTGAGAACATGACCGGTCTTAAGGTCGTAGCAGTCAATATCCATGTCGTTGAGATCATTGTCTGAACTTTTACAAGTATTATCGAGGTGTACCATGACAAACAGCATTGAACAGGAGTCGGCTTTAAAGCCGCCTCTTAAAAGAAGAGAATTAAGAGACCATCTTATCAAGATGCTTTATATGCGTGAATTCCACGAGAAGGACGAGATCGACGAGCAGAACAGTCTTTATCTGTCGTTGTTTGCCGAGATCGAGGACGAAGAGGCATCCCGTGAGATCATGGATCGCTACGTCAGGATCGTCGACAAGCTCGGCTCGATCGACAGTATCATTTCGCGTGTAGCCAAGGGCTGGAAGCTCTCACGTATTGGCAGGATGGATCTTAATATCCTTCGTCTTGCTTCTTTTGAGATCCTGTACGATGAAACCGTTCCCGACAAGGTTGCTGTCAACGAAGCCGTTGAGCTTGCCAAGGAGTACGGCTGTAACGAATCGTCTTACGGATTTGTAAACGGTATTCTCTCGAGTCTTATCAAAGAAAAACAGGAAAATGACAAACACGAGCAATAAGGTCTACACAGTCTCTCAGATAAATGCTTACATCAAGAGGATCTTCGAAACGAACGGTCCTCTTCGATATGTCAGCATAAACGGAGAGGTCTCTAATTGTAAATACTCCGACGCGGGTCATATATATTTTACGCTCAAAGACAAGGGCGGACAGCTTGCATGCGCTATGTTTGCCGGCAGGCGTGCCGGTCTTTCTTTTGTATTAAAAGACGGAATGAGCGTGGTCGTCTCGGGACAGATCAGTGTTTACGAGCGTGACGGCAAGTACATGATGTACGCCGACAGGATCGAGCAGGAGGGTCTCGGTGCTCTTTACGAAGAGTTCGAACGACTCAAAGCCAAGCTCTCGGCCGAGAGGTTATTTGATCCGGACAGGAAGAAGGAAATCCCCGCGTTCTCGAACAGGATCGGAGTTGTTACGGCACGTACCGCTGCCGCACTTCAGGATATCATGAGGATCTCGCGGTCACGTAATCCTTACGCACAGCTTATCCTTTCGCCTGCCGTCGTGCAGGGCGCGGAAGCACCCGAGTCAGTCTGCAGGGCTCTTAGGAGGCTACTCGCGGAAGAACCGGACGTGATAATCATCGCCAGAGGCGGAGGCTCCTACGAGGATCTTTTCTGCTTCAACGACGAGAGGATCGTCAGAGCGGTTGCGGACTGTCCCGTCCCCGTTATCAGCGCGATAGGTCATGAGACGGATACAACGCTTATAGACCTCGCCGCAGATATCCGCGTTCCGACGCCGACTGCCGCAGCTGCGCTTGCTGTGTTCGATCTGTCTGCGGTTGACGAGAAGCTCGGTCTCTACAGGATGAGGCTCGGCAGAGTGATGAACGACCGTATAACACTTATGCGACACAGGCATGAGGCTCTCAAGGCTAAGGTTGCGTCGCATGACCCTTCGAGGGTACTCGACAACATGCGTATCAGGCTTGACGGACTTGACGGCAGGGTTAAGCAAGCGTTTGAGTCGAAGAGGAGCAATACCCTGCAAAGGCTTCAAAGAGTCACGGAGCTTCTAAAGGCCCGCTCGCCGCTCGGGATGCTTGAAAAGGGTTTTTCTTACGTAACGGATGAGAAGGGCAGGAATCTATCAAAGGCACATCAGTTTAAAGCAGGACAAAACATCTCGCTTCGTGTCAGTGACGGAAATGTGAGCGCTGTTGTGTCCGATACGAGTACAGATAAAAGCTGAAAACAATTAAATTGTAAAAGTAATGGACCGGATTGGCGGTCTGACAGTTGAAGTTTCTTTGGTTTATAGACAGAAGAGGATTTATATGGCACAGACAAAAGAAAAAAAAGAAGAAAAAAGTATAAATAATTACTTCGAGGAGATAGAGAAGCTGATCGGCGAGATGGAAGATCCTTCCGAGAGCCTCGAGGATTCCTTCGAGAAGTATAAGAAGGGAGTTACCCTCATCAAGGAGTGCTCCGAGAAGATCGACAGAGTCGAGAAGGAACTGAAGGTACTTGACAGTTCGGACAAATAATCATTTTGAGGTATTGCTGTGACAGATCTGCAGACTATTGAAGAAATGCTTGAGAAGTGCCTGCCCGCAAGTGATGAGGGCTACGGACTTTTGAGCGAAGCGATGAGATACAGTGTACTCGGCGGTGGCAAGAGGCTTCGTGCCATCATGCTCATCGAGAGCTTCAGACTCTTCTCCGATGACAGGGAGCTTGAGAAATACACCGCGCATCCCTTTGCATGCGCGATCGAGTGCATCCACGGGTACTCACTCGTTCACGATGACCTTCCGGCCATGGATAACGACGAGTTCAGAAGAGGCGCACTCACGACACATAAGCGTTACGGCCATGCTATGGGCATCCTTACGGGTGACGCGCTCCTCAATTACTCGATGGAGATCGTGACACGTGCCGGTGAGGAGCTTGAGCAGAACAAGCCCGATTACTACATGGACAACATGCGCAATTTCATGCATGCCGCAAGGATCCTGTTCACGAAGGCCGGAGCGTTCGGGATGATCGGAGGACAGGTGCTTGATGTCGAGGGTTTCGGGGATGACTCGAGATCCGACAGGGAGAAGCTTGAGGAGATGTGCGAACTCAAGACATCACGTCTTTTCCAGGCGGCTCTGTGCTGCGGCGCGGTACTTGCGGGTGCTGACGAGACCGCGGTGTCACTGTTTGACGATATCGGAAGGATCATGGGACTCGCGTTCCAGATCAGAGACGACATCCTCGATGTTACGGCTTCCTTTGCCGAGACGGGCAAGGATACGGGCAGCGATGCGAAGAACAACAAGTCGACCTTTGTCTCTGTCTTCGGACTTGACAGAGCACGTGAGTATGTCGGTGAGCTCTACGAGGAGCTTAAGACCATGCTCGGTAAGCTCCCCGGTGACAAGAGCGCTTTCGAGACGATTTTTGACAAGCTGTTTTCTCTATAAACTATGGAAGGTAAGGGTTAATGAGCATCCTTGATACTATCAACGAGCCGGGTGACATCAAAAAGGTCGATCCCGCCGATTACAAAGAGCTTGCGCGTGAGATCAGAAGCTTTTTGGTCAACAACGTGAGCGCCACGGGAGGGCATCTTGCTTCCAATCTCGGAGTTGTGGAACTGACGATGGCGCTTCATCTTTTCCTCGATCTACCCAAGGACAAGCTGATATTTGATGTAGGACATCAATCATATACTCACAAGATACTCACCGGCCGCAAGGACCGGTTTGAGACTCTGCGCTCGTTCGGCGGACTTTCCGGCTTTCCCAAGACATCTGAGAGCGACTGCGACGCATTTAATACGGGTCACAGCTCGACTTCGATATCTATAGCTGACGGAATGGTCAAGGCGCGTGACCTCATGGGCGAGGACTACAGAGTCGTTGCTCTTATCGGTGACGGAGCTCTCTCGGGCGGTATGGCTTACGAAGCGCTCAACAATGCCGGCCGTTTCAAGTCGAACATGATCATAGTTCTCAATGACAACAAGATGTCGATCTCCGAGAACGTGGGCGGTATGGCGGCTTACCTCGGTAAACTCCGTACGAATTCCAAGTACACTCTTGCCAAGTCTTCTCTCGAGAGAGGACTTTCCGCGATCCCCGGGATCGGTGACGGAATCGTTGACAAGATCCGTAACTCCAAGAACTCCATCAAGAGCCTCTTTGTAAAGGGCATGTTCTTTGAGAACATGGGTATCACATACATCGGTCCGATCGACGGACACAATATACCGCTTATGTTAGAGGCGTTTGAGGCTGCCGGACGCAGTAAGAATCCCGTGCTCGTTCATGTCGTGACCAAGAAAGGCAAGGGCTACAGACCTGCTGAGGTCAACCCCCGGATGTTCCACGGCGTGGATCCCTTTGTTAAGAAAACAGGCAGAGCCATCAAGAAAGGCGGCGAGAAGTCATACACCGACATCTTTGCCGATGCCGCGATCGAGATGGCTTCGAAGGACGAGAGAGTGGTTGCGATAAGCGCCGCAATGGTTGACGGAACGGGACTGAGTCGTTTCAGGGATTACTATCCCGGAAGGTTTTTTGATGTAGGTATCTCGGAGGAGCATGCGGTGACCTTTGCCGCAGGTATGGCCAAATCGGGACTCAGACCGATCGTTGCGATCTACTCGACCTTCCTTCAGAGGTCGTATGACCAGATACTTCATGACGTGGCGCTTAACAAGCTCCCTGTCGTGTTCGCTATAGACAGGGCAGGTATTGTCGGTAAGGACGGTGACACCCATCAGGGTATCTTTGATCTTTCATACCTTTCGTCGATACCGGGACTTACCGTTATGGCTCCCAAGAACGGTGCGGAGCTGAGGGAATTCCTCGGGTTCGCGCTGCAGCACGACGGACCCGTAGCGATCAGATACCCGAGACATAAAGCGACCCGTAAGCTCGAGGCCTTCGACGCACCCGTTGAATTCGGCAAGTCGGAGATCATCCGCGATATCGCGCCCCTCACGGTATTTGCCGTGGGCCGTATGGTGAAGGTCATGGACGAAGTCCTCGACAAGCTCTCCGAGGAGACAGGCGTGAGTGGGGGACTTGTAAATGTCAGATTTGTAAGCCCCATTGATACCGAGACGCTTCTTAAGGCAGCTTCGCAAGCAACTCACATCGTGACGGTCGAGGAGAACGTCAGAAGAGGCGGATACGGTGAGGCGGTTTCAAGGATATTACTGGAGAACGGCTACAAGGGAAGGTTCCTCGACATATCGCTTCCGGACGAATTCCTTGCTCACGGAAGCCCCAACGATATACGCGACAGCATCGGTTTTGACCCCGATTCCATATATGAAAAAGTCAAAGATTTTCAAAAGTCTTGACGTACGCGAGTTTTGTGATATAATGATTGCGTGCTTTTAGGAATAGCCATCACTTTTATGCACAATTCATAACCGGAGGGAGGTTAGGTGTGAGGCTATGTCGAACGTAATAGTTAAAGAAAACGAGACACTGGACAGTGCTCTTCGCAGATTCAAGAGAAATTGCGCTAAGGCAGGTATCCAGCAGGAGATTCGCAAGAGAGAGCATTACGAGAAGCCCAGCGTTAGACGTAAGAAGAAGTCTGAGGCTGCACGTAAGAGAAAATTTAAGTAAGCCATTTTGTGATCAGAGCATGGTTTTAACCATGCTCTTTTTTCGTGGTGTTTCTCATAATATTGAATTTTAACGCCTTAAGTACTATAATGATTACAAAACATGAACAAGCGGGGATCGCGGTTCGTGTCTTCATTTTCTCTGTCGGGGAGTTATTCTTGTATGGAATCGATCGAAAAGATCATTAATATACCGGGCACACATATGTCGAACGTCTTCGGACAGTTCGACTCGCATCTGAAAGTGATCGAGAAAGCGCTTTCGGTCGATGTTGTAGTCCGCGGTGAAAGTGTCAAGGTTATCGGGAGCGAGTCGGCTGTTACTAAGGCCGCGCGTGCGCTCGAACAGCTTTCTGCGCTCGCACAGAACGGCAACACGATCGACGAGCAGAAGGTTTCCTACACACTCGCTCTTCTCATGGAAGACAAGGAAAGCCTTGTGAGCGAGATCGACAAGGAGCTCATCTGCTTCACCCTTGCCGGCAAGCCCATCAAGCCCAAGACAGTCGGTCAGAAGGAGTACATCGACAAGATCCGTGACAACATGATCGTCTTCGGACTCGGACCCGCCGGAACAGGTAAAACCTACCTCGCCATGGCGATGGCGATCACAGCCTTCAAGAAGGGCGACGTCTCGAGGATCATCCTCACGAGACCTGCGATCGAAGCGGGAGAGAAGCTCGGTTTTCTTCCGGGAGACCTCCAGAGCAAGATCGACCCGTACCTGCGGCCTCTTTACGACGCACTCTACCAGATCATGGGTGCCGAGAGCTACCAGCGCAACGCTGACAAGGGCCTGATCGAGGTTGCACCGCTCGCATACATGCGCGGAAGGACGCTCGACAACGCCTTCATCATCCTTGATGAGGCGCAGAACACGACTCCCGCCCAGATGAAGATGTTCCTTACCAGGATCGGTTTCGGATCGAAGGCTATCATTACCGGTGATCCGACCCAGAAGGATCTTGCTCCGCCCGCAGTGAGCGGTCTCGATATAGCCATGAAGGTCTTGAGAGACATTGAGGGGATAGGCTTTGCGCATTTGACCAGTCGTGACGTCGTCAGACATCCGCTTGTTCAGAAGATTGTCGAAGCCTATGAAAAATACGAAAAGAGGGAAAACGATGCCGCAAAGAACAGATCAAAAGGACAGAACAGGTTCCGTGATCACAAACAGGCTTAAACACATATCTTTTCTCCTTATTGCTTCACTTCTGTGTGCTACCGTTGTGGGGCTGTACGTTTCGGGCTCGGAGATCCTTACGGTCAGAAACTGCATCTACGGTTGTGCTTTCGTACTGAGCATTGGATTCCTGCTCATCTACTATATAGACGTCAATAAAGAGAACATCCTGCGGGTTCGCTCTTCGAGACTCGCTTTAATGCTTATACCGTCAATCTGCCTTTTCCTTCTCCACTGCGGTAACGTGGAGATCGTTTCGTGTGCGATAATCGTGCTCCTCACGCTCTTTTCGGGATGCTTTAACTTCACGCTTTCGTCGCTCACGCTCTTTATGCTTTATGTTTACGCGGTGCTTTTCCCCGAGTTCACGGTGATCCCTTCGATCGGGACGATTCTTTTTATCTTCGCCGTGACTCTTTTCGCGAGAAGCGTGTTTACTCTTAAGAACAGTCTTTACTCCGCACTCATCGTTATCGTGTTCTACGCGATAGTTCTGCTCATAGAGTGCGATTTCGTTCTCGAAGATATCCTGAGCCTTTACCACATGTTCGTTCTGATCTTCGGTATCGTTTCGCTGATAGGTGTCAGATTCCTCGTTATGCTGCTCGGCAAGGGCTTTGCGGGATCTTCGGCGATCAGGTTCACGATCCCCGCGGACGCAGTTGCTTCGACGGACCTCGAGAATTCGGATTCCTTTATGTTCGCCGACAGAGGACAATCAGGCGAGGAGAGTGTCAATCTTGATGACTACGTACCCCGCGAGGACTACGAGAAGCTCGAGGAGCGTCTCGCACGCGTCTACAACGAGAACTACGAGCTTCAGGACAAGCTTTCCGCTGTCACCGACAGGAAGAGCGTCATGACGATCGAGGACATCTGCAAGGAAGAGTTCATGTACCTTGTCAGAGTCAAGCTTGATAACCCTTACGTATATGAGCACAGCCTTGCACTCGCACGTCTTTCCTCGGGCGCTGCGGGAGCCATCTCATGTGACACGGACATTGCCTACGCGCTCGGAATCATCCATGACGCGAACAAGGTACTCGGACCCGACTACCGCGACATACTCGCCGGTAAGTACAATGTACCCGATTACCTCATTAAGCCTCTTTATCAGATGTCATTCAAGAAGATCGAATTCCCGATCATGCGTGAGACAGGTATCGTAATGCTCGTCAACGATATGATCAACACATACGATTACGTCCTCAAGAACATCGAGAAGCTGAGAAGCACGGGAGAGGATGTCGACCTTTCGTGGGCAGGTGTTGTTAGGAACACCATTAAGGTACGTAATACTCAGAACTTCCTCAGGTATTCGGGATTCTCTTCCGAAGAGGTCAATACCATTAAAGACTACATGATAGCTGCCGGAGGTGATTATTATCAGGTTAACGATTGATATCGAAAGCGACGTAAAGTTTCCTTTTCAGCCCAGGACTCAGGCGAAGAAGATCATCGAAGCGGCACTCAGGCACCTCAAAGTGCCCTACGAGGCGCAGCTTGATGTCTGTATCGCCGATCAGGAGTATGTGGCTGAACTGAATAAACGTTTTCGCGATATAGATTCAACCACGGATTGCCTTTCCTTCCCTTTGGTCGATTACGATGCACCGCTCGATTTCTCCTACGTCGAGAAGGACCCGGGGGCTTACCTCGATCCCGAGACGGGAGCGATCATGCTCGGGGATATCGTGATCTGTGCGCAGAGGGTCTTTGAACAGGCTGAGGAGTACGGTCACGCGCCGTTACGTGAGTTTGACTTCCTGATAGTTCACAGCCTGCTTCATCTTCTCGGATACGATCACATGAGTGATGACGAAAGAGCCGTTATGGAAAAGATTCAAAAAGAAATTCTTGAAGGTGCGGGGATTACGAGATGAAAGACTTTTTTGGCAGCGTTATCGAATTTGTTAAAGGCCACCTTGTTCCCGTGATCGCAGGAGCCGTGGTTTTGATCGTGGGTGTGGTATGTCTGATAGTTTTCCTGCCGGGCGGAAAGGGGTCTGAGACTCCCGTTTCAACCGTTATCGAAAGCGATACCTTACTTCCGACACCCATTCCGACAGAGGTTCCGACTCCCACACCGGAGCCCGCAGAACCTACAGCCACACCGACACCCGAGCCCGAACCCGTTGATCCCTCACATGAAGGCGAAGTGATCAGCGTTCTCGACGGCACTTGGGTTCCCGAGGAAGTGGCGCAGAAGAGACCTTACGCTGTCATGTTCAACAATATCGGTGTTGCCAACCCCCAGAGCGGTATCGGCGATGCCAAGATACTCTACGAAGCACTTGCCGAAGGCGGTATCACGAGACTTATGGGCGTCTTTGAGGGTCTTACCGAAGAGTCGAGCTGCAAGGACAGGATCGGCTCGGTAAGAAGCGCCAGACACTACTTCGCAAGCTTTGCGGATGAATACGACGCGATCTTTGTGCATTTCGGAGAGACCACTTACGCCACCAAGAAGATCAAGAAGCTGAAGCTCGACCACCTCGAGGGTACGTACGCGATCGGTGACACAGTATTCTACAGAGACAAGGAGATCAAGGCTCCTCACAACGCTTTCGCGTCGCTTGACGGCATTTGGAAGGGTATCGAGAAGTCCGGCTTCAGGACAGATCATGATGAGAACTTTGGTTCCAACCATTTTGTATTCAACGAGGAAACGGTCGTTCCCACTGTCGGAACGGACGCAAGTCTCGTTAAGCTCGGATATTCCGATTACATGTCCCCTTACTTCGTTTTTGATGCGGCTACCGGTAAGTACACCAGGTATCAGTTTGACGATGTTCATATCGACAGGAACACCGAGACACCGCTCACCTTTGACAACCTGATCATTCAGCTCGTCAAAGAGTGGAACAAGGACGAGAACGGGTACCAGGACATGGATATCGAGGATTCGTCGGGTGAGGGCTATTACATCACCGGCGGCAAGGCTGTTCCGATCACATGGAAGAAGAATGAGAAGAACAGGTTCATGTGTTATTATAACGAAGCTGGCGAGGTACTCAGTATCAACCCGGGCAGGACGTTTATCTCAGTCTTCCCGAACCATCGCCTCAGCAAGATAGTGATCGAATGAATTGGATGAAAAAATGAGCAAGAAGAACAATTATCTGACCCAGGGACTGATACTTGCCGTTGCGGGGATCGTCACAAGGTTTATAGGCATGCTTTACCGCATCCCGCTCACGAACATCGTGGGAAGCGAGGGCATGGGCTATTACAGCACGGCGTACGAGGTTTACAACATCGCACTGCTTGTTTCGACGTACAGTATCCCCGTAGCGATCTCCAAGATCATCTCGGCCCTCAACGCGCAGGGCAGATTTGCCGACGGCAAAAGAGTGTTCAGGGTCGGCCTCATCTTTTCCTCGATGGCGGGACTTGTTGTCTCGCTTGTTCTTGTTATCTTTGCGGATCCCATAGCTGCGGCCATGGGTTATCCTTCGGCGGCTCTGCCACTTAAGGTGCTTTCTCCCACGATCTTTGTATTCTCATGTATGGGTGTTATCAGAGGTCTTTTCCAGGGCAGAAGGAACATGGTTCCCACAGCCGTTTCGCAGGTTGTCGAGCAGATCGTAAATGCTGTTGTCAGCGTTGTGAGCGCCGTGTTCTTCATGAAAGCTGTTTCGGATTATTCCGAGGCTACACTCGGTGCTGCGGGCGGTACGATGGGTACGCTTGCGGGTGCCGTTGCGGGCCTTGTCTTCCTTATCGCTTTCTTCTTCGTGAGACGCAAGAAGGATTCGCAGGAGGACTCAGAGGTCGAAGCGGTCGATACCGTTACTCCCTACAAGTCCCTCTTAAAGCTTCTTATCGCCACTATGATCCCCATCATCCTCAGTCAGACCATCTACCAGCTGAGCGGTATCACGGATGATTTCATGTTCGGGCGTATCCTTGGCAGCAAGGGCGTTACGGAGTCGTCGAGAGCGGTTCTTTTTGAAGCATATGCGAACAAGTATAAGTGGCTCTACAATATGCCCGTTGCGATAGCTTCAGCGTTCGGTGTATCGATAGTTCCCGTACTGAGCAGTGCCTTTACATCTAAGGATATCGATGGTGTTAAGGAGAAGATCGGCAGTACCGTCAAGCTTAACATGATGATCGCGATACCTGCCGCTGCCGGACTTTCGTTCTTCGCGGGTCCCATCATGAAGCTCTTCTTCAGAGGAGACGGAGAGCTGGCTGCTAAGATACTTGTATGGGGCGGTGTGGCTGTCGTTGTGTTCGCTTATTCGACACTCACCAACGGTGTCCTTCAGGGTATCAATAAGTTAAAGCTCCCTGTGATCCATTCGGGACTTTCACTCATCATACATATCCCGCTTTTGTTCGCACTTTTATACCTCACGGACCTCGATGAGTACGCGCTCATGATCTGTAACATTCTTTACGCGCTCGTGGTCTGTGTGCTCAATTACAGAGCCCTCCGCAAGGAGATCAGCTACAGGCAGGAGCTTAAGAAGACTTTTCTGATCCCGCTCATCTGCTCGCTTCTTATGGGGCTTTTCGGAAGAGTTGTTTATCAGCTGCTCGTTAAACTCGGAGTGTATGTTTCGGTAAGCTCTGTAATAGCGATAGTTGTATGTATCCCTGTGTATTTTGTGATCCTGATCGTCCTTAAGGGTGTCGGTCGCGAGGAGCTCTCCAAGCTTCCGATGGGCAACAGGATCTGTAAATTATTTGTTAAGCTGAGGCTGCTCAAGTAGGCAGCACGCTCTCAGTGTTTCTGAGTCGGATGGGAGGTCCTATGAAGAATTACGATATCATCATCGTCGGTGCCGGTGCGTCCGGTCTGACTGCCGGTATCTGTGCCGCACGCAACGGTTCAAATGTTCTGATTCTCGAGAAGCTTTCTAAGCCCGGCAAGAAGATCACAGTCACGGGGAACGGTAAGTGCAACATCCTCTCGAACAGGGAAGATGTTGAGTCCATCGTGCACGGCCGCGACAAGGAGCTTGCCTGTAAGATCTTCAGGAGTATCCCTTTTGAGACACTTCTGAGGTTCTTTGAATCTATCGGGATCTTTATCCATGAGAAGAACGGTTACTATTACCCCGTATCGCTTCAGGCTTCGACTGTAAGGGACACTCTTGTGACGGTTGCGCTCGCTACGGGTTGCGATATCACCTGCGACTGTGACGTTACGGATATTACCGAGCGTGACGGCGGGTTTGTGATCAACAACATGTTCTCGTGTAAGAAGCTCATCATGAGTGCCGGAGGCTGTTCGAGACCCGACCTCGGTACAGACGGATCGTCCTTCAGGCTTCTGAAGAAATTCGGCGTCGGTATCACCAAGCTTTATCCTTCACTGGTCGGACTCGCAACCGATTTCAAACAATCCAAGGTGATAGACGGCGTCAGGCATTACGCCGATGTGCATCTGATGGTTGACGGAACGGAAGTGTTCTTTGAGAACGGTGAGATAATCTTCAACAAGAAGGGTATCAGCGGCATTCCAATTATGAACTGCTCGGGTATCGCAGCACAGGCACTTGACGAAGGCAAGAAAGTGAGCGTCAGAGTGGCGGTCCTCTCGCAGCGCGACAGAGAAGTAATGATGAAGAGCATCTGGGAGAGGCTTATCGAAGGCGGCTACAACATCGAGGAGCTCCTCACAGGTATCGCCAACAGGAAGCTCGTATATGCCGCAATGCTCCACCTGCACATCGACCCTGAGCTTCGTCCTTCGGTTGACGACGGCTTCAAGATCGCGGGACATGTGATCGACATGCTCTGCGGACTTACTCTCCATGTTACGGGGACGATGGGCTTTGAGAATTCACAGGTAACGAGCGGCGGAGTGAGACTCGATGAGGTTAATCCCGCAACTCTTGAACATAAGCGTTTAAAAGGACTTTATATCACGGGAGAAGCTCTCGATGCGGATTTCGCATGCGGAGGGAACAACCTGACATTTGCTTGGATCACCGGACTCAGAGCCGGGACGTATTCTGCCGGAGGTACAATTGATTCGGATATCTTTTACTGATAAAGAGAAGATCGACCCCGAGGCTCTCAAAAGCGTTGTTGCATCGAAACTGCGGGTTGATCCCGGGGTTTTGCGGGGCGCGGTGCTTCGGAAGCTTTCGCTCGATGCGCGCAAGAAGGACGATATCCGCTACGTCTACGGTGTCGATATAGATGTGGCCAACGAGGAGAAGTTCCTGAGGAGATGCAGGATCAAGAATGCGAGCATCGTTAAACCCGTTGTTTACGAAGATCCGGGAGCAAAGTTGGCTGAGGCTAAGGATGATAATCACCGGAACAGACCTGTGATCGTAGGATTCGGGCCTGCGGGCATGATCTGTGCCTACAAACTCGCGTGTGCGGGACTCAGGCCGATAGTCCTCGAACGCGGAAGCGATGTTGACACGAGGACTGCCGATGTTGAGGAGTTCTTTAAGACAGGCAGACTTTGCACAGATTCGAACGTACAGTTCGGTGAGGGCGGCGCCGGGACATTCTCGGACGGTAAGCTCAACACCATGATCCATGACAATTTCGGCAGGATCGCTCATGTCTTCGACATACTTGTGGAGTTCGGAGCAGATTCTTCGATCAGATATATCAATAAACCGCACATCGGGACGGACAAATTAAGAGGCATTGTTAAGGCGCTTCGCGAAAAGGTTATAGAGCTCGGCGGAGAAGTCAGGTTTAACAGTACCTTTACGGGCTTCGAGGAGAAGGACGGTGCTGTCACGGCAGCCATCGTGGGCGGTTCCGAAAGGATAGAGTGCGATACGCTCGTTCTTGCGACCGGTCACAGTGCGCGTGATACGGTGAGGATGCTTCTTTCGAAGGGGATCGGGATGGAGAGAAAGGCATTTGCTATGGGTGTGAGAGTTGAGCACCCGCAGGAGCTGATCTCCAAGGCAATGTACGGAGCAGACTATAATAAGTACCCCGCTGCCGATTACAAGCTCACCTTTAAGACGGCTGAGGGGCGCGGTGTATACTCCTTCTGCATGTGTCCGGGCGGAGTGGTTGTGAACGCTTCCTCGCAGGAAGGCATGCTCTGTGTCAACGGGATGAGTTACAGCGCCCGTGACGAGGCAACGGCTAATTCGGCGATCGTTGTAGAGATTAGGGAGAGTGACCTTGAGGGTGACGATATCCTCGCCGGTATGAAGTTTCAGGAGAAACTTGAGAAGGCGGCATTTGACGCATGCGGAGGCAGGATCCCCACGTGTTACGTGACGGATTTCCTTGAAGGCAGAGAGACCGTGAGCCTTGACAGGCGTACCCCGAACACGAGGGGCAGCGCTGAGGCTTGTGATCTAACCAAAGTACTCCCGACCCTCATCACGGATCCGCTCAGGGAAGCACTTCCGGCCTTCGACAGGACCATTAAGGGCTTTGCGGGAGAAGACGCTATCATGCTCGCGGTCGAGAGCCGTACTTCATCCCCCGTGAGGATCTTAAGGGATGAGGAAAAGCTCTGTGCGAAGGGACTCAAGGGCCTTTATCCCTGCGGTGAAGGGGCGGGATATGCGGGAGGAATTACATCTGCTGCTGTAGACGGACTGAAAGTATATGAAAAAATAATAACCAAAAGCATGAAAAACAAAATGTATAACAGACCATAATCAAACCAATAATAGTTTAAACATTTGGAATACAGAAATATTAAGGATTGAGTATGGACATAAAAGAATCGAGGATTTAACAGAATGGTAAATGTACCCGGGAATTTAGATCTCATAGAAGCTCCCACAAAAGAGCCGGAAAGACAGCTCTTTTACATCGAGAGGTGTAAGGAACTGCTTGCAGCGTCGGGGCAGATGACGGATGAGAAGAAGCTCACATATCACATCTCGACCTTCGGATGTCAGATGAACTTCCGTGACTCCGAGAAGCTTGCCGGTGTGCTTGAGAGTATCGGTTACGAACGTGTTGAGTCCGAGAAAGCGGACCTCGTGCTCTACAACACCTGTACGGTACGCGAGAACGCAAGCACGCGTGTATACGGCAGGATCGGATACGTCGGCAAGATCAAGAAAGAGAAGAATCCCTCGATGGTGATCGGTATCTGCGGATGCATGATGCAGGAGCCGGACGAGGTTGAGAAGATGAAGAAGAGCTACAGCTTCATCGACATAATCTTCGGAACACACAACAGCTACAAGATCGCAGAGCTTCTTTACACGCTCCTTATGAACAGGAAGGCCAAGGAGAAGAACCCTTCCCTTAAGACCCATGTGATCGACGTACAGAAGGAAGCTACGGGGATCGTCGAAGATCTGCCCGTCAGATACGACAGCACTTTCCGTGCGGGAGTCAACATCATGTACGGATGTGACAATTTCTGCACTTACTGTATCGTGCCCTACGTGCGCGGTCGTGAGAGGAGCAGAAAGAGCTGCGACATAATCCGAGAGGTAGAAGAGCTTGCTTCGAGAGGCGTCAAGGAGATAATGCTCCTCGGACAGAATGTTAATTCCTACGGCAAGGGTCTTGATGAGGACATCACATTTGCCGCACTGCTCGATAAGCTTTCTGACATCAAGGGCATCAAAAGGATCCGCTTCATGACATCACATCCGAAGGATCTGTCGGACGACCTTATAAGCGTTATGAGCCGAAAAGAAACGATCTGCAGGCATATACATCTTCCTTTGCAGAGCGGAAGCAGCAGGCTCCTCAAGAAGATGAACCGCCACTACACGAGGGAGGACTACCTGACGCTTGTGGGCAAGCTCCGTGCGGCGATGCCCGATATCGCCATTACAACGGACATCATCGTCGGGTTCCCAGGAGAGACCGAAGAAGACTTTAAGGAGACGCTTGAGGTCTGCGAGGAGGTTTCCTTCGACAGTGCCTTTACGTTTATATACTCGAAACGCACAGGAACCCCCGCTGCCGCGTTCCCCGATCAGGTTCCGGAAGATATTGTGAAGGAACGTTTCGACAGGCTCTTAAAGGTTGTTGCGCACTCGAGCGCAGCTAATGCGTCTAAGCTCGTCGGAAAGGACGTGGACGTGCTTGTCGAGACTGTCGGACACTCGCTTGAGGGAGGAGAAGCATCGGACGGCCGGACCCCGGAAACGGGAGATGACGCAGTGACTGCGCTTACCGGAAGACTCGGCAACAACCTGCTCGTACATTTTGAGGGCAGAAAGTCGCTTGTCGGCGAGATCGTCAGGGTCCATATCGATGAATGCAAGGACTTTTATTACCTTGGTTCGCTCTGCGTATTGGATTGACAAAAGGTGTGGGTTGTGGCAATCTTTTTCTATACCTTTTTGTTTTAAAATGCATTTTGACAGTGGAAATGCAAAAGGTGTTGCGTATATTAAGTTAACAAAGAAAGATCAGATCCTGTTCATGGAGAGATCGCGGGAGGTACGTTATGAGTTTAATTGAAGAGTTTATTGACGAGATCAATAAGTCAGAGAGTATGCAGGAAGAGTTCGCATCCCTTGAGGACATGGAAAGCGTTGACGGTTTCCTTGAGAAGAACAATTGCAAGTTCTCGATCGACGAGCTTATCGGTTTCTTTAAGGAAAGCTTTAACGGCGAGCTCAGTGACGATGTTGTTGCCGGTGTGAGCGGCGGAAGTACCGATCCTTTTGATTCCCTGGGCGGTATCAAGCTTCCCAAGATCCTTTCAACGGTTCTTGTAAGAGGATTCCGATAAAATTGTTTCGGGAGTAAAACTTTAACAGAGAGGAGTAACGATCATGAAAGAGAACGATGAATTATTAAAAGAAGGCGAGATCAATGACGATATCGCAGGTGAGGCTACAGGAGGCGTCTGGACACAGGGCGGAACTTCCGGCGGATTATCAAAGACAGTTCTTAAAGGCCAGGTAAGCGGAGGTGTTACACACGCCGTTCTTACTCCGCAGACTCAGGCAACCCCTACCAAGACGGTATTAAAGGGAGCCGTTCAGAAGGCAGTCCTTAAACCCGGAATGGGCGGCGGTATCGAAAGGTGCTAAATATTCTTTTGTACTACAACGCAAAGACCTTGCCAGTCAGGGCCTTTGCGTACTTGTGTTTTAAGAGGAGATTACAGTGGAAAACAGTCTATTCAGAAAGAAGAGTATCGACAAGATCTCATCCCCCGAGAAGCTTGATGATTACATCCGCGTTACGACCCCCAGTGTTTGGATCACGCTCATCGCGATCCTTCTTTTGCTTGTCGGGGCAATACTTTGGGGAACTCTCGGAGAGCTTACGATCCATAACGACGACGGAACGACAGAGAAAGTCGCTCCCATTACTTTTATACTGAACTGAAGGAATCCTTAAATGGCAGAGAGAACAGTTAAAAAGCCGGTCACAAAAGGCGTTGCCAAGGTTCCGGTCGTAATGCAGATGGAGATGCTCGAGTGCGGTGCCGCATCGCTTACGATGGTCCTTGCATACTACGACAAGTGGATACCCCTCGAACAGGTCCGCGAAGACTGCAGTGTCTCGCGTGACGGCTCCAACGCCAAGAACATCCTGATCGCGGCGCGAAACTACGGCCTGACGGCCAAGGCATACAGATATGATCCCGAAAGACTCAAGGAAGTGGGCAAATTCCCGATGATCGTTCATTGGGAGTTTAACCATTTTATTGTGCTGAACGGATTTAAGGGCAACAAGGTCTACGTCAACGACCCCGCACGCGGCGATGTCGTCATGACTTACGATCAGTTTGACGAAGGCTACACCGGGATCTGTCTCATGTTCGAGCCCGGTGAGAATTTCGAGCCCTCTGGAACCAAGAAAAGTGTCCTCGCGTTCGCAAAGAGCAGGCTCAAGGGCGCTTCGGTAGCGATCGCTTTTGTTTCTATCACAACGTTTATATCGTCTGTTATCGGTATCATCCTCGCCGGGTTCTCGCGCGTCTTTATGGACAGACTCCTCACAGGCAACGACCCGGACTGGCTCTTACCCTTTATCATAGGTCTTTCGGGCGTAGTGATCGTACAGATCATATCGTCCTGTATCAACGCAATCTACTCCTACAAGATCGACGGCAAGATGGCGATCGTGGGGAACATGACGTTTATGTGGAAGGTACTTCGTCTTCCCATGAAGTTCTTCTCACAGCGACTTGCCGGTGATATCCAGCAGCGACAGGCTTCCAACGCATCCATAGCCGGGACGCTCGTGAACACCGTTTCTCCGCTTATCCTGCAGACCTTTATGCTCGTGTTCTATCTGGTAGTTATGATCCGTTACTCGCTTCTTCTGACAATGGTGGGACTTGTCTCGCTTGTCGGCCAGATCTTTGTTTCAAGGATCATCTCGGCCAAGAGAGTGAACATCACGCGTGTAATGATGCGTGACTCCGGTAAACTCGCAGCAGCAACCGTTTCGGGTATCGAGATGATCGAGACCATCAAGGCAAGCGGTGCAGAGAACGGTTACTTCGAGAAATGGTCGGGCTATCAGGCGAGTGTTAACACCCAGAATGTGCGGTTTATGAGGATCAACAGCTACCTCGGTCTGATCCCTCCCGTTCTTTCGGCACTTGCGGGCAATGCGGTGCTGATACTCGGTGTTTACCTCTGCATGAGAGGTGAATTCTCTGTCGGTATGGTCATGGCTTTCCAGGGCTTCCTTGAAGCATTCATGCAACCCGCGGAGCAGCTCATAGACGCGGGACAGCAGGTTCAGGAGCTCAGGACCGAGATGGAGCGTGTCGAGGACGTTATGAAGTACCCTGTCGATGTTGAGTACGCCGATTCCGAGATCGATGAGGATGCCGACTACGACAAGCTTTCGGGTACGGTTGAGCTAAAGAACATCACATTCGGTTATTCGAGACTCGCACCGCCCCTTATCGAGAACTTCAGTATGAAGCTTGAAACAGGCAGCAGAGTAGCTTTCGTCGGATCATCGGGTTGCGGTAAGTCTACTCTTGCAAAGCTCATCTCCGGACTCTATCAGCCATGGGAAGGCGAGATCCTCTTTGACGGCAAGCACATTAACGAGATAGACAAGAGCGTCTTCACCGGATCGGTGGCTGTAGTCGACCAGGACATCACTCTATTTGAAGATACCATCGAGAACAACATTAAGATGTGGGACAACACCATCGAAGATTATGAGATGATGATGGCTGCGCGTGATGCCCGCATCCATGACGACATAATGCAGCGTGAAGGCGGTTACCGCTACAGACTGACCGAGGGTGGTCGTGATTTCTCGGGAGGCCAGAGACAGCGACTTGAGATCGCAAGAGTTCTCGCCCAG
The DNA here is from genome assembly GCA_017427685.1 of Lachnospiraceae bacterium. Taxonomy (GTDB): domain Bacteria; phylum Bacillota; class Clostridia; order Lachnospirales; family Lachnospiraceae; genus RUG11977. The sequence continues at coordinate 18,260 of JAFRSH010000015.1, read as the reverse complement.
GATCCCACGATCATCATCCTTGATGAAGCAACGAGTGCTCTCGATGCCAAGACAGAGTTCGAGGTTGTAAACGCGATCAAACAGCGTGATATCACCTGTATAGTGATCGCACACAGGCTTTCAACGATCCGCGACTGTGACGAGATCATCGTCTTCGATCAGGGCAAGGTTGTGGAGAGAGGTACACATGAAGAGCTTATGGCTCTTAACGGTGCATATACACAGCTGGTTACCAGCGAATGATCATATTCGGAAGTATTTATTCTAGAGAGAGGAAAATGATTTGGCTTCATAACGGAAGCGAAGTCCGCGACGACTGTGGGTTGGTTTGATGAACAAATAAAAGATCGTATGCGAGCCGATAACGAAGCGTTTGAAGACTCTTTCGTTCGTGCTGCCGGTATAATCATGGGCAGCAAGCTTTCCGCTGCCATGAACGACCAGAGGCAGGCCGCAACCGATGCCATAGGCGAGATATTAAAGGCTTATCACATAAGACCCCGTGAGGTACCCGACAGTATCACCGACATGAACGATACACTCGAATACCTCATGAGACCCCACGGGATAATGAGGCGTAATGTCACTCTTGAAAAGAAGTGGTACAAGGACGCTTCGGGCCCCATGCTCGCAACCCTTAAAGAGGACGGGAGTATAGTTGCGCTTATCCCTTCGGGTATGGCGGGTTACACGCTTGTCGATCCCGGCAAAGGCAGACGCGAGAAGATGAGCAGGAAGCTTGAGGACCTCCTTGACAGTGAGGCAATTGCTTTCTACAAGCCTTTCCCTTCGGAGAAGATAGGTATAAGGGGACTGCTCCGTTACATCATCGGCAACATCACCGCTGCGGATGTGGCTCTTGTGGCGCTTGCAACTCTTGCCGTAACACTGATCGGATTCCTGACCCCGAGACTCAACGAGATACTTTTCTCGGACATCATGGTTTCGGGCAGCTACAGAGCACTTATTGCGATCGCGATCTTCATCGTGTGCGTCTCCCTAAGTACTTTGATGCTCACAACGATCAAGGAGATGCTCGTATCCCGGCTCAAGAACAGAGTCGGTGTCACCGTGGAAGCGGCGGCTATGATGAGGCTTCTTTCGCTCCCCGCAGACTTCTTCAAAAAGTACGGCTCCGGAGAGCTCGCCAACAGGTCGCAGTACATAAACGTGCTGGTCGAGAGACTCATAGACATCGTGCTTACCACGGGTCTTACGTCGCTTTTCTCACTGGCGTATATATCGCAGATCTTCAGGTACGCCCCCGCACTCGTTACACCGGCACTCCTTGTCATACTGACGACTGTCGTTATATCGCTTCTGTCAGCGCTCATACAGACAAGGATATCGAGGACGCAGATGAACCTTGCATCAAAGGAGAGCGGCATGAGCTACGCGCTCATCTCAGGAATCCAGAAGATCAAGCTTTCGGGTGCGGAGAAGAGAGCCTTCGCGAGATGGGGTAAAGCCTATACGGACAGCGCGAAGCTCCTCTACGATCCTCCGATGTTCATCAAGATCAATACTGCGCTAACAACCGCGATCACGCTTGTGGGAGCGATAATCATATACTACTCGGCAGTTAAGAGCGGGGTTACGGTCGCTGATTACTACGCATTCAACGTGGCATACGGTATGGTCAGCGGTGCTTTTACCACACTTGCGGGAGTTGCGCTTTTAGGTGCCCAGATTCGTCCGATCCTCGAGATGGCTTCACCGATCCTCGAGACAAAACCTGAGGTCTCCGAGGAGAAGCAGGTGGTTGAGCGACTTATGGGCGGCGTTGAGCTTAACAACGTGACATTTACCTACAACGAGAACATGCCCAACGTCCTCGACGGAGTTTCGCTCAAGATCAGCGCGGGACAGTACGTGGCGATCGTAGGCAAGACGGGTTGCGGCAAGTCGACCCTGATGAGGATAATGCTCGGCTTCGAGAAGCCTCAGCGAGGCGGTGTCTTCTACGACGGCAAAGACATAGAGCGTATGGACCTTAAGTCACTGCGCAGGAAGATCGGTTCCGTCATGCAGACGGGCAAGCTCTTTACAGGTGACATATATTCAAATATCGTTATCAACAATCCGCGTCTCACCATCGATCAGGCGTGGGAAGCGGCTGAAATGGCAGGCTTTGCGGACGATATCAGGAACATGCCCATGGGTATGTTCACCATGGTTTCCGAAGGACAGGGAGGTATCTCGGGCGGACAGCGTCAGCGTCTCCTCATAGCACGCGCCATCGCTCCGAAGCCCAGGATCCTGATGTTCGATGAGGCGACATCCGCACTTGACAATATCACTCAGAAGATAGTTTCCGATTCACTCGAAAAGCTCAAGTGCACAAGGATAGTGATAGCACACAGGCTTTCTACCATCAAGCAATGCGACAGGATAATCGTGCTCGACAAGGGCCATATCATTGAGGACGGCTCTTACGACGAGCTCATCGCGAAGGGAGGTTTCTTCGCGGAACTTGTTGAAAGGCAGCGAGTTGATATATAATGGAAGTCGGTGCATATAAGCGTTAATAGAAATAACTTAGGGAGGATCATAAATATGACAGTTACAACCAATCTTGACGGAACCAAACTTACGGTGGCTCTTGAAGGGAAGCTCGGCACGACGTCGGCTCCCGAGCTTGAGAATGCCGTTAAGAATAACATAAGCGGTGTGACGGAGCTTGTGCTCGATATGGAGAAGCTTGAGTACATGGCTTCCGCGGGACTGCGTGTGCTTTTGTCCGCTGCCAAGGTGATGAAGAAGCAGGGTTCGATGAAGATCGTTAAGGTCACACCCGCCGTTATGGATGTCTTCACATTTACCGGCATGGCTGACATGCTTGATATCGAGCCGCTTGAATAGTCGGATCTCAGATCATTCATGAATGAAGTCATCAGCTAAAGCATAGGACAGGAAAAGACAAACATGAAAAAGAAGAAAAAGATAGCTAACGTGATCACTGTGTGGCTGATCATCATAGTCGTGGCCGCATGCTTTGTCTCGGTCACGCTGACTTACATTTCCCTTTCGGACCGCTCTGAGGAAAATACTAAGAATCTCGTGCGTTCCAATGTCGAGGATGTCAGTAAGGATATTAATGAGATGATAGACTTAATAGTCCTCGATGCTCTTGACGAATGGGTCCCGGATGCGGTGCCTTCGGCCAATCTTGAAGATCCCGAAGATTATTCGAACTGGCTGCATGAGAATTACTACGGATACGGAGCAGAGATCAATATCGTCAATGACAAAGGAATCATTATTGCGTCTTCGGTTCCCGAGTATATTGGATTTGATATGCACAGCGGTGAGCAGGCTGCTGAATTCCTGTGCCTGCTCGACGGCAGCAAGGAAGTTTATACACAGGATCTGAGAGGCACGACGTTCGACGATACGGTCGTCATGAAGTATAACGGGAAAAGGTTTCCTGACGGAAGCGGTTTCCTTCAACTCGGTCTCACTTATGAGTCTTATCTCGACGAGATAAAAAATCAGGCCGAATATTCGGCGACAAACCGAAGGATCGGAGAAAACGGACATCTCATCATTTCGGATGAGTCGCATGTTATCTTCAACAGCTATCATAATGAGTATACTGACAAGACACTTGAGGATGCGGGGATCGTGATCGAATCCGGCAAGGATTACGACTACGAGGATGTCAGAGGCGACGTCTTCGGCGAGCCTTCTTACGTCAATATCAACAAGACCAACGGTGTGTACATCATAGGTGTATATCCCGTTAAAGAAGCGATCACGAGCGTTAATACCATGCTCCTTGCGTCGGTTCTTCTCGAGGCCGTAGTCTTCAGTATCCTGTTTGTAGCGCTCATCATCCTTCTGAGGAAGCTGATCGTTAAGAACATGGTCAAGGTCAACGATGCCCTGAACCTTATCACGGAGGGGAATCTTGACGAGAGGATCGAGGTTCGCGATACATACGAGTTTGATGTGCTTTCGACCGATATCAATGCTACCGTTGATAAACTGAAGGAATATATTGCGGAAGCTGCCGCAAGGATCGATGCCGATCTCGAAGTTGCCAAAGCGATCCAGAGTTCGACGTTGCCCTCTGTTTTCCCGCCCTTCCCCGAAAGAAACGAATTTGAACTTTTTGCGAGCATGAACGCTGCCAAAGAAGTAGGCGGAGACTTCTATGATTTTTATATGCTTGGCAACGATACTCTCGGATTCCTTATCGCAGATGTTTCCGGAAAGAGCATTCCGGGTGCGATGTTTATGATGACGGGCAAGACCATCATCAAGGGTCTCGCCGAGAGCGGTCTGGCACCTGCCGATGTATTCACACGTGCCAATGACAAGCTCTGTGAGGGTAACGATGCTGAGCTCTTCATCACGGCATGGATGGGTTACGTAGACCTCACGAACGGTCTTGTACATGTAGCAAACGCCGGACACAACCCGCCCATCCTGATACGTGATGGCAAGGCGGAGTACATAGTTCTTAAGCCCGGCCTCATGCTCGCCGGCATGGAAGGAACAAGATACATGGAGCAGACCCTGCAGCTGCAGAAGGGCGATATACTTTACCTCTACACGGACGGTGTTACGGAAGCTATGGACGGTGAAGAGAATTTATACGGTGAGGACAGGCTTCGTGAGCTTCTTTCATTCGGAGAAAATTATCCCGAGCCTTCGGGAAGCAACGGTATAGCCGGAGCGGTCTGCGAGCTTGTAACGGCAGATATCGAACGCTTCGTTAGGGGTGCGGAACAGTCTGATGATATAACGATGCTTTGTGTCAGATGGATTGGTAAGGAGGATTGAGACATGAAAGAATTAATGATTGAAGCAACTCCTGAGAATGTTGACAAGGCGATAGAATTTGTTGACGAAATGCTCGAAGAGTATGATTGCCCCGTCAAGATCCAGATGGCTATCGACGTTGCCGTTGACGAGCTTTTTTCGAACATCGCGCACTACGCTTATAATCCCGACAAGGGGTTTGCCACCGTCAGGGTTGATGTGGTGAAGGATCCTCTTGCAGTGGAGATCACTTTCGTCGATAACGGCGTCCCTTACGATCCGTTAAAGAAGACAGATCCCGACACTACGCTTTCAATCGAGGACCGCGATATCGGAGGACTCGGTATCCTCATCGTCAAGAAGACGATGGATCACATCAATTACGAGTACAAGGACGGCAAGAACATCCTTACTATCAAGAAGAACTTTTAATCGATACAGGTCACGTAACAGACAGCGGATCATTGGCATTGAGAGGACAATACTATGAGAATGTACGACATTATCGACAAGAAGAGACTCGGAGGGAAGCTCACGAAGGAAGAGATCGCTTTCTTCGTTGACGGCTACACAGGCGGTTCGATACCCGATTATCAGGCGTCGGCGCTGCTTATGGCTATTGCCATCAACGGGATGGACGTTGAAGAGACGACGGAGCTCACACTGCTTATGGCGAAGAGCGGAGACATGCTCGACCTTTCTGAGATCAAGGGTGTCAATGTCGACAAGCACAGCTCGGGCGGTGTAGGCGACAAGACTACGCTCATCATCGCGCCCATGGTTGCGACTCTTGGGATCCCCGTAGCCAAGATGTCCGGAAGAGGACTCGGTCACACCGGCGGGACCATCGATAAGCTTGAAGCCATCCCCGGTTTCAATACCGCACTTTCCAAAGAAACTTTCTTTAATAACGTCAATACTATCGGAGTCGCAGTTGCCGGTCAGACCGCCAACCTCGCACCCGCGGACAAGAAACTTTACGCGCTTCGTGACGTTACAGCAACAGTTTCCAGCATACCGCTCATCGCGGCAAGTATCATGAGTAAGAAACTGGCAGCGGGAGCCGATGTGATCGTTCTCGATGTCAAGGCGGGCTCCGGTGCATTTATGAAGACTGTTGATAGCGCGAGAGAGCTTGCGCGTCGTATGGTCGATATCGGTAACAACGCGGGACGCAAGACCTTTGCGGTGATTACGGATATGAACGATCCTCTCGGAACGGCTGTCGGAAATGCGCTTGAGGTCATCGAAGCCGTTGAGGCTCTCAAGGGCAAAGGCGACGAGAAGCTCATGGAGGTTGTATACACGCTCGCTTCCTACATGGTATTTGGTGCGGGTAAGGCAGCTTCGGTAGAAGATGCCCGTAAGATGCTTGAAGAAACCATCACTTCCGGCAAGGCGCTTGAGAGATTCGCACAGTTTGTGAAAGCTCAGGGCGGTGACGATGCCGTTGTTTACGACACATCACTCTTTAAGCTCGGTTCGATTGTTACTGATGTTCCTGCACTCGAAGACGGATTCGTGAGCGGCATCAGGGCTGACGAAGTAGGTATCGCTTCGCTCATCCTCGGAGCGGGACGCGAGAAGAAAGAAGACGTGATAGATCCGGGTGTGGGCATAATCGTTAAGAAAAAGACAGGTGACGCCGTTAAGAAGGGTGAGACCATAGCTACGCTCTACGCCAACGATCCTGCGAAGGTCAAGGCAGCTACCGAGAGACTTTACGGTGCTTATACCTTCTCGAAGAGTCATGTTGATGCTCCTAAGATGATCTACGATATAGTAGAGTGATTGTACGGCGAGAAAATAACAGGCATATACAGACTGGTTCGGAACAAGTTATTACATAAATACGTAATAACTTGTTCTTGCTTTATCGGATTTCGTGTAGTAAGATGTCAAAGGCGGTTTTTTAAACGTTTGACGTATTACGCGAGGAGTTTTTTATTATGGCAACCATCAAGCCTTTCGAGTGCTTAAGACCCAACGAGCAGGTAGCGCACAGAGTTGCGGCATTACCTTATGATGTTTATGACAGAGAGGAAGCTAAAGCCAAGGTGGCTGAAGACGAGCTTACTTTCCTTCGTATAGACAGAGCAGAGACACAGTTCCCCGATTCCGTAGATACTTACGATCCCATCGTATATCGTAAGGCAAAGGAGCTTCTTGAGGCGAGGATCGCCGACGGAACCTTTATCACCGATTCCGACAGATGCTACTACATCTACGAGCTCATTATGAACGGCAGACATCAGACCGGTATCGTTGCGTGCGCATCGATCGACGATTATGCCGGCAACGTGATCAAGAAGCACGAGAACACTCGCGAGGAGAAAGAGATCGACCGTATCAATCACGTTGATACATGCAATGCACAGACAGGACCTATCTTCCTTGCATACAGATCCGACGAGATCATCAGCGGTGTTGTGGAGCGCTACAAGACAACGACCAAGCCTATCTACGCATTCACTGCAGATGACGGCATCACACATAACGTTTGGAAGATCGATCAGAAGCAGGACATCAACACCATCGAGAACGAATTCAGTCATATCAACAGCATATATATCGCAGACGGACACCACAGAGCTGCATCCGCAGTGCGTGTCGGTTTCAAGCGCAGAGCAGAGTCGGGACTTTTCCGCGGGAACGAGGAGTTCAACTTCTTCCTCTCGGTACTTTTCCCCGAGGATCAGCTCATGATCATGCCTTACAACCGTGTAGTCAAGGATCTTAACGGCTACAGCGTTGACAGCTTCATCAAAGAAATCTCCAAGAACTTCACAGTAACCAAGATGGACGGACCCTACACTCCCGAAGAGAAGTGCACTTTCGGTATGTTCGTCGAGGACACCTGGTACAAGCTTGAGGCAAGCGATACCCTGAAGAAGCTTTCGGATCCCGTTTCGTCACTTGACGTTTCGATCCTTCAGGATTACCTCCTCGGACCCGTGCTTTCGATCAATGATCCCCGTAAGGACAAGAGGATCGACTTCATCGGAGGTATCAGAGGTCTTAAGGAGCTCGAGAGAAGAGTTCATCACGACATGAAGATCGCGTTCGCGATGTATCCGACTTCGATACGTGAGCTTTTCGCGGTTTCCGATGCGGGACGACTTATGCCGCCCAAGTCTACATGGTTTGAGCCCAAACTCCGTAGCGGATTATTTATTCATAGAATATGATTAGATAATTATATATAGTTGACTAAGTGACGCCTTGTGGCTGCCACGTGTATTACTTCCAAAACCGCTGACGCGTTTATTGTTTTGGAAGTAACACACGGTCGCGCCACAAGGCTGTTTTGATAATCTGATATTTCATCATAGCTGAGAATAAACCGTCGACGACGTAGTCTAAGGTTTCAGGTTCGGCGGTCATCTCACGCATCTTAACCGAAAGAAAAAATCTGTACTATCGAAATCTTGGTTGCCTAAAAAACTCTAAAGTGTTAAACTTAATACGGTTGTATTAAAAGCATAAATTTGGGAGAGCATATGGAAAACAATACGAACATTACCGAGACAACAGTTTCGAAACCGAATAAATCGGGATGCGGCTTCTTTAAAAAGCTCATCCTTTTTATCCTTGCGGTTGTTGCGATCCTCAAAGTGATCGAAAAGATCAAAGAGAAGAGTTTCGAGCGCTTTAATTCCAAGGGACGCGTCAGAAAGTACATCGCGATATTCTCGAACAAGAGGATCGAGAACAAGGAGAAGCTTGACGGAGTGTGCATCTACTCGTTGTTTGCCCGCGTTAACGCTGACCTTACGAAGTGCGATCTTTCGGATGACTCATTCGTGAGCATCGTAAGCTTCTTCTCGGATGTTAAGGTAAGAGTTCCCGACGATGTTAAGGTTAATGTCGACGGTCTCAGCTGCAAGTCGGTCATCAAGGGCAACATCAGCGATGACGAATCGGAAGAAGGCGGCATGTATGTCGCATACAATGCAAATTTCAGCAGGATCAGGATCGATAATTGATGAGTTCTAGTTCAGTGGTTGACAAAAGCATACATGCGGCGCTTATTTCGCAGGAAAACGATAAGCTTAAGGATTTACTCCTTGAGCTTAAGTTTGTGTTAAAGGACGATAAAGCCCCGGAGAGAAGTGCCGGGGACCTCATTAAGGAGTACGACTTTGAGCAGAGCGACATCACATCGGTACTGTCACACCCTGATGTTAAGGTCAGACAGTTCGGCGCGTACTGTGTCGCAGGTCTTTACGACGAGGCCGCTGCCGACGAACTCGCCGGAGCATATCTCAGAGAAGACGTTGAGTATAATAAAGAGCATTTTGTGAAGGCTCTTTCACAGATCAAGTCCTTTAAGTGTCCCGAAAGCCTCTATACACGTATGGACGAGCTCCTTGAACTCCTGAGAGGCAAGCGGACTGATGAACATAAGCATTACGTCAAGGAAGTAAGACTCCTCCTCGGACTCCTCAGATCCGATGCGGGCAGGAGAGCCTTTACGGGACAGAAGCTTAAGAGTGAGATCATCCTTACTACCAACCGTAACTTCCGCGAAGTCACGATGAGTGAAGTAAAGGGCTTCCCGAAGAAAACCTTTAATGCCGGTGTTATGGTAATGTGCGACGACACCACGGTTCTTGAGAACATCAGAACCTTTGAGGAGATGCTTTTTGTACCTCCCTTTGATGAAGAAGAGTTCGGCGCCATCGGTACCGACAGGGAGATTGCCGGACGATACGTCCGTGAAGTCTTAAAGCCCTATATCCTCGAGAGGATGAAGGTTAAGAAGGGCACCCGTAAGCTTCCGGTTTCCTTCAGACTTGACATCAAGGGCGAGACAGTTCAGAGCAAAGAAACCGAGCTTCAGCGCTTTCTCAGCGAAGTCGTAGAGGAAGAGAGCGGGTTCGAGTTCATAAACGTTAGGAACGATTTTGATATACAGATCCGTTTTGTCACCAGGAAGACAGGCGTTTTAAAGCCGCTTGTGAAGTTCTTCGTTCCCGGGGACACGAGGTTCGATTACAAGACAGTCGATATCGCGGCCGGGATCAAGCCCTATCTGGCAGCGCTGATCTGCAGGCTGTGTGCCGAATACATGAGTGAGGATGCAAGAGTTCTCGACCCGTTCTGCGGTGCGGGGACACTACTCGTCGAGAGAGACAGAGCGATGAAGACGGAGTTCCTGTTCGGCTCGGATATCTTCCCCACGGCATGTGCTTCGGCCGAGAAGAACCTCACGCGTGCGGGGCTTGCAGGGAAATCCAAGATCATCAACAAAGACTTCCTGTCGCTTGAACACAAGGAACTCTTTAACGAACTGATCACCGATCTGCCCTTCGAAACGGAGAAGAAGACAGTTTCGGACCTCGAGAAGATCTTCACTGCGTTCTTTGCCAGAGTAGACAGGCTTCTTGAAAAAGGGTCGTATATGTTCGTTTATACGAGAAACGCGGCACTTTTTAAGAAGCAGATCGCAAGGCATGGGATTACAATAGTCAAGTGCCACGAAATCTCGAAAAGAGAAGGCGCATATCTCTTCATACTTAAGAACTGAAAGGAAGGCTAGTGATGGAAAAGAAAAAGAAGAAACCGCCGATCGCGCTCATAATACTGGTTCTGTCAGCACTCACTTTTTTGATCCTGCTGTTCACTTATCTGCACGATGTGAACGAGAACAAGCCCAAAACAGTGTCTCTGCGTGAAGAGTACCAAAAAGAGCTTCTTGAGAACAAGGAAGCTGATTCATAAAAGCCTAATACTTCTTTGAAGTGTTGAGCGAGAAATACGATGCAGTTAAACCTGTATCAAAAGAGGAGAAATTTAGTAATGAAGAACAAGAAAAAGATAATAGTGACCGTTGTGGGAGCTATTTTGATCCTTGCGGGCATTGTGATCTTTTGTATCCCGATCTTTTTCCAGACCAAGAACTCGATCGAGAACGAGGAAAAGCTCGATTACATCAACGAACTGATCCAGAAGAATCAGGAAGCACTCGCGAACGGCAGTGCGGCACCCGCGGGTACCGAGACTGCTACCGTTGAGACAGCCGCAACTGAGACCGACACATCGGCCGCAGCGCCTGTAGAGAACGCGGCAGCCGAGTCTGAGCCGGCCGAGAGTGCATTCGTTATAGACGCGCCCATATTCGACGAACTGCCTGCCGGCAGTATCGATCCCGATGCTACGGGCGAAGGCGCGATCCTTTTTGAAGGCGACGGAGTTGTAGAAGAGCTTGACCCCGCCGAGATCGAGAGCAGGCTTTCGGGTCAGAAGTGCGTGGGCGTCATCGCCTGCGACAAGATCGATCTTTGCTACGCTATCGTTGAAGGTGTTGAGTACGCCAATATAGGCGTTTCGATCGGTCACTTCGAGGAGTCCGCAGGCATCGGCCAGGAAGGCAATTGTGCGCTTGCCGGCCACAACGGTGGCTTCTACGGTCGTTACTTCGGTGATATCAAGGACCTGAGGAAAGGCGACGAGATAAAGCTCACCGATCTGCTCGGACAAGAGTTCTCGTACAAGGTTACTGAATCCTTCAAGTGCGAACCGACCGATATCGAGGTTGTCGGAGACCTCGGAGAAAAGGGCAAGTATCTGACCCTCGTTACATGCTGTGAGAACGGCGAAAGAAGACTTATCGTAAGAGCCAAGTGCACAACGGCTCCCGTACTCATCAAGCAGGTCAAGTGATTACTACTGTGGAGATTTCCCGATGATTATTGTTTGGATCCTGATCGGTCTGATCCTTTTGGCAATGACTGTTGCTGTGGTTGATACCCGGATTCTCGGGGTGAAGCGCTACAGTGCTGCTGAGCTTGCCGTTACGGGCGATGCTCAGGCCGTAGGTACCGTCAGGGTCGTCGTTGCTTCGGATCTGCACTGCACCCGGTTCGGCAGTAAGAACCGCAGGCTGATCGATCTGATCGCCGCACAGAGGCCGGATCTTGTGATCGTCGCTGGTGACGTCATCAACAGCCGACCGAGCGACACGGAGTATTCAAAGGAATTCTTTGACGGACTAAAGGCGTCCGGGATCGAAACAGTTTATATCTTCGGAAACCACGAACAGAAGCTTTCTCTTATCGGAGAAGAAGAGTTTAATGCATATGTGAACGAGCTCGGCTCGCACGTCCGTATCGTCAATAACGACACGTTCGTCTTTAAAGGCATCACGATCAAAGGACTTCTGATACCTCTCAGGATGTATCGCGACAAGCTTTCAAATATCGAGACATACTTTAAAGCTACAGAACTGATCGACAGTTTTGAAGATGACGGTAACTACCACATCCTTGTGGCACATGACCCGACTTTTGCTCCCATGTACCGTGAGATCGGTGCCGATCTGATCATCGGCGGTCATCTGCACGGCGGGATCATAAGACTTCCGTTTATAGGTGGTCTGATATCTCCGAGACACAGACTGTTCCCGCGCAGGACAAAGGGACTGTTTGAAGAAGGCAAGGGTAAGCTACTTGTTACATCCGGAGTCGGATGGCATGCGCTGCCGTTCAGATTCCTCAACAACCCCGAGATCTGCGTACTCGAGGTTCCGGCCGTGAAAGCCGGGGATTAAGGCATAAGCGTTAAAAGACTAATGAAAGGAGCGATCAGATGAATCCAAGTTACAAGCTCGAAGCGTTTGAAGGGCCGCTTGATTTGCTCCTGGCACTTATTGAGAAGAACAAGATTAATATCTACGATATTCCGATTGTTGAGATCACCGAGCAATACCTCGATTATGTAAACTCGATGGAGACCGAGGACATGGATTACATGAGCGACTTCATCGTCATGGCCGCAACGCTCATCCGAATCAAGTCGAAGATGATGCTTCCCGTTCCGGAAGTAAACGAGGAAGGCGAGGAGATCGATCCCCGTGCAGAGCTCGTCGAGAGGCTGCTCGAGTATAAGATGTACAAGTACATCTCGGGACAGCTTAAAGACAAGCAGCTCGACGCTTCGAAGTACCTCTTTAAGCCTTCAACTATCCCCGACGAGGTTCTCAACTATAAGGAAGAAATCGATGTTTCCGAGCTTCTCGAGGACGTTACGCTCACAAAGCTCAAGGATATCTTCAACGACCTCGTCAAGAAAAAAGAAGACAGGATCGACCCTGTCAGAAGTAAGTTCGGCAAGATCGTTAAGGAAGACGCCGACATCAGGAAGACGATCTACGACCTGCAGGTGTTCGGACTGAAGAACAGAAAGTTCAGTTTCAGGTCGTACATGGAGAGCCTGAATACCAAGATGGAGATGATAGTAAGCTTCCTCGCGATACTCGAGCTCATACGTATGGAGAGGATCAGGATTGAGCAGGATGATCTGTTCTGCGATATCATGATCGATTATCTGGCGAACGATATCGCGCCGATTGAGGATCTGGCATTATCATGATGTGGCAACACCGCTTAGGCTGCTGCGCATATTACTTCAAAAACCGCTGTCGCGTTTATTGTTTTTGAAGTGATATGCGGCCCGCCTAAGCTAGGAAAGATTTGGACAATAATGATTTATGGTTGAATAGGGGAATAACTGCTTAAATCATAAAGAAATGAAAATTCTAATAGATGTGGTTATCATAAAAGAAATATTGAGATATAGATAAGGATATATTGGCATGACGAATAATGAGATCAAGAATATGGACAGCGAAATGAAGCTCCTCTTAGCTCACGTGGAAGCGATATTGTTCACTATGGGTGAGTCCGTTGAAGTGAGCAGGATCGCGCAGGCGCTGGGGTATGATGAGGAGACGGTGCTCAATGTCATCAATGAGCTGAGAGAGCGTTATGAGGATGAGAGCTTCGGTGTTCAGATACTTGAGCTGGACGGTTCGTTCCAGATGTGCACGAAGCCGTCGATGTACGAGTCGATCATTAAGATCACCAATGTGCCCAAGAAGATCGTTCTGACGGATGTACTGCTCGAAACCTTATCAATTATTGCTTATAAGCAGCCCATCACAAAGCAGGAGATCGAGGGGATCAGAGGCGTTAACTCGGATCATTCGGTCAACAAGCTGCTTGAATACAATCTGATATGCGAAGTTGGCAGGAAAAACGCTCCCGGACGTCCCTGTATGTTCGGTACTACGGAGGAGTTCCTCAGAAACTTCGGAATCTCGTCGCTTGACGAGCTTCCCATGATCAAGCCCGAGACGATAGAATAGTTCAAGTCCGAGGCCGAGGACGAGATGCAGATGAAGTTCTTTGATACCTGATAAGGACAACGGATCTGTTCATTACATCAGTCCGGTTGTTTTCGACCGTTATATCAGTTAGATTTCGAACTATTTGTATTTTATGAAAAATCACTCAATTCGTAGCAATAATTGAGTATCGTTCTGTGAAAAATATACAAAAATTTACTTGCCCTGTATCTGATTATTTGATATAATTAACTCACATTTTGGGGATCAGAGTCCCCGCAAAACATAGGAGGGTGTTTTATGTTTAAGAAAGTTTTATCAGTTCTTTTTGCAGCAGCTCTTTGTTTAGTAGCTGTAGCCGGCACACAGGCTAATGCAGCAACCATCACAATGCCTAAGGATTGTGTATGGATCTACTACGATTCGCAGTGGGATAGCTACAAGATTACAGCTTTCAACGATGCTGAAGGCGTTGCAGCAGGCACAATCTGTGATGACATCGGAACAATTTACGCACTTGAGATTACCGTTAAGGCAGCTTCTACTCCTGATACTTCTGTTATCATCAATGCAGAGTCCGCTAACTGGGATCAGCATGACGGCATGGATTGGGCTGACAACGGTGACGGCACATACACAACAGTTCTTAAGAAGGACGGACCTTTCTCGCTCTTCAAGACAGCTGATTCCTACGCTCAGATCTGTTTAGGCGCTTGGGGCGGTGTTGACATCGAAGTTGTTGGCGCTAAGTGGCTTGACAAAGACGGCGGCCTTATCAAGGCTTACGGTGCTGGCGCAGCAGCTGGTTCTCTTCCTAAGACCGGCGTTGTTTCCGCAGCAGTATTCTACGGCATCGGCTCACTCCTTATCGGTGGCGGCGTTGTAGCTACAAAGAAGGCTAGAAAAGAGGACTAATTCCGATTTAGCTTATAGCTTTGACTAAGATTAAAGGGTCATGTCTGACATGGCCCTTTTCTTGTGCGATAAACGAAGGCCGTCTGTTGCAAGCTTGTTTGCAAACATTATAAAATCCAAATATCTTTGAAGCATTACAAATCGCTTAAAATTGTACAAAAAATATAAAAAATTTGTTGACAAGAAGAGTACTGATGTATAAAATGTTTCTGTGTGCCGCACAGCGAGGCTCTAAATGTCATGTCCGCAGGACAGACTGCCACAGCTGGCGAGTAATGATGATAGGAGGTGTCTTATGTACGCTATTATTGCAACAGGCGGTAAGCAGTACAAGGTAGCTGAAGGTGACATCATCAGAGTTGAAAAGCTCGGCGCAGAAGCCGGTGAAACAGTTACTTTCGATCAGGTTCTTGTTGTAAACAACGGTGAATTAGTTGTCGGCGATCCCACAGTTAAGGGTGCAACCGTTAGCGCCAGCGTTATTGCTGAGGGCAAGGCTAAGAAGGTCATCGTTTACAGATACAAGAACAAGTCCGGTTACCATAAGAAGAATGGTCACAGACAGGCTTTCACGCAGGTTAAGATCGACAAGATCAATGCGTGACATTTGATTTTGTATGATTAAGGTATCATTCAAGTATGATCACAATAATGATCCGGTAGGCTTCATCTGTGCCGGTCATGCAGGATTTGCCGTGTTTGGCAAAGACATTATCTGTGCCGGTGTTTCGGCGCTTGTGATCAATTGCATCAATTCGATTTCGACGTTTACAGACAGTAAGTTCGATCTTGATACCGATGAGAAGAAGGGATATATACGTTTTGTCCTTAAAAACGATCCTTCCGAAGAAGCAAAGCTTCTGCTTAAGAGTCTTAAGCTCGGTATTGATGCGATCATTCAAGATGAAGGCAGCAAATATGTTAAGTTAGTTGATTGGACTATTGAGGAGGTGTAAGTCATGTTAAAAATGACATTACAATTTTTCGCTCATAAGAAAGGTGTAGGCTCGACCAAGAACGGTAGAGATTCTGAGTCAAAGCGTCTTGGACCCAAGCGTGCTGACGGCCAGTTCGTTAAGGCAGGTAACATCCTTTTTAAGCAGCGCGGAACCAAGATCCATCCCGGTCTTAATGTCGGCAGAGGTAACGATGATTCGTTATACGCACTTGTTGACGGAACATTAAGATTTGAGAGAAAAGGCAGAGATAAAAAGCAGGCTTGCGTATATCCCCTTTCGTGATCTTAATTAAGTTGTTTATCCCGAGGCTTATATAGATGATATATAAGCCTCGATTTACGTTAAGCAGGAGAGTTTGACGTGGGATCATAAGCGTTATTAACGCTTATACAGAGGAGATTTCTATGTTCTTGGATACGGCTAAGATATTTATCAAATCGGGCAAAGGCGGAGACGGTCATGTCAGCTTCCGTCGTGAGAAATTTGTCCCGGACGGCGGTCCAGACGGTGGCGACGGCGGAAGAGGTGGAGACATTGTTTTTGAAGTGGACAAGGGTCTCTCTACTCTCAATGATTACCGTTATTCCCACAAGTTCTGTGCCCAGAACGGTGCCGACGGTGGCGGTAAGCGTTGCAACGGCAAGGACGGCCTAGATCTGATACTCAAGGTTCCCGAAGGAACTGTTGTCAGAGAGGAAACGACTGGCAAGGTTGTTGCGGACATGTCCCGCGACAATTTGAGACAGGTCGTACTGACAGGAGGACGTGGCGGCAAGGGTAATATGCATTACGCAACATCCACCATGCAGGCTCCCAAGTACGCACAGCCCGGACAGGCAGCACGTGAACTGAACGTCATCCTTGAGCTTAAGGTCATCGCTGATGTTGGACTTGTCGGTTTCCCCAATGCCGGTAAATCGACGCTTCTTTCGCACGTTTCAAACGCTCAGCCCAAGGTTGCGGATTACCCTTTCACGACCTTAAACCCTATCCTCGGTGTGGTTGAAAAGGGTGTGCACAGACCTTTTGTTATCGCCGATATCCCCGGACTCATCGAAGGTGCTTCGGAAGGTGTCGGACTCGGTATCAAGTTCTTAAAGCATATCGAAAGAACAAGGCTCCTTATACACATGGTTGATGCGGCTTCGCCTGACGAAATGCCTCCTGTTGAAGCGATCGAGAAGATAAGAACAGAGCTTTCGGCATACAGTGAGGATCTTATCAAGAAGCCTTTCGTGATCGCAGTGAACAAGCTCGATGCGCTCCTTGAGGAAGACAGGGAAGCTGTTCTCGAGGATGTCAGAAAGCATTTTGAGGGCAGGGAAGTGTTCGGAATCTCAGCTGTCAGCGGAGAGGGGCTTCAGACGCTTATGTCAAGGATCAGCGCTATCCTCGAAGAGATGGGTGACGACGTGATCACATACGAGCCCGATTTTGTTTACGAAGAGGATTCTGCTGCGGGTCTTCCTTTCACTGTATCTTATGATCAGGAAGAGAAGGTTTATCTGGTTGAAGGACCCAGGATCGAAAGAATGCTCGGTTATACCAATCTTTCATCCGAGAAGGGCTTTGATTTCTTCCAGAAGTTTTTGAAGGAGAACGAGATCCTCAAAGAGCTTGAAGAACTCGGTATCAAGGACGGAGACACCGTAAGGATCTACGGTTGGGATTTTGATTATTACAAATAAGACTATGAATTTGGATATTGCACAATTTACGAAAACTATACGTGATGCCGATGAATTTGCGCGTCTGCATGTCTCTGCTCACAGAGTGCTTCATATCAGGGATGTCGCGATAGAGTCGAGGCGCTTAGCCATCCGCTACGGTTACGACCCCAGAAAGGCATATCTTGCTGGTTATCTGCATGACTGCACTAAGGGCTTCGGTATGGAAGAAAACCGTAAGTATATCGATAAGTACGGGATTGAAGTAACTGAAGAAGAATTATCTCTCGGTAATAATCTGGTGCATTCCAAAGTGGGAGCGTTCTTTGCTAAGGAACACTTCGGAGTGGATGATCCCGAGATCTTTGATGCGATATATTATCACACGGTCGGAAGGCCCGGTATGACGCTGCTTGAGAAGATACTTTATACGGCGGATTATATAGAGCCCGGAAGGGATATGAACAGTGCGGTGCCCTTAAAAAAGCTCAGGAGTCTGGCGTATGAAGACCTCGATAGGGCGGTTTATGAGATAACGTTTTCTATCGTAGAGTATCTTAAGACGCTGAAGGATACTTATATATGTCCTGAATCTTTAAAGACGTTTGAGTATTATGATAAGTTGCTAAACAGAAAATAACAACAACCGCTGTGACTGCCGCGTCGTACTTTCTTCGAACTCGCTCGATACTGTCAATACTTTTTCGCAAAATCAGTTTTATACTTAACCGCCATAGCATTAGGGTGTCGGTTACCATGGTGTAGCGCTCCGGCACCGTATACCAGGCGGTAAATATCGATAGTTTCAAACCGGATTATAAAGTT
>JAFRSH010000014.1 GCA_017427685.1 Lachnospiraceae bacterium | reverse complement strand
TGCATCTCGGCCCTGTTAAAGAGTATCTCGGGCTCCGAAACAAGCGACTGGGGATGAACGAATCCCTCATGATGAAGCTCGTCGAGGAGTGTCTGTTCGTAACCCGCGAGAAGCCTCGTGTTGCTGGCGTACATCTTCTCGGACTCTTTCTCGTGTACGTACTCTTCCCACGTGTTCTTGAGCTCGCTGTAGCCTTTGACATGGTACTTCTCGTACATGTACTGAAGCGTCCCGGAGGTGTTGACGTACTTGATCTTAACCTTGTTGAGGAGCTGCAACGCCCTGTTGTTCGAGATGTCGCATTTGTGGATCACCATGGCACATTCCCTCATGGTGAGGAAGTAGTATAAAGCGAATCCGATAACGGCCACACCCGTCACGAAGAATGCGGGCATGAGCTTGTCGTTGCCGTTCTTCATAAGTACCAGCAGCAGGATGAATATGAGCAGTGCCGCCGCTGCCACAAAGGCCGAGAACTTACCGAGGAACCTGCGTTTTTCGACCGCTCTCTCCCTCTCGTAGGCTATGATGCCCTTCTCACCCTCAAGCTTGCGCATGTCCTCCTCCACAAGCATGAGGTATTCTTCTTTTTGTCTGATCTCCTCGAGCTTCTCGGGGAGGAGTGCATCGTACTGAGCCATGCTCCTCTTCTGCTCACCGGAGATCTTTCGTTCCTTGTTCTGGAACCTTGTCCTTTCGTCTCCGAGGTTCATGATGAGCCTCGCCGAATCCACTATCGATGCCCTCGTCTTCTCCGGCAGCATCTCGAATCTCTTGACGTCCCCGAGAAGCTCGGTATCAAGCGTGTAATCCTGCTTGATCTCCTCCTGCTTTTCGGAAAGCTCGCGCGCCATGATCTTGTACTCGTAGGCGATCTTGCCGACCGCCTTCTCAAGCACCGAAGTATCACCGCTGCTGTATGCGAGCGCTTCGTCGACGGTCATCCACCGCAGAACCGGATCCTGATCGGTCAAAGCCTCTTTTTTCTTTTTGGATCGTCTGAATAAACCCATCTCTAACCCCGTTTCGTTATTCCATGCTTTCGATATCGGCTCTGTAAGAAGCCTTCAGTTCACCGACTATCTCGTGCGACATCCTGTCGAATTCGGCAGGACTGTTGTCCTCGAGAAGACCCTTAAGCCTCTCGACGCAATCGAGATTGCCGCCCTCCTCGAACCGCTCGAGGACTGTTCCTATCTCGTCCTCAAGATCTTTGAGTATCTCTCCGCTGTCAAACAGCCTCATTGCTTCTTTAATGTATCTTTCCTCGTCGCCAAGCAGCTTGAGCGCGAGCAGGTAACTGCGTACCGTCTCCTGTTCGTCGCTGTGAGCGTACGCCCTCAGGAACAGTGATGCCGCTTCCTCAGGGTATCCGAGCCTCATCTGGATGACACCGCAGTTGTGAAGCACCGCGGAAAGGTCGCTGTCGGAGAGTTCGGTGATCCGCTCATCCGAAAGGATGTCCCTGTAGCCGCTCAGGGCGACCTTACTGCGCCCTTCGAGAAGATTCCTGTCGGCGATCTTCTTGGCACGGAGCAGAGGCGTCATGTTCAGGTTCTTTTCGAAGTCTTCGCATATCTCGTTGATCTCGGGAGCCGTGTAGAGGTCGCTCGCGCAGAGGACCACCACGAGGCGGCTCTTGAGCTCGCTTCCTTCATCGACGAGCTTGCGGAGTGTCTGTGCTCTCTCGGTAAGACCGAGCTCCCGTCCGAGGAAATCGGCAAGTTCTCTGCCGAGTGTGTCGCCGTCAAGTGTCTCAAGCTCGTCACGAAGGCAATAGCAAAGCTCCTCCACGGTGTAAACCTTACGCCCTGAAGCCTTCATCACGAAGGGCACATCAGCCCTTTTGCCGGAACACAAGATGACTCTGCTCATATCTTCAGTATCTGCTCCCAAATCCTGTAGGTTGTATCTCTGATCTCACCGAATCCGATGTCCCTGACTGTGATAACGCACGTGTCACGGTCTGCGAATTTGAGTGTGATGCTTACCTTAACGGATCTGTCATTTCTTTCTTCAAGATTGTCAAGTGTCATGATGGCGCAGACAAAATCCTTCTTAAGTACGTTGTGGACGATCAGGTCGAGCTCGTTGGTCTCATCCATGATGACCTCCACCTTCTTCGATGCCTGCGAGAACGGTGTGCCGATATCGGCGAGCATCGCTTCCTCATAACCTCCGTCCTTGTATGCCCTGAGTGAGATGCTGCTCTTGAGGGCATCGGGCGCGATGTAGACGAATTCTTCCTCGTCCTGCCCGGGTGCGAAGGTCCTGCGGGATTTGTAGCCGGAGCCCTTCACAAAGAGGTTCTGACCTCTGAAGATCCTCCTGCCCGCACACAGTCCCTTGAGGACTTCGTCGGCCCATGCACTCTCGAAACCGGGTCCCGTAAAGTACAGTGCCGAAACCATCTGCTTGTTGATCATCTTGGAGACGGCTTCTTTAAAGCCCGTCACCGCATCGGTCGTGTCGCCCCTGATGATCTGCGCCCCGTCCACGTAGCCCGAAAGATCTGTTCTTTCGGTCACGACGCACACAGGTCCCTGTTTCCTGCCGAACGTCAGCCTGTAGAATTCAAAGGCGTCCTGCGACAGGTAGAACATCCCGACATCGTTGATCCAGATGTCTTTGTTCTGCGAGACCACGTAGTTCATGAACGCCTCGGGATGTCCGATTATGAGAAGCCTGTCGCTCTCGATCCCGAGCTGTCCGAGCGCTCTTTCTATCGCCTGTTTCGCCGCTTCGTCCTCTTTCTTGATCGAAACGACGAGTCCCTTGATGATCTGCCCGCCGGTCTTCTCTCTGAGCGCCGTGAGCACTATCCTGAAGAAGTGCGTCAGAAGCGCCGTGGGAGTGAGTCCTCCGAGTGCCGGCTCTCCGTCGTCGGCCTTCGCGCGCTCGACAAGGTCGTCGAAATAAGCGATCCCTTCTCTGCCCTTCATCCTCATCGCGTCGTTCCCGCAGTACCATTCCTTGTACTGCGGATCCGTGCAGATGGCCGTGGGGATCCTGTATTTGCCGACGTCGTTGCCAAAAGGAGAAACGCTGACCATCTCGCCGCGCTCGTCAAGGTATGCGAGCTGCAGCGAACCGTCACAGATATCCATCCCCAAAATCAGTGTTCTTTCCTCGTCCATCAATAATTCCCCGTATGTTTGTCTCAGCCCGAACGCTTATGTGATCGGGTTGAAGAGTTTTCTGCAAAGGTGATCTTTCTTAAGGTAATCCTCAAGCGCCCTCACGAGCGTCTCTCTGTCATGCATCCTTTCAGCCTCGATGATGAGCGAAAGCCTTCCGTAACGTGAGAGGTTGCGCTCGGTTCCCTGTGACTGAACGTAATCGATACAGGACTGTGTGATCTGCCTCGTGTCACCGGTTCCTTCGGTGATGTAGTACTGAACAGACTCATCACAGAAGAGAGTCACTTCCTTGACGAAGATCCCGTACCCTGCGTCCCGCATCGGTTCGTGTACGAACTCGCTCTCGGCGCCGCCCTTACAGATCCTGTAGTCGATGAAGACCTGCTTGCCGGGCTCTGTATGATATTCTATGTAGTACCTGTCGCGGATCGTATGAGGTACGCTGATCTGTCCCGCGAATTTCGCAAAGAACGGGAACACGCGGTTCTTACCCTCCATGCGCTCAAGCTCTTTCTCTATGAACTGCTTCTCGGCATCCGTAAAGGATGTCCTTGTCGAGTAGATCTTAAGAAGTGCCAGAACGCACACATCGTTGCTCTCGTATTCGCACTCACGCTTCATGAGCATGAGCATTTCGTCGTCCGGGGGGCGGTCGTAAAGGAGACAGCCATATGCGTAATAGGAGATAAATGCCTTGACAAGCTTGCCCGAGCTGCGGTGTGAGTAGTAATGCTTGAAGACCGTTCTCGAATAGTTCATGTCGCTCTCGGTAAAGAGCAACTGCCCGAGAAGCCTCTCCTCGATGTCGGTGGTGTCGACGCCCTCGTCAACCGCGCTCTTCCAGATCGCGTAGGTCGTTTCGCAGTCACCGCTGTAGTAAGTCGCGAGCAGCGCGAGGATGTTCTTGTCTGCCCTGCCCGCATCAAAAACGGTCGCACAGATCGATACCAAAAGGTTACGGTCGTCGACCTCGCTGTGGGATGCAAGCAGCTTGGATGCAAGTCTCGCGAGCTTGCGCACGTCAATCCCGTAGCAGCCGTAAAGCTCGATGTTCTTGAACGCAAGGCTGTAGAGCTCCCTGTTGATCATAAGCTCGATCATGGCCGAGCGCTCCTTGCGGGTAAGCCTCGACAGATCAAGTCCCACGAGGTAGCTCTCCATCATCTCGCCTTCAAGGTTCTCGTAGTAATAGGCGATCAGTCTCTTGGTGCAGATGAGCCTGAATTCTTCGCTCAGTTCCTCGTTCTCGCGGCACCTGCGGGTCGCTTCGATCGTTTTCTTGGAAACGCAGATATTGAGCGCAACGTTCAGGTCGTCGGTGCAGTTCTCAAGACAGAAATCGATAAGTTCGTTGTTGGTGATGAGTCTCTCAAGATCATGCTCGCACTCAAGCAGGCGCGAGCCGTCCCCATCCTCAAAGCAGAGTATATACTGGTCTGTGTAAATGTCCACGAGCGCTTCGCCGTCGATCACGGGATATCTTGTCTCCTCCGTACGCTGCCTGTGCACGACGCAGACATAAGCCGCGTGAGGCATGCCGATGTTCGAGACCTTATGCTTGAAGACGATCTCAGGCAGCTTGGCAACCGCATCGGCCGGAAGTGTCTCAAGACCGTGGAGGTCGTTATAAAGGGTCACGTGATCGGGATCCACTTTCCCTTCACGCATCCCTGCGATCGTGAACTCGCGTATGAGCATGTTGAAGGCAGGCGAAACGAGCGGCAGCTTGTCCCTGTTACGGGCAACGTTCGCGAAGAATGCCGCTTTCACGCTGTCTTCAAGGTCGATACCCTTCTCGAAGTAGGCAGTCAGGATCTGATCGGCTGTCTCAGTGAGGCCCGCTGCGGCAAGAGACCTGACGCACTCCTCAAATATGCCGACTTCCCTGACGTTGTCCCTGCAGCCCTTAAGGAGGATCCTGTATGTACGTGCGCTGCGCTCTTCGGAAACCATGACTATGTGGCAGAGCGCTTCGAGCACCTCAGGCACGGGGAACTGTGAATACAGCTTATCAAACACATCGATAAAGAGGCTTCCGGCCTTCTTGCATCTCGATGCTGCGTACGAAAGGGTCTGGGCACCCTTTCTCTGGATAGCTTTGTTCTCGAGGGCCATGTCGATGGCTTTTATGTCAAACAGTCCGAGTTCTCTGATGACTTCGGGTCTTCTGGCGATGATCAAAGCGGCTTCGGTAATGACAGGTATCGAAAGGATCGACGACTGCGAGCTCTCCTTCAGCATTTCGTAGGCGTGCTCGGGGAGTATGGACTGACGCTCGTCCGCCAGGATGCAGAGCACCATGACGAAGGGGTCGTCCGACTGTTCGTATACGCGTCTTAAGTGCTCCGTGACACTGCGCGGGTCTTCTCTGCGGATGATCCCTTCAAGGAAGAGAACACTTCCGTAGATCCTCGGAGACGCTCCTCTCCACTCCTCCTCTTCGAGGATGCCCCTCAGGAGGGTGTCAGCCTTAAAGGCCTTGCCGGAGACAGCGAGCGCGTAGATGTTCAGTAATCTGTCGTAGATCGTCTCGTTCCTGAGCGGTCTGAGACCGTCGAGTACAGTCTCGACCTCTGCCGTAAAGCGGTTCGACGGGATCTTGCCGAACCTGTATCTGATATAAGACTCGGTCACTGAGATCATGTCGTGTCTGATCCTGCTCTTGATGAGGAGCGTGCGCCTCTTGGCGGATTCGTTGCGACACTTCACCTCGATGACGTTGTCGGCTCTCAGGGACGAGAGCCTGAGCGCACCGAAATTGCGACCGGGTCTGAGTTTCTCTTTATCTATTTCAAATTTAAGCTTACATGTGTTGCCCTCGAAGTCGTCCGTCCAGATGACTCTCGCGCCGGGCTTCACGAAATCGCCCTCCGCTTCGCATCCGAGCTGGACGTAGCCCCAGGTGTCCTTGGTGAGGGTAACGGTGCAGCCCTCCGTGCACTCCTCGGGCGAATCGAATTCCACTTCACTCTTGTCGACATCAACTGTAACGACGCGTTTCTTCCTGAGTGCGATAAGGAATTCCTCGACTGCGAGCGAGATGTTGTTACAGCCCCTAAGTGCCCTGATGGCAAGCTCCGCCTTCTGGGAGGTTCCCGAGAAAACGCTTGCGAAGCTGTCCGACTTGAACAGTGTCTTTGCCTCGGTCCAGTCGGTCTGCGCGAGGTTCGCGAACTGGAAGATGTCCGAAACGGGGCCGAGCGACGAGTTGCATGAGAGAGAATTCACAAGGCATGCAAAAGGAACGTGAACCTCACCGTACTCGGTGACGACCACGATCGTTCCTTTCACTTTATCGCCCGCATCGAGATGCGTGGCATCGATTGTAAATGTCAGTGTGTTCTCTGTTCCGAGAAAGGCCGGATCATCGAAAGCAAGAAGACTTTCGTCGCAGAACGCTATCCCTTTGAAGGGACGGTTGCCCGTCGAAGATACGATGAAAGACCCCCTCGCCTTGCTTCCTGTTGAAACAGACAGATTCAGCTTTTCAACAGACAAAGAAAGAGCGGGTCTCTCGTAGGAAAATATCCCTTTGGCAAAAAGACCGATTTTTTCCTTCATCCGGCACCCCGACAGACTGCTACATTTGGGAATTGTAAGCCTCGTTTCCCATATGTAATCATTCTATCATTTGGTGTGTGGTTTGGCAAGGAAACGAACAGAAAGGTTCTGTATCAGTTGAGGTGATCCACGAAGAATACGTCCCTGATATCGGATGAAAGGTTGAAAGCAAGGACGTCCCCCTTACGGAAGCCTGAGGTGGTACGGTAACCTTCAAGGGACCACATGTCTGCGGGGCCGCAGTCGTAGCCGACTGTGACGGTACGATCGGCGATCCGGTAGGTGACGCGTGGGTCAAAGGTGATGACGATCACTCCGTTTTTGAGCCAAACCTTGTCATTCGAAGTAAATCCTACCGACTGAGGAGTGTTCGTGAGAGCACCCTTCACCGTAACCTTAAGGCCCGCCGGGATGAAGAGGGAAAAGCCCATTTTAAGCTGACTCTGCTTGTTTTCTACGATTGTAGACACAATCTCAGGCTCAAAAAGTGTCAGCCCCGGCTTGCCCGTGTAAGGTCCCGGGTTGTACCAGAGATCCGCTTCCACCGCTTCGTCACGACACAGTTCACCCGTGTCGCTGTCATACGGAACATAAAAAATCTTCGGTGAGAAAGACAAGCCCTTCAAAATCTCACTGTTCGCTCTGACACCGTCGCTTATGATTGAGAAGTGGGCAGTCACTCCCGCTCTTACACCGTCCTTCTCTGTCGCCGGGAAGAAACTCGTGGGCGGATCCGCAAGCACAAGCCCCGCCGCGCTCCTGTCTCCAACTCCTATTGTGTGTCCGGACTCCAGTGTCAGCCCCCGGAGCCTGCCCGTGACATTAAAGTACTTCCTGTCATAAACGGCGTGGCTCAGGTAATAGGTGTTGGCAATCTGCATGGCGGTTGAAAGGGTATCCTCCGGATCCTCTTTGTTGGTCGCTACGCTTGCGAATGTGATGTAATGCCTGCCTTCCCGCGTATCCGGCGGAACGATGAAACGTATCACGGTGTCGGTGGGAATGGTGAGCCACTCTCCCGCTTCCAGCACGACATCCGCATAATTCTCGATATAGTCCGGTTCCCATGAGATCTGTCCCGCTCGGACGGAGCGATCCACCACTATCCTGATGTCCGACGAGATGCGGTTGTACGGGAGCTCACCGGGCACGGGAGTATAGATGTCTCTGTCAAAGGTTCGAACTCCGTACCCCGGATACGGCAGGTGCGGGTGCGCCGCGTCAGCCGTATTGGTCAGACTCGCAAAGAGATCGCATGTACAAAAGGTCTCCGAAGCCTTTGACGGATCATAACCCGCATACGCACGTTCTTCACCGATTACCGCCCAGACCTGCGCGGTATCAGCGTCCTTCTCCTGTACGTACATGACATTACTCTTCCCCGAAACACCCGACCCCGGGGTGGAGCTTTGGGCGGACGAGGGACCCGTCATAGTCAGACTCCCCCTCACATATACGGGTGTCTGTACTACTACAGGTGTAGAAACCCCAGTGCTCCTGTACTTAGTTTCATCGAAGAGTCCCACGCTTCCGGGAGCGAGAGTGTAACTCACTGTTGTTGCGATCACAGGGTACGTTCCGTTTGTCTTGGTCATCGGGATCTTCCTGTCAACCGAGTAAAATGTCATAGTCTCGCCGGTGTGAGGCATAGTTCCTGTAGGTCCTACTGTGTTTCCACTCCCTGTGAAAGGGGTCCCCGGTCCCGCAGAGCCACCCGAAAAACCTGCTCCCCCAAGGACCACTTCCCCTTCAAACACGAGCGTATCATCGAGCACTGTCAGTTCAGGTACAGCGCTGTAGGCAAGCTGCTCGGCATAACCCTCGTCGAGCACGGGAACCGCAGGCGCAACCCCGTTTCTGTAGATATCAGCGTAGAAGCCGTCCGCAGTCAGTACAAACCCTTCAGACGAAGGCAGATTCGGGATATGATCCGTGAGGTCTCCGAGTCTTTCTACCGAAAACGCAGGCGTTGTGCCACTCCCCGGAGACGCGACTACCCTTTCGTAACCCGAAGGAGCAGCCTTGAGCACGTTGGTCGACGCGCCCGCCTCCTTGAGGCTCCATACCGCGAACTTCTCAACCGTCCAATAGCTGTAGGGTCGCACGACGTTCACGATCCGTTCGACATTACCCGACACCACGGGCTCGTCTCCCCTCCTGTACGCGGCCGCCGACTCGTAAAAGGCGTAAGGATACCGCACCGTAACAGGGATCTCGATCACCCCCACGGCGTTGGAAAGCGTCATTTCACAGAGATACTTCCTGCCCTTGGCCTCCAGCTTCAGGTTTCTCCCTGAAGGGATCGAAAGCGACGGGTCGTAGATCACCCCTCCGTTCTCACCGGCCACGATCCTTACTGCGCAATCATCCGTGTCCGTATCGGTCCAAACGACGTCATCAGCCTGCTCGTAGGGCTCCGGCGGTTCGACGCGCGGTTGCGGGTCAGGCATAGAGAAAGCCTGCCACTCCGTGTAAAGGATGTAGACGTCGGTTGCCTTCGTTCCGGAATCACTAGGTACAAAAACCTTCATCCTGATGAGAGGAGGTTCGTTCGCAGTGGTGTTCGCCGGTTTCCCTCCTGCATCCGGGTCATCCGATCTGCACACCGTCGTTCTGTGCGCGGTGTCCCTCAGTGCCTCCCCGTAAGAGCTTCGCGCCGTCATCAGTTCCAGACCGCAGCTCGCGTGATTCTCGATGATCCCCGGAAGCTCATCCTCAAAAGTAACCGTCCTGTACTGTGTGTCAAAAAGATTCGCCGACAGATTGCCGGAACCGCCGCAGACCGTCAGGTTCGAAAGCCCCTTCTTGTCCTTCCTGCTGATAAGCGTGGCTCCGGTCGGAAACCCCGCCGCTAAGATATAAGCGTTACACTTCTTACAGTAAAACCCGCCGTACATGAAGGATTCGTTGTCTCTGTGAGTTATGTAGCCGTCGTCGACGTAATACTCCGTGTAATTCCCGCGCGAGTACGTCCGGTCCCAGCCGGCGGGGTCGGGATCGGCGATATAGCGCTCACTGACGCAGGAACAGGCCACCTCGCCCGAACCCTTTTTGTACTCCCAGTGGCGCGGCGACTGCACGTACACGCCCGACTGGTAGATCACGTTGCCTCCGGATTCGTAGCGGTAACCCCCGCAGTTCGTACACGGGAGCAGGTGCCCCGTCTCGTCATGATTTTTACTCCAGCCCGTGCCGTTACAGGCACCGCAGAGCGACAGTCCCTTTCCTCCGCAGCCGCGGCAGATTTCGCGGCGCCTGACGTTGTAGCCCGAGCCGTATGAAGCGATCGTGTAGATCGTCGAACCCGTCAGCTGGTAGTACCGTTCGGTGTGACAATTCATGCACAGATCGCCGTCGACATGCCCGGAGCCGTCACACGTCCCGCATGTGTACGTCCCGCTCCCGCGGCAGATATTGCAGGTCCGGTACCTGATGACGGAGGTGCTCGTCGTGTAGAAGACTCCGTTCTCGTCGACATAGGAAGAGTTCTCCCATGTCGAATAAGGCGTCTTGCCTCTGCCGTTACAGATCGGACAGACCGAGTAAGGACCCTTGCCGTCCCTGTTGCACTCAGGGCAGTTCTTCGTTTCGTGTGCATGCTCCGCAAGCGAGGAATCAAAGCCTGTCCCCCCGCACTTTGTGCACTTGTATTTAACCTCGGTCCCGTAGTTGCTGAGCGCCGTTTCGCGCCCGAGAGACCTGTAATTCATCGCGGTGACCCACACTCCGCTGCCTGAACAGAAAGAGCACTTCTCACGCGCTCCCATGGTACCGGCACGACCGTGCGCGCTCACGATCCCCGTCCCGTCGCACAACGGACAGCTCACCGAGCATAGCCCGACCCTTTGGAGCACGCCGTCACAGCAGTCGTCGTGGCACAGCGCAACGGGCTCATCGTCCGACATAAAAAAAGATGTTCCGTGTGAGTCGCAGATCTCATCCGGAACCTCAAACTCAAACCACCCCGCCCCCGAAGCACCGACATCGGGAGTCAGGGTCGAGGACTCGTCGGCCCAGTAGGACCGTGAGACCGAAAAAGAGCTTCGGACCACTGCGCTCTCCGTCGGGTCGCTCAGGGCGTCCTCGTCCGTGATCAGGAACACATTTACCTTCGAGGCCGTCCTGTACGGGACGTAGACAGCGATTATGTTACCCGACGGGATCTGCAGGCCTGACGTGTTGATGTAGACATTCCTGGTCTTAAGCGAGTCAGACGTCGACGACAACTCCGTTCCGTCCCACGCCAGAGCAGTCGGCCGCACTATGTTGGCGGAGTAGGAAGCCTCCGACGGGACTGCGGAAGTCAAAAAGCCGGCATAGGCGTAGGCGGATGTCTTGTAGGGGTAGTTTTCCTCGGACTCGAGCCGTTCGCCGAGGATCACGTAGGTCTTTTGCCCGACGCTTATCTCCTCGCAGTCGGAGATGTCTATCAGAGACTCGGCGCCGGTGGTAAAGCTTGTCGCGACCGGATCTGACACCAGAAGTCTCCCGGTCGAGGCGTCGACCGCGTAGAAGCGGACCGGGTTGTCGCCCGATTTGAGGTTACACGGAACAAAGATCTCGTAGGCCTGCGCGCCCTCCATAAGAGATACCGTGATCTTCATGGAGTCGCCCGTCTGCCTCTTGCTGTAGCCGAGCACCGTCCAGCCGGGTTCCCCCGTAAGGTCCGGGTAGCTTCCGTTGCCGAGCGCAGCGTTCTTCTTCTGCGACGCAACAGCGAGGTAGCCGTACTCCCCGGAACCCGGTTCGTCGACCACCGTCCAGTGGGCGCCCGTCCGGTCGTCGGCCACCTCCGTTCTGACCAGGAACTCGCTCTCCGGAGTCCCGCGCGCACAGGCCGCCTCGTAATACCCCACCGGCAGGCTCTTCCTCTCGGTGGTGAGCACGGTGTAACCGTTCTGCTTGGAGGCCTTTATGTAGTAGACGGTCACGTCTGCCCCCACACTCACCGTAACCTGCTCCTCACACGGGATAAAGAGCATCGCCTCACGCGCGTCCGCGGGAACCGTGATCACGAATCGCCCCGTCCCTTGGTACCGGGTCTGCGCCGTTTGGTATGTCCCTGCATTGGCGGGATTCGTCACGCGCGAGTACGAGTTGGGAAGCTTGTCCTCATCCCCGGTCCATACCCCGAGGAGCGGGCGCGCCGCGCCGACAGGGTCGGAGGCCGGCTTGTACGTCCTCCCGGCGTACTCGATCGTTTGGTCCGCCTCGAAAACATAGTCAAGATCACTGCCAGCCGGGATCGTGATCGGCCCCACATCCTTTAAGATGTGCGTCGTGCCGCTCGCAGGAACGTACCTCACGTAAAGCTTCCGCGTTTCTACGGGATCTGTTTTCCTGACAACCCTCACGTAGAAAACTACATCCGTCACGTACCTGTCGGCATTAAAGCTCGGCCGGGTCCCGCTTCCCTGCCCCATGACGCCATAAGCTCTGCCGTCGTGCGTCTGCCCGGTCAGGGTAAGCTGCAGGGCTGTTCTTTTCGGGTCCCTGATGCTGTTGCCCGTGGCCGCAGTTCTTTCGATGTTCCACCCGTTCGTTCCGTAGAAGTACCTCACGGTCTCTTCGGGAGTGCCCTTCGCAAGCTCGTACCCCGCCCCGTCCGCAGTTTTAAGAGGATCGGCGAGGTCACGGACAACATCGTTTCCTTTGAGCGCGTAGAGAATACTCTCAAAAGGATCCGTCCCCGTCCCGACGCTCACCGGCCCGCCGTCCCGCACGAGCACGGGGCTCTCGCTCTCCGATGTGACGTACATGAAACTCAGCCTCACAGCGGATCTCAGAGGCACCCATACGCTCAGGTACGGTGTCTGAACAAAAACCTCCCTGCCGTTCTTATCAACAACGAGCGTGGGTGTTATCATCGGACGCTGTGCATTTCCGCTGACCGTAAATCTCGTCATGTAACCTGCGCTCTGCGATGCCCCCGGTTCGCCCGCTTCATGAGCATCCGGCGCATCGCCCGCAAATACCATGATTCCCTTATACGAATCGTAAACAGTCCCCGGATTCTCAAAAAGTGAGTTGTCAAGGAACAGGCTGAGGTTTTCGGGACGCTCTGACTGCACCGAAGTGTAATTGAGCCGGACAGGGTTAAAAATCCCGAATCCGCTTGCGGCCCGGTAAGTGTCCGTCCTCACCGTACCCGCCACGGGATCCGCGCCGAGCCTATAATAATGAACGACCACGGTCGGCACTATGAAGCTTTCGTTCTCCAGCCTGAGGTACCTGTTAAAGAGCGCGGGGAGGTAGTCATTGTTCGTCGCCGGGGCCCAGTGTGCCGCGTCGCGCACATCGACGAGTGTGGTCCTGACATCCGGAACAAGCGCCCCCGAACCATCACGGACGTAACGCTCACGCCTGTTGCTCAGGACAAGCTGCCCGTTTGCCTGCTCCTGCGCAGTCGCCGTCATGATCTCCAGTATGTGTGACGCATATATCCTCCAGTTGCCGGTCGAAAGCTTCCCTCCACCGCACTCAACGCTAATGAGCTGCCCGACGACGCAGTCATCCACGATCTCCCCCGTGTCGTCTCTCCTGAGGAAATTGTTGATGAAGTAGTGACCCTCGATCACACCGCCGCTGCCCGTCACGTCCTTGTTCACCAGAACCGAAGTGCTCACGCGCCTGCGTCCGCCGGCAGAAGGCCCGCTCTCGAGCATTGCCGAAGTACGCAGCTTGACATCGTTACCGATCCCCTCAAGGAAAACATCCACGAACCTGACCGAATCCCTCTCCCAGACCCGGCTGTCCGCATCCATGTCGAGTGTGGGGATGTCCCACCCGTCTTCAGACTCTTTCTCGATCGTAAAACGCATCCCAACGGTTCTGTAGTAGACGTACTCCGACCCGGTGTCCGCGGTGTATGTCACGGCTTTGTTCCCGCCGGCCACGCCCGCAGGATCCGTGAGTGCCGTCCTCGCGCCGCCGTTTAAGGGATTGTGGTACTGAACCCACCAAAGCGTACCCTCCGGCAGCACGACGCTTCTGTCGCCGCTCCACCTGTCGTTCCCGGAGGCCCGGTCGTCCGCAGAGACTATTTGCCCGTTGATCGTTTCGCCGTAGCCTGCCGTTCCGCCGGATCCTGCGGAGCTGACGCTTATGTGGTCGAATACGGCTATCACGACCGAAAGTATCAATATCATCGAGATAAAACGTGCCGGTTTATTCTTTCTTAACATAAAGTGACAATTCCTCCTTAACTGTAAGATTCGCGGGTAACTCCCGTTTTTCTGTCACATCGTCCCCGGCAGACGGTTCTCCGTGGTCTTTACCCGCGGGTACCTCTCTGCCGCAATCCTTTAGTTCCCTGTCGTAGATGTCCATGAGTCTGTTATAATCCGCAGGCCCTTCCGTGCGGACCTGTGCCGTTGTCGCGGAATCACTGCAGGCGGATCTTCCGGTGGTGAGGCTTCTGACCAAAAGGAATGAAAGGATCTCTCCCAGAACGAAGACTCCCGTAACGGGACTGAGAAGAAAGACTGCGGCAACCGCAGCAGAAAGCATAAGCGTACACTCCGCAAGAGGACCGGCTCTCAGAAGGGCAACAGGCGCTCTGCCGGGGTCATCCGTACACATGACGACATATCCCCCGAAGAGTGCGGACCTGTCGAAGCGGACATGAGTACTGCCCCTCGCGGAGAGAACCACACCGAAAAGGCAGAAGTGCCTGAGTCTGTAGCCCGTCAAGAGTCCTCCCACGAAATGCCCAAGCTCATGGACGATCACGGAGACAGCGAGCAGAAGGGTGAAGATTGCGACCGAAAGCAAAGCTCCAAGAGCCACAGCGAAGACTCCGCCAAAAACAGTGTCATGCGGAGAAGTACCCGAAGGGCTAAAGCCGGGACTGTCCGGATAAAAAAGTTTCAGGAAAGAGACGACGAAGATCGCCAGTACACCAAGAAATGCGGAAAAAAACGACAGATCGATAAACGGATCGGAATCATGACGGATCATAAAAGAAAACCCTCTGAATACAGACCGTATTGAGGGTTACCGACAAACGCATCAATCCGCTCGTTCACGATCGAGACGGGACTGATGTGTCTCCCCATACCAAGTCGACAACCCTGCAATACGCGCTAGACGGTAGCGGAGAACACTACCTGTGCAACAAGAATACCTTCTCTCGAACCGCATCGAAGAACCCCCTCTTCTTCGGTGCGAAATTACGAATTGTGAAGAAATGTGATTAAATTATACAAAAAATTCACAAATAAACAAGTGGCGAATTGCACAAAAATCCGGGTCCATTTTTGTGCAAATAGTCAATAAACGGAAATCTTATGATTATCATGCTCAAAAAACAAATTTGAATGCTAAATCAGCGTAATTAAATTTGCTTTGCCTTTCGTGAAATGTATTTGTTAACTTCACAAATTTATGCATTATTTTTGTTGGATATATTTGTTTTTATCGTGTTGAAAAATTTTTTTATTTTTTTTGAATTTTGGTGTTGACATTTTAGAATTAGTATGTCATAATACAGACATCAACAAGGAAAGTTGATTAAAAAAACCAACAACGGAGTTTCCGGCAGACTCCTCCCCCTCATTATCTGCCGGAGAACAAAACTCCTCCTCCCTTACATCAGGGCGTAGATTCTCCCCAAATCTACGCTCTTCTTCCTTTCGAGGAGAGTGCGTTTGGTTTTTTCAAACGCACCCGAGACCTGATAAAAAAGATGTGCAATGATCCAATGCACATCTTTTTTGGTCGAGGCGCGAAGCGTGTCTCCGTGTTTGCGAACACAAGGCGAAGCCGCAGTGCGAGCAAAGTCCGAGGGTATTGCGTCCGGTATTTTCGGACGCATAACGAGCAAGGTTTTGAAAGATGCAAAAGCGCTTCACCTTGCATCTTTCACTTGCGAGTCGCGAAGCGTACCCGTCTTTGCAAGCACAAGGTTCGAAGAACCGTAGTGCGAGCACAAGCAACTTGCTACCGCGTGTCTCCGTGTTTGCGAACACAAGGTGAAGCCGCAGTGCGAGCAAAGTCGATGGTATTGCGTCCGGTTTTTTCTACTTCGTAAGCAGAGCGCGGTACTCTCCCGGCGCCATCCCCTTTTCATCGCGGAAGACCCTGTTAAAACTCGGAATACTCTGGAATCCGGAGAGCATCGCGATCTCGGTGAGAGTCAGATCGTTCTGTGCGAGCAGGCCCGTCGCCTTCTCGAGTCTGATCATGTTGAGCCATTTGCTGTAGTTTAAGCCCGTTACATTCTTAAAGATCCTGGAGAAATAATCCTTACTGATCCCGGCAAGCTCCGCCATTGCGCTCTGCGAGAGGTCGTCGGCTGTCAGATTGTTCTTGATGTAGTCTGTTACCATGATCATTCGTCTCATGACATCATCCGTGTATCCGGTGCGTCCTCCGGCGTCAAGCTCGGGAGCGAATTCCTCCCTGTGTTCATCGAGCGCGAGCATGAACTGCATGAGAAGCATGCAGCACTTAAGCTCTCTGTCGGCGCTGTCCGAGAAGAAGATCTCCCTCATCTTGTAAATGATGGTCGTGAGCTGAGTCACCAGCTCCCTGTGAGAGTTGATACAGATCACATGGAGGTTTCTGTAGAAATGCATGATCCTCTGCAGATCAAACAGGGTGTTCATGAACGCGTTACTGAACTGTATAACGAGCGCTTTCTCCCTGTCGGCGTCAATGATCGCGTGCATTTCCATGGGCCATACAAGGACAATATCACCCTCTACAAGGTCGTACGTGTTCTGATTGACCTTGTAGATATTGGTCTCGCCGGGGCCGACAAGAAGGATCTCGCCGTATGAGTGCCAATGCACCTTGTAACTGCGCTCCTTCCAGCCCGTTGACATATTGAATGCGCTGAAGCTGTCAAATCCGTAGCTCTCGTACTTGCTGTAATCCATGTGATCCACCTTTCAGATTCATGTATTAAAAACATCCCTCCGGATGCAGGTGATTTCCCACCTCTTCAATTCCCGAAGGGAATGATCAAGACCTTTAGGTCAGATACTTCATCGAAGTATCAAACTTCTTTTAATTATATAATAAAACACCCGCTTGTGCCACAAGCGGGTGAATGTATTCTTCCTATGAACGGGTTCTTTAACTTTTGATCTACGAAAGCCTTATCGAGATCGGGGTGTCGTCTTTGAGGTCGAACTTTCCGGTGAAGCCGTCCGCGAACGCCTCGTACTCGCCCTTGAAACCTTCGACAGTGACGCGACCTTCGCTGTCGGTCGTGAGCAGACTCTTCGTGCTCCACTCCTCTTTGATGAGCTTGCGAAGCATCTCGTAAGAAGGCTTCTCGGAATTGTCGAGCCGCAGGAACCCCGCGGGTGCCTTAAGCCATGCACCGTCCCTGAAATCCCATGTGGTGATCGCTTCTACGAGCGGATGCTCGAAGAGGATCCTGTACATCTCTTCGATCTCCCTGCACTGACGCTCCTCACCTTCGGGGGTCGTCGGCCACTCGTCAACCTGCCAATCGTTGAGATCGACGATATAAGAAGGCATGATCTCGCCTGATATAAGCGTATTCTCGGTGAAATGGATCGGAAGTCCGAAAACCTCGTATCTCTTAAGTATATCGAGGACCTTCTCCCTGCCCATATATCCCTGATGCTGATGAGTCTGGATCCCGATAGCGCTTATGGGCACGCCTGCGTTTAACAGTCCGTCGATAAGGATGCGGTATGCCTCGGAAAGATTGAAATCATTGATCAGAAGCGTCGCATCGGGATTCGACTCGTGAGCTGCCGCAAATACATCTTTAACGAGAGCGATCCTGCCCCTGTCGTTACAGATCCTGGTCACTGCGTTGTCGTACTTGTCGAAGACAGGCATGATGACTACTTCGTTGATGACATCCCACATATCGATGACGCCCTTAAAATTCGTCACTTCTCTGTGTATCCTGTCGAGCTGTTTTTGAAGGATCGTTTTTTTGTCATATTTCATGAGCCAGTCCGCACAAACGGTATGCCAGCAGAGCGGATGACCCTTAACCCTGACGCCGAGTTCCTGCAGGTACTTCGCAGTCTTCATGAGTGTGTCCTGATCGGGCTTGCCCTCCTCGGGCTCATACCTTCCCCAGTAGAAAGGAAGTGTCCCGTAATTGAAGAGCTCAAGCCACTTGCCTGTGATGTCGGCTGTTTCCTCGCTTGCGTCCTTGATGTGATTCATAAACTCGAAGGCTCCGCATCCGAAGAGGAAGCTGTGCGACTTCTGCTCAATGCTCACCTGCCTGTTCGCCAGGGCATTTCCCTGAGCATCTTTGAAAACAATCTCTTTTTTAGCTTTTCTGTGTGATAGATTCATAAGTCATCCCTTCTGTAAAGTGCCGTCGTGGTCATAAGCGTCAGCTCAGACCATCATCTTGTAGATCTTGGTACATTCGTGATCTTTCATATAACCACTTTAGCATTTATAAACGTCGCGGTTCTTCTTATGAAACGCAGATACGCATATCATATTTTGTCACGAACAGGGCCTGCCATTCGGCAAGCCCTGTCCTGTTCAGCGTTTTTTATCTGATAATCAAGCGGTCGTTTTATCTGATCGCTTTAGAGAGTTCTTCCGTGAATGCCTTGCCGTCCATGTTTCCTTCAAATACTTTCATGAGGGCAGCCACATAAGGATCCTTCTCGTACGAAGGCATTGCTGTGTCGCCGAAGAGAACAAAGCCCTTAGCGCCGGCAACGACCTTCGATATCTGCTTCGTGATCTCGTTTACTCCGCTGTCGTCATAGCCGATCTTCCATGTGGGAAGTCCATCGCCCTGGAGATAGCTGTACATGCTGACAAGCTTTCCGAGAGCAACTGCGTACTCTGCGGCCACGCCCACATTCTTCGAGAATGCCGAAACGGCAAGTGTATCCGAAGGTCCTCCGATAAGCTCACCGAGCTGTGATTTCTTTGAGTTGATAACGGGGAATTCAGTAACGGTTACCTTTGAAGCAAACTCGGGATCACTTGCGAACATACCGCCGTTCCATGATCCGTTCATATAGAACGCGTACTGTCCTTCCATGAATCTCATGGAAACATCTCCGTTGCCGAGACCGAGTTCATTTCCAAAGTATCCCCTGTTGAGCATGTCTTTGAACATGTCTACGGTTTCAGCCAGCCCTTCGTTATCAAAAGATGCTTTTCCGTTGAATATCTTACCGAGAGCCTTAGCTCCGATATTCTTCTCAGCCATGGGTTCGATATACTCGGAAACGCACCAGTCCTCTGCAGCGCAGCCGAAAGGTGTGATACCCTTTGCAAGAAGCTTGTCGCAGCACTCAAACAATGCGTCCTTCGTCTTGGGAACGGAATTAACGCCGGCCTGCTTTAAAAGATCCATATTGGCATAAAGAACAACTGCGTTCATGCCCATCGGGATGCCGTAGTGCTTGTCATCATAGGTAGTGTTGTCGAGCATTACCTGAGTGATGTCTCCGCTCTTCATATACCTGGCCATGATATCATCGAGGCAGTATACAGCGCCGAGATCAACAAACTCGCCGAGGAACGATCCCGACCATGTGAAGAAGATGTCAGGAAGATCGCCTGCTGCTACAGAAGCCTTGATCTTGTCCTTATAGTAGTTCTGCTCGAATGTCTGAGCATTAAGTGTAACATTGGGATATGCTTTCTTGAGATCGTCGATAGCTCTGATATAAGCCGATGAAAGACCTTCGCCGCTTTCAAGAACCCAAAGTGTAAGCTCAACAGGCTCATCCGAAACATTTTCATTGGCAGCTACCGTAACCTTGCAGGTGTACTTCTTCTTTCCTGCCTTGGCTGTGATGGTAGCCTTGCCCTCTTTGATAGCGGTTACGATGCCGCTGTTAACGATAGCCACGCCCTCATCCGACGATGACCACTCAGTGGGGGTGTTTCCCTTGAGTGAAATGCTTGCCGACTCGCCCGCTTTGATCTTTAAAGTCTTGTTGGACAAAGCGTTCTTCTTAACTGTGATCTTACAGCTGTAAGTTTTATTTGTTTTAGAGTCCTTTGCTTTGATTGTTGCTTTACCGGTCTTAACGGCTGTAACGAGTCCGTCCTTGACGGTAGCGACCTTCTTGCTTGAAGAAGACCATTTAACAGTTCCTTTGGCCCCTGTAAGCTCAAGTTCAAACTGCTCACCCACATACACAGTTTTCTTAGTAGCGCTGAGCTTAACCTTGGATGCCGCACTTGCTCCCATCGGGCCGGTGAGACCGATAACAAAAACAATTGCCATCAGCAGTCCCAGTACCATTGATAGTTTTTTGCTCATCTCATCATCCTTTCCGCAATTTGATTGCTATAGATAATACTCTATTATACATCAAAATGCATTATACGAGGTGGGCAACTTGCCCACCTCGTATATAGTTCTTTAACCATCATCACGTAACTATATTGATCTCTATATTCTTCCCTTTGAACAGGTCGGCCACAGCATCCGCCTGCTCTTCGAGAACGTCTATCCTTTCAAGCTTTTCGAGCTTGAGAAGCCCCGACATATCATTGATCTGCGAATGACCGATCCCGATGAGTTCGAGATTCGGGAAACGCTCGGCTATGTCATCCACATCATCCATCTTGAGGAACGAAAGCCAGATGTACCTGAGTCCCGAGGATCTTCCAACCTGTTCGAGGCTGTTAATATCATTGTGACCCAGATTGAGCACTTCAAGCCAGGGACACTTCTGGAACATGGTCGCATCCGTAAGACCGGCGTCAAAGAGCTCCGCGGACTTAAGATTCGGGATGTTCGCGATCGCCGCGGGGTTAGAGAGCTTCATGTGCTTGAGCTCTACACACTCAAGTGTTCCGTGTCCCGCAACTCCGGTCGCGTCAACAAATCCCTGATTTACGATATGCATCTCATTAAGCCCGGTCAGTTTCTTTATGTCATCAAGACTTCGGATCGACCCCTGCGTGCTCGTTTCGATCGTGCATTTGTAAAACTCATCAGGATCGTTGAAAACGCAGTCGCCGTAGATGTAGAGCTTGTTAACCTTTGAGACGTCTTCTCCCGTCAGTTCCCCTTCTTCCTTACCGATAGCCGCACGGACGGCCTGCTCGATCAGGGGCTCATTAAACACGACTGCATCATAAGCGTTATCTGCAGGCGTCAGCCTGCCCAGTAAAAAGCCTGCCGCAAGGGCAACGGCTGCAACCAGCACGGAACAGATGACTGTCCTGAGCTTATTGTTCTTCTTGCGCGAGAAAACGCAGTCAAGCGCGCGTCTGACCTCCGAGATCCTGTTATACCTGCGGTTGGGATCAAAGGCGGTACAGCGCTCGATGATCTTCTCGATCTCGGGTGTCGCGGTGATGTTGGGATTCTTCCTGGCATTGCCGGTCACGAGCCAGCGCAGGAGCACTCCAAAGGAGTAGATATCCGCACGGCTGTCGGTCTGGCCGAATCCGTACTGCTCCGGCGGCGCGTAAACCTTGGTTCCGAAGAAGACGGTGTCGGTCTCCTCGCCTTCCTTAAAGGTCCTGGCGATGTCGAAGTCGATCAGCACGATCCTCCCATCAGGCTTAACTATGATGTTTTCGGGCTTTATATCCCTGTGAACGATCTGAGGCTCATGGTCATGGAGGACCTCGAGGATATCACACAGCTGCTTGGAGATATCCACTATTTCACGAAGGGTAAGCTGCTTCTTTGCAGCATAAACGTTTAAGGTGTCTCCCTCGATGTACTCACGAACGATACAGACCATCTGCCCGTTCTCGAACTGCTTGTAATAATGGGGAAGTCCGGGGTGGTCAAGCTCTCCGAGGAGCCTGATGTCGGTACTGAAGGGGTATTTGGAGCGGTCGTAACAGGTCGCGATCCCCTTCTTGCCGTCGGAATTTCGTTGCACAAGAAATGTCTCCCGACCGTTATGGGACGCGAGACATTCTGTTTGACAGTAGTTTTCAAGAAAGTCTTCCGGGTAAACACTTTCGCCGAAAAGAACGTCCATGCTACCCTGTATGGTCTCAATCCCGTTCATTCTTCTTTCCTCCGATCAGCGGTAACCCAAGATCATCCAAGAGGATCTGTGAATCAACGAGCGTTTTGTGATTGTTTAAGCAATAGATTATCGCAGCATCTCTTTTGATACGGGGGTAGAGCTGACTCTTGCCGGCGATCCTGAGCATCTCCTGCGCCTGTTTGTAATCGGCATTCATGGCGAACGAGAGCTGGAGCACCGTGTCTCTCGAAGGATTACGCTTGCCCGAGAATAGCTGATGTCCGTATGATTTGTCGAGATTGGCCCGGAGGATAACGTGTTCGGGAACTTCAAGATGTTTCTTACACCACATATCAAGATATTCGGCAAAGGACAATGTTAAGAACGCCGGTTCATTCTCCTTAAAGAATTCCCCCGGCTCATTCTCTTTAAACAATAATACCAACAATTCTTCCGTGCTCAGTTGTTTGTCCATTGCCCCATTCCCCCGGATGTTGTACTACATGATAAATACAAATATATATAATATCTATTTTCGTGTCAACCGAGCCCGCACATCTGTTTACAAACAGGCTTGCAACAAAATGTATTTGTATATCGCAGCCGTCTGTTCACAAACAAGCTTGTAACAGACGGCTTTCGTTTATCGCACAAAGAAAGAGACAGAACAACATGTTGTCCTGTCTCAATACCTCACTTTAAAAACTGCCTGATCATGCAAGCTTGCTCTTAGCTGTCTCGCAAAGGCTCTTGAATCCCTCAGCGTCGCTGATAGCGATCTCGGAAAGCATCTTTCTGTTGATGTCGATCTGAGCGAGCTTAAGGCCGTACATGAACTTGCTGTAAGAGATGTCGTTCATACGGCATGCTGCGTTGATACGTGCGATCCAAAGCTTACGGAAGTCTCTCTTCTTCTGCTTGCGGCCTGCGAACGAAGCTGCAAGTGCTCTCATGACTGCCTGCTTGGCTGTTCTGTACTGATTTGAACGAGCTCCTCTGAAACCTTTAGCGAGCTTTAAGATTCTGTTATGCTTTTTCTTGGCATTTAAGCCACCTTTGATTCTTGCCATTTCTTAATTTACCTCCTTCTCGCCGCGGATTACAGATAAGGCAACATCTTCTTGGTTGCCACAAGGTTTGCGGAATCCATCATGGTTGCTTTTCTGAGTCTTCTCTTCATCTTGGTTGTCTTCTTGGTAAGAATGTGCTGCTTGCCGCATTTCATTCTCTTGATCTTACCGGTTCCGGTAGCCTTAAAACGCTTTGCAGCAGCTCTGTTAGTCTTTAACTTCGGCATAATAATGTCCTCCTCAATATAATTAATTGATCATTTCTTCTCTGTAAGAACCATGATCATACTTCTGCCTTCGACCTTGGCCGGCTTCTCGATGGTCGAGCAATCTTCAAGATTGCTGGCGAACATGTCGAGGATCTCCTTGCCCGCAGTCATATGAGCCATCTCACGCCCTCTGAATTTAAGAGTGGCCTTGACCTTGTCCCCGTGTGTCAGGAACTTACGAGCCTGATTAGCTTTGGTCTTCAGATCGTTCTCATCGATGTTGGGAGTAAGACGGATCTCCTTGATCTCGGTGATCTTCTGCTTCTTACGTGCCTCTTTCTCTCTGCGGATCTGCTCGTAACGGAACTTGCCGTAGTCAGCGATCTTGCAGACAGGGGGCTTGGCGGTAGGCGCAATCTTAATGAGATCAAGCCCTGCCTCTTTTGCCATGTTAAGAGCATCCCTGACGGACATGATCCCGAGCTGCTCACCTTGCTCTCCGATAAGGCGGATCTCCTTATCTCTGATCTGATCGTTAATCAAATACTCGCTAATGGTCGTTACCTCCATAAAATATAAAACGGACCGCAAAGCAGTCCGCAAATATACAAATAAAAACCTTGTATGATATGAACCTTTTAGCTGCACAACCGTGCGCCTGAGGTGAGAGCGGACACTCTGCTTGATGATGGTTCCGCGTGCGACACATTCGTCACATGCGGAGATTATGTTACAACAGATTTCGGTCCGTGTCAACACTTTTTTTCTCATAATACTCTCTGATCGGTGCGCAGCAGGCCTCCATCATCACCGACGCTTCCTTCCTGTTTTTTGATCTTCTGACAGCCGATACCGCTCCTGCAAGGGCGCGATAATTGATCGCGGTGCCCATCCGGTCGCTTTCATAATTGATCGCCCTGTCGGCATCGATCCCGAATCTTCCTGCGACTTCGACGGCATCGATGTTCGCCCCGAGGAACAGGAATTCCCAGCCGCGTTTTTCCTTTGCTTCTTCGACCATCTTCTTCACCTTGCTGTAGTCATAGATATGACTCGCATTTTCAAGCCCGTCGGTGGTTATCACAAACATTGTCTTTTCGGGTCTGTCCTCTTCCCTTGCGTACTTGTGGATGTTAGAGATATGATCGATAGCGCCTCCGACCGCATCGAGCAGAGCAGTGCAGCCACGTACATAGTACTGCTTGTCATTCATCGGTTCCACCTTCTTAACGGGGACTCTGTCGTAAAGCACTTCGGTTCTGTCGTCAAAGAGGATTGTGGAGATGTAAGCCTCCCCTTCCTCAACTCGCTGTTTCTCTATCATCGAGTTGAAACCGCCGATCGTGTCCGACTCAAGTCCGCTCATCGAACCGCTCCTGTCAAGAATGAAAACAACTTCCGTTAAATCTTTTCTCATAATGAACCTCCTGTAGATATTTTTGATCCTTGCTTACAGGCTCATTATATGAAATTCAAAAACAAAAAAGGTCGCCGTGCGGGCGACCCGTGAATTTATGGTTATTTATCGAAAGACAAATAAAAGTTCTCGCTTTATCCAAGGGTAATGCCAAATGATCGTCTCTACACCATGATCATTCTATGATGCACGGCAGGCCGTGACCCTCGAGCTGAATATCGATCTCGATCATGTCAAATATCCCGTTTTCTATAAAATACGAAAAGATCACATCCGTCTTGTCGCACGGTGAAAGCGCGTAGCCGGCGCGTGCAAGCAGATCCTTTGTTTCATCGAGGTTCAGGCGCGCTCCGACACACAGGCAGAGCGCCGTGAGCTTCTGCGGGTGGTAATCCGCA
The DNA here is from genome assembly GCA_017427685.1 of Lachnospiraceae bacterium. Classification (GTDB taxonomy): domain Bacteria; phylum Bacillota; class Clostridia; order Lachnospirales; family Lachnospiraceae; genus RUG11977. The sequence continues at coordinate 118,199 of JAFRSH010000014.1, read as the reverse complement.
TTGTTCTTGATCTTTGAAAAGGTTTTCTTGTCAACGAGCGCACGCTTATATACCTCTGCGTTCGCCATCTGCTTTTCTTCAATAATGTAGAGCAGATACTCCGAAAAGGTATCCGAAAGATGCTTCATCCTCTCTTCAAGCCTGCTCTCATGCTCTTCCTCAAATGCAGGCTCCTCAAACCCGCTCTCGTAATCTTCTTCAAGCGCCGGTTTCCCGGGCTTGCTTTCGTGTTTTTCATCAAATGCCGCCTTCGGAGCGCAGACGGACATGCACATTTTTTCTTCATAAAGAAAATCAGGCTCGTCATCTTTAGCCTTCGAAGCTCTTGCCTTGCTGCCCCCGAAAGCGGCGCCGAAAAAGCCCCTTGCGGCCGCGGGTGCAGGTTTGATCTCGACGTAATTAAGTCTGATGTATTCTTCTAGTTCCGGTATCGGTCTGTAATCCATCTTGGTTCCTTTCACGCATATAATGTACACCTTTTAAGTAAAAAGAAAACTGCCTAAAATTTATCATTTTTCAGGCAGTTAAGCAATATGTCACATATGCAACATGCTTCCGGGTGATACTAAAATCTTACCTCATAGAACGGAAAGAAACTGAAGACACTGACTGTTTCTGGAACTGATCCCCAAAAGCTTTATTCCGTTGATATCCCTTCTTCCACGGAAGAAGTTGAGATACGGATGAGTGATGGATATGCAAGAATAGACACCATCATCCTTGATGATGGTAAAGGAAACCGTACCAACGTACTGCCGAGTGACACTCCGTGGGGACCATTTGATGATCTTGAAGAGAATCAAGTTTTGGTCATAAACAGCGACGGAACATATACCAATGAGAACAACGCTTATTGTGACGGCGATTACATCTATGATATAGGCATTAAGCCCTACAAGGAGATTGCAGATAAGTATGGCGTCGGTTTTATGGTAAACGAATTCGGCATGGCCGGATCCGGAGTCGAACATGATATCAGTGTAGTAGAGGATTATCACGAGATAGTTTTAAATATGCTTGAGGAGCACGAGATCGGCTATTGCTACCTTGAGGAAGCCAACATACTTCCCAAGCACTTGATGATCCTTTACGGAGAAAAGAGCCAGTGGAAGGGCGCGACTGTGAAAGAGCAGGAACTTACACTCCTCGATGGAAGCAAATGCAGTGTTAAGGTCTGCAGCGAATTGCTTCAGATATTCAGGAGGCATAATGGCCTGAAATGACTAATTTATGATTCTTCCCTCGCTCATCCTCACAACTCTCGTGCAGAATCTGTCGAGGAGGGCTTCATCGTGAGATATGAGAATGTATGTAAGTCCGTGCTTGGTTTTGAGCTTGCAGAGCAGTTCAAGCAGCTGCTCTCTTAGGGTGACATCGATAGCAGAAACGGGCTCATCAAGGATAATTAATTTACGATTTAACAGTAGTGCCGAGGCTATGGAAATACGCTGTTTCTGACCTCCGGAAAGTTGCGAAACACGCCTTGAAAGGAGTTCTTCCGAGAGGTCTGTATCCTCTAGGATCTTCCTAATCATCTCTTCTTTTACATCGATGCCCGGACGATCGGTTCTCTTTAAAGCTCCTGAAAGCTTTATCGTTTCTTCGAGGATCTGACGCACCGTCATTGTCGGGCAGAGACTCGCGTGGGGATCCTGAAATACCATGGCCGGAGTCTGTGTGTTAAGGGTGATCTCTCCCGTCACGTGTTTTAAGAGTCCGGCGATCGCCTTTACAAGCGTCGATTTGCCGCAACCGCTGTCACCGGCGATACCGAGTGTTTCTCCTTCAAATACCCTGAGGTCAACGTTATGGACCACTTCGCGGAGCTTTCCGCGCTTAAAGATCGTTCCGGCCTGGCGGGGGTAAGAAACACTCACATCCTTCAGTTCACAGAGCAGATTTCCCTGCACTTCCCCTTCGTTGTAACGGCGTTCCGAGAAAGCAGCCTCAAGAAGGGCTTTGCCGTACTCGGAGGAAGGAGTTGAGAACCCATCCGATCTCCCGACAGTCAGTTCCTCGGTGATAAGACCGTCCTGCATGATGAGCACACGGTCACAAACCTTCTCTATTACTTTAAGGTCATGCGAGATCAGGATGATCGAGGTCCCAAATCTTCTGTTGATATCGGCAAATACTTCAAGAACCGCGTCAGCCACCTTGGCGTCAAGCGCGGTCGTGGGCTCGTCGGCTATGATGACTTCCGCGCGGCTCACAAGCGCCATCGCGATCATCACACGTTGTCTCATACCGCCGCTGAGCTCATGAGGATATTTCGTGAGGAGCATCTCGCAGTCCTTAAGACCGGCATCCTCCATGGCACGTATAACGCGTTCCTTCTTTTTCTTCTCTCTCTCGGCGCGTCGAAGCGAATTGTCCGGATCATGAAGGTCGATGATCTCCGTGATCTGCTGCCCCACTGTCAGTACGGGGTTCAGGCATGTCTGCGGCTCCTGGAATATCATCGCGATACGACCGCCTCGGATACGACAGTTTGCCTTGGAAGAAGACATGTTGAGCGGTTTGCCGCTCAGATAAACACCACCGCCGGTCATACATGCTTTGTCCGGGATGAGGCCCATGATACTGTATGAGGAAAGGCTCTTCCCGGATCCCGACTCACCGACGATACCGAGTATCTCGCCCTTGTCGAGGCTGAAGGAGATCCCTTTGATCACCTCTTCGATCCCTTCTTTTTCTATGTAACCCACCCTGAGATCGCGTACTTCGAGGATCTTGCCGGGATCCGGCACGATCTTCCTGAGGTTCTCTACTATGACCCTGCTTATCCTTTTTCTTACGGAACGGTAATTGATGCCTTGTACGCCTATATTTTCGGCCAGCATGGTTACCGCAAAGATCGCGATCACCATGAAAAGACACGAGAAGAAAGCATACCACGGTGCTGAGATAAGGTAAGTCTTCGATTCCGAAAGCATCCTTCCGAGGCTTGGATCGGGTGGCTGAACACCGAGGCCGAGGAATCCGAGACCCGCTTCTGCGAGGATCGCGTTATTGAATCCGAGCATGACTGTCGGAATAAACACCGGCAGAGTCCCGGGGAATATATGGAAGAAAAGGATCCTCGGAACACTCGCTCCCATGAGTCTTGCGTTAAGAACATGGTCTCGCTCCCTGCCGGCCAAAAACTCCGCCCTCATGACCCGGGCAAAGCTCGGGATAAAGACGATCCCGAGAGCAATACAGACATTGAGAGTTCCCAGATCTAGCACGCTGACGACCACAAGCGCGAGAAGTACACTCGGGAACGATGCCAGACAATCGTTGATCCTCATAAAGAGCTCGTCGACCCTTCCTCCGAAGTAACCCGTCACCGCTCCGATGATCGTACCGATAACAGCACCGATCGAAACAGTGATAAAAGCTATCCCGAAAGTGAGCAGAGCACCATCCGCGATCCTCGCGTAAATATCCCTTCCGTAATTGTCCGTTCCGAAGATATGAGCAGCCGAGGGAGCCTCTAAAATCTCTTCATAATTCATGAAGTTTGGGTCGTAGGGCTGCCAAAATAGATTCAAGACGACAGGAGTAGAAACTACAGCCAGAAGCACTATGGCGATAATTAATTTTATATTTAATTTATTGTACTTAATCGCTGTTTTTTCCATTTTTCCCTCTTTTACTTCTTAGTCTCTCACTCCTAGGAATCCCCATCCCCCACGGTGACAGATATACTGTTTGAAAACGATAGGGCGCCGACCGACCTACACAAGTCCTGTGCGTGTCCGTAGGGAGCCAATGTTCGCTAGCGACCGGAGGACGCGCAAATGGGACGCAGTGTAGGAAGGGTAGGCAACCGTGTTTTCAAACAATATATCTGTCTGCCGTGGGATTTAGAATCTTTAGGTCCTCGGATCCACTTTTCGATAGATCATATCGACGATAAAATTCACCGTTACTACTGTCGCCGCTATATACATCACGACGGCCTGCACAACATTCATATCTCGCTTCGAAATGGACGATATGAGCAGCATCCCGATCCCGTCAAGGTCGAACACCTTCTCCGTAATGATGCTGCCCGCCATTACCTCCGCCACGATCAGCCCTATGAACGTTATAACGGGCAGTAGCGAGTTCTTTAACACGTGGTGCGACAATACCTCGTCGCGGGTGTTGCCCTTCGCACGTGCCGTACGGACATAGTCCTCGGAGAGCTCTCGCCTTACCGAAGCCTTGAGGAATCTGACTGTCATTGCGGTTTTTGGGATCGCGATACTGAGAGCCGGGAAGATAAGGCATCCCACATATCCGAAGAAGCTCTCCGAAGGAGCCGTGTAACTGCCGGGAACAAACCACCTCAGTACGACTCCGAACACGACCGTGATAACGATACCGAGGATGAACGAGGGGATCGACATGAATGCAAGCGCCGAAATATCGGTTATCCTGTCAATGATCCCGCCGGGTTTCTTCGAACCCACAAGGCCGATCGGAATGCTGATGATGATTATCAGCAGTAAAGAAATAAAGGCAAGGCCTGCCGTGACCGGCAGACGCTTGCCAATAAGTTCGGAAACAGTTCGTGTAGGGTAAACGCTCGACATGCCGAAATCGCCTGTCACAGCGCCGCCAAGCCACGAAACAAAACGCTCGGGGATACTCTTATCAAGGCCATAACTCTTGGAAAGCTGTTCGATCTTCTCGGGTGTAGCCTCCGTTCCGAGGCGCGACAGAGCCGCGTTGCCGGGGATAACCGTAAAAAGCAGGAAGTTAATGGCGGCAACACAGAACAATGTCACGGCGAATATTATGGTTTTGCGAAGATAATAATTCATATGTATCCCTTTAAGGTCATACCGTTATTTCAGGTATGCAACGGTGCTCATATCCTGTACGTAAACAGGGTAGAAGGTGTAACCCGTGATCTCCTTGTTCACCGCAACGAGCTGTGCGGGACTTTGGATATATGCTGAAGCCGCATCTTCTGTGAGGATAGCTTCAAGACGCTTATAAAGTCTCGTCTTCTCTCCCTCGTCTGCGGTCTTCTTTGCCTTGGCGTAGATCTCATCAAACTCGCTGTTGCTGTAATTGATGAAGTTCTTGCTCGAATCCGAAGGGTAGAACCTTAAGATATCCGAAGGAGCAAGCTCGCTGTCGAGTCCGATGATGGTTGATTCGAAATCTCTTCCGGCATAAACGTCAGAGAGCCACGATGACCATTCAACAAGCTTGATCTTGGCATCAATACCTGCCGCTCTCAGCTGCTCAACAATCACCTCTCCCGTCTTGACATGGAAATCGTAGTTGGACGGGATCGTGATCGTGAACGAAATACCGTCGGGGTAACCCGCATCGGCGAGAAGCTTCTTCGCCATAGCGGTGTCCGTAGGGTATTTGTCAACGAGCGATGCATCGTAATAACGGCTGAAGGTCGGGAACATGTTGGTTCCGATAACCTCTCCTCTGCCCTCCGCAACAACGTTCAGGATACCCTGTCTGTCGAGCGCATAGCAGATAGCCTGACGTACACGCACGTCTGTGAAGGGTTCGCGGGCATTGTTGAGGAACAGCGCCTGTACAAGGTTCATTGTTCCGTATTCAATGTTGTAGCGTTCTTTGAGCTGGTTAGCCTGATCCGCGGTCAGGTAAGGGAAGATATCGATCCCTCCGGCCATCAGCTCGAGGAATGCCGCGTCGGTGTCGGCGCTGATCTTGAATGTAACGCCGTCAAGGTAAGGCACACCTTCGATGTAATAGTCCTCGTTCTTCTCGAGAACGATGCTTCTCATGGGTTCGTACGAAACGAACTTGAAAGGTCCGCATCCCACGGGTGCGGTCTCCTGTGCGTCATAATCGCACGGAATGATACTGCAGGTGAAGAATCCGATGAGCTCGGTAGCAGGCTCGGAAAGGATCACTTCCACACCGTCTTCGGTCTTGTTTATCTCTTTAATAACGGAAAAAGCCGATTTGACAAGTACCTCGGGATCCGGGGTGCCGTCAAGACCGGCTACACGTTTGAGCGAATATATGACATCTTCTGCCGTAACTTCCTTGCCGTTATGGAATTTCACGCCCTTACGAAGGGTGAAGGCGTACTTGAGTCCGTCTTCCGAAATCTCATAGGATGAAGCTACCGCGGGAACAAAATCACCATTGCTTGCGACCTTGATAAGGCCGTCAAAAATGTTAATGAGGACTTCTTCTGTTCCTGCCGCTACTGCTTTGTGTGGGTCAAGACTGTCCAGATCCTGGGTTATTCCTACCGTAATTTTTCCGCCATATCTGACCGAAGAATCAGAGCCGCTTTGCTGCTCCGGGCCGTCACCATTCGTGCCGCCTGTGCAACCGCACAGTGCTGCCGCGATGACGATCTGCAGTATCATGAAGAAAGAAATGAGTTTCTTTTTCATGGTACTAAACTCTCCTTTTGTTTTATAGCGTGTCTAAGTTTAAATCACCGTTACCGGTTTGTCAAACAAATTTCTTATCCGAGGGCGACATCAAGTGCCATCATAAGCGTAAAGCCTACTGCGAACAGTACTACACCCACATTCGAGTGCTCTCCCTCGGACATCTCGGGGATCAGTTCCTCGACCACGACGTAGACCATCGCTCCGGCTGCAAAGCTCAGGAGGTAGGGCATCGCCGGGATAAAGAATTCGGCTGCAAGGATGGTGAGTGCCGCTCCGATGGGTTCAACGGCGCCCGACAAGGCTCCGTACAGGAACGCCTTCTTCTTGCTCTTCCCTTCAGCACAGAGGGGCATCGAGATGATGGCTCCTTCGGGGAAGTTCTGGATCGCGATACCAATCGCAAGCGCAAGCGCTCCGCCCGCCGTGATGGTCGTATTGCCCGAGATGAATCCGGCGTAGACCACGCCCACAGCCATGCCTTCGGGGATATTGTGAAGTGTGACCGCAAGTACCATCATGGTCATCTTCTTAAGCTTCGAATTCGGACCCTCTGCCTTCTCTGCATTCAGATGGAGATGAGGGATCAACGAGTCGAGCAGGAGTAAGAACAGGATTCCGATCCAGAACCCGACAAATGCAGGGAGAAAGCTCCATCTTCCCATATCTTTGGACTGTTCCATCGCGGGAATGATAAGACTCCAGATCGATGCCGCTACCATCACTCCGGCAGCGAAGCCGTTAAGCGCCTTTTGCACGCGGGCGCCGAAATTCTTCTTCATGAAGAATACGCAAGCCGATCCGAGCACTGTTCCCGCAAAGGGAATGAGGAGTCCTGCCAAAACAGCTGTGTTCACTATCAGATCACTTCCTTTATTCAAGAATCATTCCAAAATATGTTCCATACCCTGACTGATTATGGCCCTGACATGGTCATCGGCAAGTGAATAAAAGATGCTCTTGCCGTCGCGGCGCGTCTTCACAAGCTTGCTCTTCTTGAGAAGCGCGAGCTGATGGCTCACCGCTGACTGGGTCATATTGAGAGCTGCCGCCATATCGCAGACACAGACCTCTGCCTCAAGGAGCACAAAAAGTATCCTGATACGCGACGAATCACCGAATATCTTAAAAAGCTCAGCGAGATCAAAAAGCTCTTCTTCACCGGGCATCTTGTCCCTGACGATCGCAAGGAGTTCCTCATGGATCTCGTTTGTTTCACAGCACTCTGCTTTGCTCATGTTAAACCTTCTTTCTTAATCTCACGCTCTTTTCGTCGAAAGAGCACGTATCGCATTCAGGATAGCGATCACCATAACACCCACGTCGGCGAAGATAGCCGCCCACATATTCGTGATACCGAGCGCTCCGAGTATCAGGCAGGCAACCTTGATCCCGATCGCGAACCAGATGTTTTCGTAAACGATCCTGAGGCACTTGCGTGCTATTCCGATCGCTTTCGAGATCTTCACGGGGTTATCATCCATAAGTACTATGTCCGCAGCCTCGATCGCCGCATCCGATCCGAGAGCGCCCATGGCGATGCCTATGTCGGCTCTCGAAAGTACCGGAGCATCGTTGATGCCGTCTCCCGCAAACGCAAGCGTTCCTTTCCCTGTTCTTTCCTTAAGAAGCTCCTCAACCGCCTCAACCTTCTCTGACGGCAAAAGCTCGCTCCTCACTTCGTCGATCCCGAGGTCTGCGGCGACTCTCTCCGCTACTGGTTTAATGTCGCCCGTGAGCATAACCGTTTTTGTAACGCCCTTCTCCTTAAGGAGATCAATAGCTTCTCGAGCCTCGGGCTTGATGCGGTCACCGATCAGAATGTGGCCGGCATACGCCCCCGCGATCGCCACATGAACGATCGTTCCGACCTCGTGGCAGGGGACCGCCTCGATCCCGAGCGATTCCATGAGTCCTGCGTTGCCGACGGCAACCGGGATCCCGTCCACTGTCGCCGTGATACCTTTACCGCTCAGTTCCCGAACGTCACTCACACGCGAGCGATCCGGCTCGCGTCCGTAAGCCTTGAGAAGGCTCCTGCTTATGGGGTGACTGCTTGCGCTTTCGACCAGGCCGGCCAGCTCGAGGAGCTTGCACTCATGTCCCTTGCAGGTGTCACAGATATCAATTCCATGCTTATGCGGATGATCAGAATCGTCCTCTTCCCTTGAGAAAGCCACGCCTTCCGCCTGGCACGTACATTTCCCTGTTTTATCATCACGGTGATGGATGCCCTCAACCTCGAAGACACCTTCTGTCATAGTACCTGTTTTATCAAACACGACGGTCTTAACACGGCTTAAAGCCTCCATGTAGTTCGAACCCTTAATGAGGACACCTGCACGGCTCGCCCCGCCGATCCCGGCGAAGAAGCTTAAGGGGATGCTCACCACCAGTGCGCACGGGCAGCTGATAACAAGGAAGGTGAGTGCCCTGTAGACCCATGTGCTCCACCCGGGATCCGTGCCTGCGATCAGCCCGATCACGGGAGGGATCACAGCAAGTGCGAGAGCCGCACCGCAAACCGCGGGAGTATATATCCTTGCGAACTTCGAGATAAAGTTCTCGGGCTTTGACTTACGGCTGCTGCTGTTCTCAACAAGCTCAAGGATCCTTGAAACAGTTGACTCTCCGAATTCACAGGTCGTCCTTACCCTGATAACGCCTGTCATGTTGATGCAACCGCTGATGACCTCGTCATTCTCCGCTGCGTCCCTCGGAACACTTTCTCCGGTGAGCGCCGCAGTATCAATCGACGTAGTTCCGCTCACGATCACACCGTCGATCGGGATCCTTTCTCCGGGTTTGACAACTATCACGCTTCCGACGGGTACTTCCCCGGGATCAACCTGTGTGAGGTTGCCGTTTTCATCCTCGATGTTGGCAAAGTCCGGTCTGATGTCCATAAGCGCTGCGATGCTTCTGCGGCTCTTCCCGACAGCGATGCTCTGGAAAAGCTCACCTATCTGGTAGAAAAGGATTACCGCAACGCCCTCGGTGTAATCGCCGAGCACGATCGCGCCGATCGTCGCTACCGCCATGAGGAAGTTCTCATCGAAGGGCTGACGGTTCTTGATCCCCTTGAGCGCCTTCCACAAAACGTCGTAGCCGACTGTCAGGTACGGGAGCATGAAGCAGGCGAACCTCACCCACCCCTCGATGGGCACGAGTGCGAATGTCACCATCAATACTCCGGCGATAATGATCCTTATGAGCATTTTCTTTTGCTTCTTGTTCATATATGGCCTCTCATATCTCTAAAATACCGGTTACCCAATGTCCGGAAAAATGTACTAAATAATAAATATCCGGAATCCTTGTTTCAGATAAAGATCTCGCAGTCGTCCTCAACCTTCTTGCAGTTCTTAAGTACGTTTTTCATGACCTCCGCCATATCCGCTCCGTCCTCAAATTCCACTTCCATCTTGAGTGCCATGAAATTAACGACTGCTTTCTTAACGCCCTCTGTCTTACTCGCAGCCTCTTCCATCTTATTAGCGCAGTTTGCACAGTCAACGTCGATCTTATAAGTCTTTTTCATGTTATAAACTCCTTTCAAAACAATATGAACATATGAATGTTCGTTCACATGTTCATATCATAAAACCTATTTTCAGATTTGTCAACACTCAAAATATCACTTGAAATATCACTTAAAGTAACATCTGAAACTATATGAAGTCGGCTAAAAACACGGTGTTTCTTACTTCGCAGCTTCCATGCAGGCTTCGATGATCTCGGGGAATGGATCGTTTGTGCCGACTCTGTCGATGTAACCCATATGTTCCGGACCTCCATCATCCCAGATAAAGCAGGTTATGCCCCACTCTCTTGCTTTCGAGATGACTCTTGTGTACCATTTGATGCGGTCCGCGGTATTATTCTTGTTTTTGACGGCGAACTCACCGATGATCACGGGCATCGGGGTTCTGTTCGGTCCTCTGGTTCTGAACCCTTCTCCGATGTACGAGATTCCGTTGTCGACAGTTTCTTCAACATAATCATTATATTCCTTAATGTGTGTGGTCCATGTGATACCTTCATCTTCGGCAAACTCGTAGGGTAGGTAGAAATGAACCTGCCCGATGATGTGATCCTTGAACTTGTCGTTCGGACACGAGTAGTAATAAAGAATGCTCTCACCGAAGTTAGCCCCATATGTGTTGCAGATCAGATTTCTCGTAAGGTTTTTACCGCCTGTCTTGCGGACAGTATTGACAAAGAGCTGATTGTATTCATTGATTGCCTGCGATGCGTCAGAGGTCGCATTGACCCAGTCGTTCTTCTCGTCAATCATCTCATTAAAACCTTCAAAGAGAAGTTTTTCGGAACAGTCCTTAAATTCACCCGCGATCTGCGCCCACAGCTTCGAGAAGAGCTCGTTGTTCTTTTTGAAATTGTCCATTGAAGCATACAGCCACTTGTCTCTGTCGTCTTGGGTGGCCCCGGTGTCGTGATGAATGTTTATGATACAATACATGTCATTTTCAAGGATCCATTCAACCGTCTCCCTGACCTTACCCATCCATTCGGGATCGATATTCCCGTCTTCGTCAAAATGGTACATCCATGTGACAGGAAGCCGAACTGCGCCGAAGCCGAGTTTCTTAAGCTTTGTAAAGAACGAAGCGTCGACGATGGGGTTCCCCCATCCCGTCATAAATCTCTCCGGACTCTCGCCCTTAAATATCCTGAGGGTCGAATCAAAATAGTTTCCGACGTTGATGCCGATCTTCATGTTTGCAACAGCATCAAAAGCGCTCTCAAATTCTTTGACCGTTACCTTGCATTTATATTCTTTTCCGTTACAGGTTGCGGTAATGGTGGCAGTTCCCGGCTTTTTTGCCGTAACCTTGCCTTTCTTTACCGTTGCGGCTGACTTTTGGGAAGTCTCCCATGAGACCTCTGACCCGGCGTTTTTAAGCTTCAGTTTGACCGTCTCGCCGACATAAAGCGTAACACTCTTCTTGTTAAGCTTCGCGGCAGCGGCCAGTGCGTCCACCGGAGTAAATGATCCAAGCACCGCAAGCGTCATTACCAGACAAAGGAATAACGAAATCAGTTTTCTCTTCATAAGATACCGCCTTTCATTTTTTATGTGGTCGTTATATCTTTACTTTCGTGACAGGTGACCATGCCCCGTAAAATATCTTACCGTCAACCATGTAGAAAGGTCAAGCCCAGACCTTACAATAATATGTCTCGTTGAAGAGACCGTAGATATAAAACACAATCTGTTTTTTATTTGTTTTGCTTAATATGTGCATATGCTATATACTGAATAAGTCCGATTCGATCACTTTCGTACGATATTAACGCTTATGTGACGCTCGGCAAATAAAGCTGATGTGGAAAACCAGTATAACTTAAAGTTATATAGGTTACAGGAGTACTGCACAGATGATCCGCCATCAGCCAAGTGAGGTGTAATAACATGGTTTTATGCGCTGCAAGCTCATATGAAAAGAAATATTTTCTCGATCCGTTCTGCGAAAGGCTCCCGCAGTCCGTTAAGGACGAGCTGAGGATCATGTGCACACTCTTCGTCGAAGAAGTCGGCGGGGTGATAACGATCGAGTACGACGAGCCCGATGAGTCGCTTCGTATCCGCACTCACAGCGACGAAGGCGACCTGCTCTACGACGAGGTCGGAAGCGGACTGCTCGTGAAGAAGATACAGGCCACGAAGCAGGAGCTCCTTAAGTCGCTCGAGCTGTACTGTAAGACGTTTTTGAAATAATGGAGGAATTCACATGCTTCTTGCAATAGATGTTGGAAATACAAATACGAATCTCGCCGTATTTAAGGGCGACACGATCGTGTCGGACATGGCGATCACCACGAAGACGCCCCGTACGGCGGACGAGTACGCCGCTACGTTCCGCGAGCTCATGCGCGTGAACGGCATTTCGCACGAGGATATCAAGGCGTGCATCATCTCGAGCGTTGTGCCCGGGATCATGTACTACCTCAAAGGCGGTATCGTCAAGCTCTTCGGCATCCAGCCCCTCGAGGTCGGTGCCGGCGTCAAGACAGGCGTCAAGATCAAGCTTGCGAACCCCAAAGAAGTCGGAGCCGACAGGATCGTCGATCTTGCCGCGGGATTCAATCTCTATGGCGGTCCCGTCATGGTCATCGACTTCGGCACCGCTACAACGTACGACCTTATAGACGAGACGGGCACGTTCATGTACGGCCTCACATGTCCCGGTATCAGGATCAGTGCGAACGCGCTCTGGCACGACACCGCGAAGCTCCCCGAGATTGAGCTCGCACTGCCTCCCACTATCCTCGCGAACGACACGATCTCAAGCATGCAGGCAGGCCTCCTCTACGGAACGATCGGACAGACCGAGTACATCATCGAGCGCGTAAAGAAGGAAGCTGGCATCAGCGAGATGAAGGTTGTCGCAACAGGCGGTCTCGGTGAACTCATCGCCGGCGCCACGGACAAGATCGACGTCTATGACCGCTCACTCACCATGAAGGGGCTGCATATTATATATGAGAAGAATCGTTAATGCACATGCCTAATCAATGAGGAACCGATGCAAAACGAAATACCTCATTGTGTCACCCTGATAATTCAGAATCGCATTACACGAGAATGCCCAGATAATCATCATAATACTTACGTAAGGAAAAACTCTTGAGAATAGGAAACATTGAGATCGGCCGACTTGCTCTCGGCCCGATGGCAGGGTTCACGGACATGCCGTTCAGGCTCCTTTGCAAAGAGCAGGGCGCCGACTTTATGGTCACCGAGATGGTGAGTGCCAAGGGCATCCACTACAACAGTCCCGGCTCAAATTTACTGCTTGAAAGCGACCCCGCGGAGCATCCGATAGCCCTGCAGCTCTTCGGCAGCGACCCTGAGATCATGGCGGAGATAGCCGCAAAGCTTGAAGGACTGCCGTTCGACATTTATGACATAAACATGGGGTGCCCCGTACCGAAAGTCGTAAATAACGGCGAGGGAAGCGCTCTCATGAAAAATCCCGCCCTTGCGGGCGAGATCGTAAAGGCCGTAAAGGGTGCCACGAAGAAACCCGTTACGGTAAAGTTCAGAAAAGGCTTCGATAGCAACTGCCTGAACGCTGTCGAATTTGCCAAAGTGCTTGAGGCAAACGGAGCCGACGCACTGACGGTTCACGGCAGAACCCGCGAGCAGTACTACCACGGTACTGCGGATTGGGGTATTATCGGAAATGTCAAACAAGCCGTCGGGATACCGGTCATCGGTAACGGTGACATCAAGACCCCCGAAGACGCAAAACGCATGTTTGAAGAGACAGGCTGCGACGCCGTAATGATCGCGCGTGCCGCACAGGGTAACCCCTGGATCTTTCACCGCATCAAGACATTTCTCTATACAGGCGTTATAGAGGAGAAGCCCCCGGTTCATGAGATATTCGCGATGATCAAGCGCCACTACCAAATGCTCACCGATCATAAAGGTGCGCTGACCGCAGTCCGCGAGATGCGCACGCACATGTCATGCTACACTGCCGGCCTTCCCGGAAGCGCTGCTCTGCGAAGGACAATAAACACGTGCGAGTCTATGGAAGAGGTGTTCTCTATACTCGACAGATATGATAACTGATCACTGTGTGGTCCCTAGGGGACCATCTATTATCAATTATATTCCTATAATCTTGCTAATAGTTCTGTCGGCGTAAGTGCCATCACTTTACTGCTTGTATAATCACGAACATTCCTTGTGATGATATAGTCCGCCTTTATCCTTTTAGCCGTGACTGCTTGGACTGCGTCCTCAAAATCATCCCATTTTTTCTCAGCCGCGTTCTTTAAGTCCGATTCCTTTAAATCCTCAAAGTGAAATATCAGAGACAGTTTTTGAAGAACTTCAGATATTTTATCAGCATCAAGCTCTTTACGCATGACATACACCAGATTTGCAAAGGTGAGTGCCGAAACATACCCTTCCGTCATATCGGTCTCACACAACTTCCATATCTTGGCAGAATCGGAGTAATGTGGCTCACGCTTTTGAAGAACGTCCAGAACGATATTCCCGTCAATCAGTAATCGCATACTTCTCCCTCAGCCTTTCCTCTCTGGCATTATCTGCAGTATCATTTCCTTTCAATATGCCTGTAAGCGAATCGGTAAGATAAGATACTGCTGCATCCCTTGGTACAAAACGACCGATTTCCTTTCCGTTTCGTGTAATGATAACTTCGCTTCCTCCTTGAACAAGAGAAAGATAACGTCCGAAATTATTCTGCATCTCTGTAGCGGAAGCAGTTGTAACAGTTGCAACCATGTAATCACCTCGCTTTATGTTAGCTAATTTTATTATATCTCAAATTGGCTAATTTTTCAAGTGGTGTAGATGGCCATATAGATGGTCCCCTAGGGACCATCCCCGAAATTTTTCACTCCAGATACATCCCCTTCAGCTTCTCCCTTTCCCCCTCCGTTACACCGAGGGCTTTTGCGAGAAATCCGTCAAAGCTGCCGTAAAGCTCCTCGGCCTTGCGGTAGAGGGAATCTATGTACTCTTTATGCGCTCCGAAGAGCCAGTCGAAAGCTCTTCGCTGCTTTTCATCGACTTTTCCGCCGGTCTTGAAGCCAACAGCCTCGACCATCTTCATCTGCTCATCCCTGATGTACTCGTTCGTGAGCAGATAGTCGCTTATGATGTCTTCCTTCGTGATCCCGAGTATATGCTCGATAATAACAGCCCCAACTCCCGTGCGGTCCTTGCCGACCGTGCAGTGCCAGAGGATCGCACCTGTACGCGGTTCAAGCAGGATGTCGATAAAGCGGCGGTACTGACCGACCGAGAACTCATTTGTCACAAAGCTGTCGTAGATACGCGCCATGTACCTTCCGGCGCCGTCGGGATCGTCCTTAAGTTTAAAGAACGCCTCGTCGTCCGACTTCTTATCGCGCGAAACGCCCGCCGTAAGACTCGGAAGGATGGAGAGATGAACATTCTTCGCCCCCGCGACCTCAGGGTCGGGCATTCCGCCGCACTCCGTATCGGTACGAAGATCCACAATGCAGTCGACATTTTCGGAGAGGAACTTGATGTCGCTCTCCGTCGCGCTGTGCAGATTACCGCTGCGGATAAGTTTATTCTTTACGATGCGGCACCCGTCTGCGTTCTTCATCCCGCCCAAGTCACGCGTATTATTGAAACTAAGAACATCAATTTTCGTGCTAACGTTTATATACTCTGATCCTATGCTCAATCCTCTATTCTCCTCTTTTGCAACGTTTTTCTAAATGCTATCGATTTCTCGAGCCTCCGCAATTCACTAAGGGAATGCAATAGGCCTTTTGGTCCAAACAAGATGTTCTCAAAAAAACATCAACCATAACAGCACCTGTCAAAAAAAATAGGAGAGATTGCAGCTCTCCTATTTTATAGCTTCCTGAATAGATTACTTCATCCTATAACATCCGTCATCGAGTACATCCCGGCCGTCTTGCCCTTCAGGAACTTAGCGGCCTGAACGGCGCCCTTTGCGAACACTGCTCTCGAATATGCCGTGTGCTTGATCTCGATGACTTCGTCGAGTCCGGCGAAGATCACGTCGTGCTCTCCGACGATGCTGCCGCCTCTGATACTCGAGATACCGATCTCGTCTGTGGGACGGATCTCACGGCGCTCAGAACGGCCGTAGTTGTTCCTAAACTCCCTGCCTGCGCCTTCGCACGCCGCCTTTGCCAGCATAAGCGCTGTACCCGAAGGAGCATCGAGCTTGTTGCGGTGATGTGCCTCGGTGATCTCGATGTCGTAGCCACTGCCGGCAAGGATCCTTGCTGCATCCCTGACGAGCTTCATGAGCGTGTTGATACCGAGCGACATGTTGCCGGAGCGAAGCACCGCAACCTTGGTCGAGAGCGCTTCTATCTTCTTGATTTGCTCGTCGCTGTAGCCGGTGCCGCAAAGAACTGCGGGCATCCCTGTCTCAGTGGTGAGCTTGATAATGTCGTCGAGTGCCTTCGGGGACGAGAAGTCGATCAGGACGTCAGCCTTAACATCGATCTTGTCCTCCCACGTATATGTGGGAAAAGCAGCCTCGCCTCTCACCAGGTCGATACCTCCGACGATGCGCGCATCGCTGTCTTCCTCAAGAACGGAGGCAACCATCTTGCCCATTCTTCCGCTCCATCCGCAGAATAATATATCTGTCATGTTGCTACCTCTCTAAATGTTTAAACCACGATTTTCCGGCTTTTGTATATGCCGGACCACCTGTGTCTCACAGCTCGTTCTACCTCAGTAGAACTTACAAAAAGTTCACTATTCGCTCGTGTTATTTAAGAATCCCAAGTTTTTTAAGCTCGTTCTTCATGTTCTCCGCATGAGCTGCTTCCATGGGTGTAAGAGGGCTTCTTGTGGGGCCTACATTGTAGCCGAGCATGCCCATAGCCGTCTTAACGGGGATAGGATTAACCTCGCAGAAGAGATCGGCGATGAGCGGGATGTAACGAAGCTGAAGGTCGATGCTTTCCTGTACCTTGCCGCTTAAGAACTTGTCAACGATGTCATGCGTATCCTTGGGTGCAAGGTGCGAAAGAACGGAGATAACGCCCTTTCCGCCGAGTGCAAGGATGGGTGTGATCATGTTGTCATCGCCTGAGTAGATGTCGAGCTTGTCTCCGCAAAGCGCTGCCATGGTGGCTGTCTGGCCGACGTTGCCCGTAGCGTCCTTGATAGCAACGATGTTGTCGTATGTGTCAACAAGCTTCTTGACGGTTTCGGGAAGGATGTTCACGCCCGTTCTGCTCGGGATATTGTAAAGGATGACCGGAATGTTTATGCTGGCTGCAGTGTCGCCGAAGTGCTTGATAAGACCGGCCTGTGTAGCCTTGTTGTAGTAAGGTGATACAAGAAGAACCGCGTCTGCGCCTGCCTTCTGCGCCTCCTGAGAAAGATAAATGGCTGTTGCCGTGCAGTTCGAGCCTGTTCCTGCGATAACGGGCACACGGTGGTTTACATGCTCGCAGCACACTCTGATGGTCTCGATGTGCTCTTCGTGAGTCATGGTCGATGCCTCGCCTGTAGTTCCGCAGACAACGATAGCGTCTGTCCCGCCTGCGATCTGGTCGTCGATGATCCTCTTGAACTCGTCGTAGTTGATCGACCCGTCGGCATTCATGGGTGTGATGATCGCAACTGCAGATCCTGTGAAGATTGGTTTCCTGCTCATAATAAAATCTCCTTTTGAATGAAATAATAAATAAAAAGAACTCCCGGTAGGGAGTCATCAAAAAGGAACATATGCTAACATAATTAGACCCGGTGTTACGGATTTAAAGTAGCGCTCCATCATCGAAGAACGAATCCCCGACTCACCCGAAACCGTCCTCAAGAGTCCGGTTCCCGGTTTGATGACAGTCATGCGGCTCTTAACCTCACAACCAACTGTGCACCCGGCAGGCGGAAACACAATTTCGGCATCTCATCCTTTCAGCTGTCATCACCTGTCCTGCAACATCAGGCAGCTTACTTTTAATCGATGCGCCTCTACCAATTTTCATACATACTAGCATTGCGTTACTTTGATGTCAACACCTTTTGTGATAAGTATAGCAAAAAATTTTTGAAAAAGCAAAAAACAAGTTTTATGAGAGTACCGTACTTGATTGCAAACTCTTTCAACCAAAAAGATCATCCATCGTGATAACATTATCGAAGCTCCATCTGTATTCATTGTTTTTAATACCGAATGTGGTGATCAATGTGCTGTGAACCGCACTCTTTTTTGGAATCATTTCACTGAGCAGGCTCTTCCTGTGACGTAATACGGCATCGTATTCTTTATCCACGGTGAATTTCTCACCGTAATACTTCATCTCGCACATATTCACTATATTGTCTCTGCGCGAAATGATCATATCTATCTGTGTGCCTTTATAATCATCTCCCATTTTGGTCCAAGCCGATTGAGTAGTACTTATACCGCTTATTCCGAGCGTTTTCTTGATCTCCCCAATATGATTTAGACATACATTTTCAAACGCGTACCCTCTCCACGTAACTATGGATTGCGATGTGACATTCGCCAGCCAAAACGTTTCCGGCATAGCATCTTTTTTCTCTATAAAGTCAAGATAAAAAATACAGAATGGATCGATCAGTTTATAATACAATTCTCTTTTACCAAAGCCAAAAGGTGTGTACTTTATGATAAAGTCACTTACGATCAAGGCATTCAGCGCTTCAGACAGGCCGCCTCCTTCTTTATATCCGGTCATGCCGGATATTTCTTTTCTGGTATATCCCATACTCCTTGTCTTTAGTGCCTTTATGATCTCTTTCATCATATCGGGATTTGTAAAAACAGATGCGAATAAACGATCATATTCCAGACACAGCTACAAACTGGGCTTCATTTCGTTCATATCTCTCTATCAGTTCCGCAACTTCTTTTTCTCTTCCTACCATCTATTATCCTTTCAATCATTTAAATCTGTATGCTCAAAACGATCGTCTAAAATTATTACAACTACACGATAATCTGCCGTCAAACGTTTTTTTTGCGCTTCACGGCGGATTATCGCATTGTTTTATGCTTATATTCCGCCGCAAAGCGAATTTTCATCACTATTACCGCCCACTGCAGCAAAAGTATACTCGCTCTTCTCCGTAACGGTTGCGTCTCCGAGCACGCCCACAAACGCTTTTTTTAATGCTTATAAGTACTGCCACTTTTGCAATTATTTCACCAAAAGTCCTGCCATTTTTGCAGGTGTTTTACAAAAAGTCCTATCACTTTTGCAAAAAAGGAGGGGAGGACCATCAACCCGTAAGTATATTCTCATCTCTGAGGAAGTGTTCAATCCCCACATACTGAATTCCGTGGTCATCCTTCCACGGCTTCAGGTAATCCCTGACAACAACTACTTTTTTAAACGAATCGGGAATCCTGAGTAATGATGCTGTTTCCTGTTTTTTCTTTTCAGGATCGGCAATGCTGAGAGCCGACTGAACATAGTACCTGTCATTTCCTCTGTTCACAACAAAATCAACCTCAAGCTGCTTACGCTCTTTTTTCCCGCCTTCCGTGGTTGCAATTTCCACAACTCCGACATCCACGTCAAAGCCGCGGCGGATCAGATCATTATAAAGGACGTTTTCCATCAGGTAGGTTTCCTCAATCTGCCTGAAACCAAGTCTGGCATTTCTGAGCCCCGGGTCTGAGTAATAATACTTTGAAGGAGTCTTTATATACTTCCGGCCTTTCACATCATATCGAAGTGCCTTTTTGATAAGATAAGAATCCTCGAAATACCCCAAATACTTATCAATGGTATCGGGCGCAAGTGCTATTTTTCTTTCACTCAAAAAGGTATTTGACAATTTGCTCGGATTGGTCAAAGATCCAATCCCCGATGCCAGAACATCAAGCAATATATCCAATAGTTCAGTGTCATTCTTAATACGGTTTCTTTCAATGACATCCCTCAGATAAGTACGCTTGAACAGATCTTGAAGATATTTACTCTTTCGTTCGTGAGTGTCGAGCCCCGTGAGCATAGGCATTCCGCCGTAAGTATAGTACTCCTGCCAAGCTTCCCTTTTGTCCCCTTCATAGGCATCATAAAACTCTGCATAAGAAAGAGGGAATACCCTGACTTCATCCCCCCTATCCCTGAATTGGGTAAGAATGTCCGACGAAAGCATCTTTGAATTGCTTCCTATCACATAAACATCAGCATTTTTTATCTTCATCAGTCCCAAGACAACATCCACAAATGTGATCTTTGCTTCCGGGTCATCCAGATAAGGATTCCGGATTTCCGAAACCAACTGTATTTCATCTACAAATATATAAAATTGTTTTGTCTCGTCAGATATTTGTTCCCTGATATGTTTATCAAGTTCAATCGGATTCCTGTATTTAATGTTACTCAGGTCGTCCAGCTGCACGCCGATGATCTGTTCGGGAAGAACTCCTTCGTTCAGCAGATGCTCCCGAAACAGCTCAAAAAGAAGGACCGATTTACCGCTTCGCCTCAGACCGGTAATGATCTTGATCCTTCCGTTATTCTTTAATCTTATTAATTCCTCAACATACTGTTTTCTTGGCAGCACCTTAGTCCCTCCGTGATTTTTTTGCAGATTGGAACGTCGTTTTCATCAACCGCTAATATTTTACATCGCACACCCGATATTGGTCAAGCCCGTAAATGATTTTTGTGTTCCAACCTGCATTTTTTTCACGAACAAAACGGTCCACCTGGGGACGGGGGTTGTGGTGACCCACTAGGGACCACACAACGCAAAAGGGAACAGCATTTTCTGCTGTCCCCTTGTGTGTTCGTTACGATATGTTGTTTATTTTACCGTAATCTTGATCTTTGCGTACGCACCGGTCGCTGAGCGAACATAGACGTAGCAGGTTCCTTTGCCGACCGTTGTGATCTTGCCCTTGGAGCTAACCTTCGCAACGCTTGTGTCGGAAGACTCGTACTTAATGCCGGGATCGATCAACTTCTTGCTTTCGTCCTCAAGCTTCAAGTCTGCCTTGATCTTGAATGTCTTTCCTTTTTCAAGGGTCTTCTTTGTCTTGTTAAGGGTAACCTCCGAAACGTTTGTGTACTCCTTACTCTTCGTACCGGCCGCACAGAGCGTCAAGCTTTCACCAAGCTGAACCTTCTTTCCGTTCTCGGTCTTGAAAGCAACAACCTTGTACTTGATGTTCTTCTTCCGGTTGATCTTCTTGCCGTCGATCTTCTTCAAGCTAAACTTGGTCGCATCCTCAACCACAATGGGTTCGGCATCCGAGAATTCCTCGTCGTCGTATACAACATAGAGTTCGTAGTACTCGGCATCCGGTACCTTGCCCCATGTGAACGAGAGCTTGCCGTTCTTCTCTGTCACACCAAGCTTCTTGTCGAGCTTGACGGTGTTGGCCTTACGTTCTGCAAGAGGCGCTTTTACTGTCTTAACTTTTTCCTCTGTCTTAACTGTCTCCTCTGTTTTTTCTTCCGGAGTGAGTTCAGAAGCAGATTCGTCATTTTGCACCGGTGTCGGTGTGACTGTCGGATTTTGAATAGGATTATTTATCGAATCGGCCGTATACTTAATACTCAGTATAAACCTCTTCTCAGTACCGTCATCAGCCTTAACCGTGACTGTTATTGTACTTCCCTCTTCCTTGGGCACCAGAACGATTGTTTTACTTGCCGTGTTCTTGTCTCCTTCAATAACAGGCTGTTCATCGTCGCTTCCCTCAATCGTAACCTTAGCTAATCCACTTACGGCCGAAGCAATTACAGTTGTCTGAGTCACATCATCTACCATGACCTCAGCGATGTAATCACCTCTGTCGTTTGCAGTAAAGCTCTTCTCACTGATTCCGGGAATACCCGAGTATGAAAGGCTTGCGAGATCTGCATTGTTCGCATCAAGCTTAAGGTTCGAATATGAAACATCTATCGACGCACCCTCTTTGTTGAAGACAAACGATGCTGTCGCTTTTCCTTCCTTTCCGAGTGTAATAAGTCCGTTATCAACGGCTGTCTGAGCAATTACATTGTTTACTCCGTTTGTCATGGAGGTATACGCAACTACTCCTCTGCCCACAGTTGAAGTGTTTGACACACCTCCTCTATAACTCTGTTTCTGCTCAATTACATTGCCGTTTTCATCAAGTAGACTGACAATAAGGTTTCCCTCTGTGGTTGTTGAAATCCTGGTATTTTGCAGGTCAACATTCACCACTGTCTTACCATTGACGATTTCCATATCACTTGTAAGAATGACATCTTTATCGGTTCTGCTTCTAAGGTTTTCACACTTAACATGGGCCGTGTTATTGTTCATTACAGGCTCTGTTTGAGAAACAAGCGTTGTTTCTCCGTACAGATTTGTCTTTTCTTCCAAGACGTTTGCCGAAATATAAATCCCTATTCCGGATTCAGGTATCTCACCTGCTTCATTTTTCTTTGCTTCTACATATGCTGCCGCGTCAAACGTTACCCTGATACTGTATCCTCCCTCATCTATCATCTTGAGGGAATCCTCGTCATCGATGATAACAGACGAAAGATATGCTTCTTCAATCTCTTCACGCATGGTGGCATCCGAGTAGAAGCTCAGGCCGACCTTACGACCACTTCCTGCGAGTGCAGAATCCTGCGTGTTATTGAGCTTGATCCCGATAACTCGCTGTCCGTCCTCTTCGGAGACGATCTTTGCATCGGTGATCTCAAGATCAGGTCTGTAAAGATTTACTGTTCCGTTTGAAGATTTTACTTCATCATTCTGATAAGTTGCCGTAACGGTATAGTTTACATCTCTCACGGCATCTGCGGGTACATTATAATCAGCCCACAAACTTGCCGATGCACCCGGCAGCAGCACTATGTCTTCATAAACAGTTTCCTGTCCGTCTACGCTGAACACCAGTTTCTTTATAGGTTCATAGCCATTGTTTCTTACCGTGAACTGTATTCCGATACCGGACGCCCTCTTTACCGTTCTCTCATCGAAATAAACCATCGGAACCGTAATAGTATTCTTGTATGATTCCGAAACATCATACATATTGGAAACTGACTTGGGAACATAGTAGGTTACTTCTTCTCCGCCAACCGTTATTCCCTTCTTTTTGCTTACGATTCCGTTAATTCCGTACGTTGTTCCGAGAATAACGGCATCAAGCTTATACTCACCGTTTTCCTTTCTCTGAACGATATCGTAACTGTCGATCAGAGTTCCTTCAGGCATTTCGGCAACATTTACGGCGCTTGTAAGTCCGATTTCCTGTCCGTAAGTGTAGAACTTCACCGCCCTAAGTACATCATATTCGGGTTTGTCCGTCGATACGATGCTTCCTTTTGCCTTTACGCCCGTGAGATCACCGACTTCTCCTGCTGCACGCTCAACCCACGTAATCGAAAGTGTGTCGATCGTATCGGAATTGTTTGCGAACATAAAGTTCGAAGTAACGTCTATACCGGATCCGCCTGCCATCTGTGAAAGCGAGCCGGCAAGCCTTCCCCCGATAGTTCCGTTCTCATCAAAGTCGAGCATGCAAAGATCGTTCTTTGATGTTCCGTCCGACGACTGTCCGTTTCCTTTATCCGAATACCACCCGAGAACAAAACTCTCTGCAGCGGTATTATCAAAACGCACTACCGTAAGATCCGGGTTTTCATCAAGAGCATCGTCATTCGTGGCTCTTACCGTTCTCTTGACTTCACCGTTCTCATCGATCACACAGTAAACGATCTCTTTATCACTGAGCGTGCTGTCATTACCATCAATATCTATCGTATAAGCAAGTGCTGCGGTGCCGTTGCTGAGCATTGCTGAAGTCAGTGCCTTGACACTTCCTGAAGAACCGTTATAAGCGGTCATCTCGCTGCTCCAGTTTCCGGTGCCTGCGTCATAAATCTTATATACGATCGTATCCTTGGTATCAAAATTAGCGGCATTGAACATTCCGTTTATTTCCTTGCCGGACATGCCCACGCTTCTCCATGCAACGATACCGCGATTTCCTTTGACCGCAACGGTCGGAGCAAGATCAGGTGTATTATTGTCTGTAAGTCTCACCGTACCGCCGTTTGACGTTCTCGCGAAGATCTCTGTTCCGTAAAGCGTTACCATCTGGTCACTTGCCGTAACTGTTTCTCCCGCAACCCTTCCGTTGTCGACCATTTGTCTGGTCCATGCCGAAATCTCGAAATCACCGTCTCCAGCAACATCAAGTTGCATGTCTCCAAAACCCTTCAACGAATCGTCGAGGTCATCGGAAATCTTTCCGTTACTTCCGATAACATTCCATGTCTGGCCGCCCGACGTTTTTTCCGCCCTGACAGCGCTTGTATCATTGACATTTGTGCTGTTCATGTCCGAGAGCCAGTAAAGCCTGTCTCTTGTTGCTCCGGATACACGCTTCGGAGCCGCATAGGGGTATGTGTTATTTTCAATCGAGGTGATATTTACCTTGTTGCCGCCACTGACCAGTGCCGTCTTTATAACCGACTGACCCCATGTTGCTTTTTTGCCGTCCCCTATTCTCGTGCCGGCATCTTCAAGATAATCCCTGCTCTCCATCCTCGGAGCAAGATCAACACTCAGATACTCCTGTCCGCCTATATTGCTCACGCCTGCCGAACCGGTATGAGAAAGAGCGTTGATTGCTTCCCTGAGGTTTGCCTGATTGTCTGACCACAGTCTTTCGATCGCGTTATAATCCCGGGTCGCAATATCAAAAGCATTAAAGCCCATTGAGAAGAGAACCTTGTCATAGGATATCAAAGCAAGTTTTGCCACAAATTCGAGTCCGATCATACCGTTGAGGACAAACCTCTGTCCGTCAAATACATATTGGTTGGAATTGTAGTATGAGCTTGCTTCCGAAACAATGCTCTCTCCGGGATGATCTCTGAAATAAGGGCGATTGAGCCATTCAAAGGTCATATCCAGGCTTATCTGTCCGAAGATTCCGAGTTTGAGGGCGATTATCGAGTAATCGATACCGATACCCGCAAAGGCTTTGACATAAATGTAAAGTCTGAGCTTTGTAAGGTACTCGTTGTCGATCTCGCTCAGGTTCCTCGTGTTATTCTGATATGAAGCCGTGATGGCATCCATGCTCAGACGAACCTGCCCGCCAACAGCAACGCTCACGACTACCGGAACGGGTCCGACAAAGGTATTCAGTGACCATTCGAATTCAAGACCGCCTCCAAGGTTAAATCCACCGTCAAGGACCTGCATAGCCCATTTGCCGGTATTGTAATCCCAGTAGATCAGAGTCTCCATGTAGCCACCGATCTCGAAGCTATAATCAGGATCGTCAAGTCCGCCGTCTATATCCCTCGCAGCAGCCTTAGTCATTTTATCCGACAACTCCGAAGACCACTTGCTTGCTCCCGACCATGGAATCTCCGTAACATCCGGTATATGGTCAATATCCGATTCTTCGGGTTCCAGATTGATCTCTATTCCGTCCGTGTATTCGGCGTCATCCATTGTCGAATAGCTGAACTTCATAAGACCGACGAACTTCGTAGGATCGTTTGTCGGCGAGATGTTAAGCGTCAGGAGCTGACCGCTCGAATCGGAAAAACTGAGTGCTCCGAGGATCTGAAGCGACGATTGTACAAACTCGTCTCCGGTGTTGAGCTGTGCCGCACCGCTTCCGTTCGTATTTACAGCTGAGCCTGTCTGCTGAAGTCTGGTCTTAAGGTCGGTGCTGTCCTCCATCTTTCCGACACCGATGAGGTTTGTGAGCTTGAAGGAAAGCTCTTCTCGTCTTGCGAGCGTTCCGGCCTGACGATAATACTCCAGATAAAGCTCTTTTTTCTCCCCCGTCCCGACACTGCAAGACTTCAGGATACTGTCGTTCATGCTGATCTTATATGAAGTTATCGGTGAATTGATGAAAGGATAGCCCGTCACTGTCTGTTCACTCTGGTTCCTTCCGGAAGCAACTTTAAATCCACCCTTTGCGCAGAGACTGAGCATGTAATCGTTGCCGTCAACACGATCCTCTCCCCACCACATAACGAGCGTTTCAAGCTCGGCTTCCGGAGAAGTGTCCGATACTCCGACAACTCCGGTCGAATCAAGCACACTGCCTTTGAATAATCGTTTTCCGTTCTCATCCTTCCCTGTTGCATATTGCATGAGGATAAAAGGATGTTTTTCGTTCCTGTTGTTCTTTCGGAAAGAAACAACCGCTTCGCCGCTTCCGACAAAGGCGTCCTCAGTCTCCCCCGCATCCACATATACGTACAGGGGATATACACTTGTTCCTTCCGATCTTCCGTTATCACTTCCCGAAATGATGAACTCGTAGGAAACGCTGTCCTTCGCAGTGATGTCTCTTCCGAGTCCCCATTGCGACTGATCCATGGCGATCTCAAGCTTGCCGTCCGAACCGAGCCTTACAAAACTGTCTTCATAACCCGGCCGCGTTGCAGCGCCGGTGCTGTTAAGAGCAAACATGGCATTGCGAACATAAGACCCGTTGACATTCACGCCTCCGCGAACCATAACGTAACCGCTGTAGGGATTCCCTTCAGGCGTCTTTACATAAAGGTACGCATATGCCGCTCTTCTGAGGCTGATGTTATTGCACGGATAAACATTGAGCTTCGCCGAATCCCTTTCCCCGGACTCCAGGTTTTCGTTATAGAACGTTCCGAGATATACGTGTCCCGCAAAGTTCGACCGGCAGTACACATCACTCCTGATGCCGTTTTCTTCATAAATTGCGGCTGCTCCGTTCGAATCACTGGTAACTGTTTTTTCCGTTCCGGACGCATCACGGTATGTCAGCGTTGTCTCCGTCTGAGGATAACACTGGAAGAGGTAAAGCTTGTCCTTGAGTGTCTCGACATTAACCTGAAGCGTGTCACTCATTCCCGTCAGAACATGCTTTGCCGTGATGGTTGTTGAACCGTCCGACAGACCCGAGATCAAAAGATTTGTCGAGGGTATATATGATTCATAGGACACGCTTCGGACATCCTCATAAATCGTTCCCTGCTTATAGTTTACCGTGGCGACCCTGTTGTTTGAGGAAGCCCATGCCAACCGATCCGAAAGATCAGTCCATGCATAATCACCGTAATTGGCTGAGATCACGTTTCGAAGCGAGATATCACGCCTGAGGGCAATTATCTCATCCTGTCTCATCTGCGAAATGGCGGGGATATTACTCATGACAAGAGATCCGCTCTCAGAACCCTCTCCCGTCAGGACCGTACCCACGGCACCTCTTTTTTTCTCGATATCACTTGTGGGCTGTACCCAGATTTTGAGCGCGTCCTCATCATAAACATACAGAATGAAAGAATCGCTGCTCCATGTGCTGTCAGTTCCGTTCTTTGCTTTTACGGAAACGTCGTAAATCTGCCTGTAGCCGTTTTTATCGGTATCCGAAGCGGTAAACCCGAGATCCCTCAGAACAAAGCTTCCTGTATAACGCCCATTCCCGTATGCAACCTCTGTTCCAGGATTGTGCATTACTGACTGATCGGTGACGATCTCTGTTCCGTTCTTTCTTATGCTCAGCTCAAAAAGCTCTGCCGCGTTACCGGAGGAGAATCGTGAGAAGTTGTTAATTTCCCATGTTACAGGGATCGCTCCCGCCGAATCGAGAACGTAATAGTTTGAAAGCCTGCCAAGTCTGACGGAAGCCGGAGGAGAGACTACAGTCGCATGCGTCGTACCCTCGTACTGCTGTTCTTCGTAGGTAGTACTGATTCGGATCGTATAGTAATTGTTGTTCGAATCCGCATAATCATAAGAGAACGCCGAATCGGGTACAAGGATCTGCGACACCGGATTCTCCTTATCTCCTTCAACGACCATGCTGTGCATAAGGGTTCCGTTTGTATTCGCTCCGCAGTACACTTCGACAGTAAAAGCCACTCCCGAGGCGCTCTTACTGCATATGTTGCTGGTAAGATAAACAGTAAGTCCCTGTCCGTTTGTCATGTAAGTAAGGTTAAGATCACTGACCTTCAGAAAAGGCGCGTTTCCCGAATCGAAGTGCAGTGTTCCCGTCGAAACCTCGGCAAAGTGATCTATCTGATGGCCGTTTTCATCGCCATAGGTATTTCCCCCGTTTAGGGCTCTAAGAGTAAAGCGTGCATCCCCTTTATTCCCCGTGGCATAGATATTCCCATCCTTATCGATCGTAGCGATTGCCGGATTACTGCTGATCCATGCGAAGTGCGCTTGCGAATCAACAGGATTTCCATCAGAGTCCAGAGTGGTAACTTTGCTTGTGTTCCCGAATGTGAAACCGTTTCCGTTCAGAGAGAAGTCGACATTTATACTTTTAACCTCATCGGCGTAAATGACCCTTTCGCTGTCTTCATAATTCATGTCGACAGCCGCGCCCGATACAACGACCGAGACACGTGTCAGTATCAGATTCCCTTCTTTTATATATACCGCCGCAGGGAGGACAGCACCGGCAATCCCGAGCTCCTCCGCAGTGTTACCAACCTTTCTCAGAACAGGAGCAAAGGTGTTAATTCCTACTTTTTTGAACAACTCAACTGTATAAATCTGGTCGTGTTCGGTATTGTTGGCATGAATTTTTACGTCTTCCGTTACAAGTGTACCCGATCCGAGATTCTGTCCCGTAGCCCTAATATCAAGAAGACCCGAATCGAAACCGTCAGATGAAGTGATCTTTACTTTGAAAGACTGTGATACATGGCTGTTCTCGTCAAGGTCACTCGTAATGGAATTAATAATATTATTGCTGATTTCTCCGTTGTCTGCGATAATACCGATCGTCGCCTTGATCGTGGGATATGTGGGATCATCATTGTTAATGCTGGCACTCATTCCTGTAAAGGCCGACAGTTTAACGATCGAATCAATCTCTACGATCGGTCGATTATTCGTTGGGTCTGTATTGCAGAGATCGAGGGTATTAGATGCGCCGACTAAGTTGGTGGTAAAGCCTTTCCCGGCAAGATTTACCGCAACGATTCTTGATACAATCAGTCTCTGATCGCCGTTTTCTTCAACCTTCCAGAGGAAAGTCTGGACGTTTGACGCAGTTTTTTCAGTGGGAGAAAGCGTTTTTCCATTGACAGTCAGTAATGAGTTGTTACGTGCCGGCTCCGAATATCTAACAATGATCGGGACGATCTCTCCCGGATAATACGTTCCTTCGGGCACGCTGATCGATTCCACAACAGGGGCAGCACTCCTATAGAACCTGGCAATAACCGGGTATGACTTTCCGCCAACAGGGCGAATGTACTGTTTTACTGCCGATGCTCCATAGGTTGCATCCCAGAACATGCTTGGATTTCCCCAGCCGATCGCATCATTGAGCTGCGCATCTCCGGTTGCGCCGTCAAAAAACCAATAGGTGTAGACCTTACCCGCGCCATATATGTTTTTGCTGATACGCAGAGGGTAGTATGCCATTCCGCCATCGAAAGTGAGGCTTTTGATGATCTCTCCCTTTTTAAGCGATGTAACAGCCTCGACTGATTCCTTGGACATGTCATTTCCTGCAGGTATGAGGTAATTCCAGTCCCATTTGAGATAATCGGAATTATCATCTCCCACCGGCTTGAATCCGAGAGAATGATTGTACATCTCCTTGTCATTGTTCCCGTCTGAGGCGGTTACGGCAAACTGCCACGTTGCGGGCTGAACAAACCTTGTCAGATAACTGGTGGATGTTTCGGTGCATGCGATCGCATCGGACATAGGAACCAGCACACCCTGTCCATCCGGATCGTTTAATGCCTTAATACTCACCTGGTTTGCCAGGTTTGCAGTAACCAGTGCGACCAGAGGCTTATATTCGTCTGTCTGGAACTCCAATATAGGATTTCCTGTAAACAGATCTTTATCCTGTGTATGCACATAGCTGACGGTATCAACAAGTCCCCACTTGATCAGATTCTGCTGAAGAGTGGTGAGTTCCACAGTATCTCCGTTCTTTTGTCCGAGTGTGAACCTGTCATAGAGCACATCTTCGGGCACGCCTGTGTTTCCGTTGATCATAAAACTCAGAGAGCCTGGCATTTTATCAAGAGTTCCTCTGCACTTTGCCTCAACCCCGAGATTCTCGCAATCCTTACCCGCATCATCCTTAAACAATGCGTTTTTGATATTGTAACAATTAAGATAAAACGATGACTCCTCCGCAAAAAGAGGTTCCTTATCCGACATCGGATCCGGGCGGTAAACCGTAACACTAATCCTTCCTGTCGCTGTTCCGTCTTTACGCGCCGTCAACTGGATTGTCTGTTCAGAAGTATCCGCTTTCCTGCTACCTGAAACCGCCTTACATGA
Source organism: Lachnospiraceae bacterium (assembly GCA_017427685.1). GTDB lineage: Bacteria > Bacillota > Clostridia > Lachnospirales > Lachnospiraceae > RUG11977. The sequence goes on along the minus strand of JAFRSH010000014.1, from coordinate 88,040 downwards.
AAACTCAACTATTTGCCCGGGCTTTGCTCCCGTCAGACTCACATCAAAATACTCATAATGCGACGGTGGCTCGGTTCCCATACTTTCCGTCTTACTGTGCATCACGGTCACCCTTGCATCATGGCTGATGTTTGAGCCGAAAAGCTTCGGCTGTGTTGTTTCATTGGCCGTACGCAGAACGATACCCTCACGTTCAAGCTGGCTGACCAGATCAAGAGCGTTCTCCTTCTGCTCCGCGGTCCAAACCTTTTCTGTGAAGTAGGTTTCCCTAACATAATCAAGATACTCTTCGATTGCGATCAATTCCGCAAGAGTCCCCATCGTAACAGGTGAACCATCAACCCAAACGATTTCCTCGGGGTTGAAATCTCCCGATACGATCTCCTTTATCTCATCAAGTGAGATCTGTTTTCCGTCTTTCTCTATTTTCCAATTATTAATGATATTTCCTTTATCATCAATAAGGCCGTACTGCTGAAGCATCTGATAATACTCTTCAGCACTTTCCTCTCCTCCGACAATGTCGGACAACAAATTAATAATGTCTCTGTTATACTCAGGGGCGCTTTGCAGCGTTTCAGCTGCGGATACAGCTGTCGGTTCCGCCTGCGGCAGCAGGGTAACCATAAGCACCACACTAAGTATCACAGAGACTGCTCTCTTCCAAAAACGGTACATGATATATCCTCCTTATGGAATGTTTCACTCGGGGAGCCTTGTTTTTCCGGAGACAACCCGAAACTGCATTTTCCTATTAGTACCATTCCGGAGGATTTTTACTCACATGATTTTATTTTTTTCAATAAATGTGATCCCTTGGGGACCATCCTGTTATTTAATAGATGTACCCCTTGGCTTTCAAAAGCTCTGCCATGAGCACCGCACCGCCGGCAGCGCCGCGAAGTGTGTTGTGTGAGAGACCTACGAATTTCCACTGGTATACGCTGTCCTCACGAAGTCTGCCCATGCAAACGCCCATTCCGTTCTCATAGTCACGATCAAGCTTTGTCTGGGGACGATTGTCCTCTTCGAAGTACTTGATGAACTGCTTGGGAGCGCTGGGAAGCTCAAGCTCCTGAGGAACTCCCTTAAAGTTTGCCCATGCCTCGAGGATCTGCTCCTTGGTGGGCTTCTTCTTGAAGTTTACGAACACTGCTGCCATATGACCGTTGCTGACGGGCACTCTGATGCACTGTGTCGTGATGACAGGGCTCTGTGCCTTAACGATCTGACCGTTCTCGATGTGACCCCAGATCCTTAAAGGCTCCTGCTCGGACTTCTCTTCCTCGCCGCCGATGTAGGGGATAACGTTGTCCACCATCTCGGGCCAGTCCTTGAAGTTCTTGCCGGCACCTGAGATAGCCTGATAGGTCGTAGCAACAACGGTCTCGGGCTCAAACTCGCTGAGTGCGAAAAGAGCGGGAGTATAGCTCTGGATCGAGCAGTTGGGCTTAACAGCTACGAAGCCCTTCTTTGTTCCGAGTCTCTTCTTCTGGAACTCGATAACCTCGATGTGCTCGGGATTAAGCTCCGGAACGATCATGGGAACGTCGGGTGTCCAGCGATGTGCCGAGTTGTTGGAAACAACGGGCTTCTCTGCCTTTGCATATGCATCCTCGATCGCACGGATCTCTTCTTTTGTCATATCAACTGCGCTGAAGCAGAAGTCAACCTTGGAAGCGACTTCCTCAACATCGCTGACATTCATAACAACAAGCTTCTTAACGGCCTCGGGCATGGGAGTATCCATCTTCCAACGCTCACCTACCGCCTCTTCGTATGTCTTTCCCGCACTTCTTGCACTTGCAGCTACAACTGCGACCTCGAACCAGGGGTGGTTCTCAAGAAGCTGAATGAATCTCTGTCCTACCATACCCGTTGCACCGAGAATGGCTGCCTTAAGTTTTGCCATAACAATCATCTCCTGTATTTCGTTAGTGTCTTTTTCATGCGGACATTTGTCCGTCTCGGAAAATCTGTTCATTATATTACTACACCTTCAAACAAAAAGCAACACCTTTTTTCAAAGATGTTGCCACAATATAATCTCAAATCATACCCATTGTTCGGTAGTCACCTCATGCTTCATTACGGTCTTTCAACAACTCCGACAAAAAGCGGGATACCGTCTCCCGATCTGATCACGAAGATGAACGGCCGATCCAGGACAAAATCTATCTCATTATTCGGTGGCTTTCTGGCCCCGGATCCCCTCATCACGGTAATTGCAGCACCCTTAACGCCTTCTTCATCGGCGATCACACGTACTCCGTGACTCACTTCACTCAAAACGATACCATCGTTTCTGCCAAAAAGCGGTGAAAAATCAGCCGATCCTTCTTCAAACACATCGGTCATTCCGAGCTTTTTAAGATCATCTGATATATTACGGCCCGAAGAAACATCGAATTTAGGCATTTGCAGGTTTATCAACACTCGTTTTGACTGCGAGTTCACCCTGCAGGTATTTATAAACTCCAAGCCTTTTTCGTCATCGATCAGATCATATACGCTTACCCCTTCATCCGGAAGTATAAACATCATCGTCGATGACGATCCCTCGAATTTCTTTTCAACTGCGCCAAACCCATCGCCCCAATAGTACTGATCATCGATCTTCTGTTTCATATAATCGCACTGTACATCGCCGGCGTATGAGTGAAAGATACCTTTCTCGGTCTTTTCCTTGCCAAATTCCAGATCCCACTTAGCTTCAAAGTTTAATGTGGTCGCAAGCGAAAAAACCGTTTCCGGATCAAATACTGTCTCCGATGTCTGCCCATGCAGGATTTCATCCGTTTGTCCGTTGATCCAGTCTGAGAACGCACCCGAAAAGCTTTCGGATTTCATATCTCCGGAATATGACGACGCGTAATAATCCTTTGCTAAAACGTTGAGAATATCTTTATTGTAATCAAGATCATCGCTCATCCACAGCGATGATGCCAAAACACATCTCGTATTTTCGAATTCATAACAGTTTCTCCAGAGCCCGCTGATCTGTGTTCTTAAGTAATCAACATCTACGGCTCCGATGAGATCAAGCGCCTGTTTTCTTGAATCGCCCTCCGTTATCTGCGCGAGCATTCCGAGCGCTATGTAAATGTTGATCGGTGAATAAACCGAGTTGCCGCGGTCACTCTCCTTGAGAAACAATGGAATCATTTTAGAATTAAGCCCCAGCACGTCTGCTTTGGCAAGATTCGGGTTATAGCCCTCCGGTGCTTTGAACGCATTCCTTTCATCACGGTATTTCTGAATCGCTTCCCTAAACCTTTCTCCCTCTTCCCCTTTAAGATTCAGATCTCCGTCCTCATCAAAATCGAGCGCAAACGGAGCACTCATCAATTGGGGAGAGTCGGCAGCCACGATCAGAAATCCGTTATTACCGATCACTCCGGTAAACATAAGGATAAAAACGGTAACACTACCTATCAGCACCAACGAAGCTGCGGTCCATACAAGTTTTCTATGAATACATGTGTCCGAATCTTTTCTTTTTTGCATACTGTGCCCCCTCTTCGCAGTCGGTCAAACGCCTGCTTCCCTCGATAACATACTTCAACGAAGCATCTTACCATTATTATAACACTATATCTGCTTTCGAACGTTTCCTCATGGCGAAGAACGTCAGTACCACTCCTACTGCGCAGACTGCACTTCCCACGATAAGCATGGTGGTTATGTTTGACCGGTCGAGGATCATCCCGCTGATAAAGTTAGAAAAGACCCCACCGATAGTTATCGCGCTCGTGATAAACGCCTGTCCCTTGACCTGATCGGCCTCTTTCATATTGTTGCTGACATAATAAGCCCCCGCGGGGATAAATACCGCGTAAGCAAAGAGCTGGAAGGACTGGCTCAGGTACATCTGTGCCATACCGCCCGCAAACACAAGGATCAGGATCTTCACAAGGAACGCGACTCCCGAAAAGACGAGCAGCCTGTTCGCGGAGATCTTTTTTAACACCACTCCGATAAGCGCCATGACAGGGAGTTCGAGGATCGCCTGAAGGAAATTGGCTATTCCGAGCTCTGTTTCTTTTCCTCCAAGGCTTCTGATGATCTGGATCATGAAATCATTGATCATGTTGTGCGCAAAAAAGAAGCAGATCGTGCCGACAAGAAAAAGCATAAATGCGGGATATTCGCGCACAAAGCTCCTGATCCCGTTTTTTGAACCGGTTTGCGATATCGACTCTTCCTCACTCTCACCGGAGCCGGCTCCGTCCGCGGCCGTCCGGGGCTTCCCAAAGAACAGCAGCACAACCGCCGAAAGGATCATGGTTGCAATGTTTATCAACAAAAGGACGGTCACTCCGCCTTTTTCCACAAGTCCGCCGACAAACATGCTCGTCACGGCAAAGCTCGCCGATCCGAGGCCTCTCGCCAACCCGTAGAAGATGTCGCATCCCGCCTTTTTGTACTCGAAGCAAAGCGCCGTCATCACGGGCTGATAAGTAAACTGTATCAGGTATATGAGCGCATATACGATAAAGATGAGTATCTTCTCATCCGGCGCGATCATCAAAGCGACCGACCCCGCCAGAATAACGCCGACCGAGATAAAGATAAAACCTCGGTTTGTCAGCCTGCCTTTTCTGTCTATAATCCCCGCCACGACGGGCTGCAGAACTGCGGACAGTATGTTTGCGACAGCGAGAAGGATACCCACCTCTGTGTTGGTGAAGCCTTTTTCAAGCAGATAAACGGCAGCATAAGCATGCACCGTGCAAAATGCCGCAAAATACGAAACATTAAGCAGGGTATATTTTATCGTCCACATATTGATCCTTTTCCCATACTATCAATTATCTATCCTCTTCCGTAACGATTATCAACCGTTTCAGATTCCTTCTCCCGGCAATTCCAAAAAAGGGATACAACAAGTCTTTGACTCTCTCCAAACAAGTCCGGCACTAAAACTCATTTAATAACCTGTGATATCTGACAGGAGGCCTTCACGAGCCCGCCCGGCAGTTCGGCTTCAACGGTAAGGACCGCCTTCCCCTCACCGTGCCCTGCGCGGATCACGGCCGTCGCCCTTCCCCGGTAGCTGACTGTATCGTTATCGGTATATACTTCTTCTGTGACAGGATTACCGGTGCCAAAACCGTAAAGCTTCGCGGCGTCACCTTCGAGCGCTGCGTGAAGCTTTACCTCTGCCTCGGGAACAACGGCTCCCTTCTCATCAATGATCTCCGCGACAACGTAGGTCACGTCATGTCCGTCACCACTCAGCACGGTTTTTTCGGGTAACAGCCTGACGCCTGCAGGCCGTCCCGTTGTTTCAAGACATGCGCGGCTCACTTCTCTGCCTCCGCGGAAGCTTATGGCTTCTATCTTCCCGGGTTCATAAACCGCTTCAAAGCGCACGCTCCGGGGCATCGGTCTCTCATTGCTGACCTTTTTCTTTCCGAGCGTCCTTCCGTTCAGAACAAGTTCAACCTCTTCGGCAGCTGAAAACACCATAAGCTCCACGGGTTTCCCCTCATATCCCTCATAATTCCACGAGGAGTATATCGCAGGGAATCCCCACATGCTCATAAGCTCATATTTTCCAAAGCTGTCGGGATGGTACGAATAAAGGAAGGTGCCGGAGTTGCCGAAAACCACGCTGCGATATGCTCCCTGAGGCAGCATAATCCCCGTAATGTCAAAGTCCGCGTCGTTGGCGGTTCTCCAGGGATACACGGTCATCAGATGCGGCATGACGGCCCACGGACCCTTTTCTATGAGCGGATCTCCTTCTTCGAGGTAAAGTGCTCTGCCTACGCCTGCTTCGCCAAGGTAATCCCAGGCCGTCCACGTGAATTCTCCGATCACATAAGGCAGTCGCTCAATCATCGGCCATCTGAAGCCAATATCCTTGGGGAAGTTTTCGGAGCCGAGGATCACTCTCTGAGGAAACAGCTCGTGATCCCGCTCGTAAAGATCCTCCATGTAATTGTATCCGACCACATCAAGCCCGTTGGTGAAAGCTTCCGTCCATTTCTCCCAGATGAGATCCTGAGGTTCATCCGGTGCGTTTTGTTCCGGGCTCTTTCCTTCGGCGCGCTCATCGTCCATTCCGCTCCAGAACGAACAGATCCCGTTGCTTATCGGTCTTGTGGCATCCAGATCACGGATGCGGTTTGCGAGCATGGTAGCCAGCGAGTAGCCATTGTTTAAGCCGCCTCTCTCCGGGATCTCATTTCCCGTAGACCACATGATAACGCTCGGGTGTGTTCTGTCACGCTTAATAAACGCAGTCAGATCCTTTTCCCAGTCGGTATCGAAGTACCGGCTGTAGTCTCCGCTCCTTTTTGCAATACCCCATGCGTCAAAAGCCTCGTCGAAGATATACATCCCGACCCTGTCGCACGCCTCAACGAGCGCAGCCGACGGAGGGTTATGAGCGGTCCTGATCGCATTAAAACCGACTTCCTTGAGTTTCTTTATCTTTCTGACTTCGGTTTCGTACAGAGAAATGGCTCCCAAAAGGCCGTTATCGTGATGGAGGCATCCGCCTTTAAGCTTCACGGTCTTTCCGTTGATCCTCAGTCCCCTTACGGGATCCGCCGTGATCGTCCTGATGCCGAAAAGGGCTGAAGATTCATCGACGGATTGATCACGATCCTTTATAAAGTGCGTCCTGAAAGCTCCCGTGTCAGTCACTCTGACCACCACTCTGTAAAGATTCGGACTGTCCTGATCCCAAATGAGCGGGTCTTCGATGATCATGGCTATCTTTGCCGTTTCAACGCTGTGCGGGTTTATCTGAACAGTCTGAGAAGCCTTTGCGGCATAAGCATCTGTTTTCCCGGCTTCGTAATCCGTTTCTTTTATAAAACAGACCTCGGCCCGGACAAGACGGTTTTCCGAAAGATCATTGGCGATCTCAACACGAGCCTCGGCAAAAGCGCGGTTATCTGAAACTTCCTTTGTGAAACCATAGATCCCGTCGGGAACGATGTGGACCTTCGGTCCGTGAAGGAGCTTAACGCTGCGGTACAGTCCGGTTCCCGTATACCATCTGGAATTGGGCTGTGAGCCTGTGTCAACGTGCACGGTGACGCGGTTTTCCCGGCCGAATGCCACAAGTCCCGTGATATCGGCATAAAACGGCGCGTATCCGTAGTGCTCCATGGCCGCCTTACAGCCGTTGACTTCGACTGTCGCGTTCATCATCGCTCCGTCAAACGAGAGCATGATTGTTTCCTCTTCCCACTCCTGCGGGATAAACAGGTATTTGGTGTAATTGCATATCCCGCCCTTATAGTACCCCGAATCCTGCTGAGCCACGGCATCGGGCGAAACCGCCGTGCCGATCATCGCGTCATGAGGAAGGTTCACTTCTTCGCAGGGCGCCTCGTTTATCGCCCAAAGTGAATCAAGGAAACCCTGCCTAAAGGACCATTTTTCATCAATACAGATACTTTTCATGTACAATCCTTTCCAATTTCCCGAGGTCTGCGCTGAATCCAAGGTAAACCTAATAACAAATGATCAGTATAAGTTATGCCAAAATTCTTTCTATTAAAAAACAGTTCATAAGATCGTATGATTCCAACATGTTTCCCTGAATATTTATTCTAGTGTACGACAACATCCTAATCACAAGCTTCATAAAATCATCCGTAAACATGCCTGTCCTGTTTTTAATCCACTCGTCGGTTATGTAGCACATTTCTGCTTTGAAGTCGCAATTTGCGACATCAGACAATAATGATTAAAGCAAATGCACCCCAACCTTCACATTTGTGCAACAACTGTTGCACAAATTACTGGTTCAGCTCTTTTTCTATTTCTTCTATTGTCGGAAGACTGCTTTTCAAGTCTTCAGGCAGGCTCTTTGTAAGCTGATTTTCCCAATCTGCAACCCCTATCGGATTGTTGTATCCTGTAAGAGAGTATTCCACAACCGTCTTATTCTTGCCCTTCACTAGCAACAATCCTATTGTCGGTTTGTCATCCGGATGACGGAGAACGTCGTCTACCACGTTACGATACATATTGATTTTGCTCACAAATTCAGGTTGAAACTCACAGGCTTTTAGTTCGATCACCACATAACAGCGAAGTCGTAGGTGATAAAAAAGCATGTCAATGTAGAAATCCTGTCCTCCGAGTTCCAAATGAATCTGTCGCCCGACAAAAGCAAAGCCTTGTCCGAGTTCAAGCAAGAAACTCTGAATGTGTTCAGTCAATTTCTTTTCAATTTCAATTTCACGCCTCGGAATATCAGTTCCAAGGAAATCAAACAGATATGGATCTTTGAATACTTGACTCACAAGGTCGGAATCTTCCGGTGGAAGTGAAAGATCAAAATTATTCACGGCTTTTCCGTCTCGACTGAACAGACCGCTTTCTATCTGCATAGCCAATACGCTACTACTCCATCCGTTTTCGATAACTTTTCCGGCATACCAAAGCCGTTCCTCCGTTGAATCAAGTTTTTCAAGCAAAACCAGATTTGTCCGCCACGGTATTTGTGCCACAACCTGTTGCACAATTTCATAATCCCGCCATTCTGCGGCGAATCTACGCATGTTTTTAATGTTCCTTGGCGAAAAACCGTTCATATCAGGAAAAGCAGTCTTAATGTCATGGGATATCCTGTCGATAACTTTGGCGCCCCAACCTTCCGTTTTCTGCTTCTTAAGGATCATGTTTCCCACATACCAGTACAGGTCGATCAGACCGGCATTAGCATTTAATGTAATGACTATCCTCTTTCTTTGGATTTCATCAATCAGGCCGTTAATAAAACCAGGATATGACACATCCATTTCCGATAATCTTGGAGGCACCGGCATCATCACGCCATCTTTCTCTTTTCCCATATTTTTCCTGTCATCCATAAGTTCTAACCCCTCTTTGTAGTATCAGATATACACTCCGAAGTAACCATAGGCACTGAATCATTTACCGTACCCATATTCATAAACAACTTCCCGATATCATCTTTTTATCAGCCTTTACTTTCCAAGCTCCCAAAACATCACTGCGCTTGCGGCGGCAACATTCAAGGAATCCACCCCGTTGTGCATCGGGATCATGACGCGGTAATCGCATGCATCGATCACATCCTTCGGCAGGCCGGTACCTTCGGTTCCGAGGACAATTGCAAGTTTCTCATTCTTTCTGATCTCCTCATTACCCGGATCGGTCGAATCCTCGGTAAGAGCCATGGCAACCGTTTTAAAGCCGTATCCTTTAAGTTTTCCGATCAGAGCGATTCCTTCCGAGTCCTCTTTTTCTGCTTTTGTCCATGGGATCTGAAAAACAGTTCCCATACTGACTCTTGAGGATCTCCTGGTAAGCGGATCCACGCTCGCGCGCGTAAGAACGGCGCCTTCCATCCCGAGTGCGGCCGCACTGCGGATGATAGCTCCGACATTCGTGGGATTTACTACATCAAACAAGACCGTGATACGCTTCTTATCACAACAGAACTCATCGAGCGGAATCGGCGGTTTTCTCCGCAGTGTCATCCAAAGTCCCCTGACGAGGGTATAACCGGTCAGGTCACACACGATGTCACGGTCTGCGGTATATACGGGTATGGTCTCCAAAACTTCGGAGCCCCAAAGCCGTTCGATCATTTCAAAGACAGGTCCCGCCTCCGACTCCATCCTCCCGGTTTCGACAAGCATGGAAAGCGGTTCAAAGCCTGCTTCAAGAGCGCGAAGTATTACATTCGCGCTCTCGGCAAGGAAAATACCGGTCTCCGGCTCATTGTACCTGAACAGCTGCGCCTCGGATATCCTGGTAAAAACATCCAGTTCAGGCGCGTTTATATCCGTAATCTTTATTATATTCATCGATGAGATTAAGAACAGATCGCTGTTTCGAGTGCGATCTTCATCATATTGTTGAATCCGAGCTGTCTTTCCTCTGTGGAAAGCTTTTCTTCGAGGTAGAAGTGGTCGGAGATCGTAAGTATGCAGAGTGCCTTCTTACCTGCGCGTGCCGCGTTCATGTAGAGACCCGCTGCTTCCATCTCCACACCGAGTACGCCCATCTTGGCCCACTTCTCGTTGAACTCGGGGTTGTCGCTGTAGAACACGTCGGAAGAAACGATGTTTCCGACCGTGACCGGTATCTCAAGCTTACCTGCCGCATCGACCGCCTTGGAAAGAAGGCCGTAATCAGCTATCGGCGCATAATACCCGGGCAGGCAGAAGGTCGAAACGTAGTTTGAATCGGTGCAGGCACCCATGGCGATCACAACATCCATCACGTGCAGGTCCTTCGAATATGCTCCTGCGGAACCGATGCGGATGATGTTGTCAACATCGTAGAAATTAAACAGTTCATATGTATATATACCGACGGAGGGCATACCCATGCCACCGCCCATGACGGATACCTCATGTCCTTTATATTTTCCTGTGAAGCCGAGCATGTTCCTGACACTGTTAAAGCATTTCACATCAGAGAGATATGTTTCTGCGATGTACTTCGCCCTTAAAGGATCGCCGGGCATGAGGACAGTTTTGGCGATGTCGCCTTTCTGTGCGCTGTTGTGGGGTGTAGGTACTGACATATTGTTACCTCCTGTAGTTAATTCTTTTACGCTTATGTGATATAAGCTTGTCTTATCAACCGATATAAACTAAGTCACTTGAAGATATCTTCCTTCTTCACCAAATGCGGCTTATTATCCTCATCATAAAGGTATGTCGGAAGATGCATATTTGCATCTTCAAGGGGTCCCATCCTGTCGGGTGATATAAGCGGTCTGAAGCCCTTGCCTGACTTTATGGCATCCACGTAATCATGTATCGATTCAAGCGGCTTGTCAAAGAGCATACCGCAGGTGGTTGAAGGGATGACCGACTTGTTGTGGATGTCCGATCCGGATGTCATCGTGATGCCGCGATCCTTGCAGAAGTTGTAAGCAAGGATGTCCTGCTCCGGCGGGTTACCGAAGTTGCTGGCTTCCATAGCGTCGCACTGGAAGGGGTGAACATTGACATTGCGGATATATCCTCTCTCCCTGAACGGATGAGCCTGAACAACGGCTCCACCGCCCTCGTGCACCATCTCGAGCATCTCCTTCTGTGAGCAGCGGAGCACGTCGTGATGTGCCTTGAGCCACTCCTTGTCGAGTCCGTAGACCAGATACTCGTCGTTGTTAAAGTTCTCCTCCCAGCCGAAAAATACCTTAAATCCCTGCTTGTCGCCCTCCTCTTTGGCTGCTTCGTAGCCCTTGCAGAACTCATCCACAAACAGAGGCCATGGAAGGTTCCTGTCCACTCCCGTATTGCCATAAAAAAAGTGATCCGTGACGATGATCCCGTCGTAGCCGGCCGCCTTGAACGCGGCTATATACTCCGCTCCGGGTGTCGATCCGCATTTGCTTGCTTCGGCCGTATGAAGATGCACCTCATACTTGTAGCCGTTTTGTGTGTTCATAGTTATGTATGTCCTTTTCTGTTAAATTCTCAACCCTGAGAAATTATTATATACCAATTTCGTTTTAAAATGAACCCCGGGGACGGGGTTTGTGGTCCATTTACATATCTGTTTATGGTCCTGCATGCCAAATATAGACAAAATTCTTTATCTGCTGTGCAATGTTTATGGTAAAATATCAGAAACGTATTCTATATGGAGAAGGCTTTTATGATTCTTGAAAAGATTTTCATGCGCAATTACATCGGTAAAGATATTGATGCGCAGATCCGTGAAAAATACGGCATTTTTGCATCGATAGTCGGTATCGTCTGCAATATCCTCCTGTCCGGATCGAAGATGCTTGTCGGACTGTTTTTCGGTTCAGTTGCCATTCTTGCCGACGGGTTAAACAACCTCTCGGATGCGGCATCGGCGATCATCAGCATCATAGGCATTAAGATCGCTGCGAAGCCGGCAGATGAGGAGCATCCCTTCGGACACGGCCGTTATGAATATATAGCGGCACTCATCGTCGCATTCCTTATCCTCGAAGTGGCGATCACCTGCTTCAAAGACTCCATCGCGAAGATCCATGACGGCGGGACGATGGTATTCGCCTGGATAAGCGTTATTGTGCTTGCCGTGTCGATCCTTGCCAAACTCTGGCTGTTCTTCTTTTACAGAAGGATCGGTCGCAAGGTTGATTCGAAGGTCTGCATGGCGACTTCGAAAGACGCTTTAAGCGACGCTGTCCTGACCTCGGCTACTCTGGCTTCCACGCTCGTGCTTCATTTCTTCGCGCTCGATATTGACGGTTATGTGGGCGCCGTTGTCAGCGTCATGATCTTTATAGCCGGTATCGGCGTCGCAAAGGATACGATCGAGCCCATCATCGGAAGTGCTGCTCCGAAGGAGCTTTACGACTGCATCACTCAGAAGGTTGAAGGCTACGAAGGTATCGTCGGCAGCCACGACCTTATCGTTCACAGCTACGGTCCGACCAAACGAATGGCCACCATCCATGCGGAGGTTGCGAGCACCATGGATATCGAAAAGGCGCATGAGCTCGTCGATCTTATAGAGAAGGAGACGCTCCGCGATCTCGGGATATTCCTCGTGATCCACATGGATCCGATCGATGTTTGCAACGAAGAAGTCATGAAGATGAAGGAAGCCATGGCTCAGCTTGTAGCAGAGCTTGAGCCGCAGGCTACGATCCACGATTTCAGAGTCGTGAAGGGCGAGAACCGCACCAACCTGATCTTTGATGTCGTGGTACCTTTCTCTATGTCCGACATCGGGAAGAGGGAGCTCGTGCTTGAGATCCGCCGCGTGGTGAAAGCGCAGGACGAGAAACTCGAGTGCGTGATCACCGTAGAGAACAGTTACTGCGCCAAGTAACACGCGTGCAAAAGCCCGATGTATAAGGACAAGCAAGCAGGAAATTCATGATCAAATAAAACCGGGATGTGAGATCCAAGTCTCACATCCCGAATTGTTTTTCTTATGAACTCAAAGTTTCGATCAATGATGGAACAGTCTCATCCCGGTAAATGCCATTACCATACCGAACTCATCACACTTCTCGATAACAAGATCGTCACGAACCGATCCGCCGGGCTCTGCCACGTAGGAAACGCCGCTCTTCTTTGCGCGCTCGATGTTGTCGCTGAAGGGGAAGAACGCATCGCTGCCGAGTGCCACGCCCGAGATAGTGTCGAGGTATGCTCTCTTCTCTGCTGCGGTAAGCGGAGCGGGCTGCTTGGTGAAGTACTGCTGCCATGACGAATCGCCCGCAACATCCTCACCTTCGCCGGTAATGTACTGGTCGATAACGTTGTCGCGGTCGGGACGTGCAAGTGTGGGAAGGAAAGGAAGATCGAGGATCCTGTCCCATCTGCGGAGAAGGAAGTTGTCTGCCTTGTTGCCCGCAAGTCTTGTACAATGTACTCTCGACTGCTGTCCTGCGCCTACACCGATCGCCTGGCCTTCGTATGCGTAGCAGACCGAATTGGACTGCGTGTACTTAAGAGTGATAAGCGAGATCAGAAGATCGCGAACAGCGCTGTCGGGAAGGTTCTGATTCTTGGTCACGATGTTCTTGAGCAGCGACTCGTCGATCTTGAAGTTGTTGCGGCCCTGCTCGAAGGTGATGCCGTAAACCTGCTTCTTCTCCTGAACCTCGGGGATGTAGTCGGCATCGATCTTGATGATGTTGTAACCGCCCTTGCGCTTTGCCTTGAGGATTTCAAGAGCCTCGTCAGTGTAGCCGGGTGCGATGATACCGTCCGAAACCTCACGCTTGATGATGCGGGCTGTTGTTGCGTCACAGACGTCGCTCAGGGCAATAAAGTCGCCGAAGGATGACATTCTGTCGGTTCCTCTCGCACGCGCATATGCACACGCAAGGGGTGACTCGTCAAGACCCTCGATATCATCAACGAAGCATGCTCTCTTGAGCTTGTCGTCAAGCTTCTGACCGATAGCTGCCGATGTGGGCGAAACGTGCTTGAAAGAAGTAGCGGCAACACATCCTGTCGCTGCCTTGATCTCCTTAACAAGCTGCCATCCGTTAAATGCATCAAGGAAATTGATGTATCCGGGGCGGCCGTTCATGATCTCGATGGGAAGCTCTGCGCCGTTCTCCATGTAGATCTTGGCAGGCTTCTGATTGGGGTTGCATCCGTACTTGAGTTCTAATTCTTTCATTTCTCTCCCTTGCCGGATCCCTCCGGCATCTTCCTTTCTGTGCTCTTGTTGTGCTGTATGCTTTTTAACGCTTATGTGACCGCCGCGCAGGCTTCCGATCACTTGTTTTTGTTAATGATCCTCGTCTCTGTCTTGCCTGTTGCAAGGTCGTCAAATCTGACATAAAGTGAAACCTTGTTCTCTGCGTCAAGGTTGTCCCAGATCTGCGATGTGAACGCATCGATATCGTTCGGAATCGCTGTACGCTCGGGCTCACCCTGGAATGTGGGGATAGGATTACCGTCATGCTCGTAAGTATGAAGGAAATGTCCCACTCCTGCGAGTGCGGGATAAGCGAAGTTGAAGCGGCTGCATGCGCTTCCCTGTGCGTCCGCGCTCTTGAGGATGTTCATCTTGTAGGTGAACGAACCGTTCGCAAAAGTGATCATACCGCTGATACGAGGTGTGAAGTTGGGTGCATCGGGCTCAAACTCACGGCTCTCGAGAGCGATCTCGAAGCTTTTGCCTGCTGCAAGTCCGTCATAAACCGTGTCTGTCTGGTCTCCGTTTGTAACGATGAGGTTCTCGCCGTACTTTCTGACGGGAGAATAGATAACGAGGCTCGGATCCGAAAGCTTCGAAGGATCGAAAGCGTGGATGATGATGCCGTCTGCCGTCTCATCAAATACTCTGTTTCTCGAATTAACGCTCCTGCCCATGATAAAGTACGCGCTGACAGCCTTCTGCCCGTCTGCGCTCATGCCGAGGACGATGCCGCGGCCGGGGTATGTGTTCCCCTTAACGATCTCACTAAACTCTTTTACTTCGTAGATATCCATAATCTTCCTTACCTTTCCTGCAGCTTGCAGCCCGTAATACTTGTTTATTATACTACATTTATCTCGTTTTGTGTTCACCCGTGAATCCCGAACCGTGCAACATATGCGTCAGATCACACTCTCGTCTCACGTGCTTTGGTCTCGCAGTATATGCACCTGTAAGTGCGTGTTGCGGGATCCGTGAGCTTAAAGATGTGCGGAAGCTCCTGCTCGGTCGATGTGATGCATCTGGGGTTCTTGCACTTGATGAGGTTGGTGACCTTCTTCGGAAGCTCGATGTGCTTCTTTCCGACTATCTCGTTGTCCTTGATGATATTAACGGTGATGTTGGGGTCGATAAACCCGAGAACATCAAGGTCTACATCGAGGACCTCATCGACCTTTATTATATCCTTTTTGCCCATCTTGTGGCTGGTAACATTCTTAATGAGTGCCACGGAGCTCTCAAGGTCACCGAGATGAAGTGCGTTGTAAAGCTCCATTCCTTTTCCCGCTTCGATATGATCGATAACGAGTCCGTTTGTGATACCGTCTATATTCATCTGATCGCCCCCTTTATTCTATGCCGAGCATCTTGAGTATCAGTGCCATGCGGATGAACTTGCCATAGCGGACCTGCTTGAAGTAAGCCGCTCTCTCGTCATCATCCACATCGACCGAGATCTCGTTTACCCTGGGAAGCGGATGCATGATCGTAAGATCCGCCTTGGCCTCCGCGAGCTTCTCTCTGGTGAGAATGTAGCTGTCTTTGAGTCTGATGTAATCCTCCTCGTTGAAGAAGCGCTCGCGCTGAACTCTCGTCATGTAGAGGATATCAAGGTTCGGCATCGCCGCCATGAGGTCGTTCGTCTCCTCGAAGGGGATGTTGTTCTTTGTGAGGTACTCGTCAACAACGTAGCTGGGAAGCTTGAGTTCCTTGGGAGATATGAACACGAACCTGATCCCGGAGTATCTCGACATCGCTTCGATCAGCGAGTGTACGGTACGACCGAATTTAAGGTCGCCGCAGAGTCCGATCGTCATGTCGGTGAATCTTCCTTTCTCCATGTTTATGGTCAGGAGATCGGTAAGTGTCTGTGTGGGGTGGTTGTGTCCGCCGTCGCCGGCGTTGATAACGGGGATCCCCGCATGCATCGAAGCTACAAGAGGCGCGCCCTCTTTGGGATGTCTCATCGCGATGATATCGGCGTAGCATCCGACCGTCCTAACAGTATCCGAAACGCTCTCGCCCTTGGCTGCGGAGCTGTTGTCCGCGCCCGAGAATCCGATCACGTTTCCTCCGAGGTCGAGCATTGCGCTCTCAAAGCTGAGTCTCGTTCTTGTCGAAGGCTCGAAGAAAAGTGTGGCGAGCTTTTTGTAGCGGCACTTTTCACGATATGCGTCGGGGTTATTGATAATATCTTTCGCTTTTTCAACCAGTTCGTCAATCTCTTCAACCGACAGGTCGAGTATGTCTATCAGATTGTCCATATAAGTCCTGCTTTCTTTATGATTGTTTTCCCGATGTTCATTTGATCCGTGATCGCTTTCCTTTCACAGGCAGGCACGGCGCGATGACGCGCCCCCGTATCAGCCGAGCGAATTACGGAATGCGATGAGGCTTTCGATATCTTCTTCCTTTACATAGTTGAGCGCCGCTGCCCTCTTCGCGATCATATCGAAATCCGTGAGGCTGTGGTTCTCGGCGTTTGCTGCCTTAAGGTTGTCAAAGCCCTTCTTTAAGTTGTATGTGAAGATGCTTGCGATACCGAGCACGTCGGCACCTGCTTCACGGAGAGCTTCCACAACTTCGATACAGCTTCCGCCTGTGGAGATAAGGTCCTCGATAACGACAACCTTGGCACCCTTCGCAAGTGCTCCCTCGATACGGTTACCGCGTCCGTGCTCCTTGTTGCCGGAGCGAACGTAACCCATGGGCAGGTTCATCATGTGTCCGATGATAGCTGCGTGAGGGATTCCGGAAGTGCTTGTTCCCATGAGGACTTCACACTCGGGGTAGTACTCTTTGATGAGTTCTACAAATCCTTCCTCGATCGTTGTTCTGACCTCGGGTGCCGTGAGCGTAAGTCTGTTGTCACAGTACACGGGGCTCTTGATCCCGCTTGCCCATGTAAAAGGGTCGTCGGGCCTGAAGAAAACTGCCTTGATGGACAAAAGTCCGTCTGCTACCTTCAT
Source organism: Lachnospiraceae bacterium (assembly GCA_017427685.1). Classification (GTDB taxonomy): domain Bacteria; phylum Bacillota; class Clostridia; order Lachnospirales; family Lachnospiraceae; genus RUG11977. The sequence continues at coordinate 70,953 of JAFRSH010000014.1, read as the reverse complement.
GCTTCTCTCTTCATGTGTCATTGTGTAGTCCTCCCTGTATTTAGATTTTATATCACTATCATTTCCGTTTAACGATTTGATATCCGGTTTGACGATTTGCATCCTCTCCCGATTTAGCAAATGTGCTTTGAGGATTTATCCGAGGAATCCCTTCACGCATCTCTCATATGCGGCAACCGGATCCTCTGCCTGGGTGATGGGGCGTCCGACCACGATGTAGTCCGAACCGATCTCTCTTGCTCTCTCGGGGGTTGTGATCCTGCGCTGGTCGTCGCCCGCACTGTCTGCGAATCTGACGCCCGGTGTTACGGTCACGAACTCCTTGCCAAGCTTTTCTTTGACCATTCCTGCTTCAAGGGGTGAGCAGACGATTCCGTCAAGACCCGCTTCCTTTGTGTTCTGTGCGTACTTAAGTACCGTTTCCTCAAGCGTTGCGTTAATGAGCAGCTCGTTTCTCATCCTTTCCTCATCGGTCGAAGTAAGCTGTGTTACCGCGATAAGGATGGGGCGTGTTCCGTCGGGTCTTGTGAGTCCCTCAAGCGCAGCCTCCATCATAGCCTTTGTGCCTGCGGCATGGAGGTTTGTCATGTCGACATCGAGCCCCGAAAGAACCTTCATCGTCTTCTTTACCGTGTTAGGAATGTCGTGAAGCTTAAGGTCAAGAAAGATCTTGTGTCCCGCTGCTTTGATCCTTTTCACGATGTCCGGACCTGCCGAGTAGTAAAGCTCCATTCCGATCTTTACGAACGGCTTCCTCCCTTTGAATTGTCCGAGGAACGCCATTGTCTCGTCCGCTCCCGAAAAATCACACGCGATGATAACATCTCTTTCACTCATTTCGTTTCCCCTTTCATGTGCGTATTTATTGTGCTCAATTATTATGCGCTTTTCCGATGATGTCGGTCAGTTTCTCTATTCCGAGCTCCGCGCAGAGCTTAGGCAACTCCTCGATGATCTTCGGGCAGACATAGGGATCGACAAGGTTTGCCGCACCAACCTGAACTGCCGTAGCCCCGGCGTACATAAGCTCGATCACATCACGCGCAGAGCTTACTCCGCCCATGCCGATGATCGGGATCTTCACTGCCTCGTAAACCTGGTAGACCATTCTGACCGCGAGCGGGAAGATGCAAGGTCCCGACATGCCGCCCGTCTTGTTTGCAAGGATGTGACGACCGGTCTTGATATCTATCCTCATGCCCATAAGCGTATTGATGAGCGAAACTCCGTCTGCCCCCGCTTCCTCGCATGCCTTAGCGATCGCGGCGATGTCAGTGACGTTCGGCGAAAGCTTCATGTAGACAGGCTTGGTGGTCACTGCCTTGACTGCCTTTGTGACCGCTGCGGCGCTCTCCGGAGACGTTCCGAATGCCATTCCGCCATCATGGACGTTGGGACAGCTGATGTTGACCTCGATGATACCGACCTGATCTTCTTTGTCTATCTTCTCGCAGTTGTAGACGTACTCGTCGATCGAGAAACCGCTGATGTTCGCCACAACCGGCTTTTTGAATATCTTTCTGAGAGCGGGAAGCTCCTCACCGATCACCTCGTCGATGCCGGGGTTGGCGAGTCCGACGGAGTTGAGCATGCCCCCCTCACACTCCGCGATACGGGGCGTGGGGTTACCGAAGCGCTTCTCTCTGGTAGTTCCCTTGAAGGAAAAGCTTCCGAGAACGTTTATGTCATAAAGCTGCGCGAACTCCTCTCCGAAGCCGAATGTTCCGCTTGCCGGGATTATGGGGTTGTCGAGCCTCAGTCCCGAGAGGGTAACCGAAATGTCTGCTGTTTTTCTTTCTTGTGCGCTCATGTCTTTTTCCTTTTATTCCTATTTGTCCGATATCTTTCGAATCCCGGTTTCCGATTTCTGCCCGGTAACAATTATTAATGGGTTCGCTTTTTTTCCTGCCTGTTTATCTTAAGGATAATTGCTCTTAAACCTCTTCAAGTACTTCTGCTGCGGGGAACACGGGTCCGTCGGCGCAGACCTTTTTGAAGCCCTTAGTGGTCTTGACGCTGCATCCGACGCATGCCCCGAAGCCGCATCCCATGCGCTCTTCAAGGCTGAGCTCGCCGCCGTTTCCAACCGTCTTCTTGAGCGCTTTGAGCATCGGGAGCGGTCCGCAGGCGTAGTAGTAAGGGATCTCGCCTCCGTACATCTGCGCGATCGCATCCGTAACAAAACCTTTGATACCGTATGATCCGTCAACCGTTGTGACTGCCACGCGCACCTCCGGTTTCTTCCCTCTTTGCAGCCGATCTTTATCCGGCTGCGTTTCCTTGTCGTATATTTCACCGGCATAGTAGGCTTCATCAAAACCTTCACATCCGAATTCGTAGAGATCGTTCAGATCAAGGAATTCCTTCTCAAGGAAGATTTCATCTTTCGTATTGAAGCCGAGGACCACATCAACCGCCTTGCCGAGTCTCACAAGCTTCTTCGCGAGCATGAAGAGCGGTGCCACGCCGCAGCCTCCTCCCACGAGGAGTGCTCTGCCCTTTGCGCGCTCGGGATCAAATCCGTTTCCGAGCCCTGTCAGGATGTTCAGTTCTGTCCCCGCGCTCATCCGGGACATTGCATCCGTCCCCTGTCCGACCACCTTGTAGATGATGGTGAGTGTTCTGTCTTCCGCATCGCACACCGAGATGGGTCTGCGCAGGAAGTAACCGGGCACATCTATGTTGATGAACTGTCCGGGAGCCGTGATGGCTGTTGCGTCACAATCAAACTTCATCTCAAAGGTCGCCTTGGCGATCCGGACGTTTGAAGTGATCACTGCGGTTTGCATAAAGTCTTTCTTCATCGTCTGCCTCTCGTTTTATTGCATCTCACGAACAAATTCGCTCGATGACCGGTATAAAAAAGAAACGGCTCAAATGACACTTTATCGTATCATCAAAGCCGTTGAATAATCTGATTTAAAGGAAACAACTCCGCTACAACGGGAACTTTCGATAATTGGTCTCGAAGACAGCTTCTCTTTCATTGCGTTGACTCCTCTAATGTATGCCGGATCTGTTTCATGCACTTTTGGTATGGTAACATAAAAAGAACCCCATTGCAACACAACTGAAATAAGTCTCAATATTCAGATTATTTCGGCAAACAAACCATGAATTTCAATCAGCTGATCTTTCTTTGATCCGGGGCTTGACGCGCTCAGACTATTGTGATAGTCTATAGACTATAGCGATAGTCCGGAGGTGCGAATGAAAGAGAAACTATTTGACAGCGAGGCCAAAGTGATGGAGATCCTTTGGAAGGAAGGTCCGCTCCCCGCCAAGGAGATCAGTCTGATCGCTGCCGATCAGATAGGCTGGAACAAGAACACGACATACACGGTGATCAAGAAGCTTGAGGCAAAGGGCTTCATCAGAAGAGACGAGCCGGGCTTCATGTGCACGCCTCTGATCACCGAGACCGACATCCGAAAGAACGAGACATCTTCACTTCTCAAGCGTTTCTTCGGTGGTTCACGAAAAGCGCTCTTTTCGGCGCTCATTGAAGATGAGGAGCTCACCGAGAGTGAGATCGAGGAACTCAAGGACATGATAGATAAGCGTATGGGCAGCAAGCCCCGCGCTTGAAACGGAGGTAGAAGGGATGCTCGCTGAGACTGTTTACTGGATCATAAACATGAGCATAACGGCGTCACTCATGGGACTTTGTGTGCTCCTGATCAGAAGGATCAGGAGAATCCCGCGCAGAGTGTCTGTTTTCCTGTGGATAATTCCCTTCTTCAGGATGTGTGTTCCTATCGCATTCACCAGTCCCTTCAGCTTTATGAATCTCATTTCGGAGTATGTTTATAAGCCTAAAACCGTTGCGGTTTCACCACCTCAAAGCTTTATTTCCATGTCATTCATGAATTCTATCGGTGCCGCAGCAAGCTACGATCCTATAGTGTATAAGACAAACATGCTTGAAGAAGTGTTCCGGGTTGCCGGGATAATCTGGCTTGTCGTTACACTTGCCATCCTTCTTGCTTTCACCATGATGTATGTCAGCACGTTAAAAGAAATCCGTGATGCTCGCAGATTCAAAGACAATGTTTATGTCTCAAAGAAGATCGACACCCCCGCCGTCTACGGAATCATCAGACCGAGGATAATCCTTCCGAAGGATTGTAAAGGGAAGAAAAGGGAATTCGTCCTGAGACACGAAAGAACGCATGTCAGAAGGAAGGACAATCTCTGGAGGCTTTTAGGGTTTCTCGCCGCATCCGTTCACTGGTTCAATCCGCTCTCCTGGCTCTTCCTGAAGGCGTTCCTTGCCGACCTCGAGCTGGCATGTGACGAAACGGCGGTGGCAAAGTTAAGCGAAGACGACCGCAAGGAGTACGCTGTCTCGCTTATCGGATCCGTTCGCAGTAAAAACATGTTTGTATCGGCGTTCGGAGGAGCAAAGGTCCGGACGAGGATCGAGAACCTTGTCTCGTACAGACATCTGACGGTTTTCTCGGCCGCAGGCTTCGGACTCCTGGTCGCAGCAATCATATACGTTCTGATCACAAACGCAGCATAAACTGCATCCGGTGAAGTAATAAACTTTGTAAAAGCGGTACATATCACAATCAATCGAAGCGATGATTATGAATCCCGATAAATAGCCATGTGTTGGCAAAAAGGAGGATATGATTATGAAAAAATACAATTCCGGAAAAAATGGTTTTGTCGCGCTCACGGCCATGATCCTTTGCTTTCTTATTTCTCTCTCCCTGTCGTCATGCCATAAGGAGAGTCCTCAGAGCGAGCCTCAGGAAGTCACAGACAACGGGAAAGAATCGGAGCCCTCTTCCGGCGTAAAAAGAATCGATTTTGAGGCAGCCAAATCAAGCAGCTCCCAAGGCGTACAAATTGAAATCGATAAGGATTCAACCAAATTTTGGTATTGGGGCGATCCCGACACTTCGGGTATCGGGAAGGGTTTTTTCGAGGATCCCGGTCTCATCAGCGATGACAACATCGGAGAAATCATAATTCAGGACCCTGAAGTGACACCTTCGACAGAGAACGAAGCCGGGATTTACGGAGGTTACTTCTTTATCCCGATAGACGGTGTAGTATACAGATATAGTTTTGAAAGGGGGCTCTTTGATAATTCGGTATATACAACTGAGTATTTAAAGGACGCCTTGATCTATGAAGGTACCGAAGACAAGCTTTTTGAAGGCACAAAAGAATGGCAGTTCTTTACCGTCTGTGATGATCCGGAACACAGGTATCTTATCGGAACCACAATAAACGGGGACAGTCTCTTAAAGTATGCTCCCCCTCTCGGAGTTTCGGAGGACGAGATCGAAGCTGTCAAAAGGAACGGCTTCGTAGTGTCCAGAGGGATGGAGCCGCCATATGCCCGAGAACTCATGGACGAATTCTTAAAGAAATCCGAAGCCGGCGAGCCCGCAAGTGTAAGGATTGCGAAAGTCTACGATCTGTCGGGAAACATGTCATCCGAGCTAAAAAAAGCGACAAAGCAGGATTATCCGAGCCTCTTTCTGACAGAACTCAGTTTTGACGGGAACACGTACACGGTCTCCCCGATAAACAGGATTGAAGATGCTTATGAGCTTGCCGAGCGCAAGGGTATCGATTCAAGCAAAAAATCATGGAAATATCTCAAACGCCTGACAGACGTTCCGCGGGTCGAAAGTGCACTATACAAAAGTGCCGAAAGATATGTTCTTGTCAATGATGACAGTATAACATGGGACGACCTAATTAACGGAACGTTAAGTAGTCGAATGGGGGACTACATTCCGTTTGAGGAAGTCATTACAATCTATGATGAAGAATAAACCTCGGAGGTATTAACAATGAAAAGTGCAGATAACAAAAGGAACATCGTTCTCATCGGAATGCCGGCTTCGGGAAAAAGTACAGTCGGTGTTATCCTCGCGAAGGTTCTCGGGATGGATTTTATCGACAGCGATCTAGTGATCCAGAAACGAGAGAACAAAAAGCTGAGCGAGATCATAGAAAAATGCGGCGTCGATGGCTTCCTCGAAAAGGAAGAACAAGCTCTGCTCGGAATAAACGTTTCCGGTACCGTCATCGCCACGGGAGGAAGCGCAGTCTACAGTGAAGCAGGCATGACCCACCTGAAGCAGAATGCCACTATCGTTTATCTCAAGGTCGGTCTGGATCCGCTTAAGAAGAGACTCAATGACATTAAAGGACGCGGTGTCGTGCTGCGTGGCGGAGAAACATTTGATGAGATGTACAAAGAACGCACTTCTCTGTACGAAAAATACGCCGACGCGGTCATCGATGAAGAGACCGCGTCGATAGAAGACACCGTTTGGGCGGTGGTAAAAGCAATGCCGGCCGCCCAATAGTTTTAGATTTTCTTTTGTATGATCATCTTGTCACCGCACACGGTCATCAGGCATTTCCCGTACACTTTGACGCCTTCAAACGGAGTAAAATGTCCCATCGATGCGAAGTTCTCACCGCAGACGTTGTACTGCTCATCGAGATCGTAGACACAGAGCTTGGCTGTTGCTCCCTCTCTGATGCCCGATTCAAAATTAAACCGCGCAGCCGGAGCGGTGCTCATAAGCGTTATGAGCTTTTCAAGAGTGATCACACCCGTCTTCACAAGACCCGTGTAAAGAACAGGGAATGCGCACTCGATGCCCGAAACTCCCATCGGGCCGCCGAGTATTCCCCTCTCCTTTTCTTCTTTCGAGTGAGGTGCGTGATCGGTGGCGATCATGTCGATCGTGCCGTCGAGCAGGCCCTTAAGGAGTTCCTCTCTGTCTGCCCGGCTTCTCAAAGGAGGGTTCATCTTAAACCTTCCGAGGAGCTTCTCATCACGGACGAGACCTGCACAGCATATATCCCCTGTCGTTTCTCCTACCGATCCTTTGTCCGGATTACCCGAAACGGTTCCTTCCGACGCCTCACAAACTGCCTTGTTATCCCGCTCAGCCTCTTGTGCGAGTATCCCGGCCACCTCGTTTTGTATAAGATCCTTTTGCCCCAAATCATAACTTCCTTCAGCGCATCCCCCTTTAAGGAGCACCCGCTCATCAAGGAGCAGATAATGAGGCGCGGTTTCGCAGGTGATATCAACACCCGCTTTCTTGGCTTCCCTTATCAATCTGACGCTGTCCGCTGTCGAAACATGGCAGACATGGTAACCGCAGCCTGTTTTCTTTGAAACGCTTATATCTCTCTCGATCATCTTCCACTCGCTCTCGCAGGAGATCCCGGCGATTCCGAGAACCTTGGATGCAAGTCCTTCGTTAAGGTGCTTTCCTCCCATGAGCGACTTGACCTCACAGTGCGCAACAGCGAGCTTTCCGACTGCTTTGCACCTGTTCATGGCTTCTTCCATGAGAGAGTCGTCCTCTACTCCGACCCCGTCATCACTGAAAGCACAGACGTCGTCCTTCATCCCTTCTATATCGGCAACTGCCGTGCCCTTTTCGCCGACTGTCAGGCTGCCGTAGGGATGGACGTCGATGACCGCCTGCTGCCGTACAAGCGTAAGCTCCTCCTCAAGGTGCTCCGGGCTGTCCGGAACGGGCGAGAGGTTCGGCATGGGACACACGTCGGTGTAGCCGCCCCGGGCTGCCGCAAGCGATCCCGTGGCGATCGTTTCCTTGTAGGAGAAGCCGGGCTCACGGAAGTGCACATGCACGTCTACCAGTCCCGGAAAAACATGCTTCCCGGTGAGATCCAAAACCTCGGTATCCCCCGAGGCCTTGCCCGTGCATGCAGGAAGTACCGATGCGATCCTCCCGTCTTCTATCATGATATCCGAGGGTGTAAAGGAGCCGTCGATAAATGCTTTAGCGTTTCTAAGAAGGGTTTTCATGTGATTATCATCCTGTCTGTTTCTATTAAGAGATCCCGACCGGAGCCGGGATCCCTTGTTTTTATTATTTGTTTCTGATCGTAGTATTGAGTGTAACTTTGTGTGTCAGCGTGTAGATCCTGCTGTTGACCGAAACTGTTTCTGTCACGAGAACGGTTCTGAAGAAGATCTGACCGTTGTTGGTAATGGGCTCGTCCGAGAAGTCGATCTGGCTTGTTCCGACGGAGTCGGTTCCGATCGTGAGCTTGAAGCACTCGGCGAATACCATCTTGATCTCGTCCTTGGTCATGTTGTCCTTAAGAGGAATCTTGGTAGTGGGTGAAACGAGATCCCACTTGACTGTTCCGGCGGTGTCGGTGAGTGTGAACTCTGTCGAAGCAACCATTCCGTCCTGAGTGCCGTTACGCTTGAACACTCTGAGGACGTAAGCACCCGTTTCGTACTTAACGAGTCCGTTGTTCTCCTCGTATACAACTTCTATATAGTCTGTCGAAAGACCCTTCTTGATCTCGGTGCTTGTTGCGTCAGCCTTGTAGATCCTGTAGAAGAAGTCTCCGTCTCCGACATAGAATCCGGAATTGGGAGAAGGCTTGACTGTAAGGATCCTGCTGTAACGAACGTTACCCTTCATCTCAAAGAGCTTGATCTCAAGCTTAGGAAGCGCGAGTCCCGAGCCGACCTTCATGTTCTTGTCGCCTTCTACCATAACTCTGTAGCTCGATGTTGCGTTCGGGTTGGGTGTAAAGACAAGAACAGTAAAGTACCCGTCAAGCGTTCCGTACGAAGGATCGCTGTAGCTGACCTTCATGCTGTAGCTCTTGCCGCTTGTGGCACCGATTCCGAGCGAATTGATCTCGATCCTGCCGGTTCCGTCGGTGTTAGCATAAACATTGGCCGAAGGACCGTACTCCTGAACGCTTGTTACGATAACAGTCGAAAGCGGGATGGTGCTCGAAACCGCGTTGTTCGTGATATCTATCTGGTCACCGTACTGGTCGAGGATCCTGATGTTCACGCTGTCCTCGGATACTCCGTACGCGTCTGATGTCTGAAGTGTCGAGATCGGGCTGCCGTTCTGCTCGATGATAAGACGTGAGGGAACTCTCTGTCCGACAACGTTTATAATGATCGATCCGATCGCAACTCCTGTCGTAATGTCGGGTCCGTAGTAAACGACCACGGTGTCGGTACCGGTTGCGAAAGGTACGATCGATCCGTCATCCTTAACGAAGCAGGATGTGGATGTGGATGAGCCGAACTTGATCTGGCTGTTGTCGTCGTTAGAGTAGATGTACTTGCCCTCACCGTTCTTAACTCTGGCTACGAGCTTGAAGCCCTTCTGATCCGAAACCGAAAGTCTTGTAACGGGAGTTGTCCAGTCAAGCAGCTCGCCTGCCTTACCGGAAGCCGTGATGGTCGCGCTGTCGTAAACCATGGTAGAAGCCTCGGTAACGGATGTAAGCTGGATCACTGCGGTAACGGTCTTGTCAGTGTAGGTCGTTCCGTCAGTCGAAAGGAAGGTGTACTCTCCGGAAAGAGTGATCGTCTTGCCTGCCTCGAATACGAACACGCTCTTGGAGGCGTAATCGATGCTCCAAACGGAGTACGCATTCGAGCTTGTGTCAGCCTGCTTGAGAGTGAGTCTTGCGGCTGCGGACAGGTAATCCTGTGAATTAACGTCTGTAGGTGTGATGTCTACATTACTTGCGTTGAAGAGTCTGAATCTGATGGGTGTGAACTTGCCCGCGATGACTCTGTTGGTATTGACATCAGTATAAAGCTCCATCCTGACGGGATCGCCGACCGAAGCCTTGAAGCCTGCCGACTTGCCCTCGGTAAGAAGGGAGTTGTTGTATGTAAGTGTGTAGAGAGAGCCGTCCGTGAGTGCGGAATACATCGTAACGGTTGCCTCAAGTCCGTCCTCAGAGAACTTGATCTCCTTAACGGGAGCAAGGATACCGTCCTTTGTAACCGTAAGGTTGTCCTTGGAAACGTTCTTGGAATAGTCACCGCCAAAGGTAACCTTGATATCTGTCAGCGAGGTCTGCGAAACGCTGACGATACCGATAACGGCGGGATCGTTCACTTCGATCTCGATGCTCTTCTTGGCTGTGGCCTTCTCAAGCTTTGAGTATGTACCCGATGTCTTCTGAACCGTGTAGCATGTGATCGTAGCCTTACCTGCGGCAACGGCGGTCACGAGACCCGAAGAATTAACGGTAGCGATGCTTGGATCTGAAGAGATCCACTTAACTGTGTCGGTAACCTCACCGGACTTAGCTTCCGAAGCGTCCTTGTTGTAAAGGGTTGCCGAAAGTGAGATCGTCTCACCCTTGTCAAGACGAGGGATGGTAGCAGGTGCGATCGATACGGCCGCTGCGTTCTTCTTGACAGTGACGGTTGTTGTGAGCGTGTACTTTGTGCTCGTAACCTTGTCGATAAAGTCAGCGGTGATGGTTGCCTTGCCGGCAGCGACAGCGGTCACTTTAGCCTTGCTGTACTGGAGCTTCTCGATCTTGGCAACTTTCTCATCGCTTGAGCTCCATGTTACAGAGTACTTCTTGGGACGATTCTTGATATAGAATGTATATGTGTCACCGTACGCAGGGCGGACCGAACTTCCCCCTACGTAGATGATCTTGCTCGAAACATTGATCTTGGGATTTGCGGCAGCTTCTGCCTGCTCGGGTGCGATCCCCACTACCGACAGAACAGTCGCGATGACAATCACGAATGCGATCATCTTCTTCAACAACTTCATACAGACCTCCTCTTTATCCTCTTGAAGGCGACCTCCGCCTTCCGATCTTTGTTTGTTCCCCTTTGGAGACACTTCTCGTGCTATAAACACAAATCCACAAGATATTGTAGCACAACATATTTCCAAGCGCAACGAATTGTATATTAAAACCGACACAAAAGAATCCCGCAGCATTCCTGCCGCGGGACTCTTCAAATATGTTACAAAATTATAATGCTTCGAACTCTTATCAGTCCTTGAAAACCTTTCTGGGTGACTTGCGAGTCGCAAGCGCGAGCATCTCCTCACCCGGCTCAAACACAACCAGGTTCCTCTTGTCACCTTCGGTGTAGGCGATCCCGTAAAGTACGGCATCGGGCTTCTGAGACGAAAAGTCATGCTTTACAAGGCCCGGAGCGTTCTTAAACGAATCCAACCTGTGTGACGAAAGAGGTGCCATCATCTCGATACCGTCCAGATCGAGTCTGAGCATCGTCTTACGCTTCTCTCCGCTCGTGATCCTGTCGAAATCTATCTGTCCGTCCACATAAACGTACTCGTAGTCCACGTTGAACGAGGGGGAGATGAAAACTCCCACCAGCACGATCACGATGCACGGTATAAACCCATAAGGGCCGATAAGCAACCAGCCGGCAACAAACGCAGCCAGCGCAACGAGCCAGATCAGTGCCCTGATGACCTTGTGCTTTGTAAGCACGCCTCTTTTTACATATGTTTCACAGTATTGACCGTCCATTGTATCTCCGATCTTTTATTACATCATGCCCATTCCGGGGTTGCCTGCGGGCATTGCGGGAGCGGGCTCCTTGATAGTTGCAACGGCAGCTTCGGTTGTAAGGAATGTCGAAGCAACGCTTGTAGCGTTCTGAAGAGCGGAACGTGAAACCTTTGTAGGATCAAGGATACCTGCTCTTACCATGTCAACGTACTTCTCTGTAACAGCATTGAAGCCGATGCCTGCGCGGCTCTCTTTAACCTTATTAACGATGACAGCGCCCTCAAGACCTGCGTTGTTGGCAATGATCGTAAGAGGTGCCTCAAGTGCCTTAAGAACGATGGCTGCACCGGTCTTCTCGTCGCCCTCGAGCTTGGCGATCTTCTTAGCTGCTTCCTTTGCTGCATGGATGTATGTGCATCCGCCGCCGGCGATGATACCTTCCTCAACTGCTGCACGTGTAGCGTTGAGTGCATCTTCCATACGGAGCTTCTTCTCTTTCATCTCTGCCTCAGTTGCAGCGCCGACTCTGATGACAGCTACGCCGCCTGCGAGCTTGGCAAGACGCTCCTGAAGCTTCTCTTTATCGAACTCAGAGGTTGTCTCCTCGATCTGTGTACGGATCTGGTTGATACGTGCCTCGATCTCCTTCTTGTCTCCGGCACCGTCAACGATGACTGTGTTCTCCTTCTGAACCTTAACCGACTTAGCGCGGCCGAGCTGATCAAGAGTTGTATCCTTAAGCTCAAGTCCGAGCTCGTCAGAGATAACGGTACCGCCTGTGAGGATCGCGATATCCTGAAGCATGGCCTTACGTCTGTCGCCGTAGCCGGGTGCCTTAACCGCAACAACTGTGAATACTCCGCGAAGCTTGTTGAGAACGAGTGTCGAAAGAGCCTCGCCTTCAACGTCCTCAGCGATGATAAGGAGCTTTCTGCCGCCCTTCATGATCTCTTCAAGTATAGGAAGGATGTCCTGGATGTTGCTGATCTTCTTGTCAGTGATGAGGATCATGGGATCATCGAGAACTGCTTCCATCTTGTCCATGTCTGTTGCCATATATGCGGAAACATATCCCTTGTCGAACTGCATACCTTCAACAAGGTCAAGCTCTGTCTGCATTGTCTTGGACTCTTCGATAGTGATAACGCCGTCCTTCGAAACCTTGTCCATAGCGTCTGCGATCATCTGTCCAACCTGATCGTCGCTTGCCGAGATAGCTGCAACCTTGGCGATCTGATCCTTGCCGTTAACCTTGGCACTCATCTTGAGGATTGCAGCAACAGCGGCATCGGTAGCCTTCTGCATACCCTTACGAAGATCCATGGGGTTAGCGCCTGCTGCGAGGTTCTTGGCACCCTCGTTGATCATTGCCTGTGCAAGTACTGTAGCAGTGGTTGTTCCGTCACCGGCAACATCATTTGTCTTGGTAGCAACTTCCTTAACGATCTGAGCGCCCATGTTCTCGAACGAATCCTCGAGCTCGATCTCCTTAGCGATCGTAACACCGTCGTTTGTGATAAGGGGTGCGCCGTATGACTTGTCAAGAACGACGTTTCTTCCCTTAGGTCCGAGTGTAACCTTAACTGTATCAGCAAGCTTATTAACGCCTGCGCAAAGAGCTGCTCTGGCATCTGCAGCGTATTTGATCTCTTTTGCCATGATGATTCTCCTTTTTATTGTATAATGCACATGCTCCATATAATTTACGCATATGCTCTGATTTCCTATTTTTCCTTCTGCCGCTTCAAATGCCTTATTTGCCTTGAATCAGCATAAACGTTTATATGATAGCTTCTTACTTCTCTACAACAGCTACGATATCGGACTGCTTTACGATGATGTACTCCTCGCCGTCAAGCTTAACCTCTGTACCTGCGTACTTCTGGTAGATAACCTTCTCGCCCTTCTTAACCTGCATGGTGATCTCCTTGCCGTCGATCACTCCTCCGGGACCTACAGCGATAACCTCTGCCTGCTGGGGCTTCTCCTGTGCTTTTGCCGCAAGGATGATACCGGACTTAGTGGTCTCATCTGCTTCAAGCTGCTTTAATACAACCTTGTCTCCAAGTGGTCTGAGTTTCATGATGTATCCTCCTGTTTCTTATTGAACATTGATCTTTTTGATTTGTTAGCACTCATTCTTTTCGAGTGCTAATCGACAACTCATATCTTATTCACTTCACGTCTTTTATGCAACACATAGAGGCGTGAAATTTTATAGACATACTCTGTGATGCTCGCATTTACTCTCGTATACTCGAAAATACTCATTTATTTTGGTTTTTGACAAAGATGAGTACGATCAATGTCAATATGACAAGGATCGATCCGGCTACCAATAATGACATCAGGTACGGACTTGTCAAATAGGCAAAGCTGTTTATGGCTGAAACATGGGAGGAACTTAAAATGCTTGCAGAAAAAGACAATCCAGGAACTTAAAGCAAGGCTCGCCACACCGGAGAAGTAAGTAAAACACCGAAATGCAATTCACCGAAATTGATTTCGGTGAAATCGATTTCGGTGAATTTGATTACATGCATTTTTCATATAAAAAGCAAGTTTTTCTTTGGGAACCATCTGGTTCGGACTTGCTAATTGGGCAAAACTTGCCGCTTTCGAGAAGTAAAAAGAGGGTGGGCCTCAGGGTCTACATAGTTATATCTTACTGCTCTGCAGGCAAAAATCCGTCTTCTTGCGCAATCTGTGCGTCATGTTCACCGGTACCGATCTTAATCCAGTAAGATTTTTCGGCTGTTTCTGATGCTTTAATACACATCCAGCCATCAGGCGGGTAATCCTCTCCCGTATATAATGTACCGGCCCCATTGAGCGGTCCGGGGAGATAGAAGTATTCTACATTTTGTAATTCACCGCTATTGATTCCCGATATAAACATTGTCGAATCAGTCTGTCCGCTTGCAGCTAACGCTACGGCCTTAGTCTTATAGGCAGCCTCTGATCCAATCAAGGCCGATGTCAGGTTCATCGCAGATGTGTTTTCCAAAGAATAACAATATGCCGTATCTTTGTTAGTGATCTTTACTCTCTTGTAATCTTCATTGGAATCACCGTTAAGCTGCAGGAGTCCGCCGAATTGTTTTCCTTCAGACCAAGAGTCTGAGTGAAGGACGTTCCGTATATTTCCTTCAGTGTCATACCTGATTATCATTAAGCTGAAATCCATCACCTCAAACTGGCCCTGGCCTTTCCACCCATACATTTTGCTGTTGTTCTTGTATGGTGAAAGGGCGCCTCCCCATCTGCTGTAACGTGTTTCGGATTTATATCTCAGATCCTCAATTACTCTCCAAGGTTCAAAATCATCCTCGTACTGGTCAACAACTCTCGTCAGCTTTCCTGTGCCTCCGTCACCGAATCCCGGAGCCATAAAGCCGGTGTAGCGATAACGCTTCGAGTTGTCAATCTTAATATCATAAACACAGGGACTGTAACAGCCTGTTATATCCCCGCAGTCCATAGTATCTTCCAATTCCTGACAACTCAGCTTGAATTTAAGATTCTTAATAGCATATGCTCCGAATCCTCTTGCGAATAAGCTTCCGGTTCCGGAAGGTAACGCGCTCAGTGCATACTGAAGGGGGATGTCCTGATGATACTTATTTGTAACTTCATCATATACCATTTCCCCGCAAAATCCCGAATCATTTAACCCGGCAGGCATATACTTCCCGAGCTCACTGTTCCAATACAGATCATTTATATTTTTATCTTCGAACTCACTTCCCTCAGTCATGCAACAATCTGCATCTTTGATGTTCGTAATTTCTGAAACATATCCCAGAAAATCATGGTCAATATCCCCGATCCTGAGGTACGGAACAAGGTTACTATATACTATATCGAGGCTGAAAGGCTTTTCAACCGGACCGAAGATCGGTTTCAGAACAATCTGACCGCTGCTGTCGGAAAGGAAAGGACATTCTTCCACCAGACCAAGTGACAAAAATGCTCCGTACTCAACTGTATTATGTCCGTTTGTGACAGGCGTAGTGTGGTCACAATACTGACCCCTTGCATCGCTGCCGGTGTCCATAAGTCTGTAAAGCGCATTGTATTTAGCCGGCTCCGAATCATCGATATAGTCAACTTCAAATCCCAAAAGTTTTCTGTCGATATTACCGATAAATGCATTCAGAGTAATTTTCTCCTGTCCGATCACCTCAGTCAGGTTCATATTTTCAAGATCCGATACTCTCGATTCTCCTCTTGCCCCCCAAGGGTAATAAGCATCATCGGGTACCATTATAAATACTCTTGTTTTATTGCCACCGTAACTTCCGCTTCCCTGTTGAACCGGGCCATACCCATTTGCGTGTTTGGTATATGAAAGTCCCTCGTCAACTCCCGGAGCAGCCATATATCCGTCAGGAATAGTGTTCGACTCCCATTTCATACCAATGAGAGCAAGCTTGAATTTCAGGTCACTCTGCGTGTTATCTCCTTCTTCACGGATATAATACGGATTGCTTAAATAAGGATTTCTCAGATCCGTACGATTTAATATATTGGTTCCCGACAGATCGATAACCGCATACCTGACCGTCTTCGCCACAAAACTCATCGGCATGGCCGATGAATTGGGATTGAAGAAAAACGATCCTGCGTTGATCATTTCTTTTCCGTTATTGATAAACGAAGATCCTCTCTCCGATACCGATGAAAGTCTTACGGCATACTTATCTGCACTGTACCCGGAACAAAGCATAAGTTCCGGAAGAACCACGGAAACATTTCCCTGATACCACGTTGTCATGGTAAAGTCGTTCTCAGCACGTTTTGTGATTTTCCAGGTCCGGGGTTCCGCATCCGTCGCGCTGCCGAGCAGAGATGTCTTGACTTCGGTGTCATCCGAACCAAACAATTGAGAAATATTCTTATTTCCGCTCGATGTTTTTACAACCTGATCGTTTGTTTCGATTTTTACTTCCGTAGCAAAGTAAGCGTACAGGTTAAATACGCCATCTCTTATCAACTCATTGTTAAGCGTAACTTCTCTGTTGATCCCCGCCTCTGCGCCGGTGTTTTCGAAATACTCCGTGCTATGATTAAGGAAGACCTTTTCTCCTTCGTATGCTTCTTCAGGATTGGAAGAAGTCATCAGATCCGCAACTTTTACTTCACCGCTCGTACTGTATCCGACAAAGTAATCTGCCTGATAGCCCGGTATCAAACCGGTAATATAGGGAATACTTGTAAGATCAGCATTTTTGCCCTCAAGGACTATCGACGATTCGGGCAAAGCAAATGAATCCCCGTACTCATAACCGTTGATCGTAAGAATGTTTTCTGCTTCGCCGCTCAGATAATACTCATGACCGGATGCATCCGTTCCCTGACGCGTATACTGGCTACCCGCGCTTCCTTCTGTACTGTTTGGAATGACAAATTTCCCGGCAACAGTATTAAGATTTGTGATCACAATCCTGACCGGTTTCTTCCTGATTCCGGCCCAAAGAGTTACCGTTTCCTCCGAAGACGAAGGCATAGTGATAAGCCTATTGTTCGGATCGGATTCTCTTGCCAGGGACTCGGTAATATACCATCCCGTAAATTCATAAGCATCTGAATGCTGCTCGTCAACTGCAACGCTATAGCTACTCCCGTCTTCTCCGGGAAGTTTGGAACTGATAGCAAAAGCACCCGGAAGATCGCTCACAGCAACTACCGACCCACCACTATAGAACACAAGGCCAACAGTGGTTGCTCCCTCTTGAGCAGACGACCCACTCTGTTGAGATCCTCCAAAGGATCTTGTTGTTTCGTATGTAACAGCCTTGGTCGGTTCTACGGTTGAAGTGCTTGAAGAGCCTGAAGAACCGGTATCTGTGTTTTCTACAGGAGTCTCCTCTTGTTCATCACTGCTTTCCTCGTTGTTACGATCAGACTCCTCGTCTTCTTGTTCATTCTCTTCTTCCTTATTCTCGTCCTCTTCCTCCTCTGCATCAGATTCATCTTCGCCGGATTCGTCTTCTTCAGACTCATCTTCCTCATCCGATTTGTCAGACTCATCTGTCGCTTCAGTCTCGTCCTCTTCATCGGGTTCATCTGATTCGTCGGTGTCATCTGTTTCGTCAGATTCGTCCTCTTCGCCTTCTGTGTCTGCAACGTCCTGATCGGCATCCTCGTCTTCTTCATCGCCGGTATTAAGATCGTCAAGATTGATCAAAGATTCTTCGCCATCGACGGTTTCGGTAACGTCATCTGTGTCATCAGTATCTGTCACATATACGTAAGTATCAGCATCACCTTCACTTCCGGTTGTATCAACTGCGGGAGTATAGTCCGATGTGTTGGTGTCGTCTGAGTAGACGGGTTCATATGACGGTTCATTCGAAGCGGCTGCATCGATCGCGTTCTGAGATTCCGTACTGATCACATCAAATGACTCCAGAACCTCACCCAGCTGTGCATTGATCGCGTCGATCTGCTCCTGTGAAAGACCGTTCTCACCTGTTGCAGCTTCAGCGTCAGCTATAAGGATGCTCTTTACGTTTTCAAGGAAGGATGCCTCGAATGTTGCCACATCGAATACAATATCAGCGTCTTCCTCGGATATGATCTCAACCTTGATACCACTCACAGATGCACCGGTGTCGGCGATCGACTTCATCTCTTCCTGCGAAACGAGTTCTTCTTTGTTTGATGAGAATGCGTTACCTTCGCCGGCGCCGAGGTCTTTCTCCACGGAGACTACGGTTCCGTCTGCTTTGACCTTAACGGCCTTTATCTTAACCTGTCCTTCAAGGACGGCGTTACTGGTCTGGACGTGACCTGTGACTGCATCCTCCAAAACCTGAGTAAGTGTCTTTGTACCACGGATGGACATCGTGGTGTTGGGAGTAACGATATCGTAAGATGAGGTCGCTGAGAGTTTCTTCTTAACCTCGGTGAGCATTGAACCGCGCTCGATGTAGACCATCGTCTTACTGTCATTGGCCGTGCCGGTTGCGGTAAGATTGATCTTAGTGTTAGCCTCGAGATAGACATACTTGTCATCGTCGAGCTTGAGGCGGGCAAAGCTGCCTTCTCCGACGGTAAAAGAATCACCCGATGAGAGTGACATGTTCTTAAAAGCGTCCAATGTGTCGCCGTCACGATCCACGGTACAGGAACCGTCGATCTCAAAGACTTTAATAGAACGGTAAGCATCCTCACCGCCCGTAAAGATAAATATCAGAGCAACAATTATGGCAACGAGCGCAACAGCCCCGCCGCCAAATATCAACGCTTTTTTGTTCATATCAAACAACTCCCGAAAATGTATTATAACGCAATAAAAGAGGGAGTGTTAAACACTCCCTGTATGTCCATACTACTACTTATGTAGAAACATGTCAACACAAACCTATTCATTCACGGATTCGATTATCTTTAATTCAATGGCTGGATTGAAAGCGGTGTACTGGTAGCGCAACCCACCTGTCCTTCAACCGTGCCGCTTCCGTAGTATACGTACCCGGAATCATTATTGTATTCTACATATGCCCATCCGTCAGGACAACTATCATTGTTGCTCATCGAAAGCGACAATCTCACGTTCGAAGGCATAATCGCGTCTGTTCCAAGCTTTAAAAACTGCCTTAATGTTGAGTAGTCATACTCAGAACTAAGCCCCTGTGTACTCGTTATAGTACTAAGCCTGTTCTTTACATTAGGACTATATACGATCACATTGTTAGGATTAATGATATTGATTGTTACGTACCGTTTGAACTCAAGTACTCCGCATCCGTACTTTCCGATCAGATCCGCATCGCCCTTTATCACCGCCTCGGGACGTCCTGACGCTGTTTCGGTTCTTGTTACCGTTCGGGGGAAGATCGCAGCTAATTCCTGATCAGAAAGCATACCCGATCCATATGCTACTTCCGAGAGCTCTCCTCCATAGAATACCAATCCGGGATAACCATCACCTTCGATCTCCGTGATCACCTGTAATAAATCACCCGTGTCAGAGATCGGCTCACTTCCGCTTTCATTGAAAACCAGTCTGGGGCCGTTCCCTGATTGCGTATACACTGCCGTGTATCTGTAATCATGATTTGCCTTTATCCCCACAAAACTGTCGCCCGGAGTGTACTCGGCAAACGTGGTCGGGGTGCCGGATACTCTTCCAAGGTCCCTGTTCGGAAGAAGACTCTCAATCTGATATGATACATATTGCTGTATTATATCGTAGTTGTCCAGCGGTGTACCATAATCCGCAAATCCGATTCCTCGAATGAACTCAGTCTTCAGAATTGTATTCGAATCCACAAACAGGGTAAAAGTGCCAAGATCTTTTAACGGAATTCTCAGCGTTCCATCATTTTGTAAGGTGTACCTGACAGAGTTCCCGCCTACCCTCACCGGAGTATCTTCTGAATTGCCTCTGACATAAAGATCATATGTGCAGCGGGTTGCGTCCCAATAGAGAAGTTTGTCAAACGAAACATCATAATAAGCATTGTTGTTCCTGCCATAGTTATAACACTTCGCCCTGATGCTTCTCAGATCGATCATGGACACGGGATAACCGGCATCGATCATATCCTTAAGTCCCGAGATTGTGAGCTCATAATCCGAGATCGCCCAATCAACCTCCGCCGACGAAGGTCTGATGATCTTCCCGGATTGCCGCTCGATCCCTATCTCAAACGGGCTGCCGGCCGGAAGGAAGATGGGTTTGAGCACATATGCCCGGTCCGAAGTAACATGCTCAAGCTTAACGATGTATTCTTCGTTTTCCCGATCCAAAAATACCGTATCATCACCGACCGGCCATGCGGAATATGTTTTATTGACGATCGCATTTCGAACCACCGGAGTCTGACCGTTCAAATATGTTACGGAATAGCCCGCCAGTCTCATTCCATCCTTTGAAAGATAGGTCGAGTTCTGATCGGTCGGAGGAACCTCTCTCTCGGTGCCACCGCTCGCCCAGTCATAACCTCCGTCCTCGGGTATCAGGGCAACGTTGTAGAAATACCCTGAAAGACTGTGCTTCTCAACCTTGAGCCTGAATACACCATCCTCCGAATCTCTGTGCTTTCTGATCAGGTTCTGGGCGTACATACCTATGCTCTGATTTGCGCCCGAATTTGTAAGATCAAGTGTAACGAAGCGGCTCTCGTCAAGCTCAAATCCGAGAGAATTGTAGACCAGCCTTCCGTTTCCGACGAACCATGACGATGTCTGGCTTGTCCTCGAAATGGTCATGGCGTTCACTCCGGATGTCGGCGTGTTGACATATGTTTTTTCCGCATGACCATCCGGAACAACATCCTCGTTTCCTGTCACGATCAGCTTTGCGGACAGGTCGTAAAGGTTCGCCTTTGACTGTGCAACCTCAAATGAGGGAATGTCGAGAGAATTTCCGAAATAATATGTCTTGAAGACATAGATCGGATCACTCTCAACATCATTATTCAAATAGTTCAGGAATACGCCCCAGTACTGATCCTTGTCCTGCGTCGAACCCGTGCGGAGCTTCAAAAGCTGCGGAGCAGCGTGACTTCGACCATGGGGGGTCGTTTGAGCGTTTTGACTTGCTGCGTAACTTGCAAGGTTTTCAGCTTGTGTGTAGTCAAAGCCATAGTGCGCAAGAACTGTCGCAGTGTCGGCCGTTCCGTCGCTGTCAAGCATCCTGACGGGAGTGTCGCCACCCTTCGGGACCGTGAGTGTAACAGCCGTCGAGAAATAGAGATAGAAGGTCATGTCGCTTCTGATCTCCGTATCTAACATATAATCCGAAGTGCTCCCGGTATCATAGCGCACAAAATCACTTGCCACGGAAGCGGCATAATCCGCATCTCCGAGGAGAATTCTTGCAAGATTGATATCATCACCGCCTCTGACGATACCGTCAGAGCCCTTTGTTCCGATACCGATGCCTGCAAATTCGGTAAGATCGTTGCTTATCTCATTGAATTTGTTTTCTATGTGCAGACACGAGCTCGGATTAATGGAATAATATGACAGATAATCCGAAGTCATGGGGAAGTGGATGACATCACCGCTGTGAATGCCTGTGATCTCGACCCATTCGGCTTCGGGATCTTCGTCTTCCCTAAAGGTATAATCTCCCCACGAATCCTGTGAAGGAACGGTTAACATTCCTGCCTCAGGGAAGAGGTTTACAAATCTGACAGTATAGGTAACTGTGACCTCCCTGATGCCGGGGAAGAGTGTAACTCCGTCACTCGGAACAGTGGTTACTCTTTCGGATTCCCTGCACTCCGTTGCGCCCGCGCTCGATCTGTACCAGCCGGCAAATTCATACTGTGTATCAGCAGGGATATCACCCTGAACGTCAAGAGTAACGGTGTAGCTGCTGCCCGACGATCCGGGGAGCGGCGTACCGGGAGTTGTGGGGAGACTGCTATACGAAACCACATTGTTACCGCTGTCGCGGTAAACAGGTCTTACAGACCACGATCTTCTTTCCTGTGTGGTTCCGGCAGCAGCATCCTGATTCTCGATTGAGAAATCCCAATGCGAGTCAGAATATGATACTGTTGTGGATTCGGTGCTCGTTCCTGTGTTCGAGCTGCTTCCCGAATCTCCCGAAGGCCCCGACTCCTGAGCGTCTGAGGTATCAGGTCTCTGATCGCTTGTGTTCGGATCGCTTGTGGAATCGTCCTGTGTAGACTGTGCGTCGGTTTCATCAGTCCCGGATGCAGAGTCCTCTCCTTCGGATCCGTCGCCTGTTACATCATCCGAGTTCTCTTTATCATCCCCGTTATCACCGTCTTCGTCTGTTTTATCATCTTTATCATTGCTGTCGTCTGTTTCGTCATCGACGTCGTTTTCATCGTCTCCGTCTTCACCGACATTATCGTTATCGTCTGTATCGTCGGTATCGTCGGTATCATCCGACTCATCGTCAGTATCATCTGAATCGTCGGTTCTATCATCCGATCCGTCATCCGTTACATCTGCATCATTATCATTGGTACCATCTGTTTCGTCATCGATACCGACAAGTGTTTCGCCTGTTCCGTCCACCACAAATGTGTCATCCCCGGAACCTTCCGAATCCTCGGGGATAACTGTGTCGTCAGTGATCTGCTCGGGTTCGCTCTCAACAGACTGCTGAGCAGGAGTCGTATCGTCATTACCGCCTGTTACGGGTGTATCATAAATAGGCTCATCGTAGTAAGGCTGAGTTTGGCTGACTACGTATTCTTCTACTGCCGCAGGAAGCTCAACCTTTCCATCGATCACATCGTTAAGGATATTGATGGCCGCGTTAAGTTCTTCTTCGGTAACGTCTTCTGCTACGAACCCTTCTTCAATGTCCTCCTCACGGCTTCTTGCGAGGACTGCCACGATGTTTGTCAGGAAGTCTTCACTGAAGGCAGGTGTTTCAAGAGTCGTACCGAGTTCTTCATGAGTTGTTTCTTCAGCAGTCTGACCGTCTACAGTCTTGCCGTCATCAGCGATGTGTTTAACGTCTTCCTGTGAAAGAAGGTCCTTGCTGTCGGTTGTGACACCGAGACCCTGTCCAACGCTAAGGTCTGTGGTAACGATCACTGCCTTACCTGTGCTGTCTTTCTGGATGGTCTTGAAAGAAACCTGACCTTCGACAACGGCTGCGTTTGTCTTGATCGCACCGAGTACGTCCTCATATACTTCTGTAAGTGTCTTTGTACCACGGATGGACATCGTGGTGTTGGGAGTTACGATATCATAAGACGAGGTCGCAGAGAGTTTCTTCTTAACCTCGGTGAGCATTGAACCGCGCTCGATGTAGACCATCGTCTTGCTGTCGTTGGCCGTACCGGTTGCGGTAAGATTGATCTTAGTGTTCGCTTCGAGATAGACATACTTGTCATCATCGAGCTTGAGACGGGCGAAGCTGCCTTCTCCGACGGTGAAAGAATCACCAGATGAGAGTGACATGTTCTTGAAGGCGTCCAAGGTGTCGCCGTCACGATCTACGGTACATAAACCGTCGATCTCAAAGACCTTTATGGAGCGGTAGGAATCCTCACCGCCTACAAAAATGAAGATACATGCAACAATGATCGCAATGAGCGCGACTACGCCCCCGATGATCGCAAGAAGTTTTTTGTTCATTAAGAGACCCCCTTATACGCACAAAGGGAGCCAAAAAGCTCCCCCAATGTCACTATTCTACTACTTGTGTAGAAATTGTCAATCCGGCTTATTTACTTCCGGTTTCCTCTATAAACTCACTGTTCAGCTTTAACGCTCCCCTGATGAGTGCATCCTTTGAATTCTTCCAGGGTGCGTCGGCATTACGATAATCGAACTTGTCCGTGAACCACTCGACATCATCGCACACACGCTTCATGTTGTCGAGGAAAAGCTTGTCGAGAACCTTCACAAATTCATCTCGGTCTTTACCGGAGAGAGCCTTCTCCGACCCACCGCGCAGGAGTGCGTAATGGTTGTTGCAGAAACCCTTGCTCGCCGCGAACTTGGTGCGGAACGTCTGATCTTTTCTATAAAGGTAGAAAATCGTCTCAACGTACCTCGAGAACATCCTGTTTATCCTGTCACAGATAAAGCAGCTCTTCTCGAGATCCTCGAAATAACCGACGAGCGGATCGCGACCTTTCGAGAAGAACGATCTGCCTCCGACAGGCTTGCCCTGAAGCGAGATCGTGTCCTTGATGACCTGCTGCATGTGGGTGTGCATCATAAGTCCGAGTCCGAGTCTGTTGCCCTTGAGATAGAGCTTCTTCATGTGGTCGGCACAGAATCCCGTGCGGTTGGTCTCCATCCTCACGTCGTCATCCATGTATGAGGGACCCATTGTAAAGTCAATGGCATCAATCTCGAGAGAACGTCGCATCACACACAGCGGACATTCACAGTCGCTGTCAAATGCGTCGTTTACGGGGATTGTGTATAATTGTTCGTCCATATTAATCCTGCTTGCCTTCGGCAAGTTCCTTGATATGTCTTGCTTTCTCCTTGATCCTGTCAGGAGCGTTCTGGTTGAAGATGATCTTGCCGGCCCACTTCATGGCCTCGTCCTTGTTGCCGACCTCAAGGTTGAGTGCAGCGATCAGGTAAGTGGATGTCTGTTCATCAAGAACGTAGAGAGGGAAATTCTCCTTAGTGTAGGCCTGGTTGAAGCCCTCAAGAGCCTTGTTAAGGAAGTCGTCCTCTTCGGCCTTGAGCTGTGAGCACTGAGCAGCCGCATCGTCGGGCTGGAGTGCTTCGATCTCCTCACGCTTGCTGCGTGTAAGCCATGCAAGAAGAAGGCAGAGATAAGCTCTCTCACTGGTCTTGCCGCGCTTAACGACCGCATTCACAAGTGCGAGCTTGTGACGCTGGATCGCGTCATCGTACGTGTATGTTTCACCCGGCTCAGGGAGTCCGGTAAAGAACGAAGAGATCTTCTCTTTGATGAGAGCTGCCTGACCCGAGGTAAGGATATCGAAGTTCTTGGCGAGTGCTGCGTAACCGCACACAGGACAAGCGATAACACCGTACTTTACAGTGTCGATCTCCTTGTAACGCGGGCGAAGGTCTATGTCCTGTGATACAAGCTTGGCCTTGCCGGTCTTAACAGACTTAGTCTTGAAAGCATAATCGCAGATACGACACTTCTGTGATTTCTCAAGGATGCACGACTTCTCGTCGAGCAGCGCCTGCTGAGCCGCATCAAGTGCGTTCTTTCTCGCTGCTTCCTTCTCCTGCTGCGCAATCTTGGCAGCATCTTCGAAGATGTCCATCTTCCCCATTCCGCCGAGTCCCAACGACTCAAGTCCGGATAACATATCGCTCATATTTATTCCCTTTCTGCGACAATCTCTCCCGTCGCAAACTATTATACGCTTATTCCTTAAGGTACTACTCTCTCTCGCTTACTGCTGAGGCTTATAGCTGCTCTTTAAGGATGCCGTTCTGTTGAACACAGGTACTCCCGGTTTGGAATCCTTATAGTCAACGTTGAAGTACCCGTTTCTGAGGAACTGGAAGCTCTCGAAAGGCTGTGCGTCCTTCAGAGCAGGCTCGACATACGCGTCGTCGATGATCGTCCTCGAATTGGGGTTGATGTTGACCGTTCCATCCTCGTTGTATACACCCTTTTCTTCATCCACGAGGTTCTCGAAAAGCTTGACCGTAGCCTTAACGGCTGTTGGTGCGTAAAGCCAGTGGATCGTTCCCTTGACCTTTCTGCCTTCGAAACCGCTGCCGCTCTTGGTCTCGGGATCGTAGGTACAGTGAACTACCGTAACCTTGCCGGTCTCGTCGGTCTCGTAGGAGACACACTTGACGAAGTATGCGAACATCAGACGAACCTCGTTGCCGGGGAAGAGCCTGAAATACTTCTTGGGAGGATCGATCATGAAGTCATCTCTCTCGATCAGCAGCTCTCTTCCGAAAGGAAGCTTACGGCTACCGAGTTCCTCGTTCTCGAGGTTGTTGGGAGCATCAAGCTCTTCAACCTGACCCTCGGGATAATTGTCTATAACAAGTCTGACGGGATCAAGGATCGCCATCACTCTCTTCTTCTTGAGCTTAAGGTCCTCTCTGATGCAGTACTCGAGCATCGAGTAATCACATGAACTGTTCGCCTTGGAAACTCCGGAGAGCTCCATGAACATCCTGATGGACTCGGGCGTAAAGCCTCTTCTCCTGAGCGCTGCGATGGACACGAGTCTCGGGTCGTCCCATCCGTCAACCGTACCGTTCTCGACAAGTCTCTTGATGTAACGCTTGCCGGTGATAACGTTCGTCAGGTACATCTTGGCGAACTCGATCTGCCTGGGCGGACGCTCGTACTCGAGCTCTCTGACTACCCAGTCGTAAAGAGGTCTGTGATCCTCAAACTCCAGTGTACATATCGAATGTGAGATACCCTCGATCGCGTCCTCGATGGGATGCGCGAAATCGTACATAGGGTAGATGCACCACTTGTCGCCGGTGTTGTGGTGAGTCATGCGGGCGATCCTGTAGATAACGGGATCACGCATGTTCATGTTGGGGGAGGCCATGTCGATCTTGGCACGGAGAACCTTCTCACCGTCACCGTACTTGCCGTCCTTCATCTCCTCGAAGAGCTTAAGGTTCTCCTCAACGCTCCTGTCCCTGTAAGGGCTGTTCTTGCCGGGCTCGGTAAGTGTTCCGCGGTACTCCTTGATCTCGTCGGCCGTAAGGTCGCAGACAAACGCCTTGCCCTTCTTGATGAGGAAGACTGCTGCTTCGTACATCTTGTCAAAGTAGTCGGATGCAAAAAGCACCTTGTCGCCGAAATCGGCTCCGAGCCACTTAACGTCCTCGATGATCGACTCAACGAATTCGGTCTTCTCCTTGGTGGGGTTGGTGTCGTCGAAGCGAAGGTTGAACTTTCCGCCGTACTTCTTGGCAAGTCCGGAGTTGAGTACTATCGACTTCGCATGTCCTATATGAAGATAGCCGTTAGGCTCGGGAGGAAAACGGGTAGCAACCGAAAGGTACTTCCCTTCCTCGAGATCCTTGTCTATGATCTGTTCGATAAAATTCCTGGATGCCTCTTCCTTGGAGGCCTCGGCAGATACGCCGTTTAAAGAGTTTTCGTTTTCCATAAAGATTCCTTTTCGCGATGTCTCACGTTTTTCTTCGTCAGGGGTTGTGCCCGCAGACATTCATACATGGTCAAATATACCACAAATCGCGGGTTTCGTAAAGTACATGGCATTCGTTTAGGAATCGAGTAGGCTGACTCCTACTCGATGCGACGGGACATCTCGCGTACAAGTCCGCTCGATGTCCGTTCACTCAGCCGTCTGTTCACAAACAAGCTTGCAACAGACGGCCTTCGTTTATCGCACATAAAAATGGTGCAACCGCGGGGGTTGCACCTAAGGTTCGGTCATATATGCGTCAGCTCAGAAATAAATATGAGCTCCCATGATACGGTAGGTCTTGCCGGAATCCTCGCACTTCTTCTTCGAGGAGGTGACGTAGCCGTTGAAATAGTAGAAGTTGTCGGGGATCGTCTTCTTGCCGCGGAGGACCTGCTTGGCGGCCTCGATGCAGTTGTTCATGTACTCGATCTCCCACTCCCTGAACTCTTCGGGATCCATGCTCTTGTAGAGCTTGAGAGCCTTGTCGAGGCTTCCGTTGACGGTGGGCGAGAACTGAACGGCCCACTTCCTGTCGTAGATGACTTCCTTTATGGTCGTGACGTGAGCCCAGTCGCCCGTGTTGCGGGCGCGGTTGAGGACCACGTTCCCGACTGCCACCTTGGCAGCGTTTGACATGCTGTTCGCTTCGCAGTATATGATGCACGAGAGATATTTGAGGTCAGCCTTGGTGTAGGAATCATTCCACTTCGTGCTGTTATAGGTCGCCTTATACTCGGCCTCGACGTCGACGGTCGACATCGCGCTCTCGTTCAGGAATGTCTGAGCAATATCATCCCCGGGGTCGATCTCGCCGGAGCTTATCATCTCCTTAACGAATCCCGGTGAAAAGACATCGGCATGTGCGGGCTTGCCGGGCATCGCAAACAACACTCCCGCTGCCAGAGCGAGTGCGCCGATAACAAATGCACCGGGGAACTTCTTCCCCAAAAACTTAGCTGACATGTCCGATCCCTCTTGTATACCACTGCTATTTTAAGGAGAACAGCGGGGCAAATCCTGTCGTAATAATTTCGTAACAATTATACAGAGAAATCCATTTTTGTCAACTTTTGACGATTTTCCGGTCTTTTGCGCTCAAAAAACGGGTCGATTTTGGAGTTTTCGCTCCACTTTACGGTTATCTTCTCTAACAAGCAAAACTACCCGGCGTTTAATGACTGGGTAGTTATATTATAAAGTCACACTTCTCCGTCTCTGCGATAGAGTGCCATCATGAGATCGAGCATCCTGCCGTAGCTTTTGGTTCCGTCTTCCTGACCGTTGAGCTTGAGGTAGGTGTTGTTCATGGTGCTGCCCGCTTCGTAGAGGGCACCGTCCTTGAATTGATCCCAGTATTCAGCGTTCGCATCCATGTCAGCTGCCATCCCTGCCGAAACGTACGGCACAACCTCCGCACAGGACTCCCTCGAGAGGTCGTAAAGCTTGTTGTACGCCATGGAAAAAGCGAAGATATAGCCCGAGTAAACGAGCTCTTCATCATCGCTCTGCCTGCATGCGAGATAAGCGATGAAATTGGCCTCGTCCTCACGCATGAAGCCTGCGACATGCGAAAGCTCGTGGCAGGCCACAAAGCCTTTGGTATGGTCGGGTGTGTCTACATTTACATTCGCTTCGATCGTCCACGGGAAGAAGATTCCCGAGATGTCGAACCTGGACATGAACCGCGAGAAAAGGACGCTCTTGGGTCTCGGGAAAGCCCCCCACAGGACATCGACTTCGTCCGAGAGCTTCTTCATAGCCTCGCGCGCCGCCTGAGCGCGCTCGCTGTTCGTGTGCTCAGAGTCAAACGCTCCCTCACGGATGATCGATTCGTACTCTTCTTGGGGGATCCTCTTCTGCTCTTTGATATCCTCGGGGTCATCGAGCCATGTCCGGATCCTCTTATCTTCAACTTCAGTTCGTGCCGCAGCGGCTTTCTGCGCCAGATCTATGCACATACCTTTGAGGTCTTCGATATTGTTGGCTCCCACCTCGAGTCCGAGGGCCGTTCCGATACCTTCACGACTGTAGTTCACTCCGGCAGCTACCGTAAATGCGAGCCAGATGAAACCGACAGCCATGAGGAAGTTGCGAAGCGTTCGCATAAGCGTTAAAAGCGCTTTCCGGTCCTTGTGCGCACGTACGGCGCGGATGACGGCGCGCACGAGCAGGAAGATGAACGCGGGGAGGATCAGGATCACGATGATCTCGGCGAGCGAAAACGGGAGCAGGCCGGTGATCGACGCGACCACGAATCTGAAGCACCTGTAGATCCCGCGGGCCCACACGTACTCGGCGAACCCGGGGACACACCTCGCGAGGACCAGAAGCAAGATTGCCACGGGGTACGCGAGGAGCAGGAAGTTCTTTTTTTCTTTAAGGAGTTCTTTCATTGTCTCAGATCAGAGGGATCATGACCGGCTTTTCCTCAAGATAAGCCGAGAAATCCGTCTTGCCCTTTCTGCAAACTGATTCTTCCGGAGTGAAGTCCATCTTGCTGCCTTCTCTGTCGTAGGGAGTCCACTCGGGGAGCTCTCTTCCGTAGAGTCCGGTGCCGTTGGGATCACCTGTCTTGATAAAATTGCTGAAGTAATCGCACATCTGGCCGGCGAGCTCGTAGTGGCGGCCTCTCCAGGGACGCGTGCACTTCGCGAAGGTCTCGAACCAGAACCAGAGGTCTACGGAGTGGAAGGTTCCGGGATTGTCCTCGCCGGGGATGTCGGGCTCGAAGCAGTAGAACCAGTTCTTTGCTCCCGGGTTGCTCTCAAGGAGCTTGTCAAATGCCGACATTACTGAGAATTCAACGATGCTGGTCGAGTCGCCGTTCTTCAACGGGATCCTGAACTCATCGAAGGTGAAACCGCTGATGAGCGGGATGTTGTTGTAGCGACCTTCCTCGACTGCAACGTAGGCGTCGCACTTGTAGTTCACGCCGTCGATGGTAGGCCAGAACCTGCCGCCCGTGCGGGCAAACTCTGCGTACTTGTCCCTGATGAAGATCGCGTCGAGCTTCCTGGCCTCGTCGATGCCGTTCACACCGAGGAACTTGAGGAACGCCTCACCGCGCTGCTCGAGAGCCTCGATCCCGCGGGGCACAAGGGGACTTTCGGGCGAGAACGGATCGTGGATCATACCGCTCATGATGACCGCACCCTTGATGATGCCGAAGTTCTTGGGATCCGTGATCTGGTTGATGACGCTTCCGCCGCCTGCTGACTGACCCGAAATAGTGATCTTCTCGGGGTCTCCGCCGAATGCGGCGATGTTGTCATAAACCCACTTGATGGCCGCTCTCTGGTCGAGGAGGCCGAAGTTGGCGGGTGCGTCGGGCTGAGCCTTAGTAAGCTCGCTGTGAGCGAGGAAACCGAACGCGCCGAGTCTGTAGTTAACAGTTACAACGACGATACCGCGTCTCGCGATGCGCTCGCCGTCAAATTCCATCTCTCGCGAGTAGCCCCACTGGAAGCCGCCACCAAAGATCCAGACAAGGACAGGGAACTTCTCGCTACCTGTTTTAGCGGGTGTCCAGACGTTGAGGTAGAGACAGTCCTCGCTCATGGGGATCTCGGGATCCACATGCCACTCGCGGCAGTAGATGTCCGTACCGAGTCCGGGCGTGTCCTGCACGGGGATGGGCGCGAACCTGCTGCAATCACGCTCTCCTTCCCAGTCAGCTGCGGGGAGCGGTGCTCTCCACCTGTTCTCTCCCACGGGCGGTGCCGCAAAAGGGATGCCTTTGAAGGCTGTGATCCTGGGGTCGGCGGCCTCAATACCGCGGACGATGCCGTTTTTCACTCTGGTAGTTCTAAGCATGTGTGATCCTCCTGATTTTGTCCTGCGCTCGCGCGCATTTATTTGAATTCTGAAAAACATTATACTACATATTGCGTATGACAGTATATAGTATGCCAAATACTCGCACGATAATGTATAGTATCCCCAAAACACGCTCATTTCTTTGCAGTCGGTTTAACCGACTGCGTTTCCTTGTCATACACAACACTCGCGAAGTAGTTTTTTCTTTGCTTTGCATCGCTTTATATGCGTCGCTCTCCGGCGGCTAGCGAACATTGGCCGCCCTCCGAGCGTGCACAAAGCTTGCAAAGCGGCAGTCATTCGCTATCGTTTTAGGGATACTGTAGCATTACCGTGCGAGTTTAAAAAACAGCTGTTTTAGGTGTATCCAAAGAGAGTAGTCTTAAAAATCTGCTGTTTTGGATGTATCCAGAGAGAGTAGTCTTAAAAATCTGTTTTTGGGATGTATCCAGAGAGAAAATTTGAAAATCTGCTGTTTAAGATATAAAGAGGTGTGTTTCAAACAATTACTATTGTCCCAGAAACAGAGATTGTTTAAAAAAGCGATCTCTCATGGTAGAATTTAGGAGGAATCACAACATCAGGATGGTGCAGTAAATGGAGAAAGATCTTTTCAGTCCCATAAAGAAACACTTTGAAGCGCAGGGATTTGTGTGTGACGGAGAAGTGGACGGGATTGACATGTACATGGAAAAAGACGGCGTGAACGTCGCGGTTGAGCTCAAGGTGAGTCTTGACTTCCGCGTGGTCATGCAGGCCGCTCTGCGCCAAAAACTGGTTCCTTACGTGTATATCGGGACTTTTTCGACGAAGAAGACGCGCAGCTCACTCTTTAATGATAAGCTTTATCTTCTGAAGCGTCTCGGGATCGGTCTGATCCTTGTTTCGAAGCGCACCAAGATCGTGAACGTGGTCTGCGAACCCGAAGAGGTGAGCATGAAAGACACCGCCTCAAGTATCAGGAAGCGCAAGCACTTGCACGAAGAATTCTCCGGACGCAAGACGCGCCTTAATACCGGCGGTGTGAACAAGCAAAAACTTATTACGAGCTATCGCGAAGACGCGCTTCTTGTTCTCAACGCACTCGCCGAGCTCGGAGGAGAAGCCTCCCCTAAGGAAGCTTCAGTGCAATGCGGAGTAGAACGTGCCCGCGGCATACTCTACGGTAATCCCTACGGCTGGTTCGAACACACGGGCAAAGCATCTTACCGCATCTCGGAGAAAGGCTATAACGCACTCGAAGAGTTCGAGGATGTTCTGTACACACTCATAAAACATCCCGGAAAGAAATGAAGCAATTGATTAACAGGAAGCTCGACGCTTTACTCGCAGATCTTCTTATACATTTCCGGCCTGCGGTCACGGAAGATGCCCCACCCGAGTCTGTCGGCTTCGATTGAATCAAAATTGAAGGATGCGTAGAGGATCTCCTCCCCATCCCTGCCCGCCGAAGCGATGATATCGCCGGTATGGTCCGTGATGAACGAGCTTCCGTAGAAGCAAAGAGCAGAATCCTGACCTGCATTTGCCTCACACGGCTCAACCTTCTCAAGTCCCACGCGGTTTGCCGCAACAACAGGGATTATGTTCGCTGCCGAATGCCCCTGCATCGTGCGTCTCCAGTGTCCCGAGGAATCCACATTGAGGATCGGCTCGCTGCCTATGGCCGTGGGGTAGAGGATTATCTGAGCCCCCATAAGCGTTAAGCACCTCGCTGTCTCGGGGAACCACTGATCCCAGCAGATCCCGACGCCCACGCGTCCGTATGCCGTGTTCCAAACCTTAAATCCGGTGTTGCCGGGTGTGAAGTAGAATTTCTCCTGGTAGAAGTGGTCGTCCGGGATATGTGTCTTGCGGTAAACACCGAGTACAGAGCCATCCGCATCGATCATTGCAACCGAGTTGTACATCACGGAGCCGTCCTTCTCGTAGAAGCTCACGGGGATCACAACCCCGAGTTCCTTCGCGAGTGCCGTAAAGCACTGAATAGCAGGGTTCTCCCCGGTCGGAGTCGCGAATTCGTAGTACTCGTACCTGCGCTCCTGACAGAAGTAAGGTCTCTCAAAAAGCTCGGGCAGAAGGATGATCTTTGCCCCATTCCCGGCGGCTTCCCACACCTTCTCTGCCGCATGTGCAATGTTCTGCGCCGGTTCCGCGCACATCTTCATCTGGATCGCTGCCACTTTTATCTCACTCATATTGTGTCCTCTTTCGTTTTACAGGAAAAAACAACCGTATATTTCCACCTAACGGATCATTTAAACGAATTTCCTAAGGGTCTCTTCGGGATCTGCTGCGTGATGCAGTGAATGTTTCCGCCTCCGAGGATGATCACGGGAGCAACAATACCTACGATCTCCCTGTCCGGGAATGCTTCCGAGAGAATCTGCGCCGCAATAATGTCGCTTTCGCGGTTTCCGGCTTTATAACCAAAACAAGGAAAGATAACAGCCTTGTTCGAAATGTAGAAGTTCACATAGCTCGCCGCAAGACGCTCTCCCGCTTCTCTGGTATCTTCGCCTTCCTCAAAGACGTAGCCCTTAAGATCTTCCTCTCTCAGAACGATCGGTTCATCGGGAAGAGGAAGCTTCCTGATCTTGAGGGTCCTTCCCTTAGCGTCACGCTCTGTCGAAAGGACCTCGTAAACCTCCCTGCACCTTTCAAAGTTCGGGTCATCCGGGTAATCTGTCCATGCCAGAAGCACCTCACCGGGCGCCGAAAAGCAGCAGAAATTGTCCACATGCCCGTTTGTCTCGTCATTATATACTCCGGCGGGGAGCCAGATGATCTTCTTAACTCCGAGAGTATCCTTAAGTCTGTTTTCGATCTCTTCTTTGGAAAGCTTCGGATTCCTTCCGGGGCTCAAAAGGCATTCCTCCGTGGTGATCAGGGTACCCTCACCGTCCACATGTATCGAGCCGCCTTCGAGGATGAAGTCTCTCTTATCTATCATTTTGTCACCGAGAAACTCACAGAGCTTTCCGGCAACAAGCGCATCTCTGTCGTAGTCCGTGTATAGGCCGTCGTAGTCGCCACCCCACGCGTTGAAGCCCCAGTCAACGCCTCGTCGCTCCGAACCGTTCACCACGAAGGTCGGGCCTGTGTCTCTCGCCCAGGAATCATCTGCTGCAAAAGGTATAAAGACGATATCGCAGTCGGTTTTTCCTGCGTTCTCAGACTCACTTGATACAGGCTTTTTACCGTCCGTATCTTTAGATTCTTCGTAAGCCCGACTCTTAGAAATATAGTCAGCCACGACCTTCTTCGCATGCTCGAGTTTTTCGGGACTGACCATCATGTACACAGCCTCACTCTCGGCTATCGTACACGCTACCGTCGCAAAAGCCTTCTCCGCTTCGACTCCGTCCTTCCATGATCCCGGGCGCTCGGGCCAGATCATGAGGCATCCGTCATGCGGCTCAAACTCTGCGGGCATTCTGAAGGCACCCGCACTCTCTTCTGTATAAGCGTTTATAGAATTCTCTTTTTTCATGTCCGTGTATCACAACTCCGTTCCGGTCGGTCAAAACTCTTATTCCACCAAACTGTACTCAGGCGTTTTGTGACTTATCGGATCCAAGTCTTGTCTTAAAGTCTTCGTATCCGAATTCCTTAAGGAGCCTGCAATCACCCTTCTCGTCCATCGCGTAGATCGAAGGGAGCGGGATCCCGTTAAAGGTGTTGTTCTTGACCATTGAGTAGATCGCCATGTCGTGGAAGTACAGTCTGTCACCGGGCTTCTTCTCCGTGTCGAAGGAATAGTCTCCGATCACGTCGCCTGCGAGGCAGGTATTGCCGGCGAGCCTGTACGTGATCTTCTTCTCAGCCGCTTCACCTGCGTAGATGATGTCCTGCTCCGCAGCCGGTGCGGCATAGTTCTCCGAGATCGTCGGGGTGTAGGGAACTTCCAGAACATCAGGCATATGACATGCTGCGGAAGCGTCCATTATCAGGATACGAAGCCTGTTCTCGACCACGTCGAGGACTTCGCTCACAAGGATTCCGGCGTCGATCGTAACGGCTTCGCCGGGTTCAAGATAAACTTCGATATTATAAGTCTCGCGCAGGTGCTTAATAAGCGCTATAAGACCATCAACATCATAACCTTCCGAGGTGATGTGCTGTCCGCCGCCCATGTTGAGCCACTTCACGCGCATAAGGATGTCCCCGAAATCCCGTTCAACAACCCTTACAGTCCTGGCGAGATCGTCGAAACGCTGCTCGCACATGGTATGGAAATGGATGCCGTCGATCTTGGCAAGCACGTCGGGAGTGAGGTCTTCCTTCTTCATGCCGAGACGCGATCCGGGAGCGCAGGGATCGTACATGGGATGATCCTTCTGCGTTCTGTACTGGGGATTGATGCGGACGCCGATGCTTGTTTTGCGCTTCACTGCATTATAATGCTTTTCAAGCTGTGCCGCGGAGTTAAAGACCATGTGGTCGCAAATGCGCGCAAGCTCGGGGATGTCCTCGCTCTTGTAGGCGGGGGCGTAAACATGATTCTGCTTTCTGAAGGGCCGTGCCATCTCCTCGTATCCGAGACGTGCCTCATAAAGCCCGCTGCCGGTCGTGCCACTGATATACTTAGCAATAAGAGGATACTCATCAAAGCCGGAGAAACATTTCTGAGCAAGTAAAATACGCGCGCCACTCTCACGCTCCACTCTTTTGAGTATCTCTAGATTGTGGATGAGAGCGCCTTCATCTATAACATAACACGGTGTTTTAACATCTTTTAGTTGCATCTTCCAGTTTCCTCTTTACTGCCTAAGTATACAGTTCATACAATCCGGTTATCAGTTTGTCATAAATATTTTCACTACCATAACAACAGGTTTCTATATGTCTCTGATTTCTTACCTACGGTAGGCGCGCCCGTCTATTACTTTCAGAGTCATAGAGGACGTCGGTGCCGGAAAAGACATATAGAAACCGTCACTAAGTCAGCTTATTCTACAACTGTAGGATTCTCATCCACAACGAACGGCAATCCGAACTTTGCAAGCGCCTCCATATAAGGATCGGGATCGAACTCGTCGGTTGTGAACACGCCGGGCTTCTTCCAAAGTCCCTTCACTACCATCATCGCGCCTACCATAGCGGGCACGCCGGTCGTGTACGAAATAGCCTGCGAGCCCACTTCTTTGTAGCACTCCTGATGATCGCAAACGTTGTATATGTAGATCGTCTTCTCCTTGCCGTCCTTAACACCTGTGATGATGTTTCCGATGTTGGTCTTGCCGACGGTGCGGGGACCGAGAGTTGCAGGGTCGGGCAGAAGCGCCTTAAGGAACTGGATCGGCACGATCTGGTGTCCTTCGAATTCTACAGGTGTAGTCGAGAGCATTCCCACGTTTTCAAGACACTTCATGTGTGTAAGGTAGGATTGTCCGAAGGTCATGAAGAAGCGGATCCTCTTCACGCCGGGGATGTTCTTTGCGAGTGCCTCGATCTCCTCATGGTGAAGAAGGTACATATCCTTCATTCCGACCTCGGGGAAATCGTACTCTCTCTTGATGCTCATCGCGGGGATCTCAACCCACTTGCCGTTCTCCCAGTAAGAGCCGGGTGCGGAAACCTCGCGGAGATTGATCTCGGGGTTAAAGTTGGTGGCGAAGGGATAGCCGTGATCGCCGCCGTTGCAATCGAGGATGTCGATGTAGTGGATCTCGTCGAAGTAATGCTTTAATGCATATACTGCAAAAACGCTCGTTACCCCCGGATCAAAGCCTGTTCCGAGAAGTCCGGTGATGCCTGCAGCCTTAAACTTCTCCATATATGCCCACTGCCATGAGTAATCGAAGTATGCCGAGAAGCCGAGCTCCTTGCAGCGCTTGTCATAAACCTTGCGCCACTCGGGATCGTCTGTGTCCTCGGGCTCGTAGTTTGCGGTGTCGATGTAATCAACCTTGCACTCGAGACACGCATCCATGATCGTGAGGTCCTGATAAGGGAGAGCCAGGTTAAGTACGGCATCGGGCTTATAGGCATTAATGAGAGCGACAAGCTCGTCCTTGTTGTCTGCGTCGACCTTAGCCGTAGTGATCTTGGTCTTTGTTGTGGGTGCGAGCTTCTCCTTGAGGGCGTCACACTTAGCGACTGTCCTGCTCGCGATCATGAGCTCGTCAAACACCTCACTGTTCTGACAAATCTTGGCAATGGCAACACCTGCCACGCCGCCGCAACCGATAACCATAATTCTAGCCATATCTCTGTCCTCCTCTGAATTCTCCCTGCAATCCCGTCCGGAAAAGAAGGGTATATTTATTAGTCTTTCTTTCTGTCCTCTTCCTCTTCAAGCAGATCTTCCACGTACTTGGGGAGCATGAACGATCCGATATGAAGGTTGGTCGTGTAGTACCATGTCTTGAGTCCGCGGTCATTCCAGCGCTTGGGGTCGAAATCCTGGATCGGATGGTACTTCTTCGAAGCGAATCCGAAGAGCCAGTAACCTGCCGAGCATGTGGCGATGTGCGCCTGGTAAACACGGCTTATGGGGAAGCTGTGGAACACCTTGCGGTGCATGCTCCTGCAGGCTTCCTCTTCCACGTCGTAGAAGGGGCTTCCGTGCTGGTAGACCATGATGCCGTCAGCCTTAAGCGCCTTGTAGCAGCTTCCGTAAAACTCTTTCGTGAACAGACCCTCCTCATGACCGAAGGGGTCAGTGGAATCGTTAACGATGATGTCGTACTCGTTGCGAACCGACCTTAAGAAGTGAAGTCCGTCCTGGAAGTAGATGTGTACTCTCGGATCGTCGAATCCCGCGGTCTGCTCGGGGAAATACTTCTTGCTGACCTCGACCATCATTTCGTCGGGCTCAACAAGGTCGATACGCTCGATCTCGGGGTACTGAGTAAAAGTCGTTGCAACACCTCCGTCGCCTCCTCCGAAGATCAGCACCTTCTTAACATTCGGATGAACGGCCATGGGCACGTGTGTCACCATCTCGTCGTAGACGAACTCGTCTGACTCGGTGAAAACGATCTCGCCGTCAGAGACGAGCATCTTTCCGAACTCGGGTGTGCTGAACACATCAAAGGTCTGGTAGTCGCTCTTCCCCGAGAAAAGCTGCTCATTCGCCCTTATTGAAAGCTTCACATCTTTTGTGTGATATTCTGAGAACCAATACTCCATACGAACAATTCCTTTACATTAAATCAGTACATTCAAACTGTTTGCTTCGAGATCCTCGGTACCCTGGAGCGAGCATCCCTTTTCCTTGGCATACTTGATATACTCGATGATCTCCTGTGTGACCATCTCTCCGGGTGCGAGGATCGGGATTCCCGGCGGATAGCACATGATGAACTCTCCGCAGATCTTCCCTGCCGTTTCCTCGAGCGGGATGAGCTTCTTTTCGCTGTAGAAAGCTTCCTGCGGTGTGATCATGACCTTGGGCTGGATATAATCGCCCGAGATCATGGGCGACTGTTCCTTTTCATACAATCTCTTTATGTCGTCAAGCGCATTAACAAGTCGCTCGATATCTCTGATCCTGTCTCCGATCGAGATGTACGCGAGGATATTTCCGATATCTCCGAACTCGATCTGGATGTCGTACTCGTCGCGAAGGAGGTCATAGACCTCGATTCCTGTGAGTCCGATGCCCTGTGTGTATACCGAAAGCTTGGTCACGTCGTAATCGAAAATACTGCCGCCGTTGCAAAGCTCGCGGCCATAAGCGTAATAGCCTCCGATCTCATTGATCTCGCTTCTGGCGTACTCTGCCATTTCCACAACCTTCGCAAAAGACTCGGCACCGCGAAGCGCGAGATTTCTGCGGGAAATATCGAGGCTCGAGATCAAAAGATACGATGCACTCGTGGTCTGCGTGAGATTTATGATCTGACGGACATAGTCCGAATTCATGCCGTTGTTGGTGAGCAGGATTGAACTCTGGGTCAGGCTTCCGCCCGATTTGTGCATCGAAACCGCCGCCATGTCCGCTCCGACTGCCATAGCGTTGGCAGGGAGGTTCTCTCCGAAGTAGAGATGAGTTCCGTGTGCCTCGTCAACGAGCATCTTCATGCCGTATTTGTGGGCAAGTTCGGTGAGTGTCTTGACATCCGAACAAATGCCGTAATAAGTGGGGTTGTTGATGAGGAGGGCCTTCGCATTGGGGTGAGCGATCATGACCTTCTCAACCTCTTCGGGTGTAACACCCAGAGCGATGCCGATACGGTTCTCTGTCTTGGGCTCCACGTATACGGGGATCGCGCCGCACAGAACAAGGGCGTTGATGGCGCTCTTATGGACGTTTCTCGGAAGGATGATCTCGTCACCCGGCTTGCAGGTCGAAAGGATCATGCTCTGAACCGCACCTGTCGTGCCTCCGACCATCAGGAATGCATGCTCGGCACCGAATGCGTCTGCGGCAAGCTCCTCGGCCTCGCGGATAACGCTCACGGGATGACACAGATTGTCGAGCGGCTTCATGGAATTAACATCAAGTCCGACACACTTCTCCCCAAGAAGCTGTACAAGCTCAGGGTTTCCTCTGCCCCTCTTGTGCCCCGGCACATCGAAGGGAACAACCCTCTTTCTCGCAAATGCTTCGAGAGCCTCATAAACAGGTGCTCTCTTTTGACTCCTCTTGTCCATCTCTGACTACTCCCCGTGAATATTCTCATCCCACCACATAAGCGTTGCGGGCTATAGTGCTAAACGTCTCCGGATTGGCTTACGACTGAAGTCGTTCTTTTGTAAAAAACAAAAAAGATGATGCATGAACATCATCTTCTTTTAACCTCTTCCGAGGATTATACCCGTATTGTTAAAGCTATCGCCAATGACTGACGCGGGTGGTTCTTTAAGCCTTCATGCCAACTACTGCCATGTACTCTTATTGACCGTTTCACAAGATGATGTGCATTCGCACAAAATAAAAATCAACCTATAAAATTTGAGCTTTTAACTCAATCAATAATGTGGCTCTTAACCACGCTCGGCAACAGATCCCGCCTGTCCGTCGGCTTGTTAATAAGGATCCTTTAGTTCGCATGAAGATGCTCCCGCATCCGCCTGCAATTACGGATTGTAGCACGCGAAGCGGCTTGAGTCAAGCCGCTTCGGAAGAAAAAAGCAGGATTCTGATATCTCACGTCACCCAAGGGATTGCCAATGTTGTCAACTACAATTACGCTCAGGATTTTCTTTCCATTCCGTGAGCCACTTGTCAACATGCCTTCGCAACTCCATAGTTTTCACCTCTTGCTTTTATGATATATTGATTTTCGGAAAAATCAAGGGGAGTTTTTGGGCGTTTTCGGAAAAGTCCGGGTGAGTTTTTGACCCATATAAAAATCCACTATTTCTTCCCCTGCTCCCTGACCTTCTTAACCATCGAGAGAAGCTGTTCATCACTTGAAGGAATCAGTTAATTACTTTATCATTATAGCATAGAAATCGACGATACAGCTAACCATCAGCGAGGTGTTCGGATGCAAAGATGCGAAGTGTGCTTCAGGCACTGCCTGATACAGGAAGGAAAAACCGGAGTTTGCGGTGCGCGTACATGCAAAGACGGAACCGTTGTGGCGGCAAATTACGGCAGGATCTCGTCCGCTGCCCTCGACCCGGTCGAGAAAAAGCCACTCAAAATGTTCCGTCCCGGGAAAAAGGTCCTTTCGATCGGTTCCTTCGGGTGCAACCTGAGGTGCCCTTTCTGCCAGAACAGCGAGATATCATGGTCAGATGAAGCTTTAACGCTTATGTGGGAAGCCGACACTTACACCCCCGAAGAGGTAGTGAACCGGGCGGCCCGGCTTGTGTCCGCGGGTAATATAGGCGTTGCCTTTACATATAACGAGCCGCTTGTCGGCTACGAGTTTGTGCGTGATACCGCGAAGCTTGCCCACGAAGCCGGACTCGAAAATGTCCTTGTGACGAACGGAACGGCCTCTGCTACAGTTTTCAACGAGATCGCGCCTTACATTGATGCCATGAACATCGACCTCAAGGCTTTTACAGATGGTTTTTACAGGGATCTGATCGACGGTGATCTCGCCATGGTCAAGGATTTCATCGAGAGTGCCGCGGGTTCGTGCCATGTCGAACTGACAACCCTCATCATTCCCTCTTATAACGACAGCGAAGAAGAGATCGACGCGCTCAGTTCCTGGGTCGCAGAGCTCGAAATAAAAACAGGGAAGAAAATCCCGCTTCATATCACGCGTTTCTTCCCCAGATTTCATATGACCGACAGACCGGCGACTCCGGTTGCCGACGTTATCAAACTCGCCGAGGTTGCCTCAAAACACCTCGAGTACGTGTTCACAGGTAACATATAGTCAAACGATAATGCTTTCCGACAGACGCTCCACCCGAGTTCAACACTCTGTAGCCTTGCCGGAAGGCATTTCTTTTCTCTTTTTCACAGGTTTCTGCACAAGAACGATCGCAACGAACATGACGACACATCCCGCAAGCTCCCGAGTGGTCATCTGCTCGTTCAGGATGATCACTCCGGCAAGAACGGCAAACACCGACTCCATGCTCATAAGCAGTGATGCGATCGTCGGATCGGTGTACTTCTGCGCGACGATCTGAAGTGTGTAACCTATCGCTCCCGACATAACTCCGCAGTAAAGGATCGGCACCGCGGCCGAAGTGAGCTTCGCGATCGTCGGTTCTTCCGCAATAAAGGCGGCAATCCACGAAACAACCGCTGCCGTAACAAACTGTATCGCGGCTATCTCAAGAGGTCTTCCGAGCCTTACAAATCTGTCGCAGCAGAGGATATGACCGCTGAACGTGACCGCGCAGACAAGCACCAGCGCGTCCCCGTAGGCAAGAGTAAATTCACCCGTGATGCACAGCAGATACATGCCGACAATCCCGAGCACAACCGCCAGCCACACAAGCCACGTATTTTTCTTTTTAAAAAGTACGAAGCCGAGTATCGGAACGATCAGCATATACATTGCTGTGATGAAGCCCGCCTTCCCGGCCGTTGTATAAACAAGTCCCATCTGCTGGAAGATGCTCGCAACCGAAAGAAACACTCCGCAGAGAACACCTCCGATGACGGTATTCGCGGTTTCCGTTCTCGTATCTGTTTTTACTTCTGAATTTTTTATTGGTCTGTCTTTTGATAGTGCTTCTGCTTTTTTCGACGATATTGCTTCCGGTAATGATTCCGGCTTCGCTTCTGAACCTCTTTCCGAACCGGCCTCCGGATTTATCTTCGCTATTATTGCCTCTTCATGGCATCCCTCATGATTTCTCCGCCTTTTGGCTCTCATGATCAGGGCGAGACCCCCGATCAGGATCGCCGAAAGCGCCATGCGTGCCGCGTTGAAGGTTATGGGCTCAATGCTCTCCATTCCCGAGCGCTGGGCTACGAAAGCCGTTCCCCAG
Organism: Lachnospiraceae bacterium; assembly: GCA_017427685.1. Taxonomy (GTDB): domain Bacteria; phylum Bacillota; class Clostridia; order Lachnospirales; family Lachnospiraceae; genus RUG11977. The sequence goes on along the minus strand of JAFRSH010000014.1, from coordinate 28,879 downwards.
ATCAGCGCGGTAAGGAGCAAAAGCCCGTTTCCAAGTGCTTTTTTACTGTTCATATCAATACTGTTCTTTAATCCTTTTCAGAATCTCGCCAACGGCGTCCCAATCGATCTGTGTGACAGCCGCCTTAAGCCCCTCAAACTCCTTCTCGACTCTCACAGGGAGCCTGTAGGTCGAAAGCTTCCTGATCGCATCTTCGGCAACGTCAATATCCATCTCGTCCTTACTTGAATTGAGAAGCTCAAGGAGAACCCTCAGGATCTCGTCATCAATGACCGGCTTTTCCTTGCGCCGATCCTCAACTGTCTCGATCATGCCCGAAAGCAGTCCCTTAAACGAACGCCACTCGCTGATAAATACTTCGTGGAGCCTTTCGATAGTCTCGCGGTCCCCTGCATTGGCAGATTTTTCGAGCATCGCAGCCATTCCGGACAGCGTGAATATACCTGCTGTCGCAGCGGCGCTCTTCATTCCGTGAACGAATATACCGTAATCCTTCATGGTTCCCGGCAATCCATCCTTAAGTGCTTCAAGTTTGTCGGCCTGAGAGTCAACAGCGTTGACGAACTGCTTAACTACCTTAAGGAGAAGCTTCTTGTCCTGAAGTCGCATCAGAGCGGTACCCCAGTCAACTCCGAACACCGCCGGAAGTGTTTCAAGCTCTTCTTCGGAAACGCTGACTGCGGCGACATGCCTTTCGGCGGGAACGGTAACCGCCTGCATCTTTTCTGCCGGAAGAGTTGTCCTGATCATCTCTTCAAGCTTATCGTACGCGATCGGCTTGGAAAGGAAGCCGTCGAAGCCTTCCTTCATATACCGCTCTTTGAAACCGACCACGGCATTGGCCGTAAGCATGATGATGGGTGTATCGGAGCACGGCCCGTCCGTGATGGCGCGGATCTTTTTCATGGCTTCTATTCCGTCCATCCCCGGCATCATATGGTCCATAAATATGATATCGAATCTTTCGTTCTTGGCTGCCTCGATGGCATCCGGTCCGTTTGATGCCTCAACGATCTTTATCTTGGTGGGTTTGAGGAGTGAAACGACCACCTTGCGGTTCATGTCGTTGTCGTCAACCAGAAGGATATGAGCATCCTCCGCGGTAAATGATTCTTTGTACGACTCTTCTTCCTCAGCGCGGTTTCTGATTCTCTCTTTGAAATTCCCTATCTGCTCGTTGTTTACAACCTTTTGCTTCAGATCAAACGAGAACACCGATCCCTTACCGTACTCACTCCTAACATTAAGCTCAGAGTCCATCATTTTGAGGATCTTCATGGTGATGGACATCCCGAGGCCGGTTCCCTCGATGTTTCTGTTGCGCTCGATCTCTATACGCTCAAACTCCGTGAAGAGCTTGCTTATATCCTCTTCTTTGATACCGATGCCCGTGTCCTCAACCTCGAAATGGATAACGGCGTACTCCGCGTCGTTCCCTGATTCCGCTCTCGAGATCCTGAACCACACGGAACCTTTCTCGGTATACTTAACGGCATTTGTAAGGATGTTCATAAGGATCTGCCTGATCCTCATATCATCTCCGTAGTATCCGGCCGAAAGCCCCGGATCCACGTCAACGGTGAACGAAAGGCCCTTGCTCTCGGCACGACCAATGACCAGGTTTGAGATGTCATTGATAACGGTACACAGATCGTACTCGACAGGAACGATCTCCATCTTTCCGAGCTCGATCTTGCTCATGTCAAGGATATCGTTAACGATTGAAAGAAGCGTCCGACCCGCCGTCCTGATATCTACGGCATAGCCTCTGACATTGCTCTCAGTGCTTTCTCTCAGGATCATCTCGTCCATTCCGAGCACTGCATTGATCGGGGTTCTTATCTCATGGGACATGTTGGCAAGGAACTCCGTCTTTGCCTCGTTGGCAGCCATCGCACGTTCCGACATGATAGCGGTTCTGTTTATGTTCCTCAGGTCAAAAACAAACAGCAGGATCGCCATACCGACGATCGCTATGTTAATGGTCTCAACGCCGTAAACCATAAACTGTACGATCGAAGCCGCAAAAGGAATGACCGCGAACAGGAGCACGGAAAGTCTCATGTTCTTGGAGAGCTTTTTATAATACTGTGCGACAAGGGATATCTGGATAAGAAGCACCAGGAGGGGGATGACAAAGCTGATCACGATCCCGGGGCCGCGGTGATAAACGTTGTTCTCGTCGAAGGAATAATAGAGTCCGGTAAATTGTGAGACGATTATGAGAACGGCTCCGACGATGAGGATAACGTCGTTGAAAACGAAGCGTTTGAATCTCCGCTGCAGAGCTTCTCTTTCCTTGAACATTTCTTTGAGGTACATATTGAAGGCATAAAGCACCTCGAGAGCCATTTCGAAAAGGGTGAAATTGCAGACTCTTGTCATGATGATACCGGTCGTTGTCATTTCACCTTCGTACAGATATGCCAGGCGGTCCACAACCAGAAGCAGTGTCGCTCCGATCTCAAGAAGCAGGAGCGCCTTTTTCTTCCTGTCATTAACTCCCGTCAATATAATAAATAAAACAACAACTCCACATATGCTGCTCAGAGACAGCATTATGTCGAGTTGGTATGTTCTTATCAGATCCAGCATTCCTATTTCTCCTCTTCAGAAACAGTTTTTGTCCTTGTTGATATTAATCTTTGATCCTTTTGAGGATCTCGTCCACTGCATCCCAGTCGATCTGTGCGACAGCCGCCTTAAGTCCTTCGAACTCCTCTTCAACCTTCCCGGGAAGCTTGTATGCCGAAAGCTTCCTGATCGTCTCGTCGGCGCCGTCAAGATCCATATCGTTCATGTATGATGTGAGCAGCTCAAGGAGAACCCTGAGTATCTCCGGATCAATGACCGGTTTTTCCTCAGCGTCGTCTTCTCCCTGCCCGAAAGTCGCGTCAAATTGTTCCTTAAGATCCAGCCACTCCCTGACAAAAGCCCCGTGCAACTTGCCTATAGCATCGAAGTCCTGTGCAAGCGCGGCCTTTTCGATGATCGCTGCCATTCCCGAAAGGGTCAGGATACCTGCGGTTCCTGCCGCACCCTTCATCCCGTGTACCTGGATCCTGTACTCGTTCAGGGTATCGGGAAGTCCTTCTTTAAGGGTTTCAAGTGCGTCGGCCTGAGCCTCGAGAGTGTTGCCGAACTCTTCAAGAACAGACATGAGAACACCCTTGTCCTGAAGTCGCATCATGGCAACTTCACGGTCAAATCCGAAGATCGACGGGAGGTCGTCCGTGTCTAAGGTGAGAGCATCGGTGCGAGTGCCTCTGTCCGTAGCAGGCATGATCATATCCTTGGGAAGGGTTTCCCTGATCGCTTTTTCAAGTTTGTCGCTCATGATCGGCTTCGTCAGGAATCCGTCAAAACCTTCCCTGAGGTACATCTCCTTTGCACCGGAAACCGCGTTGGCTGTCAGCGCAAAGATCGGTGTGTCACAGCAAGGTCCCTCTTTATTCTCTCTGATCATCTTCATGGCTTCCATGCCGTCGATGCCGGGCATCATGTGGTCCATAAAGATCATGTCATAATGGTTGTTTGAGGCAAGTGTCACGGCATCCGCACCGCCCGACGCCTCAGTGATCTGAATCCCGGTCGGTTTGAGCAGTGAAACAAGAACCTTACGGTTCATGCTGTTATCGTCCACAACAAGCACGTGAGCGTCCGGAGCCTCAAAGGAGTTGGTATATACGTACTGCTCATTGATATAATTCCTGATCCTGTCGTCGAAGTCACCGAGCGGCTCCGCTCCGACAGTCTCCTGCTTGATCTCGAACCAGAAAAGCGAACCCTCACCGAACTCACTCTTAACATTCAGCTTCGAATCCATCAACTCGAGTATCTTGACGGATATGGCCATGCCGAGTCCCGTTCCTTCGATGCTCCTGTTGCGCTTCTCGTCGATCCTTTCAAAGGCGGCGAACAGCTTGTTCATGTCTTCGGCTTTGATACCGATACCCGTATCTTCAACTTCAAAACGTATCACAACGTTTCCGTCTTCCTGAGCGACTTTGGTTGCTCTGAAGGAAACGGTTCCCTTGGGAGTGTATTTGACCGCGTTTGAAAGCAGGTTGGAGAGAACCTGACGGATCCTTATATCATCACCGCAAAGCCTTGAAGGGATCGTGCCGTCGATCCGGACATTGAAAGCAAGGTTTTTGTCGGTGGCTTTGGTAAACATAACATTGGTGATGTCATAGAGCATGCTCGTAACATCGTACTCGACCGGGTTGATCTCCATCTTGCCGGATTCGACCTTACTGAGGTCAAGGATATCGTTGATGATCGAAAGCAGAGCGCTTCCCGCTCTTCGGATATCCATTGCGTAGTCCCTGACGGTGCTGTCGGAACTGTCGCGCAGGATCATCTCGTCCATTCCGAGGACTGTGTTGATAGGAGTTCTTATCTCATGGGACATCCTTGCGAGGAATTCCGACTTGGCCTTGTTCGCTTCCTCGGCGAGTTTCTTCTGTCCTTCAAGCTCTTCCATGTAGTAATAATGCCTTGTGGCATCCGTCAGAACGTAAACCCTGCCGGTACCGTACTCAGAGTTCAGATCCTTCTCTTCGAAGGTATAGATCCTGTCATTGACCGTGATCGGGTCTCCTGTCTCGATCGATTTCTTTATCCTTTCAATCACCGTGTGCGGATCCGAGCCGATCTCCGGGAAAACGATCGGTACGGTCTTGTTATAATACGCGATGTTGCCGTTCGCATCAAAAGCGATGACTCCCGCGGAGAGCTCGTCGATGATGTACTCCTTGGTAGTTTCCTCGATGCCCATGAGCTTGTATTTTAACATAGCCACCAAAAACAGTACCGAGACAAAGGAATATCCTATCTGATTGAAATCGTAGTATTTGCCGACAGGGAGCATGACCGTAAATCCGACTCCCACCTCTATAACAAGAGCAGTCATGATCATCACGTACTGCATCTTTTTGTTATGCTCTTTCGATATCAGAGTGGATCTGAGAAGCATGATCAGACAGGAAATGATGGTGACAAAAACGATCACATCCCAGACGTAATACCACGGACCCCGGCCGTATTCGGAGATCATCCAGTCTCCCTCTTTAGTAACCTTGAAATATGAATAGAACCATCCGGTTTGATGGGTTGTGATGATAACAATGCCGGAGATTGCCAAAAAGACACTTTCCACATAGATCAAAAGCTTAGGGAATTTATAGACACTCAGGCCGCTTATAAGCACAAGAGACACGATAGCCCCGGCGACCTTTCCGATCCACCCGACCAAAGTCATCATGTAGTAGGCTTCTTCCGTGGTGCAGTAAAGCGTCAACAGGTACGCCAGTGCTGCGACGAAGAGTGAAACACAGTGCAGGAGCAAAGTGGTGTGAACCTTGTTTTTCATCTTGACGAAGACAACTATCATTTCGATAATTATCAGGCCAAGACTGATCCACTGCATAACCAAAAAGAATTGTGGCATAATAACCCTCTCTTTCACACCATGCCTTCAGATAATCCACTCAGATGACTTCGTTGATCTTAGCGATAAGGTTATCTTTGGAAGAAGGCTTGAGAAGATAGCCCTGAGGGCGTAACGACAGAACCTTTTCGATGTGTTCCTTGTCCCTGACCGCGGTCAGGAATATTACCGGTATGCTGCTGAGTTCTTCATCGGCTCTGATCATCTCGAGAGTCTGTCTTCCGTCGCAGACCGGCATTTCATAATCAAGAAGTATACAATCGGGGCGACGTTTGCCGATCGCAGTCATGGCCTGTGCGCCCGAAGTGGCGATGGTCACTGCAAAATCGTTCTCAAGCATCCCTTTGATCGCGCGGATGGTAACGGGGTTGTCATCCACAACAAGCACGTTCTTCTTTGTGCTCGCGTCGCAAATAACGGTGTTACCGTTCTTCTCGGTACACACGAGCTCCAATCTCCTGCATACCGCAGAGAGGAGGTCGTTATTGCTCAAAGGTCTGATGAGGTTTTCAAACTGTCGCCTGTCATAATACTTGGAAAAAATCTTCATTTCGGCTTCCGTGCCGATGGTGAGGACAGGAGTTCTGGCATAATCCTTCGAAAGCGTGATGAACAGATTCATGTCGGGAGTGTCGGCGCCTACGAGGCTGATGATAACAAGGCTCGGTTCAACCACCTTAAGCATTCCCTCGACTGTATCCTTACGCAGGTCGCAGATCTGGACATGAAAGTGCTTGGCAAGCGTCTGATCGACATTTTTCAACACTTCGTTGAGTTTCCCGATAAGAAATATCTTCTTCATTCTGCCCTCCCCATAGAATTCAGGATAGTTTGTCCCTATTATAAGATATCTATGTACTCTCCTGCAAGCGCCTTGTTCATACTGCGGACAGCACAGAACTTACCGCACATCGAGCAGCAACATGCATCCCTTTTCTGTCAAGTTAAAATTTTCTGTACAGATTACCTGCCTGCTGTGGAGAGAAATACGTAAGCTTCAGGTCACGCTCTTTCTGACGGTTGAGCGCACCGAGGAATGTGAAGTAAAGCTTTATGTTATTGATCTCCGAAGTCGGCTTTTCCACCAATATTTCGATGGTCAGGATTGCCATCACAAATATCAGCATTCCGCCCGCAAGCATAAACAACATTCCCAAGATATCCGGATCGTAAAAAGCAACCGCACCGGTAAACACCAGGATCCCAAAAACAAGGAGGGCGGCTCCGATCACAGCGACAACCGACATGAAGGGGATCCTTTTCTTTTTTCTCTCCTTATCACAAACCCTGCAGAAGCCTCCTGTGCGTTTTGAAAGCCCCTGATAGACTCCGGGTTTCGTCGGATCCGGAACTGCAGTGTAATACGTCACTTCCGAAAAAGCCGTTCCGCAGTTCGGACATCTGCTGTTCAACATGTTAAGGTCATGTACCGCTGTTTTGATCTTTGACATTCCATACCTCACTTTTAAATAGCTTGATCATCAAGAACATGTTTCTATAATACCTTCTTTGAGAAACGAAAGCAATTTCTTCCTGTCTTTTACAGAATGTCGATATACTCACCTGCAAGCGCCTTATTCATACTGCGGACAGCACAGAACTTACCGCACATCGAGCAGCTGTCATCATGCTCGGGAGCACGGTCGTCACGGATGGCCTTGGCGGTTTCGGGATCGATGGCGCATTCCCACTGCTTCTCCCAGTCGAAAGTCCTGCGGGCGTCAGCCATTGCGTCGTCGATATCACGCGCATGAGGGATCTTCTTGGCGATATCGGCAGCGTGAGCCGCGATCCTGGAAGCGATGATACCCTGCTTAACATCATCAACATTGGGGAGTGCGAGATGCTCGGCGGGTGTAACGTAGCAAAGGAATGCAGCACCTGCGGATGCAGCGATCGCTCCGCCGATAGCGCTCGTGATGTGATCGTATCCGGGTGCGATGTCGGTAACAAGGGGTCCGAGCACATAGAAGGGTGCGCCCAGACAGATGGTCTGCTGAACCTTCATGTTGGCCTCGATCTGATCGAGAGGCATATGTCCGGGACCTTCGATCATGACCTGAACGTCCTTCTCCCATGCACGCTTTGTGAGCTCACCGAGACGCACAAGCTCCTCGATCTGGCAAACATCGGTAGCGTCGGCAAGACATCCGGGTCTGCATGCATCACCGAGCGAGATCGTCACGTCATACTCACGGCAGATTTCGAGGATCTCGTCGAAATACTCATAGAAAGGATTCTCCTCGCCTGTCATGCACATCCATGCAAAGATTAGCGAACCACCGCGCGATACGATATTCATCTTACGCTTATGTTTCTTGATCTGCTCGATCGTCTTCCTTGTGATACCGCAATGAAGAGTCACGAAATCAACGCCGTCCTCGGCATGAAGCCTAACAACGTCGATAAGGTCCTTGGCAGTGAGGGTTGCGAGGTCACGCTGGTAATGGATGACAGCGTCATAAACAGGCACGGTTCCGATCATCGCAGGACACTCGGAAGTAAGCTTTCTTCTGAAGGGCTGGGTGTCGCCATGCGACGAAAGATCCATGATAGCCTCGGCTCCGAGATCAACGGCCGCCATGACCTTCTGCATCTCGATGTTATAGTCCTTGCAATCTCTCGAAACTCCGAGATTGACATTGATCTTGGTACGAAGCATTGAGCCGACGCCGTTCGGTTCGATGCAGGTATGAAGCTTGTTGGCGCAGATAGCGACCTGACCGCGTGCTACGAGGTCGCGGATCTCCTCTTCGCTGCGGTACTCCTTGGCGGCTACCGCTTTCATCTCCGGGGTGATGATGCCACGGCGGGCAGCGTCCATTTGGGTTGTGTAGTTTCTTGTTTGAGTGCTCATGTATTATCTCCTTTTTATTTTTCTCGCCGAGCCTGCTTTTTTTCTCCGCCCGTTTTTACAGCGGGATTTGTGTGTTCCTGTTTTCCGCCGCCCTGATTTGTCACTCTGATCCTTTTCGTACAGCGGGATTTGCGTTTCCCTTTTTTCCGCCGCCCTGATTTGTCATTCTGATCTTTTTCGTACAGCGGGATTTGCGTTTCCCTTTTTTCCGCCGCCCTGATTTGTCATTCTGATCTTTTTCGTACAGCGGGATTTGTGTATTTTTATTTTCCGCCGCCTTTAGCGTCTTCCTTCAAAAGAATAAAGTTGTGCATCATCGGGCCGCTGCCCTTTCCGAGATCAAGCATTGCGGCAAGGGCTCCGGAAATGTAATCCTTAGCGCGTCGTACGGAATCCTCGAGTTCGAGGCCCTTCGCGAGGTTGGATGCGATGGCGCTTGAAAGTGTGCATCCCGTTCCGTGGGTGTTGGGGTTGTTGATGCGCTTGCCTTCGAACCAGGTCAGGTTTCCGGTCGCGGAGTAAAGGACATCGCTCGCGTCACTGATGCTGTGACCGCCCTTGAGGAGAACGGAGCACCCATACTTCTCTCCGATCAAACGGGCTGCTTTCTCCATGTCATCACGGCTTCCGATGCTAAGTCCGGATATCAGCTCTGCCTCCGGTATGTTCGGAGTGATCACGTCTGCGAGTGGGAACAGTCTTTTCTCAAGCACTTCGATCGCGTCGTCTCTCAGCAGCTTCGCGCCGCTTGTTGCAACCATGACGGGATCGACTACTATGTTTCGGGCCTCTCTTTCCTTAAGGACATCCGCGATCGTCTCAATCAGTTCTGTCGATGCGACCATGCCTGTTTTCACAGCATCAGGAAAGATGTCGTCAAAGACCGCGTCAAGCTGCAGCCTCAGAAACTCGGGAGTCACTTCACTGATCCCCGTTACACCCATGGTGTTTTGCGCAGTAAGAGCTGTGATAGCACTCATGGCGTACACGCCGTTCATGGTCATGGTCTTAATGTCCGCCTGTATTCCTGCGCCGCCGCTACTATCACTGCCTGCTATCGTAAGAGCTGTTTTCATAGTGGATACTCCTCTGTCTTCAAAAAACCGTCTACGCCATCTTCTATAGTTTCAAAATACAATACTCTCTGACTTACTCTGTAATCCCCAAGTCAGAGATTTCAAATTCAAAGATTCCAAATTCAGAACTCCCAAATTCAGAGCTCCCTAATTCTCGAAAGCAGCTTTACGGCCGCGCCTTCCGGATCCGCCGCCTTCATGATCGCCGAAACCACGCACACTCCTGCGATCGGTATCCCGCGCAATACCTCGAGATTATCCGCATTCAGCCCTCCGATGGCGTACACCGGGATCGGAACAGCCGCACAGATATCGCGGAGCGTGTCTGTCGAAGTGATCGTTGTTTTAACATGAGTGGTCGTGGGATAGATCGCGCCGCAGCCGAGATAGTCGGCTCCCTTCTTGAAGGCGTCAAGCGCCGCAGGCACTGTCTTGGCCGTTGCTCCGACGATGAAGTCCTTGCCCGCAACCTTATCGGCGATCCTTCTGACATCGTCAACCGGCATATCACTGCTTCCGACATGCACACCCTCTGCTCCTATGGCGAGCGCTACGTCAAGCCTGTCGTCGATGATGAGCGGAACTCCCGCTTTCTTTGTGACCTCATGCACTCGTGTCGCGATCTCAATATACTCGCGTGTACCGCGGTCTTTCTCGCGCAACTGCACGATCGCGGCTCCGCCTCTGATCGCAGCGTCCACACGTTCTATCATTTCGTCTACCGACGCATATGTGGTATCGGTGATGAAATACAGCGTGTAATCTGTTTTCCTGTCCTCGAAATTTCCCATGCTCATTCCTTTTCTATATATATAACATCTGCTTTTTCAGCTACATCCCTGTTCTGCCTAACCGGCACCTGTTTTTTCAGGTTTTATCTCTTTTCGATGTAAACTATGTCCGCTTTTTTGCGGATGATCTTCGGTGTGATCGACGAGAGTTCGTTCATGACCCTGACATCAAACGATCCGAGCCATCCTCTTGTCCTTGCGCGTTCCCCGCAGATCCCGAGTACAAGTGCCGCATCTGTCGCCGCCTCAAACCCGCTTCTTTGCGACAAAAATGTCGCGGCGATCGCACCTTGCATGCAGCCCGTTCCTACAACCCGCGAAAGCTGCTCGTTCCCGTTTCTGACAAGGCATATCCTGCCCGAATCGGCAATGATATCCGTTTTTCCGCTCGCAAGAACCGTAACTCCGTACATTGCTGCAAGCGAGGGCGCAACACTTATCATCTCTTCTTCCGTGATCTTCCCGTCACTGTCTACCCCACTACTGCTGTAGTCTGATCGCGAAAGCGCCATGATCTCGGAATAATTACCTTTAACTATCTCCGGAGAAAACTCCTTTATGAACGAAAGTGCAAGACTTCTTCTGTTTTCAAGGCACGCCGCACCGCAAACATCGAGGCACACTTTCACGCCTGCCTGTTTAGCAGCCTCAAGGCTGAGTTTCATCGACGTCACCCTTGCTTCGGTCAGATTCCCGAAGTTTATCATCAGTGCTCCGGCGGTCCTCGTGATGACAGGTGCCTCCTCGGGATGCTCTGCCATCATCGGCCGGGCACCGAGTGCCAGGATCGCGTTTGCACATTTTGTTATCGAAATAGGATTTGTAATGCAGTGGATCAGGGGGCGCTTTTCATTCAAAGCCGCAAACAATTCCCCGATCCCCGAAGTACTGTTATTGCTTCCCGACATGACTGCCCCCTTTCTCCGTCCAAATTATCTATTTATATCTTCCGGCCAATTGCTCGTTTTGTTGTCATCTTTCTTTTATGATTGTGAACCCGACAACCCGTTTTCTGTCAGCCTCTCTTTTAACATCCTCGGGCCGATTTCCCGTTTTTATACTTTCTTCATGTTTTCCGAACCGACCGCACATTTCTTAGTCAAAAATCTCTATTTGATAATTCCCGACTTTTTCATTTCATGTTCTCATGCTGTTTCGGAATCCTTATATTTCACTTTCATCACCACATAATAAACCGCCGCAGTCACTACCGCGAGCGCGATAGCTGCGTATGAGAGGATCCTGAAGACAGTGTTCCCTGTCGTTCCCTCTTCGATCCCGAAGATCCCCGGGATCAGGCCGAACACCACGAAAAGTATCGCACCGAAAGCCGCTATTGTGATCGCTGTCGAAAGGATCGTTCTCTTGTCCGCATATACGGGCGATCCGAGCTTGTCCTGAAGTCTCATGAGAAGTCCCGCATCGGCGAGCTTTCTCAGGAAGAAGTACGCGATACTGCCTCCGATCAGCGTTCCGCAGATAAACGAGGGCACGTAAAAGAAGAGACTGAGTCCTTCTTTGCCCATGATCAGGTCCATAACAGGATACGATACGATCGCGCCTATGATACCGGTTCCGATGATCTCGCCGAGAACCGCAAAAATGATCCTGCCTTTAAACAGTCGGTACGCAAGACCCGAAAGCAGCGCTCCGAACACCGCACCCGTAAGGGCGAGCGGCGGGATCCCCATGGCGGTCATGCGGATTATGCCTATAAGCGTTGCGCACAAAAGCGAATACCACGGTCCCATGAAAACCGAGCACACGATGTTTATAAAGTGCGCCATGGGACACATACCCTCTACGCGCAGGATGGGGGAGATCACGACACCCAAAGCGACCAGCATAGAGAGTACGACAAGTTTCAAAATACTTTTTGAACCTTTCATATCTTTCACCTCTAAGTTTTGATACGACCCTGCGTCAAACAGCGTGTCTGCAGGCACGGTCTGTCTCGCGGATCGTTCGGTCGGGAATCGATTTTCCCCTCTCACGCCGAAACACGGCTTCCCATCGCTTTGTACAAGATGTAAGGCGCTCCCCTTCCATCCGTCCGCCGCACAGGCGGATACTTAGGTTTGAAAAAATAAAAGCTGCCTTCTTCGGGCAGCCTTGATAACTTACAATATATAGTCATCCCTACGTTGGCATTACCCAAATCAGGTTTACGGTCGAAGGTTTAACCTTCCTCTCAGCCTGTATACACAAGCTCCCGTTTCTTCAACGAATTGATAATACTACGCACTGCCCGAAAAAACAAGTGTGAATTGCTCGGGTTCTGTAGTATAATTTGCGATGGAACCGTTTATTTGTCGCACCTTCGAAGGGGAGGACCCATGGCCGAACTCATCAACAATTCCTACATCAAGAATTTCTTCGGGCTTTCCGATACTCCCGAAGGCATTGAAGAATTAAATGAGATCAAGAAACGTCTCGTTCGTTTTGTGTACGAAAACGGAACCGATATCTGCACTATCGGATCACCTTCCGACGGAATGTACTTCATCGATTCGGGTGCAGCTGTGGTTCTCGACAATGACGGCAACCAGGTCAACATTCTCCACAAAGGCAACTATTTCGGCGAATACGCGGCACTGACAGGCGAGAAGCGCCTCTCTACCGTTCGCTCGCTCGGACGGACCATTGTTTACAGACTTTCGAACGAGGACGCTGTCCTCTTTATCTCAAAGCATCCCGAGATCTACGGAGAGCTCATGAAGCGCGTTTACTCGCAGGTTTCCGGCAAGCACACGCAGCTCATGGCGCTTTCCGGCATGCGTAAGGGCGTTCTGCGCCATCCTTCCAACTTCACCCCGCTCACAGGCAAGCAGGTTGCGATCCATTACGGAATACTCGCCGTGATCTTTATCGCATCCGTGCTCCTCATCCCGAGGAGTACAACGGCTCCCGTCTTCCTTGTACCGTTGCTGTTTATGCCTGTCTACGCCATCCTTACAAGAAGGACCATAGAATCCCTGATCGTTTCCACGGCACTCGCAGCTCTTCTCGCTTACCGCAACGGAGTGTTCATCGGCTTCACCGATGCGATCGAGAAGTCCATGTCATCCTCGGGCAACGTCTTCACGGTGCTCGTAATGGCGCTGATCGGTGCGGTTGTTAATCTTATCACGGCATCCGGCGGAGTTACGGCCTTCGAAAAAATGGCTCTTAAAGTAGAAAAGAGCCCGAAAAGCATTTATCTGGGCTCTCTTGGTATCATGGCGGCGACCTCGATCGATGACGGTCTCAATATGCTCGCCGCTTCATATGCATCGTACTCACCCTCCAAAAAGTGCGGCGTGGTACGTGAAAAACTTGCTCTTTTCTTCAGTATGCTCCCGACGGTACTGAGTTCGTTCCTTCCGATCTCTCTGTGGGGGATCTACGTGATCGGTACTCTTCGCGCAACTGTCGGAGTCGATGCAGCAGCTCTCTTCTGCAAGTCGATACCCTTCAACCTGTTTTCAATCATAACTCTTGCAGCCATGATCCTCTTCTCCTTCGGGAAGCTTCCGCTCACCGGTCGTCTGAAGAAAGCTCAGAAACGTCACGACGAAGGCGGCACGCTCTGGCCCGACGGCTCCGAGAAATACCTGAGCGTTCATGAAACAGAGGTGTGGGGCAAGATTAGCAACGTAATGCTTCCGATCCTTGTGATGGTCGTTGCTTCCGTTGCGTTCAGAAGCTTTCTCAACGAGAGCTTCGTGCTCGACAGCGCTGTCGGCCTTGTGGCAACGCTTGTCTTCATGTTTGTACTTTACACCTTCAGAGGCGTCATGCCCCCCGAACAATTCGTGGAGCACATGCTCGACGGCATAGCCAACACAGTTCCCGCCATCGTAATGTACATTGTGACCATGTGCTTCTCTTCGCTGCTGAACAGACTCAATCTGTTTGATTACTTCGGAGATATGATAGACGTGTTCGGCGGGTATATCTTCCTTCTTCCGATGGTGGTGTTCATCTTCTCGCTCCTGCTGACGATGGTCCTCGGATCATCGTGGGCTATGTACGCGATCTCGTTCCCGGTCGTTATCAGCCTTGTCAACGGCATAAACCTCAGCCCCGCAGTCTTCGTGGGAGCCATTGCCGGAGCCGGTATCGCGGGCGAAAAGCTCAGTATGTTTACAGCCGAATCGCTCAATATAGGAATCGCGGTCGGGATAAACCCGACCGACGCATTCCGTGTACGACTTACCTACAGTCTGATCTTTTCAGCGATCGCGGCTGCAGGATATCTCGTTATAGGATTCTTTATCTGAATTCCTTAATTCTTGTCTGTACGTTCTTCTCAAGATTGCGGTAGAACATGTTCAGGTCGGCGGTGTGGTAGTCGCCCTTGCGGAACACACCGTTGTCTGCGTTGTAAAGCTCATCCTGACCTTCTATGTCCGTAACCACCAGCTTGCCGCTCGCGGAGTCAATGTACGCACCGCAGTAAGCGGGTGTTTCGCTTGTCTCAACTCCCCATGTATTGGCCGTAACCATTCCGAGGTTCTTCTTGGCTGCTGCGGGAGTACTGTCTGTCTTCCAGTTGAGAGGGTTGATGGAGAGTTCCTTCACATCGGGTCTTTCCATACGCCCGTCAACAGCGTTGAAGCCGATGATAACGCCTGTGTCCTTCTCGCCCTGAGCCATCTTGAGGTGAGGGTACTTCGCAAGGTCTTCTTCGTAGATGCTCGAGCCTATCACATAGGCGCAAACAAACAGATCCTTGAACTCACTGTCGTTACCGAACTCCTCGAGGAGACGCTTTACCATGTCGCCGCCCTGCGAGTAGCCAAAGAGCACTACGGGACGACCGTTGTTGCAGTTCTTCATGTAGTAGAGCCAAGCGTTCCTGATGTCCTCGTACGCGATATCATCGTAGGCTTTGCGCGCATCGCTGACATTGGCGAAATCGATGAGTCCGTCCTCTCCGAGGAAACTGCCGATCGTGGTCTGCCTGTAAAGAGGCGAGTAGATCACAGCCGCATCGTCAAGGATCCCCTTCTCCATGTTGAAGGTCTTGGTAAATCTGAGGGCCTCACGAAGGTTAGTGGGGTCTGTATTGCCGGGCTTAAACTTGTTCATGTTGATGGTGGGAAGTACCATGAACACATCCGCTTCCTTGGTGGGATCGGCAAGCTCTGCCTCACCGGGGAGCGAAACCCAGTTAGCGGCTTCGCTGTAGTCAAGCGGGTGATCGTTCACCTTCATATCGTATCTGTAGAATCCGTTCGATACGAGGATCAGGCGGTCGCTTGCGTCGTCAAACGCGATGCCCACCGTGTCGGCCGCGTTGATGAGTTCAGCGAGTTTACGCTCTTTGCTTACCTTAAAGGTGTCGGCCGCCGAGTCAACCTGACAACGATACAGGTTGTAACCGCCGAGAGTAGTGGTGATGTAGATCCATCCGTCGTAGTAAGCGATTCCGGAGATACCTGCGGGAGCCGCGTCAAGCGCAACCTTCTTGAGGAACGCGCCGGTGTCGACAGCATAAGCGTAGATGTATCTGCCCTTCGACGACGAGAGCCAGATGCACTTGTTGTCGGTATCGACCGCGATCCCGGCGATGTCGGTCTGACCGCTTTCGGTGCCGAGCGTGTAGGAACGCGCAAGCTTCAAAGTTTCAGCATCGTACACTGCGATCTGGAGGTTCGAAGCTACGCCGTCCTCAACCTTCTGTACGCCGGCGTAGACCTCGCCGCCTGCCACATCGAGATCGACCAAAGTGTCTGCCTCTTTCTCAAGACCCTTAAAAGGCTCATCCGAAAAGACTGTGCTCTGCATGTCGGTGTCGCACTTGGCGAGCCTGCTCCTGCTGCTCATGTAGTAATACTTGCCGTCAAATCCGATACCGTATACCCCTGCGTTAAGGGTCGCATTGTAGAGCGCGTAGGTACGGGAAGCAACCTGCTGAGCGTCCGTGATCTCTGCGGGAAGCGAGAGTTTTGATTCGCTGTAACCGATGTTACTGTAGCTGTATGATCCGCCCTCGATCGTGTACGTCGCGTTGGAGAAGAGGTAGTTCTTCTCGCACTTCTTCAATGTAGCGTAGAACCTGACGAGCTTGCCCGTTTTCCTGCTGATCAGGAGCGTGATCTTCTTCTCATCAGCGTTCTCGGCTACCGGCTTGCCGGTGATCGTGTAATACTTCTTCGAGGTCTTCTTGATCTTCAGATCGGTAAGATTGGCAATCTGGTGCTCTATCGACTTCTTGGGTGTCTTCTCTTCTTCCCTGTAGTTCTCATCGACGAGAGCCTTGTAGGAATCCTCAAACACGCCCTTTCTGTAGACGATACCGTCCTTGCCGTACTGGGTCCATGCCTTTTCATCCTCAAGCGTATCGAACAGGACAGCGTAGGATATGTCGTCATCCGACATGCTGATCCCGTACTGTTTCTGGGTGAATGTGTCGCCGAAAGTGGTTATGATCACTTCGAAATCTGTGTCAAAGCTGATCGTTTCGGCAGCCTGAAGTTTCTTTAAAGCCTTAGCAACGATCGTCCCTGCATCGGCCGCGGCGGATGCGGGTGCGCAAGGAGCGATCACGCCCAGAACAAGCGCGAGCACCATGAGACACATTAAGATCCTTTGTTTTGTCTTTCTCATAATTATCCCATCCTTTATACTCCGGGTCCCGTGGGATCCGGTTTTTCCGCCCGGAAGTTGCTTGTCGGTCCGGGCGTCTTCACTCATTATAGTATCCCAAAAAGCATTCTACAAGTTGAATCGCTCAAGCCCTCACTGAGAGGGGTTTGCAGAAAATGACAAGTCCCGTATCCAAAAATGAGTTGAAGGGGCATAGTGAATTTGGTAACATAACTCACACAAAACCCAAGAAAACTATAAGTAGCACACACTCAGAAAGGAAAACCCGGATGAAAAGATATCATAGATTACTGGCTGTAATGATCTGTTTAACGCTTATGCTCACGGCCTGCAGTTCCGCGGCTCCGAGCGGCTCTTCTACGTCTGTAGAAGAAGTGACTCCCGCTGCCTCTGCGCCGGTTCCCGAGTCGGAGGCCTCCGAGCCTTCCCCTGTACTCGAGGAGGTTGCAGTTCCCACTGAGGAACCCGCACCCGACCCCACGTCCGAGCCTGCCGCGGAGACCGCAGCAACCCCGGAGGGTGACATAAGCGTTAACGAAACTACCGAAACACCTGCCGTTATCCCCGGCGAAGAGGACTACGAAGCCTGGTACGCGGACATGGTCGAGGCTTCCATCGTTTCCACGGGCAACAACGCACGTCTCAAGAAGGTTCTTGAGAAAGCGCGCTCAGGCGGCGAGGTCAGGGTTGCGGCGATCGGCGGGTCCGTCACCGAAGGCGCGGGCGCTTCCACCAACACGGAGGGCTACGCCTACAAATTCGCCGAGGCTTTTAAGAGAGACTACTGCCCCGAAGGCGCCGACAACATGAAGTTCGTCAACGCCGGACTCTCGGGCACCCCTTCATCCCTCGGCATCATGCGCTATGACAGAGATATCGTGGGACTTCTCGGCGGCGCTCCCGACCTGTTGGTGATCGAGTTCGCAGTCAACGATTCCGGCGAAGCGACGCACGGTCAGGCTTACTCGAGCATGATCCACAGAGCGCTCACCGATAACCCCGATTGTGCGGTCATCCTGCTTTTCGCCGTATTCAAGAGCAAATGGAACATGCAGACCAACTATATCCCCGAGGGTGAGATCTACGGGCTTCCGATGGTCAGCATCAAGGACGCTGTCGCAGGTCCGTACGCCTCGGGAGAGCTGAATGACGTGCTCTTCTTCTCCGACGAGTACCATCCCAAGACCTACGGTCATCAGATCATGAGTGATTGCCTCATGCACCTGATCGGACTTATCGACAGAGAGGACCCCGACCCGGAATCGGAGGTTCCCGAGAAGGGCATCAAGCAAGTTTCCTACGAGCACACCACGCTCATCACTTCAGACCTCAGTACGCTTGAGGAAGGCGTCTCAGTCGATCCCGGAAGCTTCACGCTCACCGACAAGGCGCTGCAGTCGATGTTCTTCACCAAGAAGAGCGCTTTCGGCGAGAACTTCATGCATGACAAGGACGGCGGAAACGCTCCCTTCACACTTAAACTTACATGCAGCAAGCTGCTGCTCAATTTCAAAACATCAAAAACAAAGACCTTCGGGCTTGCCGAGGTCCTTGTAGACGGTACTCCTGTTGAAGCATGCAACGGCTGGGCTTCCGGCGGATGGAACAACTGCAACGTTGTCTCGGTGATCGACGCCGAAGAAAGCGCGGAGCATACCGTTGAGATCAGGATGGCCGAAGGCTTCGAAGACACGTCCTTCACGATCCTGTCGCTTGGTTATGTAAAATGATCACAGCTCATTGCTGTCGAGGATAATGGTCACGGGTCCGTCATTGACCGAAGCGACCTGCATGTCTGCCCCGAACTCTCCCGTTTCAACTTTGAAACCACGCGCCCTGCACTCCGCGATAACAAGCTCGTAGAGCGGGACGGCGAGTTCGGGTCTGGCAGCCTCGGTAAAGCCGGGGCGCCTCTTCCTGCAGTCCGCGTAAAGCGTGAACTGGCTCACGATCAGAAGCTCTGCTCCCGCGTCGGTGGGGTTGATGTTCATCTTGCCGTCAGGATCCTCAAAGATCCTGAGACCGCAGATCTTGTCGGCGATCTTCTTCGCGATCTCCTCAGTGTCGGTCACATGAACTCCGAGCAGGATCAGGAAGCCTTTCCCGATCTCCCCGACCGTCTTTCCTTCTATGGTGACCGACGCGCTTTTAACTCTGGTAAGTACTGCTCTCATGTGTTTCCTCTTATACTTTTTGTTAACGCATATACCCACTCACGGGGTTTCACGTCTCAACCTCCGGCACTCTGACTATATTTCAGTGTGTTGATCGTCTCTTATTTTACATCCGAACCAAACAAAAGAAAACACCCCGGTCGTCGTACGGGGCGTTTTCAAATCTATCTGCTTGTCCTTTGTGGGTTTTAAACTTTATCTTTTGCAGGCGGATCCGTGTTTTTCTGTTTGTTCCTCCACCTGATACACAGCACTGTGATGACTACCGCAACCATAAAAGAAGTTACCGCAACGATCACATAGCCTCCGACTCCTTCATAAAGCAACGAGGATCCTGCTTCCCCCGCACTTTCGATCGTGTGTTGTCCGCCTCCCGACAGAGTCGAAAGGACGACGATAGCTGCCAACATAAGCGTTGAAACCGTCCCCAATATTCTGTTTATCATTCTGTCACGCGCAAGTTTGATCATCTTAGCGCGTTCGTGCATGGCTTCAAGCCTTTTTGCATCAGTCATCATGAATCGTCCTCCTTTCCCGAAAACTTGCCACCCATTTCGTACCCAAATCATCTTACATATATATAGAGTCCATTTACCCTCAAAATTCCTCAAAAAAAATAAAAAAAAAATTAAAAAAGAAGCAGAAAATTTTCTGCTCCTTAAAAATGCATTCAGTACGCGGTTTCCTGCCTCACGACGAACTCTTTTCACGGGCGATCCGCAGCCTGCGCCTCAGGTGCAGCATGAATACCGCGGTCAACATCGGGATCAGGTAACCGATCCATGCGGTGACACCGTCCTGAGCAACAAGGATATTGTAGATTGCGTGATACGTAGCGGACAGCGAAATGAGGCCCGCGATCCCGGCGAAACGCAGCCAGAACTCATTCCAAAGGAAAACGAATCCGATGTACACGATCTCTCCGCAGACCACGTGCATTACGCCTGTTCCGAAGCCCCTGACTCCGAGCAGCAGGATATCTGCGGCACCGTTCGCGGTGAGGTAACAGACGTTCTCAAGCGTTGCGAATCCGACTGCGACAGCCATGATGTTCACGGCCGATTCTTCTCTGTTGTCGGGCTCGAACACAAGTATATAAAAGAGTATGGGCAGGAATTTCATCACTTCCTCGACAAGCGGCGTGATCTCCCATGTAGCTTCCTGTCTGTCTGCTTCCAGAATGAGAGCGAGGAAGGTGCTGATGTACGAAGAAAGCAGGCAGATGGTCATTCCGATCAGAAGGAAGACCATTACCCTTCTGCGGTTACCTCTGTCGATCGCCAATGTCTTGTTGCCTCCGCTCGGAGATCCGGCGCCGGACATAGCGAGGATTGCGACGAGTATCGGTGCGGCGATGCATATATAAACGTTCTCGATGTAGTTCATTCCGTCACCTCATCCCTGAGCGCTTTCTGCGCGTACAACAACAAAACAAACAATACGATCGAAATCAAAATATCAATATAGTAATACGGATTCAAAACCGATCCGTCCTCGAACAGACATGACGACGTCCAGAGGAGGTACTCTAAGAAGAAGAATATAAGCGTTACGATATAAACATGCTTCATCCTCCTGTTTCCGGAGGCGAGTCCTTTGACGGCCTCCATGCCGACCAGACTCATCAGGATCGCGGAGGTGATGTTCGATACGATCTGACCGAAGGTTATGTAATAAATGCTCAGCCCGCCTGCAAACACCGGGATAAGCCACTTGATCCGGCATCGAGGAGCCGGTGTGTCCGGATCTTTCTGATATTTCAGGAAAAGGAACAAAAACAAGTACGATACGTACCAACTGAACTCCGCGACGTAGAACTTGGCGGGAGTGTCGCCTTTGAACATGTAGAAGAGCTCCCAGTACAGACTCCCGAAAAAGAAAGCAACATAAAACAACGTGACAAGTACCCATGACCGACGTTGTTTTGTGATCGCTTTGTAAAGAGTCGCCCCCGAGCAGATCCCGAGGATGGCGAGCTGTATGTAATTATCAATGCTTTCTATCATGATTTTTGCGACCTCTTTAATCTGAAGCACAGGATCGTTACGGTGATCCCAAGCGCGAATGCCATGATACCGATAACCACAAATCCGAGGATCGAGCTTGATGAGAACACACTGGCGCTCATACCCTGATCCGGAGTGAGTGTTTGAGTTTTCTCAACGATGCCGGGCATGCTCAAGCCGACCAGGACGATCAGGGCAATACTGGCCGCAACTGCCACAGCCGTGATACCCCACGTCTTCAGTGAGTGATTCCTGTGCTCGATCTGTTCAGCACGCTTATGCATAGCGCTCAGACGTTCCTCATCAGTACGCATCGTTGATTCCCTCCTTCTCAAGTTCTTCTTTCAGCCGCTTCCTTCCGCGTGTCAGAAGATTATCGATCTTCTTGAAGCTGACGTTCATTATGGAAGCAATGTCCTTATAACTCATCTCTTCAAAATAAAACAGCCACAACGCTTCGCGCATGTCATCCCCGATCCTCTCGAGGCACTTGCGGACGATGCGCTTTTTCTCATCATCCCAGACACTTTCGTAGGGATTGGAATCATCCGCCCGCTCTGCCGGGTCAAGACCCGTCTCGCCGGAATACTCTTCAAAGCCTTCAAGGCTGAAGACCTTCCGTCTCTTGCCCTTTCTGTAAAACCGTGCAACAAGGTTGTGTGCGGTCGTGTACAGATAAGCTTTAAATAATCCTTCTTCGATACGCGGCTTCCTGACCATGATCCTGGCGAAGGCCTCGATCATCAGGTCTTCCGCATCCTCCCAGCTGTACAGGAATCCCTTCAGGTACATCGTCAGCGCGTCGCCGTACCTGAGCATCAGCTTGTCATACGCTGTATTGTCGCCTTTAAGAAATTCTCCGTAAAGGGTGCTGTCGTTAATCTCGCTCAAAACTTGTTCCCCGTTTATCTTTTCCGATTAATAGCAGTATCAAAAGCATTATACCATAACATTAGTGTAATACGCTACGATTAAGAAAAAGCCACGCCTTTCTATTTTTTCTGTGAAACCGAACTATCTTTTATGTGTTTATAGATGTAAAATAGATGCATAAAATATATAAAGCAAATTGCGAAGCAATTCGCGAGTTTGACTGTGAGGATTAAGGATATGAGTGTTTTAGGAAATATTATCTGGCTTCTCTGCGGAGGGTTCCTGAGTGCCTTGGGATGGCTGCTTGCCGGGCTGCTTTGGTGTATCACAATCGTCGGGATTCCTGTCGGCGTCCAGTGCTTTAAGCTGGCGTCGCTCTCGCTTTGTCCTTTCGGGAAGAGAGTGATAAGAGGCGGCAGCGCAGGTAGCTTTCTGCTGAACGTTTTCTGGTTCCTTTTCTCGGGGCTTGAGCTTGCGATATGTAATGCTCTGTTGGGATGTCTGCTCTGTGTGACGATCATCGGGATCCCCTTCGGGAAGCAGTTCTTTAAGATTGCGGGGCTGTCACTTGCGCCTTTTGGTGCCGAAGTGGTCAATGAATAAAGGATTTTTCGGAAAGGTAATTGTTGATCAAATATGATATAATTGTGTACATGATCGAGACCGGATTTCCGAGTCGGGTCTTTGTAGTTTTTCAGTATCAAACGATGTTCATGAGCAGTAGTCGATCTACTGACCGTTTTTGACCGAGAAGGGAGATATGCATGAGAAAACTTTTCAAGAGCCTTGCCGTCCTTTTGGCGCTCATTTTGACAGTCGGAGTTGTCCCCGAAAGCGCAAACGCGGCTTCGGATCCCGTTCTTTCGATGGCGGACGACAAGATCCTCTATCTTGACGGTTCAAAAGGAGTGAAGGAATCCGACGGCTCGACCTGCAGTGTTTCCTATAAAAAGAAAGTCACGAACATGATCATCGGCTACGATTTTGACAAGATGAGTGTTTCTCTTAAGTCATCGGACACCGATATCGTTCGCATCTCCAAGAAAGAGTACATCGTTGCCGAGTCTGTCGGCAAGGCAACCGTCACAGTCACCGTTTACAACGAGAAAAAAAAGAAGATCTTCAAGCACGACCTTCTTGTAAATGTCAAGAAAAACGCTGACAGAGTCCTCTACGAGGGCATCAGGGACAATGATGTTGTCAGGGTCGGTCAGACTCTTGAGATTTCGCTTCCCACCAACGACAAGGACACGGATCGCCGGGAACTCTTGGCTGACAAGCCCGAGCTTGTTGAGATCACACCCATGGAAGCCGCAAGCACATGGTCGGTTAAGTTCCTCAAAACCGGTGATGTAACATTTACGGGCAGAGCCTACCAGAGCTCTATCTATACAGGAACAACAGCACAGGTGCAGTTTAAGGTAAGCATCAAAGAGCTTAAGCTCACAGGTGCAGAAGCGATCGCTCCCAACGCCATTAAGATGACGTTCAACATGAACATCAAAAGATCAAACTACTACACCGAAGTTGATTACGACAATTCCTGCTACTACATGGATAACGGCAGGAAGGTCTACTTCTCCTTCTCCACCTCTCAAAAGGTCAGCGGTGAAAACATGTGGATCTACCTGAACGACAGCTTCACACCCGGCAAGACCTACTACGTGGAATTTAAGGGCAGCGATCCCATTGCGATCAGCATCCCGAAGAAAGAAGAGGACGAAGAACCCGAGCCCGAGCCTTATGTTCCGTCCGCTCCCGCCGCGCCTTACCCCGCAACGATCGTAGTTACCGCTTCGCAGGATAAGCTCAATTTTGATGTGAATGCAAACGAGTGCAGGGACGCGATAAACCTCAAGGCAGAGGTCAGGGATCAATACGGCAGTTACTTTGATGTCGGCGTTCAAAACCTTACATGGAGTCAGGATACAACTTCGACGTCATCCTTCACGATTGATCCCGGCTTGTCCTTTACTAAGACTAACGTCGGCAAATATGAGCTGATCATTACTCCACAGTCCTTTACTGCGAGTCCCGGCAGTGAAGCAACTGTAACCCTCACCACTACGGTAACAGGTTACCCGAATCTTTCGAAAAACACTCAGTTCACGATCAAAAGGGCCGGAAGTACGCAGAACCTTACCACTGATACGGTTCGATTCATTAACGACGGAGCAAGTTCTCTTGACATAGCGATCAAAGATACAACTTACGCAGAAAAAGCATCGATGAGGCTTTGCTCTTACACCTCCGAAGGATATTATACCGGCAACGTTAAGTTTACCGTTCTTGATGCCGTTCCGGTTGCATCCGCTTATGTTTCATCCTCAAGCGCCATAAACTATGCTTTGGTCATCCAAAAGGACGGGGCAGTAATGAGCAAAGCCACTGCATCTTCGAAGTCATACTTTACTGTGGACGATCAAAACGGAGAGAGCTACTTTGTGGATCTTGCCAACTTCTCGGCAGGAAACGGTTCATTTGTTCAAGCCGAACAGGGTACTTATGCATTTACGCTTTATAAGATCATCCCGGCTGACTCTGAAGCAAGTGTCTCCATATCAGAGCTCGGAACCAAAGCAGTCAGCGTTGTGAACAATCAGGTTTCACCCACATATACGTTGATAAGTACCAGAACCACCGCCGCAAACGTATCGAGCAAGGACTTCACCGCCTGCTTCAGCTTCACGTTTGCAGGCAAGATTTATCAGCAAGGAGTCACCTACGAAGTCTCTGATTCCTACAATATGGGCGGCTCATCAGATACCGTATATGTAACCGAGGCCAAAGTTCCTGTTGAGTTCTCGTATGTAGACGGATCATACGGTCTGGGATCCGTGCAGAAAACATGCAATGTTCCCTGCACGATCAACAGAGTCATATATAAGAGCACTCCGTAAAGGTATAACCCATGAAGATCTACGTAGACTTTGATGACTGCCTCTGCGAGACGGCGCGGTACATTGCCGGGATAGTTGAGAAAATGTTCGGGATCACCGTACCGTACGAGCAGATCTCCTTCTTTGATCTGAAGAAATCGTTCTCGATCACGCAGGAACAGTATGAACGTATGATGATCGAAGCGCACACGCGCGAGACTTTACTGGCTTTTGAGGAAACACCGGGAGCCTGTGAGACATTGAACGCATGGATCGATGCGGGTCACGAGGTTTCCGTGATAACAGGACGTCCATACAGTGCTTTCGATGCGTCACGTGAGTGGCTTGACAACCACGGTCTTGAGAGAGTCAAGCTTTACTGCCTCAACAAGTACGGTCGTGACAGTTTTATCAGGAGCAGTGATTTTAATCTCGAGCTTGAAGACTTTTATAAGATGCATTTTGACCTTGCGGTGGAAGACTCCACTCTGGCATTTAAGTATTTTGCGCATCTGCCGGATCTAAAGGTCTGCGTATTCGAGCGTCCGTGGAACAGGGACTGCGAGCTTCCGGGCGAAAACTTCAGGCTTTGCCCCGACTGGGAAAGCATAAGAAAAGTAGCGGAGGGTCTGCGGTGATCATCAAACCCTCTCGCCCTTGAAGGTGAAGCCGCCCTTTCCGTCGGTTTCAAGGATGCAATACGAAGGAAAACCGTCCCGGGGGCGCGAGATGCTTCCGGGATTTACTACGTAGCGACCGTTCCTCTCGAGGATCTTCTGCTCGTGTGTATGCCCAAAAAGCAGAACATCGAAGCCGTTCATCTCCGCATAGTCAAGCATGGCCGTATCGTTGAAGAACGGTAGTCTGTTGCCGTGCTCCATGTGGATGCACTTTCCCTCGATGTTCAGGTTCGTGCTCTCGGGCTCAAACGAGAACATATCGCAGTTTCCCGTCACGGCGGTTACGGGGCAACCGAAGAGCCTGCTGATATAGTCAGTCTCCGACGCTCCGTCCCCGCAGTGCAGGATCCGGTCGATCTTCCCGACATCTTTTCTGATGTACTCGATATTCTCTGTTTTTCCGTGTGAATCGCTGATGATCAATATTCTCATTTTATGATATCCTTAATCAAAGTTTCTTTGATTAAGGATATCACGAAAATTGCAAAATGATAATATCTACCTTTATCAGTAGATCACTTTGTTTTTCAGCCGCTCCTTATTCCACTTTGCTATCGCCTTCTTCTTGGCATAGTTGTAGTGGTTTTCCCGGCTCAGGTCGTTGTAGAGATCCCACCGTTCCCGGGACAGTTCCCCCAAACGCGCAGTCAAGGCTCATTTACTCTTAAATAATTAAGACGGCTGCCTTTACACGGGCAGCCGCCTCATTATCTGATATTATTACGCCATTTCAAACGTTACCGTATCACTTACACCCGAGTCCTTGAGAAGTGCAACGATCCTGTCGAATTCTTCCTGTGAGGAAGCCTTGATCTTGAAGGTTGCGTTCTTAGCGATGCCCTTGAAGGCATTAGCCGAGATCTTGGTGATCGAATCGGTAAGCTCGATCGTCGAAAGGTTCTTGCTGTTCTTGAATGCGCCTGCGCCGATCGATGTGATGTTCTCGCCGATCTCAACACTTGTGACATTCTTGTTGCCCTTCATAGCGTTCTTTGAGATCGATGTTACGGGACGCTCAACTCCACCGACCTCGATGATCTTGGGAATCTCAACTTCCTTGGCATTTGTCTCGAGAGCGGCCATCTTAACGGTACCCTTGCTCGAAACAGAGAATGCCTTCTCTTCCTTGGTTCCGTCTGTGCTTGTTGTCACGGACGAAACGCTTGCCTTACCCTTGGCATCAACAACCACCGTTTCCTTGGTTGTTGTTACGTTGCCTGCGGCGTCGGTTGACTTAACTGTAGCCGTGGTCTTGGTGTTACCTTCCTCATCGGTCTTGGCAACCTTGACTGTCTTCTCAACAGTTGCAACAACATTACCTTCCGCATCTGTTTCAACTTTCTCGGTTGTGGTCTTAACCGCACCCGACGAAAGATTCTTAACTGTCTCGTTAGTTGTTGTAACGGAACCGTCAGCGTCCTTCTCAATGATCGTTGCCGTCACGTTACCGGACTTGGTCGTCTTAACCGTGCTCTCAACAGTCGAACCGTCAGCGTTCTCGGTCACGGTTTCAACAGTGACCGAACCCTTCTTGTTGACTTTGGTGGTTTCCTGTGTCTCACTGAGGACATTGCCGTCCGCATCTGCTTTAATAACTGTAGCGGTTCCTTCGCCCTTCGCGTTCTTTGTCTCCTCGCGAGTGGTCACGGTTCCGTCGGTGCTGACCTCTTCCTCCTTGGCGATAACCGAACCGTCGGCGAGTACTGTCTCTTCCTTGGTCACGGTCGTGCCGTCCGAAGTCTGGGTCTCTTCCTTGGTGGTTGTAGAACCGTCCTCGTTCTCCTCAACCGTCTTGGTGGTTGTGGAGCCGTCTTCGTTCTTGATCACCTCAGGTTCAACAACAGGTGTCTCGTCTTCTTTCTTTTCTTCCGTTTTCTCTGTTACACTGCCGGATTCTGTGCTGCTCGAACCGCTTCCCGACTCAGTGCTGCTGCCCGAACCGCTACCGGAGGGATCAACGGGATCGGGTGTAACCTGAGGAGTCTTGATCTCAACCGTCAGAGCATCCGTAGGAACATAGTCTTCGTAATACTCATTGCCCTTAACCATGTAGTATACGTAGTAGATTCCGGCTGCAGTGCCTTCCGGGATCCCCTCGGCATATGCGTTGGCATCCGGCTTCTCGTCCTTATTAAGGCTTACGGCGTAGAGCAGTTTGCCACCCTTTGCCTCACCTTCAACGATGAGTTTCTGTGCCTCACTGCCGGCCTCAAGCTTCTCTACGGCAGCAGGGAGCTTTGTAACCTCAGAGTTTGCCTTCGAAACCTTAACCTTAAAGCTTGCGGTAGCCTCGTGGTACTTGGCAGTTCCGGCTGCTTTAACGCTTATGCGGGCCTCTCCGATACCCCTGATCGTGATCGTTCCGTCATCGGCTACAGAAACAACATCCTGTCCTGATGTAACCTCATACGTAAGAGTTGTCTCAGCTCCGCTTATTTCGTTCTTAAACGACGCCTCGCCATATACCTTGTTGACCTCATCTACGTCAAACGTGATCGTCTGATCACTCTGAACAGATGCGGTGACTGTAACATTGACTTCACAATTTTCGTAGTTGTTGACGACATTTACGGGGATCACGATGATCGCCGATGAACTTGCCACCTGAGAAGTCGTGTCGAATGTCAGTGTATGACCCGAAACTCTCGCTCCGCTGATCAGACCGGCAACCTGTCCGGAGACAGTGGGGGTTCCGTATGTCAGATCGTTACCAAGTACAGGGAGATCAACTGTATAACCCTGCTTTGCTTCTTCGATCAATACTTCCTTCGAATGACTACCCGTTCCAAGGTTTAGTTTTGCCTTCCCGATCTCAACAGTAACGAAATTGCTACTCGAATCATATCTGACATTGTAACCATAGTCACCTTTGATCGCATAGAAGATCTTGTACGTTCCGGCATCTTTGGCTTTAATCTCAGAAGCGTCGGTTGTCCAACCGGCAACGATCTCACCGTTATCTATAAAATTCGGCGTCTTCCCGTTCGAAACGAGCCTGTAGTACATCGTGCCGTTAGTAGCTGATCCCGCTTTTATAAGCTCATGCTCGGCTCCGTCGTATTTAAGCTTCCCTTGTTTTACTACGGGTACCTCAAAATCAGGCATGCCGTATCTAACTGTGAAAGTGTAAGTAGCAGTTTGCTCAGAAATCGTATAACCGGCTACTGCAGTTGCTTCAATATAAGCCTCTATTACTGCTTTAGTACCCGTTTCTCCGATTGCATTTATTGTAACCTTTCCGGTGGTTTCATCCACAGAAACGGCACTTGCAGGTTCACACTCTTTAACCCTGTATTTTACTGCTGCTTGCGCGTCAGTATCTCCATATATGGTCTTTGTATATCGTTAACTTCCTAAAAAAGTTCCACTCAAACCGTCTTTTTTCTCCTTCTTCCTCTTCGTTTTGCCGGTTTTGATGTGGTATCTTCTTTCATGTCCGACTCGAAAAAGGCTATCGCTTCTTCGAGTGTTTTGTTGCTCTTCATGAACGCCGCGAT
>JAFRSH010000013.1 GCA_017427685.1 Lachnospiraceae bacterium | reverse complement strand
CGCTCAAACGAAGTTGCAATAGCTCTGAAAGGTCGGCTAACAGACCTTATTTTGTTGTGTTATAAAATGGATAAAACTTCACAAATCAAAAGCTTTAACGTTATAAACCCGTCAAAAAATCCACTCTAAGCGAAGAACAAAGCGCTTACTAAGTGGATTTTTGAATGTTTTAACGATTGCAAGCGTTTACTTGCAATCGGTCTGAAAACTTACCGACAGTTTGTTACTGCCCGAAGGAGAGGCCTTCAAAGCTTCTCAGTCCCCTACTCTGACAGGGATCTTAACGGTGTCGGTGTTGTAGACCTCGTAGAGCTTGTTCCAGCGGATGAAGTACTCTACTCCCCCGATAAGGGTGTTGGTCTGCATGAGTTCCATCTCGCTGTCGGTCACGTCGTTGTAGATCGTGTCGTACTCACTGCCGGCCTCGGAGTTGCGCCATGCCATGATCTGCACGGGACGAGGCACGTTCTTAAAGGTGTTGTATGAGATGTCCATCCCGTAGCCGCCCGAAACGAGGATCGCACGGTAGACCTTGTCGGT
Source organism: Lachnospiraceae bacterium (assembly GCA_017427685.1). Lineage (GTDB taxonomy): Bacteria > Bacillota > Clostridia > Lachnospirales > Lachnospiraceae > RUG11977. The sequence goes on along the minus strand of JAFRSH010000013.1, from coordinate 9,641 downwards.
TCCGTCGGTCACGGTGTCGATCGTGTTGTTCTTGATCGTAAAGTCTTTCCAGTTCATGACGCGGATCGCGTCCTTGTCGCACTTGGTGATACTGCAATCCCTGATCGTGATATCCTTGTGGAGCTTGTCCTGCGAGTACTTGTGGGTACCGATCGCACGCTCGAGATCCTTGAACGTGCAGTTCTTAATGGTGACCTTCTTGTTCGGAGTCTTGTCATAAGACGACCAGTCCGCATGGAAACCGCCCGTTACTTTGTCAGGTGTGTCGAGGTTGATGGCTTCCTTGTTGTTCTTCGGGGAATCCTTGTGTCCCGTGAAGGTGCAGTCCTCGATGAGCACGTTCTCCGACGCATCAATCTCGAGGAAGTGTCCGGCGCACATGTTTTTGAAATTGATGCCCTTCACCGTGATGTTCTTGTTGTGGCACATCATGATGCTGATAACGTCCTGCGCGGATGCCTGGTCAAAGGTCACCTTGCCCTTGCCGATAAAGGCCACATCGTGAACTCCGCCGTACTCCTTGTAGGCACCTTCTTTCTGCGCATTCGAGGGTGCACAGAGCTGGAAGAACGAGTACGAAGGCGGGAACAGGTCCGTTCCCGAGTCCATGGACTTCTTGAGTTTAACCTTCTTATTAAAGATTATCGTTACGTTCGAAGGGACAAAGATCGTGTTTGAAAGCGTGTAAGTTCCCTTTTTGAGGATAAGCGTTCCACCGCCCTCAGCTTCAAGCTTCTCCATGTATGAACGGAGGAGATAATAGCAATGAGTGGCCTTGGAGTAGGTTCCGTAGCGCTCGTATCCGAGTACGGGCATGCTCTTGGGCGAGATCTTGTAGGTAGGAAGCGACTTGTCGGCCGTCTTCGCACCTGTTGCTTCGGAAGAAGCGGCAGCCTCTGTGGGAACCGCACCGATAGGCGCAACTACCGTTCCTGCCACGAGCAGGCAGACCAGTATCAGGGAAACAGTGATCAGAAAACGCGGAAACCTTCTCATAACAAACCTCTCTTCTGTTCAATCCATATCAACGCTTATGTGATAACACGGAACTCAGTCCGTCGATCCCATCATATGGGAAGCACGCCCGGCTCGCACGTGAGACCCTTCTTGGCGAGTCCGTCCGCGCGTTCGTTGCCTTCGATGCCTTTGTGAGCCGCGACCTTGACGAAGCGGATCTTTACACGCTTGGCCCAGGCCTGCATCGTCTCCTTGTAACTGCGGGTGAGATCGTTGTTCGTCTTCCACTGCGCAGTCGCCCAGTTCTCGATACCGGTGTAGTCGTAGTGGATCACGATCTCATCAACGCCGTTCTTGAGGGCCCACTTCACGGCGAGCATGGCGGCGATCATCTCGCCAGTCACGTTGCGCTGCTTCACGCCCTCGGGGTCGTTGCCGCATCCGCAGAGTTCGACTTCGTTCCCGGTTTCGTCCGTGATAAGACAACCGTAGGCATACCTGCCTACAGCCGGATCAAAGCTTCCGTCCACAAATGCATCTACAGTCACGTCTGTACCTCTCTTATAACTCTCAGACCGGATCACGCATTCTCTCAAATGTGCGATCCGGTCATATCCTTAAACTTCAGTTCCAACCTGCGAGCACTTCACGCGCAAGCACGAGCGCTTTGGCCCTGTGGCTGATCCTGTTCTTGACCTCGGGCAGAAGCTCGGCGTCGTTGCAACCGAACTCCGGCACGAAGAAGATGGGGTCGTAGCCGAAGCCGTACTCGCCCTTTATCTCATATGCGCAAAAGCCCTCAAAAGTAGCTTGGACCGCTTCCTCCCTGCCGTCTTCGCCGACCATGGCGATCGCGCACACGAACCGTGCCGTGCGATCCTCCCAAGCCACGCCTTCCATCCTGCGGAGGATCTCAGCGTTCTTGATGTCGTAGGAAGTGTCCTCTCCCATGTATCGTGCGGAGTAGATGCCGGGCTCCTTGCCGAGGTGGTCGACCTCGAAACCCGAGTCGTCGGACATCACGAGGAAGTCCTTCATGCCGAGGCGGAGCGCTTCATCCTTCACCGCGCGGGCTTTGATAAGAGCGTTCTCTGTGTACGAGGTTCCGTCCTCGACTATGTCGGTCCTGATACCGGCTTCTTTCATGGAAACGAGCTCGAAGCCCTCAAGGTCACTTAAGATCTCTCTGACCTCGCGCATCTTTCCTTCGTTCCCGGTGGCAAAGATAATACGTTTCATGATCTGTTAGCTGTTCTCCTGATCTACTACGTTGTCACAGACGATCGCGAGGGCAACAACCACATCCTGAAGGCTCTCGTCAAGGATGCTGATACGGTAGCAATCCGACCAGATCTGGCTGTCGATGTCCACATGACCAACTGTCTTGCTTCCGATCTGAAGATCGAAGTTGAAACCGAGGAGGTCGCCCTGGATCTTGAGTTCCTGACCGTTAACCTCACCTACGAGCTCAGGCTTTGAGAACTTGAGTTTCTTCTTGATCTTGGCGATCTGTGTGCCGTTCTTCTCGATCGAATACTCGGGCATGAAAGCAAGGAGCTTCTTCTTGAGCTTGAGAACCTCAACGTCGCCCTTCTCGATCTTGAAGTTAAGTCTTGCGAGGTCACCCTCTACGTGGTAAACGGTGTTCTCGTTCTTGTCAAAGATATCGAACTTGGGCTTGAGGGAGATAGCCTTCTGCTTCATGTAGAAAGCGATGGCCGATCCGGTCGATGTGTTGGCGGGTGCTGCCGAAGCGGAAGCCGTAACTGTCTGGCCTTCCTCGAGCTTCTTGATCACGTCGCAAACCTCTGTAACAGCTCTGTCGGCTGTGGATTCTCCGGCGTCCTTACGTCCGAGGAACATGCCGAGACCTGCGCTGAGTGCGTTCGCACCGTTGCTTGCTGTGTCGGATGCTGTCTTGCCGATATTGACCTTGGTACCCTCGGCCATAACATAAACGTCAAACTTGTCCGTGACGTTCTTGTAAAGGATCGCCTGCTTGTCCTTAACGGTGCCCATGACGGGTGTACCGATGCTAACCTTGATCTCCGAAAGCTTAGCGAAAAGATCCGAAGTTGTGAAATTCTGTGTGTTCTTGACAGCGGCGTAACCCATACCGTTGTCACCTGTGGTGAGCTTGTCTAAAAAACCCATTGTTCTACCTCCTTATTAGTACGCATTCTGTTTTCCACTCCCTCCGGGGAGGGATGTAAACCGCTGAGAAACAGTGTATCAAAAGCACACCGAAAAAACAAGTTAATGGGTCTAACACATCACTCAAGTGTCCGGAGTTCCTTGCAATTTTCCCGGCAGGAAACTATAATATAGCATTAAGTATCAATGATTTATGAGGAGTAACGCATGAACAAAAGCACCGTCACCATCATCGCAGAGGACAAGACCGAGATCCTTCTCAAAGTGTCCCTCGCCGCAGCCGAAAAGCCTCTCGGCAGTGTGGTGATCATTCATGATGCGACGGATCACAGCGAGCGCTATTCGGAGTTCATCGACTTCCTTAATGATAACAGCTTTGACGCCTATATCTACGATCTCCGCGGTCACGGCCGCGACACCAAATTCGAGCTCCTCGGGAGCATCAAGGAGCGAGGCGGACACAAGCTCCTCGTTTCGGACGCACTGCACGTCCTCACTTACGTACACGACAACAACCGCGGCAGGAAGCTCGTCCTTCTCGGACAGGGCTTCGGATCGGTCATCGGGCAGAACGCGATCGGACTCTGCGATCATCCCGATGTCTGCATCTTCTGCGGTACTCCTTATATCTCCTCGATCAAGGGCTGCTTTAAGAGCTTTTTGATCGGACTCGTGGGTATCTTCAAGGGCAAGTCGCACTACTCGCCTTACCTCTCACGCCTCATGAACGAGCACAAGGACTTCTCGGCGATCTCGAACCGCACGGCTTACGACTGGCTCTCAAGAGACAACGCCGTGGTCGGTCTTTACATCAACGATTCCCTTACGGGCTTTACCTGCACGACCGCGTACTACGCCGACATGCACAAATTAACACAAAACGCCTGCTCCCCGTCGGGGATCAAGCGTATTCAGCGTGATATGAAGATCGTCTTCATGAGCGGCAGTCACGACCCCGTCAGCGGTTACGGCCAGGGCGTCACGGCACTCTTTAACCTTTATCAGAAGCTCGGTTTCACCGAGGCGGACTGCATCATCTACGACGAAGCACGTCACGAGCTCCTTCATGAGATCTGCAAGGACGAGGTGATGAAGGATATCCTCTCGATCATCGGTTAAGCTTTATCTCTCTTCGGAGGCTTGGGGCCGTAGTACTCGTAGAGGTAGGTCTTGATCATTCCGTTGTAGATCTTCCTGTTCTTGTCGGCCTTCCTGCCGAAGCTCTCCTGAGCCTTATCATAACTCGTTACAAAGAAATACGACCAGTTCTTCAGCTTCCCGAACACTTCACCCATGTCCTTGTAAAGTGCGGGGAGTTCTTTAATGTCGGCATCACTCATGACTGTCTTGGCCGCGCTCTTGGTTCCCTTAATGTCACTGCCCGCAGTAGTGGGGCTGAGTCTCTCACCGTAGGGCGGGTTCGTGATGATGAATCCGTACTGATGCGACGACGAGAGCGCGCGCATGTCCCTCGCCTGGAAGTGGATGGTGTCAAGCACACCCGCAGCCGCAGCGTTCTGTCTGGCTGCCGCAACGATCTCGCTGTCGATATCGTAACCCTCGATCGACATCTTGCGATCGGGAACAGCGAGGCTCTTCGCTTCCTCACGGGCATTCGCCCACATGGATGCTGTAATGAAGGGGTAAGACTCTCCCGCGAAGCTCCTCGAAACACCGGGTGCGATGTTGCGTCCGATCATGGCTGCCTCGATGGGGATCGTCCCGCATCCGCAGAAGGGATCCACGAGGATCCTGTCCTCGCGCCAGGGTGTCAGCATGATGATCGCCGCAGCAAGCGTCTCGGAGATGGGTGCTGCACTGCGCATGCGTCTGTAGCCGCGCTTGTGCAGTGACTCTCCCGAGGTGTCGATCGACACCGTCACACGGTCCTTGATGATCGCGATCCTGATAGGGAACGAAGCTCCCGACTTGGGGAAGATGGTGAGTCTGTGCTTCCTCTTCATGGCCTCGACGACAGCCTTGCCCGTGATCCTCTGGATGTCCGAGGGGCTGAAAAGCTTGGACTTGACCGAGTAGGCCTTGGACACAAAGAAATTGGCGTCGACAGGAAGGATCTCATCCCACGCCAGCGCCTTAACTCCTTCAAAAAGCTCATCAAAAGTGGTCGCATCAAACTCGCCCATGACGAGCTGGACACGCTCCGCGGTGCGCAGGAACACGTTGGCCCTGGCCGCAGCGAGGGGTTCTCCTTCAAAGAAGACCCTTCCGTCTTCAACACGGGTAACCGTGAGTCCGAGACCCGCGAGTTCCCTCTTTAATACAGCTTCAAGCCCGAAATGACACGGGCATAAGTACATCATATAAAACTCCTTATTGCTGATCGATCTTCTTCAGGAGGTCGACCGCGTACTTGATCTGAACCGAGCAGCTCATGTTCTCGCAGACGAGGACCATCATGTTCGTGATGGCGATCACCTCACCGTAACGGTTCAAAAGCACTCCGCCGCTGCTGCCGGGTGATGTCGCAGCGAAGTGGATCGTGTAATCAACACCATCGATCTGCGCTGTCGGGGTCGAAACCATACCTTTCGACATCGAGAAGTAATAGCTCTGGGGGTTGCCGATCGCGTAGACTTCCTCACCGGGTGCGGGGATGTAATCGGAATTGAGGTGGAGCATGGTGGGAGTAAAGTCCTCCCCGCCTTCTGCCGCTTTGTAGAGCTGCACCTTGAGTACCGCCACGTCATACTTGGTTTCTCCGAGGATGATGTCGGTGACTTCATAGGCGTTGCCGGCGTGATCATAAACCGTTACGGACTTGGCATTAGAGTACTCAACGATGTGGACGTTCGTGATGACCGTGTCATACTTCACAAAAAACCCCGTCCCACCGCTCGTCGCAATGGGGATATTGCCAAACCAGGAGTAACACTGAACTTCCGCGATCCCCTTGACTGCCTCGTCGTAGAGTGCCACGGGATCGAGCTCTTCGAGCACGCCGTCGAAAACAGCGGCAGTGTTCTTGTATGACTCTTTTTCGACAAGGTTGATGCCGTTGGCCTCGACAAGTCCGTTCTTGTTCTGCTCGTAGTAATCCTTGAGACTGATGCGGTCCTTCTTCTTGAGGTTCGAGATGAACTTGTTGATCGTCTCGATGCGGATCGCGAGGTTGATGCAGTTGCCGGAGGGAACAGTCAGGCACATAACGCCTATAACCTCGCCCTGTTCATTCAGGGCCGGCCCTCCGCCGATACCCTTGCCGGAAGGAATGTCGAGCTGTACGTAGCTCTGGTTGTCAAGGATACGCTTCTCGTTTGAGACCATGCCACGCATGAAGGAACCGGTGACTCCGACGGGATTACCGATCACATAGACTGTCTCGCCCGTTTTCCCGTTCGCTTCAGCGATCTTAAGGTAATTCTTGTTCTTCTCCGCAACCCTCAGGAGCGCGAGGTCGTAGTCATCTCTCAGGCCGTAGATCGACTTCAGGGTGTACTCGGTACCGTCGAGCGCGAAGACCTGGATCTTGGATGCGTTCGCGATAACGTGAGCGTTGGTGAGCACGTTGTACTTGCCCACAAAGAAGCCCGAGCCGATATAAACGGCACCACATGAGTCCGTGACTTTGATCTCGACCACAGCGGGCGAGCACTTCTCGTAGATCTGCGTGGCCGTGAGCGCCTTGATGGTCTCAGTGGCCTCAACCTTCTTGCTCGTCTTAGATGCGGCACTGGCCGGTGCGGCACCTCCCGCGAACGATATACAAATGATCAGTGCAAGAACGACCGCCACCGATCTGAATAACTTCTTCTTCATCCGAACTCTCCTTTTCCCAGATAGTCTATGATAATAAGTCCCTAAGGACCGACCCACCTTCTTGATACTAAATCAAACTTGACTCATAAATCTTTCCTTAGATTATAATTGATTTTCCCAAAAAGTATATATTGAAAGGAGATATTTCATGAAAGAATCACAAATTGTACTTTTCGACGACGTCCTATCGTCCTTTTTGGAAGACAAGAGAACACGAAGCAGGTATTCGACCTACATCGGCTACGAGTGCGTGATACGCAATCACATCATGCCGTTCTTCTCCGGGAGAGACATCCGTTCCATCAAGCCGCTCACTGTCAGGGAATGGCAGAACGAGCTCATCTCACTCGGGCTGTCGCCCATGTACGTACGGCGCGTGGACACCTGTCTGGTGTCGGTCTTCAACTGGGCATGCCGCTTTTGGGAGCTGCCCAACAATCCCGCGACACTGGCGGGAAGTATCGGAACTTCCTTCTCCCACAGGATCGATTTCTGGACACTCGCCGAGTTCAGACGGTTTATCGGCGGAGTGGCCGACCCGAGAGTACGGCTCGCTTTCGAACTTCTGTACTGGACAGGCATGCGTGTGGGTGAGCTGCTTGCCCTAACACCCGCTGATGTGAACTCACGCAGGTGCGAGCTCACCATCAGCAAGTCCTACAGGCGCTACCACAAAAGCGATCTTATCACGAAGCCAAAGACCAGAAAGAGTGAACGGACCGTCACACTCAATACTTCTTTAATGCGCGAGCTTTCTTCCTTTCTCCGCTCCGACAGATCCCTGAAACCCAACTCACGCATCTTCCCCTTTACATCCAACCGCCTCTTCTACAGGATGAAGGTAACCTGTCGCGTCACCGGCGTGAAGAAGATCCGCATCCACGACCTCAGGCACTCGCACGCTTCGCTCCTGATCGAGATGAACGTCACCCCGCTCCTGATCTGTGAGCGTCTCGGTCATGAAAAGGTCGAAACAACCCTCAACATCTACTCCCACCTCTACCCCAACAAGCAGAAGCAGCTCTCCGACAAGCTCGAAGACCTTTTCACGGGCGAGGCGAAGGATACGAGGAAGAACAGGTTTTGATGTTCCTTCAATCTACAGCCGGGCAGACATCTGTCTGCCCGGGCATTGGGTGAGCTTTTTATATCACTTGTACGCTTGTACAGCTTTGTCAAAAGTGCTAAAATGTTGATGTGCGGACATTTTAGAGCGCTAAAATGTTGATGTGCGGACATTTTAGCAATTTTCTTTCAAGACGAGGTAATTACCTATGCTTAAACGAAAAGTATTAAATCAGCTTAACGACTGGAAGAACAATCCTGACAAGAAGTGCCTTCTCGTGCAAGGCGCAAGGCAGGTCGGTAAAACGTATGCGATCCGACAGTTTGCAAAAACATCATACAAGGAGTATCTGGAGTTGAACTTTAAAGAAAACCCGGACTATGCCAAGATCTTCTCAGGAAACCTTGACCCGGATACCCTGTTACTTGGACTTAAATTCAGATTTCCAAGCATGTCATTTGATCCGAACAACACCCTTCTTTTTTTAGACGAGATTCAGGAATGTCCGGAAGCGATCACATCGCTAAAATTCTGGACAGATGATGGCAAGTTCGATGTGATTGCCTCAGGTTCATTACTCGGCATAGACTATAAGCGTCCTTCCTCCTACCCCGTTGGTTATGTTGAGTACATCAAAATGCATGCACTTGATTTTGAGGAATTTCTCTGGGCTCTCGGGATAGACGATAATTTGATACTCTCATTAAAAGACTTCTTTCTTGAGCGCCGGGTCATCCCCGAAGCGGTACACGATCAAATGATGAAACTTTTCCGACAATTCATCGCAATCGGAGGTATGCCCGAAGTTGTACAAAATTATGTTGATCACAAGGACTTTGTAAAGACGGATACCCTCCAACGCCAGCTCCTTCAGGGTTACCTCTACGACATTGCGCATTACGCCGAATCAGAGGAAAAGACAAAGGCAGAAAAATGTTTTCTTTCCCTCTCAAAACAGCTCTTGGACAAAGATAACCATAAATTTCAATATAAAGAAGTTGAAAGTGGCGGACGCGCCCAAAAATACTATTCAAGTATTGACTGGCTTGTTAATGCTGACATTATACAGCTGTCAAGAAGCGTATCGGATATTCGATTTGATCTTGACGACTATGCAGACAGCAGCATGTTTCGCGCATACACGCATGACCTTTCTCTGCTCCTGGCCATGAAAGACTATGGTTTTAAGCAGCGCATCATCGAAAACACTCTGACCGGATCAAGCAAAGGTGGCATCTACGAGTGCGCAATTGCGGATATCCTCATAAAAAAAGATTACAAAATGTATTATTACAAAAACGATACGATTCATCGTGAGCTTGATTTTCTGTTTCAAAAGGAAGGCAGGATTATGGTGCTGGAAGTTAAAAGCTCCAATCAGAAAGCCACTTCGCTCAATAGAATATCTGCCAAAAAAAATGATATAATCGCGGCTTATAAACTCGTAAGCGGAAATATCGGCGATGCAGAAAACGGAGCAACGACAATCCCGTTGTATATGGCAATGTTCCTGTGAACGGCTTTGAATTACCTTTTTGGCTGTTGTATTGGTACTACAACAGTCACAGTTACTGTATACAATGCAGACGAAGAGCAGATCTTCAAACAGGACCTTAAGGTTAAGGTTAAGAAGAATGCAACTGACGTCGCTGTAACAGGTATTGCTGATGGTGACAAGGTTAATGTT
>JAFRSH010000012.1 GCA_017427685.1 Lachnospiraceae bacterium | reverse complement strand
TAACAGGGCCGAGATGCAGAGATACAAGCAGTCGCTTGAGGAGAGTCGCGAAAGACTCAGGGCTATGCTCGACGACGGCATGAAACAGGCACTCGAACTCAAGAAGGAAGTTGAGGATGCAAAGAACCGCTATCCCGGTTGCAGCAAGCTGTTTGACAGTGTTTATGAGTGAGAGTTCTTTCTATCAGAAAAAAAGCTAACCCCAAGCTTGCGTTTTTGAGTGGGATGTTTTATTATTCTCTAGTATGACATGTTCGGGGAAAACCGAATGTTCCAAAGTTTCAGTTGAGTGGTAAAGGAGAACCAAAATGTATTCATTTGAAGAGATTCGAAAAGCGGATCCCGATGTGGCCGCAATGATAACCCGTGAAGCAGATCGTCAGAACGCTCATATCGAGCTGATCGCTTCCGAGAACTTTGTCAGCAAGGCAGTTATGGCAGCCATGGGCAGCCCCCTGACAAACAAGTATGCGGAGGGATATCCCGGACACCGCTATTACGGCGGATGCGAGTTCGTGGATCAGGTTGAGGAACTTGCCATCGAGAGAGCCAAGAAGCTCTTTAATTGTACATATGCAAACGTTCAGCCTCATTCCGGAAGCCAGGCAAACCAGGCTGTCATCACAGCACTTCTTCAGCCCGGTGACACGTTTATGGGCATGAACCTCGCTCACGGCGGACACCTTTCACACGGATCGCCCGCAAACATCTCGGGTATGTACTACAACTGCGTACCTTACGGTGTTAACGGTGACGGCTTCATCGATTACGACGAAGTTGAGAAGATCGCTGTTGAGAACAAGCCCAAGCTCATCATCTGCGGCGCAAGTGCGTACGCAAGAGCTATCGACTTCAAGCGTTTCAGAGAGATCGCAGACAAGGTTGGCGCATACCTTATGGCCGACGTTGCTCATATCGCAGGTCTCGTAGTAACAGGCTACCATGAGAGCCCTATCCCTTACGCTCACGTTACCACAGCTACATGCCACAAGACACTTCGCGGACCCAGAGGCGGTCTCATCCTTTCAAGCGAGGAGTTCGCGAAGGAGCATAAATTCAACAAAGCAATCTTCCCCGGAATCCAGGGCGGACCTCTTATGCACGTTATCGCTGCCAAGGCCGTTGCTTTCGGTGAGGATCTTAAGCCCGAGTACAAAGAGTACGCAGGCAACATCATCAAGAACGCTCAGACACTTGCTTCGGAGCTCGTAAAGAACGGCTTCAATCTTGTTTCGGGCGGTACCGACAACCACCTCATGCTTCTTGATCTTCAGAACATGGGCATGACAGGAAAGCTTGCGGAGGAACTCCTCGGCAAAGTTAACATTACCGTTAACAAGAACACTGTTCCCAACGATCCTCAGTCACCTTTCGTTACGAGCGGTCTCAGACTCGGAACACCCGCAGTTACATCACGCGGCATGAAGGAAGCAGACATGAAGCTTATCGCCGAGGCGATCACTATCGTACTTAAGAACCCCGAGGGTGACCATTCTCAGGCAGCATCCATCGTTAAGATGCTCACAGACGCTTACCCTCTTTACGCATAAGACAGAGAAATGGATGAAAAGACGATAAACGGAGTCACATTTGCCAGGATGCTCAGAGGCGGTGCACAGAACCTGCGCGCCAACAGGAACGTGGTGAATGCACTCAATGTTTTCCCGGTTCCCGACGGTGATACCGGTGACAACATGTGTTTGACACTTGAGGCGGGAGCTTCAAGGATCCCCACTACGGAGGAAGATATCGAAGACGTTGCCAAGCAGGCAGCCAAGGGCATGATGCTCGGTGCCAGAGGCAACTCGGGAGTTATCCTTTCGAGGATCTTCGCGGGGATCAGCAACGGATTTCAGGGTCATGTTACGGCCGGTATCAGGGAAGTCGCCGACGCTCTTGCACAGGGCGTGAGCGAAGCCTACGCCGCCGTTTCGAATCCCGTAGAAGGTACGATGCTCACCGTGTACAGAGACGCGGTGGAGTACGCCAGATCCAAGATCAATGAGGACTCCACTCTCGAAGGCTTTGCGACCGACATGATCGCAGAGCTCAAGAACTCCCTCGAAAGAACACCTTCGCTTCTCGATGTGCTTCGCGAAGCGGGCGTAGTCGACAGCGGCGGAGCCGGACTTGTTTATATAGCGGAAGGCGCCATCGCCGGTGTTAACGGAGACTTTGAGGAAGCGCCCCGGACAGACGAGCCGGCGGGGACGGCAAGTGGACCCGATCTTTCGCTTTTTACCGAGGACAGTGTCCTCACATACGGGTACTGCACAGAGTTCTTACTCCGTCTTACCCATGCCAAGACCGACATAGACGCCTTTGACCTTGAGGAGGTCAGGAAGTATCTTGAGGCTCAGGGAGACTCGGTGGTACTCTTCCGTGACGGTACCATAGTCAAGGCACATGTTCATACCAAGAATCCGGGTGCGGTACTCGAGCACTGTCAGCAGTACGGCGAATTCCTCACCCTTAAGATCGAGAACATGACGCTTCAGCATTCGGGAAACGAGCATGCCGCAGAGCAGAACGTGACGGAAGGCTACAAACCCAAGTCACTTAAGCCCCGTACCAGATACGGCATTGTCACAGTTTCGTCGGGAGAAGGTATAAACAGGACCTTCCGCGAGCTCGGAGCGGATGTCTGCATCGAAGGCGGACAGTGCATGAATCCTTCGGTGGAAGATTTCCTGAAGGCGTTTGACGCGATCGATTCGGATAATATAATAGTTTTTCCCAACAACAGCAACATCATCCTCACGGCCCAACAGGCTTGTGCGATGTACGACAGAGTCGCTGTACGGATCGTTCCCACCAGAACGATCGGAGAAGGCTATTCGGCAATCTCTATGCTCGATACGGCGATCGAAGATCCGGACGAGCTAGTGAAAGTTTCGACCGAAGGACTCGAAGGTGTTGTGACAGGCCAGGTTTCTAAGGCAGTCAGAGATACCGTTATGGGCGGTGTCGAAGTTAAAGAAGGCTCGTACATCGGATTTGTCGATGACGTGATCTACAACTGTGAGAGTGATCCGGTCGATGCTCTCTGCGGACTCGCTGAGAACCTTAAGGCAGGCGACTACGGTGTGATCCTTTTGATCAGCGGATCGTCGGTTACAGCGGATCGTGCACGCGAGGCCGAAAGCAGACTTTCGTCGACATACGGCAGAAGTGAGGTCATCCTCATCGACGGAGGCCAGGCGGTATACGACTTTATAATGGTTCTGGAATAACTTAACAGGGGGTTTACATGCTCAGAGTATTTGTGGATTCGGATATGGATTTTACGCCCGAGAAAGCAGCGGAGTATGGCTTTGGACTTATAAGCATGCCCTACAGCATGGACGGGAATCTTGTATATCCCTACGAGGATTTTGAGGTTTTTGATCAGAAGACGTTTTACGACAGATTAAGACAGGGAGTTATCCCTACCACCAGCGCGATCAGCGCCGATAAGTACATTCAGTACTTTGAACCGGCTTTCGAGGAAGGCAGTGATGTTCTTTACATCCACTTCTCGGCAGCGATGTCGGCCACGTTCGGAGCTCTTGATGATGCAGTCAGGAGACTTCAGAACAAGTACCCCGGTCGAAGATTCTATGAGGTTGATACGCTTGCTATCACGACACTGAGCTACAATATTGCCTGTGAAGCCGGTGAATTATACAGAAGAGGTGCCACAGCCGAGCAGATCGTTGAGTTCGTCGAGAAAGAGAGACAGCATTTCGCAATGTACTTCTTTGCGGACGACCTGACTTTCTTCAAACACAGCGGAAGAGTTACGGGACTTGCAGCTACGATGGGCACGATGTTCGGTATCAGACCGATCATCTATATCGGCGAAGAAGGCAAGATGGTCAGCATCGGCAAGGAAAGAGGCCGTGTTAAGGCCATGGAGAAGCTTGTGTCCTACGTTCGTGATCTCGGACGTGATCTTACGGATCACAGGGTCGTGATCGGGCATTCGGACTGTGAGGACGTGGCTCTTGAGATCAAGCAGATGCTTCTTGATCAGATCGACAGCAGACTGAACATTGAGCTTGTTGTGGTTAATCCGACAGCGGGCAGCCACTGCGGACCCAACGGTGTCGGGATCTCATTCTACGCTAAGCACAGATAACGTAAAACGGGTATTATTTCAGAGGGGAACAATGATAAGGATAGTAATAGACTGCTTCGGAGGGGACGAAAGCCCCAGGGTCAATATCGAGGGAAGTATAGACGCCCTCGCCAGATTTAAGGATCTTGAGCTTGTACTCGTCGGAGACGAGCAGCAGATAAAGGACGAACTTGCGAGGCAGCAGTTCTCATCGGACCGCATAAGCATAGTACATGCTCCCGATGTGATCGGATGTAACGAGAAGCCTACCGAAGCGGTTCGTAAAAAGAAAGACAGTTCACTCATGACGGGCATCAGGCTCCTTCGTGAGGATGATACACTTGCGGGACTTGTGAGCATCGGTTCGACCGGTGCGATCGTCGCGGCGGCAACACTCCGTGTCGGAAGAGTACCGGGCGTCGTTCGTCCCACACTTTGTCCGCTTCTTCCCACCATGAAGGAAGGCGTGATCGTCGGTATCTGCGACAGCGGCGCGACGGTTGACTGTACAGCGACCCAGCTTTATCAGTTTGCTATCATGGGCTCTCTCTACATGGAGAAGGTTTTCGGTGTCAAGTCACCGAGAGTTGCACTCCTCAATGTCGGAGTCGAAGAAGAGAAGGGTGATGAGCTTCGCAAAGAAGTTTATCAGATGTTAAAGAACGAACCCCGTATCAATTTCGTCGGGAACATGGAAGGCCGCGAACTCCTCAAGGGAGATGTCGACCTCGTGGTGTGCGACGGATTCTCGGGCAACGTTATGTGCAAGACTGTTGAGGGTACCGCGATCGAGATGTTCCGTATGATCAAAAAGGACATCCTTTCATCCCTCAAGTTTAAGATCGGTGCGCTGTTCCTTAAGAAGATGTTTGCCAAGGAAAAGGCATTCCTCGATTACCAGAACTACGGCGGAAGTGTTCTGCTCGGAGCGTCAAAGGTCATCGTTAAGGGACACGGCAGCAGTAAGCGAGTTGCATTTGCAAAGTGTATCGAGCAGGCATATATGATGGAGACGGGTAACTTAAATCCCGAGCTCGAAAAAATCTTTTCCGAAAATAAAGCTTGATTCATAAGCTTGTTTATGGCAATAATAGATGCAGAAGATTCGCATCGAAGATAAGGAGGAAAATAGAGATGTTTGATTCTGTAAAGAAGATTCTTGTTGAGGAGCTTGGAGTTGATCCCGATACAGTTAAGCCCGAGACAAAGATTAAGGATGAGCTTGGCGCTGACTCACTTGACGTTATGCAGCTTCTTATGACCATCGAAGATGAGTACGGTGTTACCATCCCCGATGAGGAGCTCACAAGCTTCGAGACAGTACAGGATGTATGCGATTTCCTTGAGAAGCAGAATCCCTGATTTGAACCGAACGAACATGATCGTTTAAAGAGCCTCCGACCGAAAGGTCAGAGGCTCTTCTTATGTAGTCAGATCAATAAATGTAGTTCTTCTTGGGTGACGAAAGTGTCTGACCGGCTCTGTAGGCCTTCAGACGACGTCTGTAGAACAGATACGTAACGCCCGCTCCTATAAGCATTACGAGAGCTATGAGGATCGCGCACTGCGCGAAGTAGCTTTCGGGGAGCATGTCTATGATCGGGTCGGTGTTGGGATCGAAGATCCAGTCATCGTTGTTGAACATCAGCTTGTGGAAAACAAGGAACAGTGTATCGAAGCTGATGAGTGAAAAGAGCGAAACGAACACGGGAAGTACCGCTGCGCATATCGCACATGTTCTCAGATAAATGAACGAACCCTCGCGGTGTCTCATGATGAACATCGTCACGGAAGCAACCAGGCCGACAACTCCGGCAACGTAGATGATGTTGAAGATGTTCTTGACTTCGGCAAAGTGCGAGATCGCCGATGCCGACGAAGGAAGCGAAGGGAATTCGAGCGCGCCGGTGAAGAACGGACAGCAGTAGTCGATGAGAGCGTCGTAGTTCTCTCTGATAACGACTGCGTTGTACCCGCTGGCGGCGGGGAGATCGTTCCAACTGATATTAAGGTAATAAAGGGGACGGAAATTGACAGCAATATAAAGACCGACAGCGAGCAACGAGATCATAAAACAGATCCCGATCACAATGTCAGTCCATCTGAAACGTTCACCTGATTTGAAAGTGAATTGTCTACCCAAAACGCCCCTCATTTCTTTTCAACAAAACTATTCTACAACAGTAACACTATACTATCACAATGTTTTCGGCATTACAAGGGCAATAATAAAAATATGTAAAGTGATTTAAGCGCGGGTGTCAAAACCTCTGATCCCCTGAAGAGGAACCGTCTGATCTTGAGACGTCGGCTGTAGAATGGAATTGATTTCGGGCATATCTTTGGCGCGCTCGTGAAAATCCATGGTGGGATCGACACCGATCGCGGCAAGTCTCTCGGAAAGAGACCCGCTTTCGGCTTCGAGGAGTGAAGAAGCATCCTTCGAAGAGAAAAAGTCGACCCTGAGGGAATTGCCCTTGAGGACCATCTTGATATCGAGCTCCTTGAGAGAGGGCATGTTGAGATGAAGCACGGCACTTGAGCCCTCGTCTTTCCTGATGCGGGGCTTCTTGTTCGCGAAGAAGCGAAGATGAGCTTTCCTCTCTTCGTCCTCGTTCTTGATGGGAACCTCGGCGTAGGCATACATGTCGTTGAGCTTCAGCATGGTGCGCATGGAGTTCATCGCTTTGTCGACTTTGGCAGCCATCGCCTCGTCACCGCGTCTGTGTGAAACCTCACGTGCGTTTTCGAGGTAGGTAACAGCCGATTCAATGAAACGCTTGATGCCTTCGGAAGAGATATCGGAAGGCTCAAGACCCGGTTTCTCCGACAGCACGGAGACAAGCTCCTTAAAGGAAACCTCGGAGAGGGGTCTGAAGGCAGTATGTTCGGCCGCGGTCTGTGATGTGCTCATAGCGGAGGCCTGATCGCTTGTGATCTGAGAGTTCTCCGCGGGCGCGGTCTGACCGGGTGTGCCGGCAGGGTTCTGAACCGTGTTGATCGGAGTCTGCTGACCAGCCGTAACTGTGGCTCGGGTCTGTGCGGTAACGCCGGAAGAAGCGGGAGCGTTTGAAGCGGGGGCTGTTGTCTGACTTGCCACGGCCTGTGCGGAACCGGACTCCGTTGTCTGACTTGTTGAGGCCTGTATGAAACCGCCGGACGTAACCTGCGCGGTGGTGGTCTGCGCGGAGCTGCCGGACGGAACCTGACCGTTCGGATCTGTTAAGGTCTGAGGGTTACCTGTGCTTGAGGGCACGTTGCCTGTTTCACTGCCTGCAGCAGTAGATGAAGGTTGCGCGGGTGTCCCACCGGTGGTCTGCGTGAGAACGGTGGTTGAGGACTGCGCGGATGTATCAACGGAACCCTGAACGGTTCCGGGTATCTGAGCTTGTCCGGTTGTCACGGGAGCGGCCTGTACTGTTTCGGCCTGAGGGGACGCTGTGGACTCAGGCTGACCTGTTGCGGCTCCGGCACTTTGAGCGGGTGCGGGCGCGGTTGTCTGCGCGGATGCAAGCGGACCGCTTGAGGGGAGCTGTCCCTCTGCGGGAGCTTCCGCAGCGACACCTGCATTGGGCAAAGAGGTACTTTCCGTACCCGAAGGCAGGCTGCTTGCAGACCCTGCGGAAACCTGAGTTGTAGCCGGGTGATCCGAGGGGGTAGCATAAGAGTCAGCTTCCGAAAGAATACCGGCGTCTTCTATGTATGAGCTGATCTCGCCGAGAGAGTCGAGGAGCATGTCACGCGCGGCGAGGAAAGCGTTTGCATCCTCAAGCGAAGCGGGCGTGATCTCGACACCTGCGGATCTGAGGAGGATCACGGCGTCAGGCGACTCACCCGGATAGGAAGAGAGAGCTCTGGCGACGGACTTCAGGGTCTCGGCGTCGATGGGGAGCTCCTGTGCGATAAGTGAAGAAACGATCTGCCTGTTCCGGGCGTTGTCTGTGAGTCCGGCATCTGTAAGAGCCTGAGTGATGACGGGGCCGGGAACCGGAATCGGTGCGGCAGTCGAAGGGGAGGACGGTGCGGACGGTGTCTCACCGGAAGCGCGCACGGAAGAGCCCGCGGTTGCGGACTGCGAACGACCTTGTGTTTCCGAAGCGGTATGTACACCTGCTTCGCGGTAATCATTCATTGTGATTCCCATGCGGAAGACCTCCTCTTAACATATATTTATTTTTCGACAATTATTAAAAAATATTATATATCATTTTTGAAAAATATGTTATACTGATACCGCTAAAACACAATAACAATGTTAATCGTTTTTTATAACGTGATACATAGTATTGTGTACCACAAGTAAAGGTTTAAAATATCGTAATCAAGAGGAGAGAGCAATGTCCGATTTTTGTTTGGTGTCCGACGTTACTGCTGAGATTTCTCAGGCTAACGTTGACAAGTATGGTATCAGAGTTGTTCCTATGACATTTTTCCTTGGGGATAAGGAATATCATCAGTACCCTGACAATCATGAACTTAGCATGAAGGAGTTTTACGAGGGGCAGGTAGCGGGCCTCGAGACGAAGTCTTCGCAGATCACACCCGCTGAATTTACAAAGGTCTTTGAGGAGATCCTCAAAGAAGGAAAAGACATTATCTATTACGGACTTTCTTCGGGGCTGAGCGGAACATACAATTCGTCCACGATCGCAGCCGAAGATCTTATGGAGAAATACCCCGGGCGCAGGATCAAGTGCATCAACGCTATCTGCGCATCCGTCGGAGAGGGCTACATCTTTGTTAAGGCTGCCAAGAAGGCTGCCGAGGAGAACCTGAGCTTCGACGAAGTGGTTAAATACATTGAAGAGACACAGTATTCGATCTGCCACTGGTTCATGGTCGACAATCTTGACCAGCTCCGTAAGGGCGGACGTATCAGCGCTGTTTCGGCCATCGTCGGATCGGCGCTCAATATCTGCCCCATCATCACCACCAACAGAGAGGGTGAGCTCAGGGTTGCCGCTAAGGTTCGCGGCAAGAAGAAGGCCATGAGCTACCTTATCGAGAGGATCGAGGAGGACGGCTTCAAGGATCAGAACGACCTTATCATGGTCGGTCATGCCAACAACATGGAGGCAGCCGAGAAGCTTAAGGCAGACATCCTTGAGAAGGGTCTCGCTAAGGATGTCGAGATCGCGGACATCGGACCCGTTATCGGCTCGCATGTCGGAAGCGGCATGTGCGCGGTACTTTTCTGCGGAGAGAATTTTAAGGATATCTGATGGTTCGTACGAAATGCCGCTGACCGTTGAGTCCGGCTGAGTACTTACATCAGTACTAGAGAGGTTTTTATTTTGATCGACACATCCATTGTTATTTTGCTTGTGGCTGAGATAATCATCGCCGCCACCACACCGCTCCTGTTTTTTGCGATAATCCGTTTCAGGAGGCTCTGCAATTTTGCTCCCTTCGCGGCCGGGCTCTTTGTCTACCTGGTCATTTACCCGATCGAGCTTGTCGTGAGAGGGTATCTGCTCTACGACGGAGAGGCGCTTCGAAGTGTTTTTGCGAACAGCACTGTCCTCTATGTCGCAGCGTCGGGTGCCATTACGCTGATCTTCAATGAACTGATCATGTTCATCGTGTTCAAGTACATCGTAAGAGAGAGCAACAGGCGTCATGACGGTCTGGTCTTCGGAGCAGGTTTTGTGCTTGTAGACGTGATCGTACGTACCTTCTACGGAGCGTTTTATCCCGCGATGGCGGCCGGGCTTATCAACGAAGCGGGCCCCGATGCATTTATCGCGTCACAGGAGGACGCGGTCAAGGCCGGAGAGCTTGTTAAGGGCATGCAGGAGCTCTCACATTCCGGGATCATACTTGATACGATCAACCTGTTACTCCTTATCGCGATCCAGGTCGGACTCTCGATGATCTGTTTCTACGCGGTCAGGAAGAAGAGTGTTCAGTTCATCGGACTTGCGTGTGTGCTTGATTTCCTCTACATACTCCCCAACACACTCGTTACGGGAGAAGTAGTCAACGGAGGAGTGGCAGTCGTTCTGTTCTCAGCGTTCTTCGCACTCCTGATCGTTTACGTGGCAGCAAGGCTCTTTAAGGATTATGACCGTAAGTCGGTATATCCCGATATAAAGACATTCTTTGGGATCGGCGGACGAAGACTCGGAAAAGAATAAGGCACCTTTTCACTTGACGAGGTAATGCTTATGAACGATGTGCTCAGGTATACCCAACCGGCGAAGACTTTTGATGAAGCAATGCCTATAGGCAACGGCCGCATTGGCGGCATGGTTTACGGCGGTGTTAAGAAGGACCTTATCGGGCTCAACGAGGACTCGATCTGGTCGGGCGGACCGTGCTACCGTGTCAATCCGGATGCTCGCGAGGGCCTTGAGGAAGTTCGAAAGGCACTGCTCGCAGGCGATATCCCCACTGCCGAGAACACAGTGTTTAAAAAGATGCAGGGTATACCCGAGGGCAGCAGGCATTACATGCCGCTCGGCGATCTTACTGTTGAATTCGGAGAGGATGAGATTCCCGAGTTCTTTGGAAAGTATTCTGCGGAAGACAATGATGTTTCGGACAGATCCGGGAACGAAAGTGCGGATGGTGATGATAAAGAGTCGGTAACCGGTTCTGAAAAGAATAAAAAGGGCAACTGTAAAGAGGGGATCACGGGCTACACAAGAACCCTTGATATCGGCGAAGCCATAGCACGTGTTGAATACAAAGAGAACGGTACTCTCTTCACAAGGGAGTACTTTGTCTCGGCACCTGACAACGCACTTGTGGTCAGAATCAAAGCTTCCGAGCCCGGGAAGGTGTTCCTTAGGGCTGAGATCGACGGCAGAGACGGCTACTACGACAACAATCGCCCCTGCGGTGAAAACATGATCATGATGAGCGGCGGCAGCGGTTCCGGGAACGGGATCGCTTTCGCCGCTGTTTTATCGGGCAAATGTAAGGGCGGATCTGTCAAAACGGTAGGCAAGAAGCTTGTCGCCGAAGGTGCCGACGAGGTCGTGCTCGCGCTTACGGTCAGGACGAGTTTTTACGAGAATTTGCTCTCAAAGGATCAAACCACTACTTCTCAGGAAACCTCCGGAGAGAAAGCCACAGGTGAAAAAAACGCACGGGAAAGGACCTTTGCCGATAAGGTGTCCGCAGAAGCCGGAACAACGAACGGACCGTACGACATAAGAGCGGTGAGAGATGCAAAGTCCGTGATGTTCAGGGACTACGAAACCGTTAAGGCGACTCATGTCGCTGACTATAAGCGTTATTACAACCGCGTGAAGCTTGAGCTTGATGATAACAGCGAGGGTGCATCAGAGCTCCCTACGAACGAGCGAATTAAAAGGATAAGGGAACGAGACAACAAGCTCATCGAGCTGTACTTTAACTTCGGGCGTTACCTGATGATCTCGGGAAGCCGTCCCGGGACGCAGCCCCTTAACCTTCAGGGGATCTGGAACAAGGACATGCAACCCGCATGGGGAAGCAGGTTTACTGTCAACATTAACGCGGAGATGAACTACTGGCCCGCAGAGGTCTGCAACCTTTCTGAGTGTCATGAGCCGCTTTTCGACCTGCTTGAGAGAGTGGCACAGAACGGACAAGTCACTGCGAAGGAGATGTACGGAGTCGGAAAGGGCTACGTCTGCCATCACAACACCGACATCTGGGGAGACACGGCGCCTCAGGACAGGTGGATGCCCTCGACGATCTGGCCGATGGGCGGAGCGTGGCTTGCACTCCATGTTTTTGAGCATTACGAGTACACGAAGGACATCAGATTCCTGAGTGAGAAATACAACCTTATCAAGGGTGCGGCAGAGTTTTTTACGGAGTTCCTGATCGAGGACTCAAAGGGCAGGCTTGTGACGTGTCCTTCCGTTTCACCCGAGAATACCTACAGGACCGACAAGGGTTACACGGGATGTCTGTGCGTCGGCCCTTCCATGGATTCGCAGATGATAGCGCTGCTTTTTGACCGTGCGATCAGATGCACCGAGATACTCGGTGTCGATGCGGATTTTGCCCGGGAACTCGGGGAACTCTCGGCCAGACTTCCGAAGCCCGAGATCGGCAAGTACGGAACCGTCAAGGAATGGGCTGAGGACTACGACGAAGTCGAGATCGGCCACAGGCACATCTCGCATCTTTTCGCGCTTCATCCCGGGGACCTTATCACTCCGAACGGCACTCCCGAGCTTGCGAAGGCGGCCCGTGCGACGCTTGAACGAAGGCTCTCCCACGGCGGCGGTCACACCGGTTGGAGCAGAGCTTGGATAACGAATATGTGGGCGCGTCTTTATGATTCCGCGAAGGTTTACGACAGCCTCGTGCATCTGCTCGGTGATTCGACCAACCCTAACATGCTCGACAATCATCCGCCTTTCCAGATCGACGGCAATTTCGGAGGGACGGCTGCGATCGCCGAAGCACTCCTGCAGTGTACGAACGGCGAGATCATCCTGCTCCCCGCACTTCCCGACGAGTGGGAGAACGGCAGCGTTAGCGGACTGCGTGCCAAAGGCGGGGTCACTGTTGATATCGAGTGGAAGGACCGCAGAATGACGCGTGCGCTCCTGACACCCGACTTCGACGGAAGCTACGGGGTAAGAGCGCACGGCGAGTTGCATATTTTGGAGATGAGGGCAAATGTTCCTTTCGAACTGACCTAAAGCTTTATTTCATAAGCAGTGCTGCGATGATGTAAACCCAAAGGCTCATTCCGCCCACAGCTACGAGAAGAACTGTTATGATGCGAACAAGAGTGGGATCGATACTGAAGTACTCAGCGATACCACCGCATACGCCGAACAGCTTCTTGTCGCTTCTTGACTTGCATAATGTCCTGCCATAACCGTTTCCCTGATCTGAGTATCCGTTGTTATTCATATCTTTATCCTCTTTTCGTATTATTTTATCCGCTTGTCATTTCGGGTCTTCCCTGATGACAGGATCATGGTAACACACGAAAATGAAAGGGTCTTTAAAAGAAGATTAAGAATAGATTAAAAATGGGGCAGATATTGAGTATCTGCCCCGTGTTATGATCCCGGTTTAAGGGATTAAAGATCTCATTTCTTGTCCTTCTCGAGAGAAGCCATCTTCATGGCCCTAACCTTGAGTGAAAGACCGAAGAGGTTGATGAAGCCTTCCGCATCGTGGTGATCGTAGAGATCGCCTGTTGTGAACGATGCGATGCTCTCGTTGTAGAGCGAGTAAGGTGATGTGGTGCCCTGCTTGATGATGTTGCCCTTGTAAAGGAGAACGGAAGCGTCACCGGTCACATACTGCTGTGTGCTCTCAACGAATGCCTGAAGTGCCTCGCGAAGAGGTGTGAACCACTTGCCTTCGTATACGACATCAGCAAACTTGTTGCCGATCTCTTTCTTAACTGTCATAGTAGCGCGGTCAAGGATGAGCTCCTCAAGCTGGTCATGTGCCTCCATGAGGATAGTTCCGCCGGGTGTCTCATAAACGCCACGTGATTTCATGCCTACAACACGGTTCTCAACGATATCAACGATGCCGACACCGTGCTTGCCGCCGAGCTTGTTGAGCTTCTTGATGATCTCGGTAGCGCTCATCTTCTCACCGTTAAGTGCAACGGGTGCGCCCTTCTCGAAGGAGATGGTAACCTTCTCGCCCTGATCGGGTGCTTTCTCGGGTGTTACGCCGAGTACAAGAAGGTGATCGTAGTTGGGTGCGTTAGCGGGATCCTCGAGCTCGAGACCCTCGTGGCTGATGTGCCAGAGGTTACGGTCACGGCTGTAGCTGTTGTCTGCCGAGAAAGGAAGATCGATACCGTGCTTCTTGCAGTACTCGATCTCTTCTTCACGTGATGACATGCCCCATGTCTCGTTGCATCTCCAGGGAGCGATGATCTTGAGGTCGGGAGCAAGAGCCTTGATACCGAGCTCGAAACGAACCTGATCGTTTCCTTTACCGGTTGCACCGTGGCAGATCGCAACAGCGCCTTCCTTACGTGCGATCTCAACGAGCTTCTTTGCGATAAGGGGACGAGCCATCGATGTTCCGAGAAGGTACTTGTGCTCGTAAACAGCACTTGCCTTAACGCAGGGAACGATGTAATCGTCAACGAACTCCTCTGTAAGGTGCTCGATGTAAAGCTTCTCGGCACCCGAGAGCTTTGCACGCTCCTCAAGTCCGTCAAGCTCGCTTTCCTGTCCTACGTCGATACAGCAGCAGATAACTTCGTAGTCGTAGTTTTCCTTGAGCCACGGGATGATAGCTGTGGTGTCAAGTCCGCCGGAGTATGCAAGAATAACCTTTTCTTTCATGTATATTCCCTCCTGTGATGTATATTTATGCATTATTCTCTCGAATTCCTCATAAATATACACGCGATCCCTTTCTTTGTCAATAGGTGTATGTATATTTTTATCGAAAATGTGTTTAGTAAAAACGGCGCAAAGCCTTATGTTATCCGAGTGTTCACCCAAGATTTGATTGAAAAGAAATCCCCCCTATGTTAAAATTGTAACAGTATATTGTTATATTTTGCGATCGTTATACAAGTGGCATGTGTGTAGAGAAACCTGTTCATTCCCTTCGGGATTTGAAGAGGAAAGGATCAGATGCGGTGAAACCCGCATCTAAAGAGGAGAAGCGTATGAGTGATAATCGCGAAAAAAACGATGATATCATGTACAGTGGGATCGATACGGCCGGAGATCAGAACGGCCCGGACATCTCTCAGGAGATCGTGTCCGGGACTCAGGACAGTGTTCCTGAATACGTAGAGCAGGCAAGTGAAGTTGACCCCGCAGAGCAGGCACGCCTTGCGAAGGCACAGGCCGCAGCGGAGAAGAAGGCTGCCAAGGCGCAGGCCGCAGCTGAGAAGAAAGCTGCAAAGGCACAGGCCGCAGCCGAGAAGAAAGCTGCCAAAGAGCAGGCTGCTCTCGCTAAGAAGGCCGCTAAGGAGCAGGCTGCTGCCGAAGCGCAGGAAGCAGTTCCGACCGAAGAAGTCCCTCAGGCAGAGGTTTCTTCGGAAGAGCCCGCACAGGTAACTGCAGAGGTTCCCGAAGAAGCATCCGGAGAGGCTCTCGAAGCAGCATCCGAAGAGGCACCTGCTAAGGAGAAGAAGCCTTTCGATTTCCCCGGTACATGCAAGAAGGTTCTTTTTGCTGTCGGCGGTTTCTTTACCATGATCGGAAAAGCGATCGTCAAGGGTTACAGGAAGATCCGCAAGATCGAAGACATCAGCGGTTACGACCTCTCGAACCCTTCGGGCGGACGCAAGTCCAGACAGCTCCGCAGGTACACCAAGATCAGATGGAAGCTCATGGCAGCATTCGTTCTGCCCGTTATCCTTATCGTCGTTGTTGGTCTTGTCTCCTATAACATGGCTTCCGAAACTGTTATCAGCAAGTGTAACCTCAGCGTTTCGAGTACCATGTCGGCTACCGACAAGTACCTCAAGCTCATGCTTTCATCCGTTAAGAACAAAGCTGCCACGCTTTCGACGGATGCCGACGTTACCAATTACTACTACAACCTCTACGACAGGAACATTACAGATCAGGCCACCAAGAAAGCATACAACGGTACATACAACTCCATGGGTGGCTACATCAAGCAGACCGATTACCTTGAGGATTACTACATCCTTTGTAATCAGGGAAGACCCACCTTCTCATATAAGAAGACCGAGGCACAAACCAGAACGGCCACTCCCGAGATGTTCATGCCTTACTGGGACACCGAAGAAGCAAAGCCCTTCGCAGAAGGCAAGAGTGCTTTCTGGACACTTTCCCATCCTTTCATCGATGAGACCTTCTGGGGCGAGCCCGACTCATACTGTATGACTTTTGTCAGACTCATGAAGAACAAGGACGGAGTCATCGCCTTCGATATCAGCAAAGAGTCCATGCATTCCACACTCGGAGGCACCAGCCTCGGTGACGGTAGTATCACGGGTCTCGTATTCAACGACCTCGAGGAGATCAACGTCCTTCAGTCCATAGATTCCGAAGGCAACATCGTTGCCGGCGACATCGCCAACGACGTGATCTTCAACTCCCCCGAGCTTGCTGAATTCGTTCACAACGAGGAACTCAACGACATCACTACCGAGATCAGCTACGACGGTGACACATACCTGTTCTACCGTTCGGCTCTCGGTGATTCGGATATCATCCTGTGCGCACTTGTTCCCGAAGCAAACCTTGCTTCCGAGCTTACAACGATCAGGATCATCACCGTCGTATTCGTGCTCGTAGGTGCAGCAGTCGCACTCGGAACCGGAATGCTCATCTCCTCCGGTATCGCAAGAACACTCAAGAGAGCATGTATCAACCTTGCTAAGGTTGCAGACGGTGACCTTTCTCAGGAATTCGTTACAGAGAGAACGGACGAGATCGGACAGCTCACCGACACGATCGACAAGACGGTACTCGGTATCCACTCGATCGTTGAGGACGTTACAAGATTCAGTGAGGAAGTCAATACTTCGTCGGCACGAGTTGCCAAGACATCGAAGCGTCTCGTTTCCTCTATGAAGGTAGTTTCGGGATCACTCGGTGACGTTTACTCACAGGTTCAGGGCCAGGCAGTCGACACCGACACCTCGGCTGAGAAGATGGCTGTCCTTGCGAGACGTATCGACGCCATCAACGACAACACCCGTCAGATCGATGCAACCGTTGACAGAACGGTCGACATCTCCGAGAAGGGCCGTAAGACTATCGCAAGCCTTAACGAACAGAACAGCAGAACAACCGACAACATCAACCATCTCGTTACCGACATTGACAGCGTAGTTAAGAAGGCTATGGGTATCTCGAAGATCACCGAGACCATGAACGAGATCGCTGAACAGACCAACCTCCTTTCACTCAATGCTTCGATCGAGGCAGCGCGTGCAGGTGAGCAGGGTCGCGGCTTCTCGGTAGTTGCGGAAGAGATCCACAAGCTTGCTGACGAGTCCATCAAGGCAGGCGAGCAGATCAACATGATCATCGCCGAGATCAACGAGAGTACTCAGAACGCGGTTAGCTCGGCTAAGATGACCAACAAGCTCGTAGCGGATCAGAGCAGGATCCTCAGAGAGACCAACTCGGTATTCGGACAGATCAATGACTGCATCGACGAGATGGCTAACCAGCTCGAACTGATCATGGGACAGCTCCACGAGATGACAAGCGACAAGGACGCCGTTTCTTCATCGATCGAGAACATCGTTGCTGTTGCACAGCGTGTTTCGGAGGCTACCAAGGATCTTGGAACGCAGGTTGAGGATCAGGTTCGAATGATGGAGATCCTTGCGGACAAGACAGCAGGTCTGAGTACGCAGGCTACGGAGCTCAATCAGAACATGGAAAGCTTCATACTTTGATACTGACAGGAAACAAAGATTGTTTTTCAGGCTCAGGATTCTTCCTGAGCCTTGATTGTTGAAAAGGGTGGATTTACCGGGGATCACATTACGATAGAGGAGATTTAAGGATTTGGGAAAGTACCTGTACATTGCGGAGAAACCGAGCGTGGCGGCGGAATTTGCCAAGGCTCTCGGGACGAATTTTACGAAGCGTGACGGCTACATGGAATCACCGGACGCCGTAGTCACCTGGTGTGTCGGACATCTTGTCACCATGACATATCCCGAAGGCTACGACCCCGCGCTGAAGAGATGGGCTTTTAACACGCTTCCGTTCATACCCGATGAATTCAAGTATGAGATCATCCCCGCAGTTGCGAAACAGTTTAATATTGTAAAAGGACTCCTTAACAGAGCCGATGTCGAGCGTATCTACGTCTGCACCGACTCGGGACGTGAAGGAGAGTACATCTACAGACTTGTCGATATGATGGCGGGCGTCCCCGCCGAGCGTGACAAACGTCGTGTCTGGATCGATTCCCAGACAGAGGAGGAGATACTACGCGGCATCAGAGAGGCCAAGCCCCTCTCGGCATACGATGATCTCTCGGATGCGGCTTACCTTCGCGCCAAGGAAGATTATCTGATGGGTATCAACTTCTCGCGCGTGCTCACCCTTAAGTACGGCAACGGTATCAGCAAGGGCGAAAAGCGCGGTGCGATCTCGGTCGGACGTGTTATGACCTGCGTCCTCGGGATGGTAGTCAGGCGTGAGCGCGAGATCAGAGATTTCGTAAAAACTCCTTTCTACAGGGTCATCGCCACACTTGATGTGGGCGGCAGCCCCGTCGATGCCGAGTTCAAGGCAGTTGAGGGATCGCGTTACTGGGGCAGTCCGAAGCTCTACAAGGACAACGGTTTCCTTGACGAAAAGGACGCACAGGATCTGATCGGGTCCGTCAGCGGTTCGAAGGCAGTGATCACCTCCCTTGAGAAGAAAAAGGAAGTCAAAAAGCCGCCCCTTCTTTTCAACCTTGCCGAGCTTCAGAACGAATGCTCGAGACTCTTCAAGATCAGTCCGGACGAGACACTCGCGATCACTCAGGAGCTGTATGAGAAGAAGCTTGTAACATATCCCAGAACGGATGCGAGAGTGCTTTCTACAGCTGTGGCAAAGGAAATAGTCAAGAATATAAGCGGTCTGGGGGGCATCGGACAGTTCGCTCCCTTCGCTCAGAAGATACTCGACGAAGGTTCTTACAAGGGCCTCGCCAAGACCAGATACGTCAACGACAAGCAGATCACGGATCACTACGCGATCATACCCACTGGACAGGGCTTCTCGGCACTTTCGTCCCTTAAGCCTCTCGCGGGTCGTGTGTATGAGCTGATCGGCAGGAGATTCCTCGCGATCTTCTTCCCGCCGGCAACCTACAGAAGGATCTCACTCGCTACGGACATTGGAGGGGAGTGCTTCACCGTCTCTCTCAAGGCTCTTGAGGATGAGGGATTCCTTTCTGTTTATCCCTTCGCGGCAAGCAAGAAAGCTGCCGAAGGCAAAGCTAAGGGCGCAAAACAGGAGGACTCTGTCGACGCGGACGGTGCATCCGGCAGTGAATCCGCGGGAGACGAACAGGATACCGAAGTCGGAGTCGGAAGCATCGAAGCCGTGAGTGCTCTGAAGAAGGGACTTGAGCTTGATGTGACCGATCTGAAGATCAAGTCGGGCGAGACATCACCGCCCAAGCGCTACAACTCGGGTTCCATGATACTGGCCATGGAGAATGCCGGACAGCTGATCGAAGACGAAGAGCTGCGTGCCCAGATCAAATCGAGCGGGATTGGGACAAGTGCAACCAGAGCCGAGATCCTCGGAAAGCTCTTTAAGATCGGGTACATGTCCCTTAACAAGAAGACCCAGATCATCACCCCCACGCTTCAGGGCGAGCTCATCTACGAGGTGGTTAACGCGAGTGTCAGAGCTCTGCTTAATCCCGAGCTTACTGCCAGCTGGGAGAAGGGACTCTCGAAAGTTGCGGACGGAGAGATCTCTCAGGAAGAATACATGCTCAAACTTAGGGATTTTGTGCAGAAGAGGACGGATGCGGTCAAGAATTCGGGACCGATACCGCAGCTCTCTCACAATCTGCGCGTGATCGAATCCATCTACGCGTCACAGGGTACCAAGAATAAGTAAATGTTGCTAAATTCTGATAATATGATACAATTTAGCTATAATCATGGAAACGCTGATCAAATCGATTTTTTGTTACATAATTGTGTGAGGATTCACGGAACGAGGGCACTATTGGTTAATTTGGGAGGTATCGTATGCCGGACTACAGAAGATCGGAGAGAATTTCTATAAGTCGGGCGATCCCCGGGATGGAGCTTGCCAAGGACATTTATTCCAGAAGCAATCAGGTCATCCTTAATGCGGGGTCTATTCTTGATGCTGCCCGAATCTCCAAGATCATGTTCTACAGCATCGATACTATCTGGGTTTATCCCATGCCCGGTGCGAATGCGGCTCCCGAGACACTCTCGCAGCAGCTCAAGAACAGCGTTGAATTCAGAGAATTCTCCAAGAGATACGACGAGACGGTTACCGTCCTTAAGGATTCCTTTGTCAAGATCATGGCCGACGAAGGCGAGCTTGATGAGGAGCTCCTTCTCAACGAAGTCGATACCATCATTAACGAGAGCGGCGGCAAGTCCAGGATCTTCGGAATGCTCCATTGCATCAGGGACTACGACGAACTCACATACATGCACAGCGTCAACGTGGCCATCGTTTCGAACTGCTTCGGCAGATGGCTCAACATGTCCGACGAGGACATCAGACAGCTCACTCTTGCGGGCCTGCTTCACGACATAGGCAAGACAGCGATCCCCAAGGAGATCCTCTTGAAGCCTGAAGCCCTCACCGTTGACGAGTACAACATAGTCAAGAGACACACGCTTCTCGGTTACGACATGCTCAAGGACAAGACCATCGACGACAGAGTCAAGATGGTTGCGCTTCAGCACCACGAGAGAGCGGACGGAAGCGGTTACCCCTTCGGCAAGACGGCTGAGCAGCTTGAACCCTTCTCGATGATCGTTTCGATCGCCGACGTTTACGACGCACTTACCTGTGACCGTGTGTACAGGAGCAGGATCTGTCCTTTCGCGGTGATCCAGAGCCTCGAAGGAACAGAGCGTCTCAAGTACAACCCGCAGTATCTTATCCCGCTTTTGGCTAACATCACCGAAACATACATGAATCATTCTGTCAGACTTTCGGACGGTTCGGTCGGAAAGATCGTTCTCATGAACAGATCCGAACTCTCGAAGCCCATAGTCCAGGTTGATGATATCTTTGTGGACCTTTCGAGGGAGCGTAATATCAACATAGAGGAGATCATCTGAAGATGCAGCTGACAGGAGCACAGATAATAATAGAATGTCTTAAAGAGCAGAGGACAGAGACCCTGTTTGGTTATCCCGGGGGAACGGTCCTTTCTGTTTATGATGCGCTCCGTGAGCGCGGCGACGGGATCCGTCATATCCTTACGACACACGAGCAGGGGGCTGCGCATGCGGCCGACGGTTACGCCCGTGCGACAGGCAGGACAGGTGTCTGCCTCGTGACCTCGGGACCCGGAGCGACCAATCTTGTAACCGGTATTGCCACGGCATACATGGATTCTTCGCCTGTAGTGGCGATCACGATCAACGTCCCGGTCGGTAGTCTTGGACGTGACAGCTTCCAGGAGATCGATATCGCGGGTATCACGATGCCCGTTACAAAGCACAACTTCATCGTTAAGGATATCTCGCAGCTCGCCGACGTGATCAGACGGGCTTTTCGTGTTGCGGCGTCGGGGCGTCCCGGACCCGTACTTGTTGATATAGCAAGGGATGTTACAGAGAACGTTTTTGAATTCGAACCTGCACCGCAGAGCCGGGGCGCCGTTCCCGAGTATCCCGGATTTGCGTCGGGTGTGGGCAGGATCGCGACAGCCTTCCTTCATGCCAAAAGACCCCTTATCGTAGCCGGCGGCGGATGTATCAGGAGCGGAGCGGGTGCTTCTCTTTCTGAGTTCGCCGGGGAATTTGGGATCCCTGTTGTCGATACGATGATGGGCAGGGGCGCGATCGCCGGAAGCTCACCGTTTTCTCTCGGGATGGGTGGCGAGTACGGCACGAAAGCAGCGGCACGTGCGATGAGTGAATGTGACCTGATGGTCGCCGTGGGATGTCGTTTCAGCGACAGACTGACGGGAGAGAACTGCGAGTTTTTGGGTAATTGCAAACTCGTTCACATAGACATTGACAAGGCGGAGCTTAACAAGAACGTACGCGCGGATATCGCGCTCCAGGCCGATGCCGACAGGTTCTTTAAGGCGATCCTTACAACTCTTAGGAAGAGGTCGGCGGGTAAGCCTGTCGATTACACCAAGTGGATGAAGTCCCTTACCGAAGCTAAGGGCTCTGACGCTTATGTGGGCTCACGGGAGTTTGCCGGCGACACTCCGCTCACCGGAGATATCGTGGCCCGGGTTGCGGGCGACGAAGCCGGAAGCGAGGCGATCTTTGTCACCGAAGTAGGTGAGTGCCAGATCAGTGCCGTCAATGCGATAAGCTACGAGCGTCCGGGCAGTCTTATCACCTCGGGCGGACTCGGGACCATGGGCTTCGGACTCGGCGCCGCGATCGGAGCGAAGGCCGGATGCCCCGAACGGAAGGTCATCAATTTCGCGGGTGACGGGTCGTTCCGTATGAACATGGCGGAGATCATGACGGCAGTGACGAACGGACTGCCTGTTATAGAGATAGTTTTTGACAACGGTATCCTCGGGATGGTCCACACCATGCAGAAGGATCGCTTCGGAGGTCGCTACGTGGCGACCGAGCTCGACGACTCCTTCAATTATGTGAGCATCGCGAAGTCGCTTAAGGCGCGGGCATTTGATTGCCGTGATGTAAAAGAATTAAGGGCCGCCCTTCGGGAAGCCCTTAAAGATAAAGATTCAAACGTTTATGTTATAGTTTGTCATCTGACCTGACTTATGTCGGGTCTTTTTTATCCCGGGATCGCGGCCGGGTCGTCCGTAGCCGGAACTTCGTCTTCTTCGAGAGCTTCAAGAGCCTCGAGAGCCGCTGCTTCTTCGGGAGGAAGATCACGCGGACCCATGTGAGGAGTAGGCTCGGGTGCCTGCTCGGGCTCACCGCTCATGTTACGCTGCCAGAATGCAAGGAGATCTTCGTCGGTCTTGAGGGCCTCGTTGATCTCTTTCTGTGTTGCGGAGATCAGTGCGGCGACGTCGGCATCACTGCGGAGCTTGACAAGCTCGTCGTGAGTGGAGTTCTCTATCTCACCCATAAAGATCAGGGGATCACCGGTCTCGTCGTACTGGATCAGAAGCTCGTCAAGCGAAAGAACGGGTGTGTCGATCGTGACGATATCCATGTAATATCTGACATAGCAAACAAGATCGATCTCGCCGACTCCCTTCTTGGTATAACATGTGATGTCGGTGAAGGCCGTGACAGCGGAGGTCTTGGCCTGAATCTCGTCCATGTTGATGTAGGAGATATCGGTAACAAGATTTCTGAATGCTTCTTTATCTACTTCGAGCTTGGCATCGTAGTAGCTCTTGATGAGATCGTGGATCTCGGGATACGCCTCCTCAAGCAGGATGTTGGGCTCGGGAGTGGGCGTGGGGGTTGCGGTTATCACAGCGACGGGTGTCGCTACGGTTTCCTGAACCTTCGGGGTGTTGTCCATCGAACCGGAAACGTGGAATCCGCCGGAGCTGATCTGAAAGGTGCTCAGTCCGATCATCATGATCCCGGTGAAGAGGATTATGGACATTCGTTTGTAAACCTTCATAGCAAATCCTTGTTCTAAGCCTCCGACTGACAACGAGCAAATGCGCACGGGAGAACGGCCTCGGAGGCTGGCGGTCGTTCGGCGCTTCACGAAAACAAAACACATAATACCACAAATTTTCGAAAATAGCAAGTCCGACAGATACGGCGTCCCGACACCACGAATATATTGAGAAAATGCGGATTTTGTAGTATTATTAAAGTTACGGATTTTATATCCCGAAACAACGAGACCACAACTTCCAAGAGGAGTGTCGAATGGAGAATTTGCTTGAGAACATCCTGTTCGCGACAGCACTTTGCGATATAGTGTTTGCGGTGAACATGCTTATAGGCGAGCGACGAAAGCTTCGCAGCAACAGGCTTTTTGCGGCCTATGCAACGGCCGGTGCGATATGGAGCTTCTGCTTTGCTACGCTCATCACTCAGGAGAGTGAGGAAACGGCTTACCTCATGCGTTGCATCGGTATGTTCGGTGTGTTCATGAGTCTTATCCTCTTAGCTATACTCATCCTCGGTTGGGTGGATATCAAACAGTCGACGAAGCGGATCATCAAGATCTTCGCGATGAGCTTCCTGGTCATTTATCCCTTCAACATCAGGCGTGAGAGCGTTACGTTCTACCGTACGCCTTGGGGGATGTCATACACATTTAATTTCGATTTCTTCGGACTCCTTTACGTGATCATAACCGTGATCTTTTCGATCATATATTTTGCAATGGTCTTCAAGCTGCTCTCCAAGAAGAGTTCGGCCAAGAACAAGTTTATCGGAAAGAGAGTCTTTATCGCTCTGGGTGGACTCGTACTCGGAAACATATTTGATACGATCCTTCCGAGTCTCGGATACGTCGCTATTCCCCTGAGTACTTACTTCCAGTTCGTTTGTACGGTGTGTATCTACACGATCGCCATGGCTGTGGACGAATCCCAGCTGACGCAGGCCAACGCCGGCAAGTATATCTTCCACCTCGTAAGTACCTCGATGCTCATTTATGACAACAACAAGGTTCTTGTGCAGGCCAGTGAAGAGGCGGTCAGATTCCTCGGACTCGAGGACTGTATCGGCAAGGAGCTTCCGCTCACACAGCTCTTTAAGATCAAGGAGGAAGAGCTGCCCATGTGGGAAGCCGACACCGCCAGCTTTGAGGCGCCGGCGAGGGGCAACGGAAGACACTGCCTCGTGACCATACACGTTATGAGAGATGTCTTCGGGGAGAAGACAGGTAACCTCGTGAGCGTCAACGACGTCACGGAGCGTTACAGGATCATGGAAGAGTACGAGAAAGAACGTAAGAGAGCGGACGAAGCCAACAACGCCAAGTCCGAGTTCCTCGCCAGGATGAGTCACGAGATCAGGACTCCCATCAACACGGTACTCGGCATGAACGAGATGATCAGGAGAGAGAGTCTCGACAGACAGATCCTTCATTATTCGGGCAATATCGAAGCGGCCGGAGAATCGCTTCTTTCAATAATCAACGACATACTTGATGTTTCAAAGGTTGAGGCGGGACAGATGAAGATCGTGTGCGCCGAGTACGAGACGCGCACCATGTTCGAGAGTCTGATCGATATGTTCGCGCTTCGCTGTGCGGACAAGGGACTTGAGTTTGAGACCGAGATCGATCCGAAGATCCCCATCCGTCTCTACGGCGACGAAGTCAGAGTTAATCAGATCCTTGTCAACCTCCTCAGCAACGCAGTCAAGTACACCCGCGAAGGCAAGGTTCGTCTGAAGGCGAGCGGTCGGATGCATGACAATCTGTGCGAGCTGACACTTGCCGTTGAGGATACCGGTATCGGTATCAGCGAGGAGGATCAGAAGACTCTGTTCGATCCGTTCACCAGATTCGACGATGCCAAGAACCGCGGTATCGAGGGTACGGGTCTCGGACTCTCGATCGTTAGCTCGCTCTGCAACCTTATGAACGCCCGGATCAGCCTTGAGAGCCGTAAGGGTGAGGGCAGCGAATTCACGGTGGTCATCGATCAGGAGATCATCGACCCTCAGGCGGTCGGTATCATAAACGTAAGTGAAGGAAGGGATCGTATGGCCGGAGATTACAGACCGTCGTTTACGGCTGCGGGAGCGAACATACTTGTTACGGATGACAACAGGATGAACCTCGAGGTTATCAGAGGACTCCTCAAGAAGACGAAAGTGAACGTGGACACTGCGGGTTCGGGTGCGGAGTGCATCGACCTGATCCGCAAGAAGAAGTACGACATCGTGTTCATCGATCACATGATGCCCGGTATGGACGGAATAGAGACACTCGACGAGATCAGGAAGCTTCCCGAGGGCGAGAACAAGTCGGAGGATGCGACATACATCATGATGACAGCCAACGCACTGAAGGGAGCCAGAGAGTTCTACGTTTCTCACGGCTACGACGACTACCTTTCGAAACCCGTGGAAGCCGTTACTCTCGAGAGGATGGTCGCTTCCTACCTGCCTGCCGAGATGCTTGAAACCGAAACCGCATCGGACGAGCTTGAGGTTGTCCGCGGTGACGACAGAGTTGAAGAATGTGCCCGGATCCTTAAGGAATTCGGCATAGACATGATAAAGGGGCTTGAGTACACGGGAGACTACGACGGCTATGCCGAAACGGTCCGCTCATACCTCGAGAGCTACACTGAAGAGAAGACTGACCTCGAAGCCCTGCGTGAAAAGCGTGATATCGAGAACTACAGGATCCTTATCCACGGGATCAAGTCGAACGCCAGGACATTCGGCTACGACGCATTATTTGAGTATGCATATGCGCAAGAAATGGCTTGCGCGAACGGTGTGTTTGATGGTATCGTGAGCGACGGACCGCGTCCCGAGGCATATCTCGATACACTTGCGAGCGCGTTTACAACCGCGTTCGGCTTCGATCCGGTTTCACATGACGGTGAAAAGCCCGGAGGAACACTTCCGATCACGACCGACGAGATCTGGGAGAACAGGAACAGGCTTGTCGATCTTCTCGAGAACTTTGAGGAGACGCGCGCGAGGGAACTCGCCGAGAAGCTGCTGACGCATGATATAGGCAAAGAGAACGTGCAGGCCGCAACAGACATCATCAAGTACCTCAAACGCTACGATTACGACAACGCACTCGAATGTGCGCGAAAACTCAGATAAGGTAACAATCATATGATTAGCAACGATCAAAGGCCCGAGAAGGTGATACTTGTCTGTGTCGCCACCGAGGGCAGCGAGGATCCCGAGATACTCCTCGACGAGCTTGCCGAGCTTGTGGAAACGGCCGGCGGGCAGGAGGTCGGAAGGGTTATCCAGAACAGGGAGAACGCCTCACCCGCCACTTATGTCGGCAAGGGCAAGATCGAAGAGATCGAGGCGTACGCGAAAGCGCAGGGAGCGACCGGTATCGTTTGTGACGACGAGCTCTCGCCCTCTCAGATGAGGAACCTTTCGGAAGCTCTCGAACCGCTCAGAGTCCTCGACAGGACGATGGTGATCCTTGACATATTCGCGGATCACGCATCGAGCAGTGAAGGCAAGCTCGAGGTTGAGCTCGCACAGCTCAAGTACAGGGCTGCCCGCATCAGAAGCCTGGCCGGAAGCTTTGACAGACAGTACGGTATGGGCATGCGAGGCCCCGGAGAGAAGAAGCTCGAGACCGACCGAAGACTCATCCGAGAAAGGATCTCGGTCCTTACGAATGAGCTTAAGAACGTTTCACGTACGAGGGACGTCACCAGGACACTCAGGAGCAAGAAGAACCTCCCCCTCGTTTCGATAGTTGGATACACGAACGCCGGGAAGTCCACCCTGCTCAACAAGCTTACGGGTTCGGAAGTCCTCGAGGAGGACAAGCTTTTCGCAACCCTTGATACAACGGTCCGAAGCTTCGTTTCGGAGACGGGTCAGGAGATCCTCTTCTCCGACACCGTCGGATTCATCAGGAAGCTGCCGCACCACCTCGTGGAAGCGTTCAGATCGACACTCGACGAGGCGAGATACGCCGACATCATCCTTCAGGTTGCGGATGCGTCGGATCCCGAGATCAGAGCCAAGATGAGAGTCGTCAGGGACACGCTCGCGAAGCTCGGTATCAGCGACAAGCCGGTGATCACCGTGTTCAACAAGTGTGACAAGATACATCTTGTCGATCTCAAGGACCCGGAAGCCGATGCGAGCATCATGATCAGCGCCAGGACAGGCGAAGGACTTGACAGGCTCACGGAACAGGTCGAGAAGATCATCGCCGAGGGCAGACACTCCTTTGACGGAATCATCCCTTACTCTCAGGGATCGCTGGCTGCCGAGATAAGGACCAGAGGACAGCTCCTCTCGGAGGAATACGTCCCGGAAGGGATCAGGATAAGTGCCTATGTACCCGCGGATCTTGCGGGAAAGCTTAATAAAATCATTAACACAGAAGGAGAAGACTTATGAGATACGGCTATTTTGACGCAGAAAACAGAGAGTACGTTATCACCCGCCCCGATACCCCCACGGCATGGGCAAACTACCTCGGTTCGCCCGATTACGGTGCGATCATTTCGGGAAATGCCGGCGGCTACAGCTTCGAGAAATCAGGCGCGAACGGCAGGATCATCCGCTACAGGTTCAACGGCGTGCCGCTCGATCAGCCCGGACGTTATATCTACATCAGGGACAACGAGGACGGAGACTACTGGTCGGCTTCGTGGGCACCCGTGTGCAAGCCTCTTGAGGATTACAAGAGCGAGTGCCGTCACGGAACAGGTTATACACTCATCACCGGAACATATCGCGATATTGAGGCAGAGACTCTTTACTATGTTCCCAAGGGCGCTTCCTACGAGGTCTGGAGATGTAAGATCACAAACAAGGGTGATAAGCCCAGAAACCTCTCTGTTGTCGGATACTGCGAGTTTGTAAATGAGAATAACTACGAGCAGGATCAGGTCAACCTTCAGTACACGCTCTTTATCACACATACATACTTCAACGGAAGGTACATCCTTCAGAAGCAGAACGAGAACTTCCACAATCCCCGCAACGAGCGTTTCCTCGGCCTTGCGGGTGTCAAGGTTGACCGGTATTGCGGCGACCGCGACAAGTTCGTAGGCCCTTACAACTCCTACAAGGATCCCGTGGGTGCGGCACATCCCCTTGAGTGCAATCTCAACTACAACGGCAATTCCTGCGGAGCTCTCGAATCCGAGATCACACTCGCTCCCGGCGAGACGAAGGAATTCACCTACGTGCTCGGACAGAAGCCCGGCTCGGAAGCCGAGAATATCCTCGACAGATACGAGAAACAGGGCGTTGTCGATGCGGAACTCAAGGAGCTCAAGGATTACTGGCATTCGAAGCTTGACAACCTCAAGGTCAACACACCCGATGAGAACTTCAACAACATGGTCAACATGTGGAATGCCTACAACTGCTTCATCACATTCACGTGGTCACGTGCGGCGTCCTTCCAGTACTGCGGTCTCAGAAACGGCTTCGGCTACCGTGATACGGTTCAGGATATCCAGGGCATCATCCATCTCGCTCCCGAGATGGCCAAGGAACAGATCAGGTTCATGCTCTCGGCTCAGGTTACTAACGGAGCGGGACTTCCTCTTGTAAAGTACACACATAAGCCCGGTCAGGAGAACACTCCGGACGATCCCGAGTACGTTAAGGAGACGGGACACCCCAGCTACCGTGCCGACGATGCGCTCTGGCTCTTCCCTACGGTCGACAAGTACATCAGAGAGAGCGGAGACCTTGCATTCCTCGACGAGCAGATCTGGTTCGCCAACAACGGCGAGAAGGGCAGCGTTTACGAGCACCTTCAGCGTGCGGTAGCTTTCTCGATGAACAACCTCGGAAAGCACGGAATGCCCGCAGGACTTCATGCGGACTGGAACGACTGCCTCAGACTCGGAAAGCTCGGTGAATCGACTTTCGTTGCATTCCAGCTTGTCTATGCAGTCAAGGTTCTTAAAAAGTACGCGCTCATTAAGGCTGATAACGCCTATGTCGCAGAGCTCGACTCCATCCTCGAAAAGCTCACCAAGATCATCGGTGAGTGCTGGGACGGAGACAGATGGATCAGAGGTTACAAGGAAGACGGTACGGTTATCGGAAAGCATACAGACCCCGAAGCGTCCATGTGGCTCAACCCTCAGTCGTGGTCGGTTATCGCAGACTTCGGCACGGACGAGCAGAAGCAGAAGGCCATGGACAGCGTGGAGAGAGAACTCAATACTCCTTTCGGTGCGATGGTCATGTATCCTCCTTACGAGTATCATTCGTTTGACGGAGCGCTCATGACGTGCTTTAATCATTGTGTCAAGGAGAACGCGGGTATCTTCTCACAGCCTCAGGGCTGGCTGATCCTTGCGGAGTCAAAGCTCGGTCACGGCAACCGTGCATATATGTATTGGAAAGAAGCTTCACCCGCAACCTACAACGACAGAGCAGAGCAGAGAGCGCTCGAGCCCTACGTCTTCGGACAGTTCGTCGAGGGCAAGGAGAGTCCTTTCGCGGGACGCGCTCATGTTCACTGGCTTACCGGAACAGCTTCGACCGTCATGGTAGGAACGGTTGAGGGTATCCTCGGAATCAATCCCGAGGCAGAAGGACTTGTCATCGATCCTTCGATCCCTTCGGAGTGGAAGAGCTTCACTATTGAGAAGACATTCCGCGGCAAGAAGCTGTTTATCAAGATCGAGAACCCGAACGGATCCGAGCACGGAGTTAAGAAGGTCACCGTTGACGGAACCGCTGTCGACGGAATCCTTATCCCCGAGAAGATCCTGAAGGATAAGAGCGAGATCATCATAGAAATGTAATTTGAGGAGATGTTTAAAATGAGCACCATTAAAAGAACCATGAGGCACATCTGCCTTTTGATACTCACATGTGCCGTGGTTACGTCCGCATGTGCCTGCGGATCGGGTGAGAGCGGCGTCACTCCCGAACCCGAAGCCCAGGCAACCCCTACACCGGGGAACAAGGACACCTGGAATGTAATTGATGTCGGAGACGTTGACGATATAGTATCACAATACGCCGATCCCGATGAATGGCTGAGGAAACCTACTCCCGAACCCGAGAAACCGGAACCCAAGCCTGCCGTTAAAGGCGAAGTGGTCATCGACTTCTATGATGACGGAACGTTTGCTTTCAGCGACACCAACGCGTTTTATAACGATACACTTACGGTAAGTCTTGAGGCACCCGAAGGAGCAAAGATCTACTACACGCTCGATTGCACCGAGCCCACCGAGGAATCTAATGCTTATGCCGAACCGCTCAAGTTCGAGCCCCTCGACGGAACTCTTCCCGATGCGGTCGTCCTGCGCGCAAAGGCGCTTCTTCCTTCCGGAGAGTGGACGAAGACTGCGGTGAAGACATTCTTTGTTGCTGAGAATTCGAAGGAGAGATACACGACACTCGTGTTCTCCATCACAGGTGACCCTGCCGATCTCACCGAGAAACCTGACGGTATCTTTAGGGGAAAAAACTACGAGAAGCGCGGAAGAGAGAGCGAGCGTGAGGTCTACATCGAAGCCTACGGACCCGACGGTTACCCCGAGCTCGGACAGTTCGGCGGTGTGAGGATCTACGGCGGTTATTCGAGACAGTATTCGGTCAAGTCGATGAAGCTTTTCGCGAGAAAGTCTTACGACCCCGATCACGGAACTTTCAAGATCAACGATTTCGGCACACAGACACTTGACGGAAGCAACAAGACGATCAACAAGTACGACAAGCTCGTGCTTCGTGATGCCGGAAACGATTTCCAGTTCTGCTTCCTGCGTGACGAGCTCAGCCAGACACTCTGCAAGAAGGCCGGATTTGAAATCTATGAGGGAGTGGTTCCCGCTACGGCGTACCTGAACGGTAAGTACTACGGTCTCTTCTGGCTCCATGAGAACTACTGCGACACCTACTTCAAGGAGAAGTTCGGCAAGGACGCTCCCGGAGAGTTCGTAGTCCTCGAGGGCAGCGATCAGAAGAAGAACAAGGAAGACGACGAATTTACCCAGAAGTTCGTTGACGAGTACAACGAGCAGTACAATAAGTTCATTGGTATGGATCTCACAAACGATGCCAACTACAAGCAGCTCTGTGAGTTTATGGACGTCGAGAACTACCTTGATTTCTTTGCCTGGAATATCTGCCTTAACAACTGGGATTGGCCCAACAACAACTACAAGTGCGTTAAGTACGCTGCGGCAGACGGCGATACCTACACCGACGGTATCTTCGACGGCAGGTGGAGATTCCTTCCTCACGACATGGACTATTCTTACGGTCTCTACGGACAGGATGCGACACAGCCCTTCTACGATACGCTCAGGATCGTCATGAACCCGCGTGACACCAGATACGCTCCGCTCTTCACAATGCTCATGGAGAGAGAGGATTGCAAGGAGTACTTCAAGAACAAGTCGATCGAGTTCATTGAGGGCGCGCTCTCGACAGACAGCATCCTTGAGAGCTACAACATGCTCAACGAATCGCGTAAGACAGAGCTTGAGTACTACTACAAGCACATCGATCAGCTCAGGAAGAAGGGTGACTTCTCACTTTGGTGCTCGCCCGGATCGTACTACGATTCAGAGAGCAATCTCGTAACCTTCGCCGAGAACAGACAGGAGTACGTGATCAAGTATATCAACCGTGACCTGTACGGGATCGGAGACTAAAATAAGTGACCCACCGGGTGACCCCCGTCCCCTGGTGGGTCACCTTCTTTTTTTTTTTTGCACAATTTTATAAATTACATGAGGAATTCTCCCGTGATATGGACTCTATATATACAGAAAGCGTTTTTAGGGTGAGACTGATAAAAAAAGGAGACGGGAGAATT
This sequence comes from Lachnospiraceae bacterium, assembly GCA_017427685.1. Lineage (GTDB taxonomy): Bacteria > Bacillota > Clostridia > Lachnospirales > Lachnospiraceae > RUG11977. The sequence continues at coordinate 115 of JAFRSH010000012.1, read as the reverse complement.
GAAAACAGAAACTAAAAAACTGACAAAGAAATTTTGGATGATCGTCCTCGCTGCGGTTTGCGCGGGGGCTCTTTTCATGCTTTCGGGAGTTGAGGCGAAGGCAAACGGAGAGATT
>JAFRSH010000011.1 GCA_017427685.1 Lachnospiraceae bacterium | reverse complement strand
TTAGCGGATCAACGCGGCTAAATTTAGCACTTTGTTTCCCCGTATTTTACTGTTTTGGGTTGTAGAAAAATCTACGTCCAAGAAATTAATTTAAAGAAATTTCAAGGTTGTTTCATTATTCGATTATCAAGGTTCTGTATATGCTGTTGCCCTTTGGCGCGTCAGCGAAAGCTATTATATCACCCGTATTTTGGTGTGTCAACAACAAATTGTCTTTTTTTTGTATAAATTTTTCACATAAGGAAAAGCCGCTAAAATAGCGGCTTTTCATCGATTTAGGGGTTTAAATTTCACAATTTGTATTCAGAAATGTTCCTGTTCAAACTTCTTGCCTCGTCATTGTTCTTGATCGCTCTCTCGGTCAGATCGTTCATGTTTCCTTCGAGTTCGATACTGCCGGTCGCAACAGTATCGATCTGATGCGAGCTGTCAGAGATCACCGTATTGATCGAATCTGCCTTGTCGCGGATCATATCCATGCTTGTATTGACCTTCTCAAGGTTCTCATTTATCTCTCTCAGTGCATCTGACATGCCTGACATGTTCGTACTGTAATCGGCACCCATCTTGCTGAACTCACGATAATCGGGAAGCACATCGTCACTGAGGAATCCCGTCGTAACGTTTACATTCTCGATAAGGCCCTCAACCGAGATGATAACCTGTTCGTTTGTCTGCCTGATTAGCTCGACAAGATCCGTGATCTGACTGCTGAGGTCCTGAACATCTCCCGCGATTATTGCGAAGCCTCTGCCGGCATCTCCCGCTCTGGCCGCCTCAATACTTGCATTGAGTGAAAGCATCTTAGTGGTGCTGGAGACCTTGAGTATCTTGTCCGCGAGTTCTTCTATCTCATGAACGGCCTGACACTTCTCGGCTGCTTCCTCAAGTCTCTCTTTAAGAGTCGCAGCCATCTGTGTCGCATGCTCTGCCTTACGTGCGATCTCTTTCTCCATCTCACCGGCATCACAGCTGATTCTGTTCGCTTCCTCAGCCTTGCTGTTGGCGTTTTCAAAAGCACGTCCGACAATATCTCTCGAATCGTTGATACCCTCTACGATCGCCGCCGTGTCGCTCGTTGTGTTTCTCATGCTGTCGCTGAGGGCGTGAAGCTTTGAAGCGATATCGCTAAGCCCGCCTCTGCACTCCTCGACAAGGCTCTCCATCGACTCGCTGTTCTCCGCGACAATGTCCGATGTACCGGCAGCACTCTTCATCTGGTCGTGGATATGATCGATGAACGTATTGAACTCTCCCGCGATGGTTTCAAGCTCGTCGCCGCTTGTAATCCTGATCTGCTTTGTAAGATCGGCCTCGGCACCGTTAAGGTCATGAACTTTGACAAACAACCTTTTCAGATCCTTTCCAAGTACCCATCCTATACCCAGCGATATGATCACAAATACGCCGCAGAATATAGCGATCAAAACAATTATCAGTGTCCTGACGGTCGAAATATCCTTTTCGATATCGTCAAGAGAAACGTCAACACCCACCCATCCCGAAACACTGCCGTCGGCAGAAAAGATCGGGGCATAACTGGAGATAAACGTTCCCCATTCATCAACGGTCAATTCATCATCACATGTGGCAGTTCCGCCGGAAACCGTATCAAACACATCGAGCCAGTCATATTCCTCACCGATTTCTCCGGGTTCGTCAGGATCGGTATCGACTACAAAAACCGCTTGCTCCGGTCCGACCTTTTTCATGGTATAAATGTACTCAACCGCCTCGCTGTCTCTGTACTTTGTCAAAGAATCATAGACATACGAAAACTGCTCATCCTCTTCGGACTCAATAAGAGCGAAGTCGTCTCCGTCAATCTCCGATGCTGCGATTTCTGCGATATGAAGCGCCTCCGCTTTGATCTGCTCGATAAGCTTTGTACTGATGCTCTGATAAGCGATCATTCCGAAAAGGCAGAAACATATGATGCTCAACAGTGCTATAACAAGCGTGATCTTGGTCCTAAGGCTCAAACGTCTGGTTTTCATAGAACGCTCCCTTTCCTTTTATTGTAATTTTGGTATTTGTGTATTCATCATAAACAATTCGTACATCCTTGTTTATTGCATCGTTGTTTCTTGATATTATATTCTATAAATTGCGATTACGCAACAATTATTTTACTGCATTTTAACAAAATAAAGAAAGGAAAAGAAATAAGACCCCCGATCTCTCGGGGGTCCCATTCAGCTATATGATGATCAGATCTCTGCGTAGCGCTTGATATTGGAAGCGTTCGCATACTTGGTTCTCTTACCGTTCTGCATAACCACGAGTGTGGGTGCGCTCATGATGCCGAACTCTCTTGCCATGTCGGGGTTCTCCTCGGCATCGATCACTGTGTACTCAAGTCCGTCAAGGTACTGTTTTGCGAGCTTGCAGTTCGGGCATGTCTTGGTGGTGAAGAGATAGAGGCCGTCTCCCACAAGCTCGGAAACGTGGCTGTCTGTAGCCTCCGCTTCGGGTTCACAGCAAACAGTGGTGTCCTCTTTGACCGCGTTCATATTGAAACGATCGTACTTCATGGGCTTGTACGTGGTACGGTTCTTGTATTCCTGGGACTTGCCGATGTTCCAGTTCTTAACGGGCCTGTAATAGCCTGTGATCCTTGAGTAAATCTCAGCTTCCTCGCCGCAGATAGGGCAAACGCTCTGCTCACCGTCAAGGTAACCGTGCTTAGCACAGATCGAGTACGTGGGTGAAATCGTATAATAAGGAAGCTTGTAGTTGTTGGCTATTGTGCGGACAAGCTTGGCAGCCGACTCCCATGTAGGCATCTTCTCACCAAGGAATGCGTGGAATACAGTTCCTGATGTGTAAAGTGTCTGAAGCCTGTCCTGAATATCAAGTGCTGCGAAGATGTCCTCCGTATAATCAACAGGCAGGTGGCTCGAGTTGGTGTAGTAAGGAGCGTCGCCCTTAGCGCCTGCCGTCCTGATATCGGGCCAACGTGAGCGGTCATGCTTTGCAAGTCTGTAGCTTGTGGACTCTGCGGGTGTAGCCTCAAGGTTGTAGAGGTCACCGTACTCTTCCTGGTAATCGGAAAGTCTCTCACGCATATGATTGAGAACGTCGATCGTGAAGTCCTGAGTTCTCTTGTCTGTCATATCACAACCGAGCCACTTCGCATTGAGACCAACCTCGTTCATGCCGACAAGACCGATCGTCGAGAAGTGATTGTTAAATGTTCCGAGGTACCTCTTGGTGTAAGGATAAAGTCCCTCATTAAGAAGCTTGGTGATGATCTCGCGCTTAACCTTAAGGGATCTTGCAGCGATGTCCATCATATGATCGAGACGCTTATAGAATTCGTCCTCGTTTGCCGAAAGGTATGCAATCCTGGGCATGTTGATGGTAACAACACCAACAGAACCTGTGGACTCGCCCGAACCGAAGAATCCGCCGGACTTCTTACGAAGCTCACGAAGGTCAAGTCTGAGGCGACAGCACATCGAACGTACATCGCTGGGCTCCATGTCGGAGTTGATGTAGTTGCTGAAGTAAGGTGTGCCGTACTTTGCGGTCATCTCAAAGAGAAGTCTGTTGTTCTCTGTATCTGACCAGTCGAAGTCACGTGTGATGGAATATGTAGGGATGGGATACTGGAAGCCACGTCCGTTGGCGTCGCCTTCGATCATGATCTCAAGGAATGCCTTGTTGACCATGTCCATCTCTTTCTTACAATCCTTGTAGCAGAAGTCTGCTTCTTCGCCGCCTATGATGCAGTGAAGCTCAGCAAGGTCTGCGGGAACGGTCCAGTCAAGAGTGATGTTCGAGAAAGGAGCCTGTGTTCCCCAACGGCTGGGTGTGTTCACGCCGTAAACGAAGCACTGGATGCACTGCTTAACGTCGTGGTAGCTGAGGTTATCTATCTTAACAAAAGGTGCAAGGTATGTATCAAATGAGGAGAATGCCTGTGCGCCTGCCCACTCGTTCTGCATGATACCGAGGAAGTTGACCATCTGGTTGCAAAGAGTGGAAAGATGCTTTGCGGGTGAAGAGGTGATCTTGCCGGGAATTCCGCCGAGACCTTCCTTGATGAGCTGACGAAGCGACCATCCCGCACAGTAACCTGTGAGCATGGAAAGATCGTGGATATGAATGTCCGAATTCTTGTGGGCATTGGCGATCTCGTCGTCATAGATCTCTGAAAGCCAGTAGTTGGCTGTGATGGAACCCGAATTATGGAGAATAAGTCCGCCGACAGAGTAAGTAACGGTGGAGTTCTCTTTAACACGCCAGTCCTCTTCCTTAACGTAGCTGTTAACCAGCTCCTTGTAGTCAAGGATGGTGGACTTCATGTTCCTGATCTTTTCTCTGTTCTTGCGGTAAAGGATGTATGCCTTTGCTACTTCGTTGTAGCCTGTCTGATTGAGGACCTCCTCAACACAGTCCTGGATCGCCTCAACGCTGACGGTTCCGTTCTCGATCTTACTCTGGAACATGGATGTAACCCTCAGTGCAAGAAGGTTGATGATGTCGTCGTTGTAGAGTTTTTCTGTGGCGTTGAATGCTTTTTTGATAGCGCTTGAGATTTTGTCGAGATTAAATTCGGCTATCTCCCCATCCCTCTTAGTAACAGTAAAGCTGTTCATTTACTTCTCTTCTCCTCTCTATAATCACGGCCGAGCCGCTTACATAAAGAGTGTAGCAAAGTGGGGTTCCCGTGTCAACAGAAAAGCACAAAATATATGCGAGAATTTTAGACCTCACCACTAGATATTGTGGTTGTGTGTTTAATGAACCTTTGTAATAAAAACAGTCCCGAAAGCGCTATTTTATGCGATTTCGGGTCATTTTACCTCTCGGAACAGGTCTCGTGGCACTCAGAATCTGTTCTCCAGAAAAGCCTTCTCTTTTATGGCTTTCCGGTCATCTTTGCAGTGATTGAGATATACTCCGAGAAGACGGATCGCGACATCGGTCTGACGCATCCTCTCGGCGATCACTATCTTGTAACGAAGCTTCTGCTCGTAGGTAAGTCCCTTATCGCCCGCAAGCGTGATGAATTCCTGCGCCGCATCGTAATAATCCTCGGGAGTCCTGTCGGATCCCGCGTATGTGGCAGCCTCGGCAGTATCAAGGATCACTCCGATCGCAGAAGGGAAATTGTCGATATGGGCCGATCTTCCTCTCATGTATATGATCATGTTGTCGGCAGCCGCGAGCATACCCTTGTAATCTCCGCTCGATCGGTAGCTGTTCACGAGTGCCACATATTCGTTACCCGCATATACCGAAAGATCGATGATATCCGAAAGAGCCCTTCTGTAGACGTCCTCGAACTCGATGTTGTCCTTGTAGAGATTGACATAGACCTTCGCACTCTTGAGGCGGTACTTCTCCTTCTCGTCGGCTGTATGCGCAAGATAGATGAGCTCGTCGGAGATGAGAGCCGCGTTGACCGGTTCCCCTTCTTCCATATAAAGATCGACGAGCACATCACCGAGGTCGCAGACAAAATCGATATCGCTCTCGTTCACAAACCCGTCGAGGAACTTGCTTTCGTAGATCGGGTTCAGCTCGTCGATAGCTTCGCGGGAACGACCGAGCATGGCAAGATTGAATCCGTGTCCTACCCTGAGGTCGACATTGTCCGGATCCTTCTCGATAGCGAGCTCAAACTGTTCTTCCGCTGCTTTGTAATCACCGCTCTCGTACAGCTTGGCAGCCTTGTCGAACGAACCTTCCGTCACACAGCCGGTCAAAAAAAGCGAAAAAAAGAGCAACAGCATCATGATCCCTACTGCCTTGCTCTTTTTGTTCATCGCTAATCTCCGTTTCCTAATCCGAGTCGTACTGTGACAGATCACTTGTTCTCCTGAGTCTGTGCACCCTTCTGCGCATCCTCGTGTCTGATCTGCGCACGCTTGATCTTTCCACCGAGTGTCTTGGGAAGCTCCTTAACGTACTCAACGATCCTGGGGTACTTGTAAGGAGCGGTGTTGTGCTTAACATGATTCTGAAGCTCTTTCGTGAGCTCATCGCTGGGCTCGTAACCCTTCGCGAGAACTACGGTTGCCTTAACGACCTGACCTCTTATGGGATCGGGTGCTGCCGTGATGGCACACTCGATAACGGCGGGATGCGTGATGAGCGCACTCTCGACCTCAAAAGGTCCGATACGGTAGCCGGAGCACTTGATAACATCATCATGGCGGCCTACGAACCAGTAGTAACCGTCACTGTCACGCCATGCAACGTCCTTGAGGTTATATGCGCCGGAGCCGATCGCTTCCTTCGTAAGCTCCTCGCTTCTGTAATATCCGATAAACAGTCCTACGGGGTACTCCTTGTCGAGATTCCTGATCGTGATCTCGCCCTCCTGACCGTCTTCCGCCTCACAGCCCTCACTGTTCCAGAGCTTGATATCGTAGATGGGCGAAGGCTTGCCCATAGAGCCTGCCTTGGGCTCGAACCAGGGGAAGTTCGCAACAAGTACGGTGCCTTCGGTCTGACCGAAGCCTTCCGCGATCGTGTGACCTGTGAATGAACGCCACTTGTTGACTACCTCTGGGTTAAGAGGCTCTCCTGCGGTACACCAGCGCTCTACGCTTGAAAGATCGTAGGACGCAACATCCTCCTGAAGCATGAATCTGTACATCGTGGGAGGTGCGCAGAATGTTGTGAGCCTGTAGTTCTGGATCTTCTCAAGAAGATTGGCGGGAACGAATTTCTTCATATCATAACAGAAAACAGTCGCACCGCAGATCCACTGACCGTAGATCTTGCCCCAGCCGAACTTGGCCCAGCCGGAATCCGAAACGCTCATGTGGAGCTTGTTCTCCTGAACACACTGCCAGTAGCCGGCGGTTACGATGTGTCCAAGGGGATGTATATAGTTATGGCAGACCATCTTAGGCATTCCTGTCGTACCCGAAGTAAAGTAGATCTGCATGATGTCGTTGTTGTGTGTTGCCTGATCACCGGTGGGACGCTCGAGGATATCGCTCTGGTCCTTCATGCCGTCATGAAGATTGAGCCAGCCCTTTCTGTGTCCGTTAGCGAGCATGATGTGCTTAACGCTCGGTGACTTGGCACTTGCCTTCTCAATCTGCTCAACAACGAAGTCGTCGTCGAGACCGATGAACATCTCGATATCGGCCGCCTGTGCTCTGTAAACAAGATCGTGCTCGGTGAGCTGCAGTGTTCCGGGGATGATGATAACGCCGAGCTTGATGAGCGCGGTAGCGCAGATCCAGTACTCATAGCGCCTCCTGAGGATCATCATTACAACGCTTCCCTTTTTGAGACCAAGGGACTTAAAGTAGTTGGCTGCTTTGTTCGAGAGCCTGCTCATGTCGGCGAAGGTGAAGGTCCTCTCTTCTCCGTCGTCGTCGCACCAAACAAGTGCTCTGTTGTCGGGCTTCTCTTTAGCCCATCCGTCAACAATATCAAAACCGAAGTTGAAGTTCTCGGGGATCGTTACTTTATAGTTCGCTTTAAAGTCTTCGTATGAATCAAATTTCGTACGCGGTAAAAATTTCTCTAACATGTCACTCATCCTTTCGCTTTCCTTTGGTAAAAAGGCCGCAAGTCACCTGTCGGCCCGGGTGTGTTCCTTTGATCGCCCTGTAAGTCTGCACCGGAGTTAAAGCACAGGCTCTGCCCAGGGCCCTCACACCTCGCTGATCACCGTAAGGAAAGTTGAAGGTTTGTCACATCCGCATCTCTGTCCGTGAGGAATCGTGGGATTGAAGTAGACGCTGTCACCGGCTTCGAGTGTGAGCTCTTTGTCGCCGATCGTGACTATGATCGTCCCCTCGACCACGTAGTTGAATTCCTCACCCTTGTGTGAAACAAGGTCTGCGGTCTTGTCCGAAGGATCGATGGTAACAAGAAGGGGCTGCATGATCTTCTTGGGGAAGCGGAACGCAAGATCCTTGAAGATGTAGCCGGGGTACCTGTCGATCGACTGTCCCTTGCCCGCACGAACGACATGATACTTGTCAAGATTGGCCGACTCGCCCGTGAGTATCACTGCGAAATCGACTCCGCACTTCTTGGAAATATCATAAATAACGCTTATGGGGATGTTCTTTCCGGTTTCCTCGTACTCGGCATATACCTTCCTGTCGATCCCGAGTTCGTCGGCAAACTCTTCCTGCGTAAAACCGCAGGCATCCCTCAGTCCGCTGATCCTTTGTGCTATCTCTCTGATCTCTTCTTCCATAACAACTGTCCTCTTGCTAAAAACTCAAAATATTATAAATAAGAAAAAATAACTTTCCATAGTATAGCGCAGGCCTTAAATATTATCAAGCCCCACAAAGACTGACGATTCCCCTTACCACATCTTCTTTTCTTACTACAGCGAAGAATAAACGCCGATATACTAGGCGGAGGAAGGAGCTGTAGTGGTGCTACAGCGACTGACGACAACAACGTATATCGGTGTTTAGTCTCGTTGTAGGGCTCCTTTGGTGTACTCTACGCCGGCATTCCACAACAGCCATGATGTGTAACCGCTGTCATAAACGGCGTTGATCTGGTCCCTGACCTCTTTTGCACCGTAGTCGAGGTGATACTTGACCCACGAAGCCGTGAAGTCCTGCAACCACGGTCTTACGTCGGCCTTGTTGCCGTCCGAATCTATCATGTAGAGCACCTTGCTCGCGTCCATGAGCGCATGGTTGACAAGCTCGTAGGGGTGCATGTCGGGATGATCGAGGTTGTAGTAACCGTCCGCATAGTGGGACGGGTAGATCATGGGGCAGATATAATCAAGGTATTGCGACATCCTGTAGAAGCTCTGTCCTACTATCTTGGCATCAACCGTGCTCGTCACGATCGCACCGTAAACATCACAGGAGACGAAAGCGCCCATGGGCTTGATCTCCTCGCAGATCATCCTGATGCCGTCCGTGATCGCGTCTATCCTTGTCCTGTCGCCGGCATCCGCCGTGAAGTCCACATCGTTCATGCCCTTGCCCGTTGAAAAACGGATGTAGTCGAAGTTGATCTCGTCAAAACCGACCTTCACGCATTCCTTCGAGATCTCGAGAAGGTAATCCCAAACACCTTCCTTAAAGGGATTGAGCCATGCCTTGCCCGCGTTGTCCTTAAAAAGTGTGCCGTCCTTCTTGGTAACGGCAAGCTCGGGCTTGTTCTTTGCGAGCTTCGGATCCATCATGGAAACGATACGGGCTATAACGTAGATCCCTTTGTCCTTAAGCTTCTTGAGCGTCTTGTTGATGTCGGGGATCGAGTCGGTAAGAGCGCCGATCTCACGGGCTGTGTCACTCTCCATCTTGAAGGTGATGTACCCGTCCTCGGTCTTAACATCGATTACGACAGCGTTAAGCTCTGTTTCGTCGACGAGACTGACCGCCTTATCAAACTTTGATACGAGATAATTCGATGATATGTAAAGTCCCTTGGCCGTAACGCGCGGTCTTTCATCCTTAAAGTCACCCATCCACAGATGCTCTTCGGGATGATAAACGGATTCGAGCTCGTCGGTTTCCTGCGAGTCCTGTGAACTGTACCAGAGTCCGTAGATTCCCGTCTGCGCGTACGCTCCTTCATCCTGCATGTTCTCGGCAACGCTCACGGGGATCGGTGTCGCGTACTGACTGTTGTCCTGCTCATCGATAACCTCATAGTAATATGAAGATACAAAGAAGACGGTAAGCCCCGCCGCTGCCGCTATAAGCATTACCACGATCGCAGCGATCGCTGTCTTCTTGCCGGCCGATCGTCTTCTGCTGTGACGGCCGTAATCAAGGTAATCGTTTCTCATAAAACCGTGTTATCTCCTCAGATCGGTAATCTGCCACTCCGGGATGTACTCGTCATCGTCGTCGACTTCCATCCCATGTTCCGTGACGACAAGACGTCTCTCGAGCCTGAGCATGATGTCCACCAGATCCGGATCGAACATCCTGCCGGACTGGGCCTTTATCGCTTTGAGGGCTGCTTTTTTGCTGTAGGGTTTCTTGTAGATGCGGGGCGCCGTGAGCGAATCAAACACATCGCAGATCCCGACTATCCTTGCGGGAAGCGGGAATTCCTTGCGGGTGTGTCCGCCCTCGTCCCATCTCTTGTGGTGATATTTAACGATATCCATGGCCATCCGGAGGAAGATATTGATTCCCGAACCGTTGTCCGAAAGCGATTCGACGATCTTGCGACCCTCTTCGCAGTGCCCGTACATGATGTCTGCTTCCTTGCTTCCGAGCCTGCCCTTTTTAAGGATGACCTTCTCGGGGACCGCGAGCTTTCCGACGTCATGGAGTCTGGCCGCGATCTCGATCATGTCTATAAAGTTGTTCGTGATGACCTTCTCGTACTTGGGAGTAAGTGAAAGTCCCATCGCGATAAGCTTGCTGTTGGCTGCGATGTTGTCCGAGTGATGGTAGCTCTCGGGAATGTCCCTGTCCTCGCAAAGCTTCGCGAGACATGTGATAAGATTGATACGCTCGGTCTCGAGCTGCTGGAGCTGCTTGCTGACAAGGATATTGAGCTTCTGGTTCCTGATATACAGATTCTTCTGCATGTGGTATTCCTTGAGATGCGTGTTGATACGCATCAGGACTTCCATGTTCTCAAAGGGCTTTGTTATGAAATCGACCGCTCCGCATTCGAATCCGCGGATCCTGTCCTTGGCTCCGGTAAGACCCGAGATAAAGATGACGGGGATATTTCTGGTACGGATGTCCTTCTTGAGGATACGGCAATAATCGTACCCGTTCATGTCGGGCATGGTCACGTCAAGCAGGATGATGCTCGGAAGCTCCGCGTCAACGGCTTTCATCGCATACTCCACGCTCTTCACGGGTCTCGCGATATAACCCTCGTTGCGGATGATCTCCGAGAGCGTGATAAGGTTCGAAGTAACATCATCGATAAGAAGAACATTGTCCTTTTCTACTCGTTTGAATTCCATACGGTTCTCCTGATCTGTTCTGTCTGTTCAAGTACTTCCTCTGTTTTCTCTTTTCTGGTGTTGAGAAGGAGCGCAAACGCTTTCTTGGTAAGATCGGGATTGTAGTTCGCAACAAGCTGCTTAAGAGTCGTCGCGTACCCTTCGGCCTTCTCCCATGCTCCGAGTTCGGCGCAGATCGAAAGCTTCTCGATACAATCCTTCATCTCCTTCATGTCAGCTTCTTCTTTGGGTATATAAAGCGGGATGTTCTGCCCCGAACCCGTGAGGGTAAGAGGTGAAGCTCCGCTCTCTTCGCCGGGATCCGCAAAAAGCTCATCTTCCTCTTCGGACTCCTGACTCATCGCCTTTCCGAAGACATGCGAGTACTCCGACTTGCCCTGAGGAAAATTGATCAGGTCGCCCCGGTTGCCTCCGAGTCTGAGCTTGACCGAGAAGTAGAAGGTGCTGCCCTTTCCTTTCTCGCTCTCGACGCTGACCGTTCCTCCCATCATCGAAGCGAACTGCCTGGTGATCGAAAGTCCGAGTCCGGTTCCGCCGTAACGCCTCGTGATCGAGCCGTCAACCTGAGAGAAACTCTGGAAGAGCTTGTCCTTCTCCTCGGGAGAGATACCGATACCGGTGTCGATGACCATGAAGAGCAGTTCCACATAGTCCTTGTCAACACTCGTGGCGGTAAGATCAAGTCCGACATAGCCCGTGCTCGTGAACTTGATGGCGTTCGAGAGGAGGTTACTGAGTATCTGCCCGATCCTCAGCTCGTCTCCGATAACGGCGTCGGGAACCTTGCCGACGATATTGACGATGACCTTGAGGCCCTTCTCGACGGCCTTGGAGATCTGAAGACGGAGTACGTCGTTTATGACGTTCGTCAGGCTCATCTCCCTCTCCTCGAGGGTGATCTTGCCGGCTTCTATCTTAGCATAATCAAGTATGTCGTTGATGATCTTGGTCATGTTGTCGCAGCTGTGGAGCACTATCTTGACGCACTCCTGCTGTTCGACGTTGAGCGGTGTCCTCTTGAGGTCCTCAATAAGACCCTTGATACCGTTGATAGGGGTCCTCAGCTCATGCGTGATGTTCGCAGTGAACTGGTCCTTCATGCGTGTTGCTTCCTCGGCATCCGCAACGATCTTCTTGTTCGCACGTTCGTCGTCGTAGTGCTGCTGATCGTTGATCGCGTAGGCGACAAAATACTCCGAGTCTTCGTCAAGCTTACGCACCGAGAGCTTGACGGGGTAACATGTATTGTTGCTGCGGTATGCAAATGTTCTTCTGTCCCTGATCGTACGGTTCGACCAAAATACTCTGTTGTCCTCGGTAGAATGTATCATCCTCGGAAATATCGAAGAAACGTTGACGCCTTCGAAATCCTTGTACTCGAGTTCGGATTTGGCCGAGTCGTTATGGTAGATGATCTTTCCGCTCGAATCAAATAAAAAGACAGCCTCACCGACACCGTCGAGTAGTTTCTTGTATGTTTCAAGCTCTTGAATCACGGTTTACCTGTCCTTTCCGCCGTCGTCTCCGCACGATCGGCACGAAGCAACGACTTTACTCCCTATTCTTTTGCTATTATACTTCACCGCACGTTCATAGTAAAGCCGGCAGACCTTGCACGCCCCTCTCCGATAAAGTATAATGTACGGTATATTCCGGAAAGGAAAGCGTTTATATGGCGGACAATACGATTTATGTAACAACACTCGGCGATTTCTCGATCAGATACAACAACAACGTCGTATCCGATTCGATCAACAGGGCGCACAAACCCTGGAACTTCCTCGCATATCTCACAGTCAACAAAGGCCGCGAGATCCCTTCGGGCGAAGTCAGTGCTCTTGTCTGGGACGAGAAAAACGAAAGCAGCACCCGCGGTTCCATCAAGGTGCTTGTTCACCGTGTCCGCTCTTTCCTTGCTCCCCTTTGTAACGGAAGCGATTTCGCGCCCATCACCTTCAAGAAGGGTGTCTTCACCTGGAATTACGCCGATCGCACCGTCATGGACTTTGAGAATTTCGAAGCGATCCTTGCCGAAGCGAACAAGAAGAGCACTTCCGAATCGCGTCGTTTCACTCTTTACCAGGAAGCACTCGCTCTCTACAAGGGCGACTTCCTTCACACCAACAAATCCACATGGACGAACTCCATCCGTGACAGACTTCACTCCCTGTATGTGAACACGGTCTGCGACTACGTCCTGATGTGTTATTCCAAGAAAAAGTACTCTCTCGCTCTTTCCGCCTGCGAGAGAGCCATGTACCTCGAGAAGAACGACGAGCGGCTTTATTACCTGCTCATCAAGTCACTGTACCTCACCGGCGCGCGCCGCGAGGCTCTCGAGAAGTACCATGAGACCACCGAAGTCTTCTACAAGGAGTTCGGTATCACTCCCTCAAACGAGATCAAGCTTCTTTACAGAGAGATAACGAAAGCGCTCAATGTCACCGAGAAGAGCATCGAGCTCGTTCAGGCCGAGCTTCAGGAATCTCTTGGCAACACAGGCGCATTCTTCTGCGAATATGAGATTTTTAAGGATATCTACCAGCTGACGGAGCGCGGATGCAGACGTAGCGGCGAGACCGCTTACCTCTGTCTTCTCACTCTTTTCTCCGATGTCGACGGCGAGATCACTCCACCCGACATCAAGTATTACAACCGCTGCATGGACGAGCTCAAGCTCGTTGTCCAGGACACTCTGCGCAGGCGCGATGTTTACGCGCGTTACAGCCTTACGCAGTTCATCGTGCTCCTCAGCGACGTGACCATGGAGAACGCTTCGCTCATCTCGGAAAGGATCATCCGCTCGTATAAGCGTATACATCCCGTCAAGGACGTTAAGCTCGACTCCAAGCTTGCCGCGATCGATGTTTCGATATCGTGACCGCTTATTACTTCAAGTCTTTCTTACTCTTCGAGAGCCTCGAGAAGAGGCCGATCAGGTAGATCACCACGCCGAGCACGAAGCTGATCGTGAGAAGTCCGATCACATACTTGCCTGAATTCTCGATATTAAGGAAAGAGATCACAACAGCCGCTACGATCAGTCCTCCCATCAGGATCACTGCCACAAGTGCGGCTATCCTCACCGCCCTCGATCTTTCGGGGGTATTGTTATCTTGTGTGTTAGGGTTCATACATCATCATCCTCGTAGGTATTGTTCTGAATAAAGGGCGTAGTATCGATATCGTACGTAAGCCTGATATCGGGATAGTCGATACTCTCGTAGAAGATCTTTCTGATCCTCTCGGCTATGAGGTAGCCGTTCTGTGTGGTCGATTCGAGAAGTATCGCAAGGTACTGGCTGCTGCTGTAGTTGGTCGTGACGTCCCCGCTTCTGATCGCGGTGGTGATCGCACTCTTCAGGTGGATCATCGCAGCCTCAAGAATCTCGCTGTTGGCGGGCGAACCGTCCTGAGCGGTGATCGTGAGGAGCAGCAGGATAACGGGACTCGAAGTCCTTCTCTGGGCACGGCCGAGGAATCTGAAGATCTTCTTGAAGCTCTCGTACTCAACCATAAATCCGCCCGGTGTCGAATCTTTCTCCGAAACGAATTTCTTGAGGTACTCGAGGTCGATCCTCGTGCTGGCGAGCGTGTGGCGCATCATGCTTCCCTCATCCGAGAAGAAGTGGTATGAATGCTTGCCGTTCTCCTTAACGAGGTAGAGCGCCTTGTCGGCCTTGTTGTAGAGGGTCGCGAAATCCTTACCGTCCGTCTGGGCAAGAGTAATGCCTATGGACACGGAGATACGCTCGTCCGAAACAGGATTCTTGAGTCCGTCGTCGAGGTAAAGTATGATCTCCTCCGCCTTCGCCGTGGCGAACTCTTTGCTGCCGCCGTCCTTGAAGAAAAGTATGAATTCGTCTCCGCCCACACGGCAGATGATGTCGTCGTTGCGCATCATCTCCGAAAGGATGACAGAAATGTTCTTGATAACGGAGTCACCGACTATGTGACCGAGGTTGTCATTGATCTGCGAGAAGCCGTCGATATCAACAAGCATAAAGCAACCGCTCGCGCGCTTCTCGGAGAGGTAGTTGTCGATCTCGTCCATGGCGTACGAACTGCTCCACAGACCTGTTAGGGGATCGCGCACATGGTTCCTGCGCGGTCTGTCGGTGTAAGTCGAAAGCACGTCCTGCAGGAGTCTCGAGCTCTCAACCGCAAGCTCTTCCTCGCGGATGACATCAGCTTCGTCACGCTTGAAGTCGTCGTTAGAGAGCAACTCGAGTGCTATATCCACAAGTTCGGGGTCAAACTGTGTTCCTCTGCCCTTCGTGAACTCGTTTAAAACTTCTTCACGGGTGAGCTTCTTACGGAAAGCTCTGTCCGTTGTCATCGAATCAAATGCATCGGCGATTGCGATGATCCTGGCTTCGATGGGGATACTGCGTCCCGAAAGGCCGTTGGGGTAACCCTTGCCGTCGTAACGCTCGTGATGTGTCTCGGCCACTTCGGCCGCTTTCCTGATGACCGTCATGTCCGCAAGGATGTTCCTGCCGAGGGTTGTATGCTTCTTAACGGTGTCATATTCCTCGGGAGTGAGCTGTCCCTTCTTACGGATGATGGTCTCGGGCACGCCTATATTACCGATATCGTGTATCAGGGCAAGGTTCTGGAGATTGTAGAGGTCGTCGGTGTTCCAGCCGAGCTTCTTGGCGATCTCAACCGAGAACCATGCAACATTGTTCGAATGTTCTGCCGCGAGCGGGTCCTTCTTGTCCACGGTGTTTGCGATCATCATCATGGATTTGAGAGAGATACGAGCGATCTGCTTGGTCTTCTCAAGGAGTCTGCCTTCGAGATCCTTCCTGAGCGAAACGAGGTCGAGTGTTCTGGCAACTCTGCTGCAGAGCGTGATCTTCTGGAAAGGCTTGACGATGTAGTCAAAAGCACCCATCTCGAAGCACTTGCGCTCCGTCTCGGGATCCGCGTCGGATGTAAGGAAGATGATCGGGATATTGATATGCTCGGGCATCTCACGGATAAGCTTCAGTGTTTCAAAGCCGGACATGTCAGGCATGTTTATGTCAAGAAGGATGAGGTCGACGTCCTTTTTCTCAAGGAATTTGAGCGCCTGCTCTCCCGAGATGACGGCATATATCTCATATTTATCACCGAGCATGTTCTTGGCCAGAGACAAGCTGACATTATTATCATCGACAAGAAGGATTTTCTCCATGTATCGTACCCCTTTACGGTCTTAGCTAAAAAAGAAGAGGGTCCGAAAACGCTGTTTTCAGGCCCTCGGGCTTCACTGTGTCAAAAAGAAGCTCGTTATTCGTTCTCCTGCTTGTAGATCAGGTAGTTAACGTAGCTCCTGACCTCCTCTGCGCTCTGGCTGTTGAGCTGCTGGTAGAGGTTAAAGAATTCAACGATCTCCTTGTCAAGTACTTCACCGACGATGGGAAGATATGCATCGGAAACACCGAGCAGGTAATCACACGAAACATCAAAATACTTTGAAAGGGCAATAAGCTTATCGAACGAAGGCTCATTACGCTTGGACTCGTAGTTTGAAATCGCTGTGGGCTTAAGACCGAGGATGTCGGCGAGTTCACTTTGTGTGAGCTTGTTCTTCTGTCTGAGCTGCTTTAATCTTACGTTAAAGTTCATATTGAAACCTCCTGGTTTTGAATCAAAACGAAATGCGAATTCGGTTCATTTCTGCCCTTTTTCGATTATCGCAATTATATCTCACGTTATGTAAGTTTGTCAAGAAAAAATTAACTAATTATGTACTTTTGTTTCCCGTTCTTCTTGCCAATTGATCTGAAGACCTCTATAATTACAGTGTTACGAAATTTGCCCGGGCAAAGCCCCCGCAGAAGTATGATTCCTGAGAGGATGTTACCATGGATCTGTTTGAGTATTCGGGTTCTCTTTCCCGCGAAAAAGAATCTCCCCTTGCCTCCCGCATGAGGCCCACGACCCTTGACGAGATTGTGGGTCAGCGAGATATCATCGGCAAGGACAAGATGCTTTACCGCGCCATCAAGGCGGACCGGCTCAGCTCCGTTATCTTCTACGGACCTCCCGGAACAGGCAAGACCACGCTCGCCAAAGTTATCGCGGGTTCCACGAGCTGTGAATTCAAGCAGATAAACGCAACCTGTGCCGGCAAGAAGGACATGGAAGACGTCGTTGAGGAAGCCAAGAGAGTGTTCGGCGGCTTCGGAAAACGTACGATCCTCTTTATCGACGAGATCCACCGCTTCAACAAAGGACAACAGGATTACCTGCTTCCTTTTGTCGAGGACGGGACGATCATCCTCATCGGCGCGACGACCGAGAACCCTTACTTCGAGGTCAACAGCGCTCTTATCTCGCGTTCTCTCATCTTCGAGCTTCATTCTCTGACGATCGAAGACATCAAGACACTGATAAAGCGTGCCATCAGCGACAAGGAGAAGGGACTCGGCGGCTTCAACATTGAGATCACCGACGAAGCGCTCGACTTTATCGCAGACACAGCTAACGGTGACGCCAGGAACGCCCTCAACGCCATCGAGCTCGCTGCCCTCACCACATCAAAGGGCGATGACGGCAAGGTACACGTCGACCTTGATGTCGCTGCAGAATGCATCAGGAAAAGAGCGATCAACTACGACAAAAACGGAGACTCGCATTACGACACGATCTCCGCATTTATTAAAAGTATGCGCGGTTCCGACCCGGATGCCGCTGTTTACTACCTCGCCCGCATGCTCTACGCCGGGGAGGACATCAAATTCATCGCCAGAAGGATCATGATCTGTGCCGCCGAGGATGTCTCGCTTGCAGATCCGAACGCACTCACGGTTGCGGTTGCGGCTTCGCAGGCGGTTGAAAGACTCGGTATGCCGGAAGCCAGGATAGTCCTCGCCGAGGCCGCGATCTACGTTGCAACGGCTCCCAAGAGCAACTCCGCGATCTGTGCGATCGACAAGGCGCTCGCCGAAGTCGGATCGGGTGCGACACCCAGAGTTCCCGCTCACCTCATGGACGCCCATTACAAGGGTGCCGCCAAGCTCGGACACGGACTCGACTACATCTACCCTCACGACTACGAAGACCACTACTACCCGCAGCAGTATCTACCCGATGCCCTCAAGGACAGGCAGTACTACTTCCCGGGTGATCTCGGGCACGAAGCCGAAACCCGCGAGAGACTCGGCCGTATCAAGGGTAAGTACAAGCAGTGAACATAAGCATTAAAAAAGCAGGAAAGATATCTTTCCTGCTTCTTTTATCAGCCGGCCGGGACATCGTCCGCAACGACGTCGCCGCCTTCATCATCAAATTCTACCCCGGGCGGGGTTTCTTCCCCGGCCTCTTTCTTTGACTTGCCCGTGCTTTCCTCAGGTTCTTCCTCTTCCTCGTCGGAAGGAACAAGGTCCCCGTTCTCGTCAAGCATCATGCCGTTGGGAAGATGCTTGTCGCAAAGCTCGTCGGGATGGTAGACGTAAGGCGAATCGGAAGTGGTGATGGGCCACTTGTATTCCTTCTTGAGGATTGCTTCCCACTCGGGAGGATACTCGTAGTTCTCATCCTTCACAAGAAGCACAACGCTCTTCTTTTTCTTGTCGGGACATTCGTCACGCGCGATCTTCTTGGATTTCGAACAGATCGTTACACGGACGTGACATGTACACTTCTCTGTGGGAACGGTTCCCTTTGCAAAGAACTCCGATGCAACGCAGGATCCGCCTTCCGCTTCGTCGCAAAGACCCGTAACCGCAAGCTTGCCGCACTTGGTACAGATGTTGGCTTTGACGATCGAATCGGGCATCTCGAATTCCTTGTCGGGAAGTTCGAGGGTCGTGTGGATCTCCTCCATGATGTTGCGCCAGAGATCCTGCTGATAGGACTTGTCCTTCTGCTCAAAGTTGTGATCGAAGCCGGTCCATACCGCAGCGGTGTAGTAAGGCGAGTATCCGACGAACCAAAGGTCGTTGTTCTTGGAGGCCGTACCAGTCTTGCCCGCGAGATGCATCTTGTAGTTCTTGAAGGCAAGTCGCGAACCGGTACCGTTCGTGATAGTGTCCTCCATGGCATCGGTAAGAAGCCATGCGGTTGAGGTCTTCATAACCTGTGTCGACTTCGTCTTCTTGCTGATGAGGAGATTGCCGTCATGGTCACGGATCTCGGTGTACATGATGGGTGTGTTGTAAACACCCTTGTTGGCGATCGATGCGTATGCCGCATTAAGTTCCACGTTATAGACACCGTCGGTCAGACCGCCGAGTGCGATAGCGAGGTTGATGTCGGAGTAGAAGGTGCCGTCGTCCATCTTCTTCGACTTGACAAGTGTCGAGAATCCGAGCTTCTCAAGATAGCTGTATCCGAGAGGTGCTCCGATCTGCTGAAGTGTGCGGACCGCTACGATGTTGAGGGAGCTCGAGATACCCTTGCGGATCGTCTGGAGTCCTCTGAATCCTGTATTGTACCAGTTGTATACTTCCTTGGTCGTCTGCGGATAGAAGAACGGCGAGTCGTCCTGTACAGAAGCAAGAGTCAACCCTGCTGCGTCGATCGCGGGAAGGAAGGATGCAAGCACCTTGAAGGTCGATCCTACCTGACGGGGACTCTGGGTAGCACGGTTGAGAGTTCTCAGACCTGTCTTGGGTCCGCGGCCGCCGTATACAGCCTTGACCTCACCCGTTGCCTGCTCGATAACGGTGAACGATGACTGGGGCTGCTTAACGAAGTCCTTGCTCTCGATGTATTTCTCGCCTTCCTTGACAACGGAGTTACGGAACTCCTCGATCTTGGCGTTCATGTCGTCCTCATCGAGGAAGAGCTCGTTGATACCTGTCCTGCCGTGTTCGTGGTAGTACAGGCCTTCCGTGTCGTTGTAATCCTTGAAATAGTCAAGGAGATGATGTCTCTGATAATGTGTAACAGACTCGTCCTCATGGTAAACGGACAGAGAGTAATTAAGCTCGTAGCACGATCCCGTGGAACTCGTGAAGCCGAAATCGGGGAAGTTCTCCTCGTCCGTGTAATACTTGTCCACGATCGACTGGATCTGTCTGTCCTGTGTCGTGTAAATGCTGATACCGTCAAAGTACAGCATGTGCTGAGCCTGGTCTGTCGTAATGCCGAGCTCCTCGGAGAGATCCTTGGTGACCTGATTGATAAGCTCGTCAGTGAAGTACGAGAAGGTGGTAACATTCGAGGTTTTCTTCCTGCTCGCGATGTCCATGATCCTGGTGTAGACGTCGTCGGCAAGCGCCTCGTCATACTCTTCCTGCGTGCAGTAGCCCGCTTCCTTCATGTTCTTCAGACAGCTTGCGCGTCTTTCGGCATTCTGTTCGGGGTAATTGATGGGATTACGAAGCGTCGGCGAATAAGCTACCGAAGCTATGACAGCGGCTTCGGAGATCGTCAGCTCCGAAACGTCCTTGTCAAAATAGCTCTGGGCGGCTGCCTGGATACCGTACGCACCGTTTCCGAGGTTGATGTAATTAAGATAATTCTCGAGGATCTCGTCCTTGGTCATGTAGTCCTCGAGCTTGATAGCCAGATACTGTTCCTGTACCTTACGGATGATCTTGTCGAGGTAGTTGTCCTCGTTACCTCCCGAAAAGATCAGGTTCTTGAGGAGCTGCTGGGTAATGGTACTTGCTCCGTAGCTGAGGTCACCGACTTTAACTACCGAGAAACCGGCTCTCATGATACCCTTGATATCGATACCACTGTGCTCGTAGAAACGAACGTCCTCGAGTGCGACAAACGCATGCTGGACCTTAACCGGGATCTCGTCTATCGAAACGAGCACTCTGTTGGCCTGCGCACCCGCGAAGACCTGAGCCACCGTACCGTCGGAATAATATGAAGTTGAACTGTAGCCCATCGGCTTAAGGTCGTCAAGCTTGATCTGAGGGACGGTGTCGATAAGCGCGTTGACCGCGCCGAAACCTGCCGTGATCAGACAGATCGCCACTCCGACGATGCCTATGATAAGAAGTCGGAACACTACGATCCAAAACTTACTCTTCAGCTTTTTAAGCGGAGATTTCAGCTTACGAGCGTAGCATTTCATTCCGTATCTGCTGTAGTCCATATCGCTCCTTAAGATAAAAATATAAAATCCGTTATGCAGTAGTATAGTTTAACGCACTGTCACATGCAATCATTTTCTTGTTACGAAATTGTTACATATTCGAGGCACTCGCTGTTCACCCTGCCTTCACCCGCGGTCGCTTCCTGTATGGCCGAAGCGATAACCGGGAGCTTTTCCTCGCTGCAATGGAACACGATCTTCACTCCTTCTGCCTCGTAGATCGTTTCCCCGGGGTTTATCCCTTCACCCGAAAGGATCCTGAGCATCCTGCTCTGACCGGCGTAGTCGGTGAGCGCTACCGCTCTGCACATGAGCATCCGTTTCCTGATCACGGAACCCGCGATCCCCTGCACCGCAGCCTCACGGTACGCACGGGTCAGACCGCCCGTCCCGAGGAGCACTCCTCCGAAATACCTTGTCACAACACAGCAGACGTTCCTCAGGCCATTGTCTTTGAGAGCCGAAAGGATCGGCATCCCGGCAGTGTGTGAGGGCTCGCCGTCATCACTCTGACGTTCGAGGGGATCGTCCGTCCCTATCACATAGGCGTAACAGTTATGTCTGGCGTCCCAGTACTTCTTGCGAAGAGCCGCGATCTTCTCTTTGGCGTCGTCCTCGCTGTCCGTGTAAAAAACCGTGGCAATGAAACGGGACTTTTTCTCGACGATCGTCCCGACGCCTTCGCCTTCAACAGTCAGAAACTCTTTAACCACAGAATACCCCTCAGATATTATTGTAATGCGCTCTCCATGAGCACGAAAAGCTCAAGTGCGCTCCTGAAATTCATCGTTTTGTCATCCTCGACCCAGGTGACGGTTCCCTGCCAGGAAGCGTTCTGCCTGTAGAGGATGTTCACGAGGAAGGTTGCGATCTCACCGCTGTAGTGGCCGTGATCGTAGTGAGGCCTGGGGAGCTCGTCCTTCTTCTCCTTCGGCGCGACGGCCGGCTTGTCCGTGAAGGTCCTGTACTCAAAGAAGGGGTGAGGAACACCGACTGTCTCGAGCGCCTTGTTCATCTCCGTGATAAGGCCGTGGACGCTCTTAAAAGGGATGGGCTCCTTACAGATTGAGACATAAATTCGTCCTTCAAAGGTGTCCGTGTCATGTGCATCCAGACAAATCCCCAATGTACCCACTTCGTTAGTTCTCATAGCTTTCCTTTCTTGTTGGGACCGGAACGGTTTTATTGATATCGGCGGATTTTTCGTGTATAATAGCTCCACATTTGTTGTATAAAAGGAACGGAGTATCAACAGTCATGTCAACCCGCAATTATTTATGGCGCAGGGTCCTTTCCCTGCTCCTGCTCATCATTATCACGGTAAACGCTCCCGTCGGAGCGTCTTCGGCTGTTGCGTCGGAAAGCGAAGACTCCGTCTTTGAGACGGAGACACTCAAGATCGTCAATCACTTCGACTACTTTACCGACAGTATCTCTCCTCTTTCGGAAAAAGCAATGAGCAAGTCCGAGATCACCAAAGCGCTCGCGCCTTACGGCAAGTACCTCGGTACTCCCGGGATGCCCGTCTACGCCTACCGCGATGCCATGGAGCAAAAGTGGGAGGACGTCACCGAACGCGACAAAAAATTCACCGGCGTCGAGATTGATCTCGAAAAGCGTTATACCTATAACAGTCTTGTCAGTATTATGAAGAAGCTCTCCCGTATCGACGGGGTCAACCTCTACAAGATCGGTAAATCGACTCAGGACCGCGATATGTACGCGATCGAGATCGATCTTCCCTCCGACGAGGAGAAGGATACGATCATCCTCACCGGTACGATCCACGCACGCGAGACCGCGGGCTGTACTTACATCCTCAAAGAGCTTGTCGACCTTCTGCAGGACAATTCAGCGAAAGCCCGCAAGACTCTCAGCCGCACCCGCTTTGTTGCCGTGCCCTGTGTCAATCCGGACGGCCGTGAGGGCGTGTGCTACAATCCCGAAACCTACTCCTACAAGAAAGGCGAACTCTGGAAGGCCACCACGAGCGGCACAGACCTCAACAGGAACTTCCCCGGACTCTCCTGGGCGCAGCTCAAAAAGGGCTACGAAAAGTCCGACTATCTCAGTACTTCACCCGACAAGCTTTACTACCCCGGTCCCTTCGCCGGATCGGCACCCGAAACGCGTGCCATGATGAAGTTCCTTTATCACTACGTGGTCATCGAAAAGGCTGTCATGTACATCGACTACCACCAGCAGGGCAGGATCATGTACACCGAAAAGCCCTGGTGCGGCAGCGAACAGCGCAAGCTCAGCAAGGACGCTGCCAATCACTTCAAAGAATTTCTTAACAAAGGACAGAAAAAATCGAGCAAGAACAAATACACTGCCGTCAAGGAAGACAAGGATTACGGTCTTAACGGCGTAGGCTCCACGATGACGGATTATGCCTGCTCGATCGCTAACGGCTCCAAATACAGCCGTGCGTATGGATTTAATGTTTATTGTACAAAAACCGCGGAATACCCTCTGATCATGATCCCGCGTCTCGACGATACCCGCAAAAACCTTATTGAAGCTCCGAACCCTTCGCTCATCACCTTCACCTTTGAGATCGGCTGGGGCAAGGATTCACTCGGTTACTCGTCGAAGGCACGTGCCCTCATAGCCGACGAGTACAAGACCTTCCATTATGACAAGGTCCTGTTCGAGATGTCGGACTACGCTTACGGGCTCCGCAAATGATCACTCGCGGACTTTCTTCTTTTTCTGTTTGATCTCGTACATGCAGTTGTCGGCACGTTTAACGAGTTCTTCAAGGCTGGTGCTCTCTTCCGTGCTGTTGTTTATAACAAAGCCCACACTTGCCGATACAGCGAACTCAAGCTGGTTGTCGTGAGTGTAGTTCTCAAGGAATCTGTCGAGAGCAGTGATCCTCGATCTGACATCCTCGTCGCTGATGAACGCACCCATAACAAGGAACTCGTCACCGCCCATCCTGACTCTGATGTCAGTGTCTGCGAAGGCGGTACAGATCGCAGCCGCGATCCCCTTGAGTGCCACGTCACCCATGGCGTGTCCGTATTTATCGTTGATCTTCTTAAGGTCGTCAAGGTCGATATAGACGATGTAGACTCTTCCGAAGTTCTTCTCAAAGAAGTTGCCCGCATAAGCGGCGTAGCCGAAACGGTTCAAAAGATCGGTAAGCGAATCCCTGACGTACAGCTTCTGAAGCTTGAGGTTGACGCCGTTGATCGCGATCCTCTGGCTGATGTTCTCAAGCGCGAGAGAGATACTGTTCATGAACGTCCTGTAGTTACCCGATCTGAAGAATGTCTCATCATACTCCGAGATGGTGTAGCCGAAGCACTGGCTGCCGAAGTGAAGAGGCGAAAGTATAAAGATCTTCGACTCGTTCTTGCTGTTCCAGTATACGGGGAAGATACCTTCCTCCGAACGCTTGAAGTTACCGCTCACGTTACTGCTGTAGTAATTCATGCTGTCCGTGAAGCCCTTCTGCTCTTTCTCGATCATGCCGTCGAAGAACGACCTGTTGATGCAGATCGCCATCTCTTCGATCTTGAAGGCATCGCAGCCCTCTCCGAAATCAAGCATGAAGCCCTCAAAACTGTTCTTGCTGCAGAGGTTGTTACGAACATACTCCTGGATGTTGCTCATGTTCTGGTTGAACTCGTTGAGAAGGATCATGTCCTGATAATCCGCACGATAATCACGTCTCGATCTGCAACCGCAGCTCTCGTTGAGCTTGATACGTCCCTGAATGAGAACAGGCTTCTCGGAAGGACCGTTCTTGATCATCTGTATGAGACGTTTGGTGGCTTCAAGGCCCGCTTTATGTCTGTTTCTGTTGATACTCGTAACCGAAGGATAGAAGGTCTGACCGATATTGACATTATCAAAACCGGTTACCGCAAAGTCGTTCGGAACATCGTGTCCGTCACGCATCGCAGCCTCGATATAACCGACTGCCATATAATCGTTAGCGCATATGACCACGTCCGGGGCTTCCATCCCCATCCTCTTGAAATCCTCGTATGCGAGCTGTCCGTCCGCACGAAGGAATCTGTAATTGCGAACACGCTTGGGGTCAAGCTCGATCCCGTGCGCATCGAGACAATCCTTAACGGCACGGAGTCTGCTCATGTTCTCCTGATGATCCTCGGGACCACCGACATAGTTGATGACCTTGGCCTTGTGGTCAATGACCATGTGCTCAACGAGCTTGTACATGGATGAGTAATTGTCGATACCGCAGTATGCAGCGCCTTTGATCTCCTGATCGATGCTGACAACAGGCTTGCCGGCTTCAATGTAGGGTCTGATGATACCCTCAACTGCTCTGACGGAGTCGTTGCCGTTGAGTGCAAGAATAACACCGTCGTAACTGTCTACATCGGGAAGCAGGAAAATCTCGCCTTCCTTCTGATAGTATGACGATGTCTGTGCCGACTCGAAAGCGTTGACAACGTGCACCTCAGTATTCGTGCCGATGACAGCCTCTTCAACGCCGTCGATCAGCTCGCTGGTATACTTGTTGTCCCATGTGGTTGAGAACATGAGTATCTTTTGCACTGCTCTGCTCCTCTCTCTGTATACTCTGTCGTCAGGCTCATCCCTTACGGCACAACGTCCGGCCACTTCGTGTGGTCGTAGTCGTGCGAATTACCGTTGGCCTTCGAATATTCCATAAGTTCATTGTCGCCCCACATAAAGAAGTAAGGCTTGTCTTTTCTGGGGCATGTATCGTAATGGTACCAGCCCTCTCCGAGATCCACGAGATTCCAGTAATGTCTCGCGGTCCTGATCATATCGTTTTTGAATCCGGCGCGGGTGAGGAGTTCCTTCGATGCGCAGGCATAGACGTAACAGTCTCCTCTCTCGTAAACGAGTCCTTCCCATGCTGCCGAGATATCATCGTTCTGTTCGAAATAATTGACGTAATGGATGTTCTTCTTGGTCCACTTAAAGAGTGTCTCAAGCGCTTCCATGTCGCGCGGTGCGTCTCCGAGGACCTTCTCCATGATCTCGTCCGCTCTGGCGTCGAGCATCTCCTGGGTGACTTCCTCGCGTTCCCTGACAACGACCGTGACCTCGCATGTCGCAGAGTTACCCGCGGCGTCTGTGGCTGTGTAAGTCAGGGGGTATTCTCCGGCTTCCTTAAGGTTGACCTGTGAAGAATCGATCGTAAGAACGGGCTCTTCACCGCTGTCATCGGTAAGGATCACGCCGCTTCTGTAGGATACGGTGTCGCCGATATAGACGAGATGGCTGCGGTATTCTTTAAACACGGGAGGTGTCGTGTCGGGGACCTCCGGTTCCTCCGGCTCGTCCGGCTCATTCTGCTCTTCCCGAGTGCTTTCTTCCGGCTGCTCACTGTCCGGTGTGACTGTCTCTTCTGCTGTGCCGACAGTCTCGTCCGGTTGTGTATTCTGTTCCGTCTCACTGACGCCTATGCCGGCCTGTGTAGGTTCACCGATCGATCCATCCGACTTCTCGGCGACGGACGAAGGAGCACTCTCACTTTCCTGTGCCACCGGCGTCTCTGCCTGAGAAGCACCTGACGACGCAGTGGCAGAGCCACCCGCCCCTGACGAACAGCCCGTCATAAAGCAGCTCCATGCGATCACACACACAAAAAGGCATAAGGTCACGAGTACGGTCTTGTTTCTTGAAGTACTCATTGATCTTTTAACCCCTTATAATCTATAACATTATGACAGATTATGGTGTTTCACGCAACCCCCAAGGTGATTCGATCAAAATATGGTGATAGGGCG
Organism: Lachnospiraceae bacterium; assembly: GCA_017427685.1. Classification (GTDB taxonomy): domain Bacteria; phylum Bacillota; class Clostridia; order Lachnospirales; family Lachnospiraceae; genus RUG11977. The sequence goes on along the minus strand of JAFRSH010000011.1, from coordinate 49,718 downwards.
GTATTCGTCACGTCGTCATCACACTATGGGTTCGAATCTGAGCCTCACAGACGGCAGTTCCGTGAGCGTGAAATAATAGTTCGTTGCCCAGTCGTCTCCCTGCGAGGGATCGTTCTCTCCCAAAGCGGGCGGTGCAAAAATGTTAAGGTTGAGCTTGCATGCACCGTTCAGCTTCTTTTTATAAAATGCCGACATGAGATCGACGAATCTCGCTCCGGGTGCTTTACGGAACCATCTGCCGTTGATCTCAAGCATAAGATTGGCCGGTACGAGCGACTCCGGGAAATTCACCTCAGCAAAAACGGGATTCTTCTCCATATCGAGCTCTATCGCGATCCCGTCTGAATCTTCCGAGCTGCCCCATCTGAGCGTTACGGGGAGCTTCTCGGTCTTTCCCTGCTTTAGCTGCGGCGTAAAGAACGGATCGTTTATGATCTCGCGGTAAGTGTCCATAAGCGGCCACTCGATCCCGACAGAAGGATCGGAGGGATCCGTAAACTCGAGTCCGAGTCTTCCGTCGTCCCTGAACTGGTAGAGCGTGATCGCGCTTGCCCAGTGCTCGGGATCCTTTTTAAACAATGTATAAAAGTCCTTCATCACCTTTGCCTGCTTGAAGGGCCCGGCAACGTCTCCATCCGCATTGACCTCCGACATAACGAAAGGTTTCTTCGTGCCATAGATCTCGCAGTAACGCTTATAGCTCATCTTTGTGAGCTCGTAATTCTTCTTTGCGCTTTCAAGGCTGTGAGAGTTGTTGGTCTTCTCGGCAACCTCAAAAGGCCATCCCCAGTTAAGGCCGATATACCTGTCGATACTCCAGATGTCAGCGACCCTTCCTGCCTCGTTAAACTCTTTCTCCATCTCGAGTTCAGGGTGTTTTTTGTCCATAACGGCACCTGCACAAAGTATCATGCGCACATTCGGTGCGTATTCGGACATGATCTTCTTAAACCTTACAAAGAAATCGGCGATCTCCCGGTAAGAGGCTCTCTTGGTGAACGAGAACCAGTTGCCCGTACATTCATGGTTCATCCTGAGCATGATCCGTCCGAAGGGCCTCAAATCCTTCGCTATCGCGATGATGTGCTCATCCCCGACCTTCGGGTCGACCGTGAGTGTCAGGATGACCTCCTGCCCATGCTGCCTGATATCACGCATGCAGGTAAAGGGCTCACCATCCGTACTTCCTCCGAGCCCTCCGAGATAAGGAAAATAATCATCATAAGGATAGTCCCACGCAAATGTGACCTCCTTATCGGGATACGCCTCGCTCGCGCGCTTGGGCCATGCCTCATCAAGCGGATAATAGCAGTACATGATACTGACCGCCCTGTGCGGCCTCCCAAGCTTATTCAGGATATAACCCTGTCCGACATAAGCCCCTCTTTCACTACCGTCCCCGATATCTACGGAGACAGTCGCCGCTGAGAGATGTACTTTTTTGATTTTTAAGACTTTTTGATCCTTTTGCTTCTTTTGTTCTTTTGCCATATTGATTCCCCTCATAGTGGTGTTCAAGAATTATTCCCTTTGAACTCCTTGATAAGTTATTCTTCAAAACTCAACAGTACTCATTTTACCAAAAAAATCTAAAAAAAGCATTAAAAATAGGCTCGAGCGCGCCCGTCTGTTTTTTCCAAACCTGTTGAGGACGTCGGTACTTAGTGTACCGTACTATGGTCACTTATGTACCGCTACGTCCGAACACAGAGTGAAAACGTGTTTGGAAAAAATACGACGTGGCAGCGAGAGCCGTTTGTCGTTTATTCTAGTCTTTACAAACTTATATTACGCTCCGGGAGAATCCATGGAATTCAGACCGTAAATATCAAATAAGTCACATAAGCGGCGAGCAGTACGATTCCCTGGATCTTCGAAGCCTTCCTGCGGATAAGAAGCGGCACGATGGCTATAAGCGTTACTCCGAGACATACAGGGATATCGATGAAGGCGCTCTGTTCACTAACGGGAAGTCTCTGTCCGGACACGATGCTGCAGAGCGGAAGGATCAGAGAAAGGTCGATCAGATTCGCACCGACGATATTGCCGACCGAGAGGCCGTACTCCTTCTTCCTGACCGCAGTGATCGTGGTCACGAGCTCGGGGATCGATGTTCCGATAGCCACAACAGTGACCGCTACGATCCTTTCGGGAACTCCGAGGAGCGTCGCAAGATCGCTACCGCCGTTGACAAGGAATCTTGATCCTACAACAATGGCAGCCGCGCCACCCACGAATTTGACAATGTTTATGAGAACTGTTTTCCTATCCTTGCTGACCGTGCTCTCGGCCTCCTTGTTCGCAGCGCTGTGCTTCTTGGCGAGGCGAACGTTGACGAACATATGAACCGCAAAGATTGTAATGAGAACGATGGCAGCCCAAACAGAAAGCGCTCCGCTGTAGCAACCGAAGATAAGGATGATGCCCGTGGCGATGAGGAGCAGACACTGAACAAGGTAATCCTTGAGAACGATGGTGACCTTCATGAAGATAAACGCTATCGCCATGATCATGGCCGTGTTGGCCGTAACGGAGCCGACCGCGTTACCGACGGCCATGGCTGCCTTGCCTTCGGCGGCAGCCATAACCGAAACTATTATCTCGGGAAGTGTCGTTGCGATACTGACAACCGTTGCTCCGACGATAAAGGTGGGGATGCCCGCTGCCTTTGCCATCCAGCTCGCAGCATCCACAAAAAAGTCTCCGCCCTTGGCAACCAGTATTATTCCGGCCAAAAGGGATGTGATCGCCAGAAACCACTCCATTACGCAATTCCTCCTGTTCTTAAGAAACGGTTTTATCCGCTTCCGATCCTCACCCAACACTTTAGCCTGCACAAGGCTATTGTATTTTGGATCTGTGATTTATACAAAACAAAAGGAACCGAAGCACTTCGGTTCCTAAAACAGGGCTACAAGGATTCGAACCTTGAAATGACGGAGTCAGAGTCCGTTGCCTTACCGTTTGGCGATAGCCCTTTGTTCAACCAACATGTGCCATTATATAGCAGGCGACGTAAAAACGCAAGTACTATTTTTCAAAAAAGGATCCTATTTCTCTTCCTTATCCCGATCGTTTTATTTCGTCAAAAAAGTAGGTAAACCGACAGTTCTTTGTCGTCACCTGTTCTCGTACATCTTCCTGTAGTACTCACGGTACTCGCCCGAGACGATCTCTTCCCACCAATCCTTGTTGTCGAGATACCACCGGATCGTAGACTTGATGCCGTCTGCGAACTTTGTCTGCGGTAACCATCCGAGCTCGTTGTGGATCTTGGTGGGGTCGATCGCGTAGCGAAGGTCATGTCCCTTCCTGTCCGTAACGAAGGTGATCAGGCTCTCGGGTTTGCCGAGCTCCTTAAGGATGATCTTTATGATGTCTATATTGTGCATCTCGTTGTGTCCGCCGACGTTGTAGACCTCACCGTCGCGACCGTTATGAAGGATGGTGTCCACCGCTTCGCAGTGATCCTCAACATAAAGCCAGTCCCTGACGTTCATGCCGTCGCCGTATACAGGGAGGTTCTTGTCATTAAGTGCGTTAATGAGCATGAGCGGGATGAGCTTCTCGGGGAACTGGTAGGGGCCGTAGTTATTGCTGCATCGGCTCACCGTAACGGGAAGCCCGAATGTTCTGTTATAGGAAAGGGCGAGCAGATCCGCTGCCGCCTTTGATGCCGAGTAGGGGCTGCTTGCCTTAAGGGGCAGTGTCTCAACAAAGAATTGGTCGGTAGCCTCGAGGGGAAGGTCTCCGTACACTTCATCGGTACCGATCTGATGGAAGCGCTTTACTCCGGTCTCCCTGGCGAGGTCGAGGAGGATCTGTGTGCCGAGGACGTTCGTCTTGACAAAGATCCCGGGATCCACGATCGATCTGTCGACATGCGTCTGCGCCGCAAAGTTTATGACATAGTCAAACCCAAACTCCTTAAAGAGCGCCGTCATGGCGTCCTGATCCGTGATGTCCGCCTGTCTGAATACGAAGTTACTGTTTTCCTGTGCTTTTTTCAGGTTCTTAATGTTACCGGCGTACGAAAGATTGTCGATACCGACTATCAGATCCGACGGATGCTTTTCAAGCATGTGGTAAACAAAGTTGGTACCGATAAAACCGGCAGCACCGGTTACCAAATATTTCATGTGATCTACCTCGTTTGGTTCGTGCCCTGATCGCTGTTCTCTCCGCTTCCGAAGTCGTTCGGGAAGACGAAGCCGCTCATATCACCCTTGCCCTTGTTAAGGCCAGAGTAAGGGTTCTTGTTGGCCGACCAGCGATATGTCGAGCCTTCTGTTGAGATCTTGCTCGTATCGATGTTGCCTGACTGGCTGAGATTACGACCGTTCCGTAAACCGGCGGGACCTCTGTGTCCTCTTCCGGGTGCTCCGGGAGCTCCGGAACGGGCGCCTTTACCGCCCTGACCGTTCTGTCCGTTCTTCTTCTTGTTCGATCTTACGAGCAGGAAGATGATACCGCCGATCACAATAAACATGATGGGGATACCGCCGATCACGGTCGCTATGATCTTTATCGCGGTCCTGGCGATACCGGTAACTGTCTTGGTGATACCCGAAACTATCGAGATACCGCCGTCAACGGTCTTCTCGACGATACTGAAGCCTTCGCCGTCATCTTCTTCGACAACGTAGGCATTGTTCATGTCCTGAAAAGCTGAAGGATCGCTGATAAGTCTCGCTACTACATCATACGCATCAGCGATACCTGTACCGACTCCGTTCATGTCGCCCTTATCGACAAGCTCAAAGCCCTTCTGAATAGCCGCCTCAATACTGCGGATCTCGGCGTCGCTCATGTCACTGAAGAGCTTTCCGCTCGGATCGTACATATAGGACTGTTTGCTCTGAACATCGAGTACCATGACAGCACCCTCGTCGTCCCTGAGACCGATCCTGTCAAAAAGTCTCTCGGCTGTCTTCTTGAGGTCTTCGGGCGCCTGTACCGCGCCTTCAGCGAAATTCTCAGTAGCCACGGCGATAACCCCGTCATCACGCAGGGCCATATTGGCAATGGTGTTGACGATCCTGTCCTCACTCGCAGCGTTTATCACATTGGCATTATCGATAACGTACTGCCTGCACATCTCGGTAACGCCGGCCATGCCGTCCTCGTCCTGGTAGTCCTTCATGACTCTCTGTATGGATGAGGGGTTAGGGTCGGTGTAACCGGACTCGCGAACCTTACCGATCGTCACGGCGCCGGCTATCGCCAGCACGAGCGTAGCAACAGCCACGCCCATCTTCTTAAAAAACTTCATCCCTTACTCCGTCTGTATGTCAGCCGCGAAGTTCAAGCAGCTTCTGTCTGAGCTCGCCCTCGATACGACCGAGCTCTGCTTCTGCTTCCCTGCGCTTCTGACGGCCTTCGTTCTGTATTCTCATGACCTCATCAAGAGTATTGATAAGGTTCTCGTTTGTGATCTTAAGTGTTTCGATATCGACGATCGAACGCTCTGCTTCCTTGGCTGTATCGATGGTAGCCATCTTGAGTGCCTCGGAGTTGCGCTTTAAGAGGTCGTTCGTCATCTCGGTAACGGCTGCCTGAGCGGCTGTTGCCTGACGTCCGTGCTCGATTCCGAGAGCAAGTACCATCTGTGACTTCCAGAGCGGGATCGTGTTGACGATCGAGGACTGGATCTTCTCAACCATGAGGGTATCGTTGTTCTGTAACAGACGTGTCTGAGGTCCGAGCTGGATGGAGATCATCCTTGTAAGCTCAAGATCATGGATCTTCTTGTCAAATCTCTCGCAAAGGTTAGCGAGATCGTTGTACTTCTGAGCGTCTTCCTGAGTACCAGTTTCCTTGGCCTTGGCCTTAAGCTCCTCAAGCTCGCCCGCGCGAACTTCCTCGAGCTTCTTCTTGCCGGCGATGATGTACATCGTGAGTTCCTTATAGTACTTGAGGTTGAGCTCATACATCTGGTCAAAGGTTGCGATATCCTTCATAAGGATGACCTGATGCTCCTCGAGCTTCTCAACGATCTTGTCAACGTTGACTTCTGCCTTGGCATAGGTTGCCTTGAGCTCCTCAATGTCTCTTTTTCTCTTCTGGAACCAACCTGCGATCCCCTTCTTCTGGGGCTCGTCCATGGTACGGAGCTGAACAACAAGTGAAGAAAGAGCTTCACCGATCGTTCCGAGATCCTGTGTCTTAACGTTCTTTAAAGCACTCTCGGAGAAGTTGGCGATATGCTTCTGAGCTGCGGAGCCGTACGACATTACCTGGTTTGAATCCTTGATGTCGATCTGCTTGGCGAAGTCTGCGACGACCTTCTTCTCTTCTTCGGTGAGCATGCTCTCGTCGATCTTAACGGCATTCTTGTCACGCTCGTCCTGGGTGGCTGTCTGGGTCGAAGCTGCCTGACCGGGATCAAGCGTAAGTCCGATACTCGGTGCTGCGGGTGCTTCGGGTGTCGCGATCGAAACAGCGGAGAGATCTGCAAGACCGCCCTGCTCTGTCTGTGCTGTGGGATCAAGTGTCAATGTAGGTATCTGATTGTCTGTCATCTTCTCTTCTCCTTAGATCATTGAATTTTTGATTATATCATCGTCTCCGGCGAGTCCCTCTTGTGCCAGAAGGCTTTCCATAACGCTTATGTCTGACGAGATGTCCATTGCCTCGTCGGTGTAGAGCGAATCAAGCTGTCTGTCGAAGGCTTCGAGCGCCTTGTCCATCATGGCTTCGACCTTGCCCTTTGTTCCGTCAATGTTAATGCCCGAGATCCCGGCTTCGTCCATCCTGTCGTACGCATTAAGAAGCTTCAAGGTCGTGGGCAGGTAGTAGTTAAAGAACCTGCGGACCTGTGTCTTCTTGGCGGGATGTTCTACCACGTACGTGACGATCTTGGAGGTAACGTCCTCGAGGTGGTCGATCTGACGGGAGAGCTTCTCGTCGGGGATCGCATCGTTGAGGCGCTTCATCTCGGCTATGGCCATCTCTTCGTCGTCAAGCATCTTGTCGATGGCACTGTCACCGGTACGCGGTCTCTTGTGAACTTCCGGTTTGTCCTCAGCGGACTTCTCGGTGTTGTTTGTTTCTTCCTTGGGTGCTTCAAGCTCCTCCGGTTCTTCCTTGCCCTTGCCCGCGTAGCCGAGCAACAGCATCACAGCTGAGATACCGGAGAGTATCAAGTAATCGCTCACCTTATAGAGCGGCAGCAACAACGACCACGTGAGCCATGTTGCGGCTGTGAGGTACAAGGGAAGCACCCTCTTTTTTCTCTCTTTCTTAGCCATATATTCCTCTGTCACTGTCTGTATGAACAGACTGTTATCCGATAAAAAACGGTCAAATGTTTAACAGTTGTAATAATTTTACCTATTGCATACTGAAAAGGCAAGTCGTTTATAAGGGTACGCTGCCCTTTTATTTCGCTTTTTACTCAGCAATATCCTGCTCTTTTTCTTCTTCCGCGGACTTCGGATTCCTGATCGTGAGGACTCCTTCCTCAAAACCGACCGTAACCTTGTTGTCCTTGAGTTCGAGCTTTTTGAGAAGCTTCTCGGGAATCTGGAGTCGTCCGGCTCTGTCAAGGATCACGTATTCATCCTGCGTTTCCTCGTTACCCCATGAGATGTTGTCCGCGCTGAAGACATCCTTGTACTGCTCTCTGAGGATCCTCTCGCTGCTGATCCTGCCGTCGCGGATCGCAACGACTCTGTTAACCTTCTTGGAAAGTCTGACGTCATGTGTAACGATCACGACCGTCACTCCCATCTCGTTGCTGAGTCTTCGGAAAATATCGAAGATCCTGTCTGCGGTGTCCTTGTCGACCGAACCCGTAGGCTCGTCCGCAAGGAGAAGCTTGGGATTGTTTGCGAGCGCAATGGCTATGGCCACTCTCTGCTGCTCGCCACCCGAAAGCTCACCGAGGCGGCTGTTCTTTCTGTGACTCATCCCGACAATATCAAGAAGCTCTTCGGCACGCTCGCGTCTCTTCTTTTCCTTTGTTAAGAGCATGGGGGTCATGACATTCTCGATCGCACTCAGGTAAGGGAAAAGGTTACGCGCGTTGTTCTGCCATACGAAGCCTACAGTCTGTCTCTTGTAGATCTCCTTCTGGCGTGCGGTCATCTCGAAAAGATTGCGACCGTCGACAAAAAGCTTGCCCGCACTCGGAATATCGAGTCCGCCGAGCATGTTAAGAAATGTCGACTTACCCGATCCGCTGTTTCCGATGACAGCCATCAGCTCTCCGCGTTCAACCGTAAGGTCGAGACCCTGAAGGGCAAGCACCTCGATATCACGCGTCTTGTAGATCTTCACAAGGTTCTGAGCGATGATCATGGGCTCCGAACCACTGTTTTCTTCACTAACATTGATCTCTGTATCCTGCATCGATAGAAACTCCTTTATTATGCTTCGCTTTCGATGATCACTCCGTTTTCGATCGAGTAAACTACGTCACCCGCCGACATGAGACTCACATCATGAGTGGTCATAACGATCGTAACGTGCTCTCTCTCCACCAGCTCCTTAAAGAGACTCACAACATGGATCGCGGTCTGGCTGTCGAGCTCCGCGGTGGGCTCGTCGGCAAAGATGACACGCGGCGAATGAGCGATCGCTCTCGCTATCGCAACACGCTGCTGCTCACCTCCCGAAAGTTCCTGGGGCATGTGATCGCTTCTCGCGTCAAGTCCGACAAGTGAGAGACACCTCATGACTCTCTCCTCGCGGTCTCCCTTGAATCCCGAAAGCCTCAGCGAGAACTCAACGTTCTCGTAAACCGTCATGATCGGGATGAGCGAGACGGATTGGAATACGAATCCGAAGTCCTTACGACGCAGCTCGTCTATATCCGTCGCACTGCGGGAGTAGATGTCTTTGCCGTCGAAGAACATCGTACCGCCGTTAGGGGCGTCTAGTCCGCCCATGATGTTCATAAGCGTTGTCTTGCCCGATCCCGAAGGTCCTTTCAGGATAGCGAGGGTGTTCTTCGGTACGCTGACCGAAATGTCTTTGAGTACGTCGAGCTTCTCGCCGGATCCGAGCTTGAAACTGCGCACTATGTTTTGAGCTTTTATTATTTCCATATATTAATCCTCTCCGAGTTTAAGCGCCTGCGAGATCTTCATGCTCGAGATCTGGCGCATGAGTACGCCCATGCAGATCAGGAAGACCGCGAAGATCACCGCTACAAGTTCGACCACGTCAGAGGGCTGAGTGATGAGCTGCATGTCGAGTACGCTGTCGGCGCCCTGGTATGCGATCTGGATCATCGGTACGAAGAGTTTCGATGCGATGTATCCGCTCACAAGTCCGGCTACGATGCAGTAGAGTCCCGTGAGCGCCTGCTCGATCACGAGCATTCCGGTGATCTGTCTGAAGGTCACACCCATCGCTCTGAAGATACCGAACTGCAGCTGTCTCGCTCTGATCGAGAGACTCCAGTACATGAGGTATCCGATCGAGCAGATGACGAGGATCGTGATGAAGCTCATCGTAAGGATTCCGCTCGTGCCTGCGAACAACGGGTCGTCATGAAGCTTGTCGATCTTCTGTACTCTGTCCTCGAGCATCGTGATCTTGAAGCCGAGTTGGTCCGCAAACTCGTAGAAGCCTTCTGTGTTGCCGTCCATGTTGATCCAGACTTCATAAGGGATGACTCCGGTGAGACTCTGGATCTCCGAAAGGTTGGCCACTATCATGAAGTTGTCCGTAACGGATGTCGAATCATCGGTTCCGACAACGATCTTGGTCGGTCTGTACGAAGGCCACTTGTCGAAGAAGCCGTATATCGTAAAGTTGGACGTATAAGTTCCGTTCGTTATTCCGGTATTGATCGTAACCGTGAGCGTGTCCCCGATCTTGAGGTTGTACCTCGACTTAAAGTTCGAGGAAAGGAGCACCGCATCCGGATTGCGGCTCAACACGTTCAGGTAATCGTAGTAGTCATGAGGCAGCAGTCCGTCCTCGAGAGGTGCGGCCTTGCCGAAATCCTGCGTGTTGATTGCCATTAACGATGTGTCGAATCTTCTGCTGTCGATGAGGAAGACCGACTTGTTGTTCAGGTAAACCTTAGCCGCTCCTTCGCAGTCGAGGGATCCGTACTTGGCGAATTCGGGCTCGTAGTAATGGCCGGCTCCGAGACGGGTGTTGTTCATCCAGTACTCTTTGAGCTTGATGTCGGCACCTTCGATGTAGCTGACGTTACGTTCCGAATTGGCAACTATCGTCCTTGCGATCGTAGTATAGAAGAGACCGAAGGAAACTGTGAGTATCAGGAATACCATTACAAAGACCTGCTTGTTTCCCGATCTGATGAGCTGCAGCAGCGACGTATATGCCGCAGGCTTCCACTTCTGCCTGCCCGTCCTGTAGATCACCTTCAGGAGCAGTCTGTGGATCCTGATACAGATCAGGGCGGTTCCGAGGATAAAGAGTGCCGCGCTCAGGAACAGCAGCGGATCGGGGGCTTTGCCCGAAAGCACTCTGACAAGAAGCTCGTCCTGTCCGTTAAGGAATGTATAACAACCGTACAACGAGATACCGGTAATAATTATATCAAGATATAATTTCATCCATATCGGCTTGTTCTGGCGGCTTCTGCGCCTCTTAACGGCCACGATACTCGTCTTGTCCTTTTTAAGGACGGGGAGCAGTGTCATGAGAAGCGACATGATCGCCGCTACAACCGCGTAGAGGACGGCATCCCACGTAAAGATAAGCTCTACGTTCCTTCCGCCCGAGAACGACAGGAATGCATCCGCCCGTCCGAGCATTATGGTTATCAGTGCTCCGAGCGGTAGTCCGAATACCATGCCCACGCCGGATACGATCACCGACTGCACCAGATACAGTCTGAAGATCTGAAATCCGCTCGCGCCACGGCTCTTGAGCATCGCAACCTCTCCTTCTTCGAGGGAGAGCATCTGCCTTGATATCATAAAGATGAAAGCAAGGAGCATCAGGATCACGGGTACTTCGAGGATAGTGAGCATCACGTCGATCTGCTTCTTCTTGGTCTTGAAATCTTCAAGGAGAGAGACGTAATTCGATGTCTCAACCTTACGGTAGACGTCGTCGTACTCTCTCATGAGATACTGAGTCGTCGAGATGATGGAATCGACCTTCTCGGGAGTAACCGCTTTGTAGTCCGGGAGAATGATGAATTCCTCGTCGAACTGGTTCTTCTTGGCTCCCTCGCCCAGGAACATCTCTTCAAAAAGAGCGTCATCCATGAGCAGGTCCTTCGAGTAGAATGTCGGAGGATGGTACCAGTAAGCATCTTCGTCGAGCAGGTTGGTGAAGACTCCGACAACCCTGGCTTTAACAGGCTTGCCGTCGGTATTCTTCAGCGCTTCGAAGACGATCTCTTCGCCGACAACAAGGTCAAATTCAACCATTACCGACTGGTTGATGATAACCTCGACAAATCCGTCATCGGCCGGCTTCTCCGAATACATCCTTCCCGAAAGGATCTTGACATGATCCTTCAGATCGGAAAGAGATGAAAGAGCGAGCTTGTTTTCCGCATAGAGACCGTCGTGTGCTACAAGAGACTTGGTCGTGGTGACGATCATGTTGCGGAAGCAGATCTGCTCGGCGATGGGAAGCCCGATCGTCTCTTCCATGTTCTTCGCAAGCTTGCGCATCTCAGTGGCAGCCTTCTTGCCGGTATCCTTACGGATCCTGCCGATCGTGTGTATCATCATGGGATAGACGTTACCCTCACGCATGGCGGACTCGAATTCCTCGGTGAGCATGCTCTGCGACGAGGAAGCGCTGTTGAGCGGGTGCGCCGCTACGATCGCCGTCAGAAGGATATTGCCTATGATAAGGCACGCTATCATCCATTTTTTATGTAATATCCTTTGAATTACAAGGTGAAGCATCTTTGTGACCTGCCTTTATTTAATAATCACGGAATCTCCTTCTTCGATACCGTAGATGATCCATGTGTCGTCATTGTTGCTTCCGCCGACAACAACATACTTTCTTGTCTTTTGGCCATTCACATTGACAAGCACGTAATCGCCGTGAGAATCGTTGTAAACCGCTTTGTTCGGAACCATAAGAGCGTTTTCCATGTGCACTCTCTCGACCTTGAGAACCACATCCTTCTGAGGATTGAATTCATTCAGTTTGTTCCCGAAGCTGAAGATCGATGCTTTGCCGATAAGCGAAGGAGGAAGTGACGTATCGAGACTCGAAACGACCATTCCGTCTGCCTCACGCGTTACCTTGCCGTCGTTTTGGACAAGCTTGGCACTGAGTCCGAAGCGAAGGTAATCGCTTCCGCCCTCGATCTTGATCTTCGCTGCATCCGGTCTGAACATCACACCGATAAACCTGTAAGGCTCGATCGTCATGCCTTTCATGAACGAATCAAGGTAAGAAACATAACCGGACGCCGTGGCAGTGATCTGAGTCTGGACCTGTGCCATCCTGAGGCCGTCGTACTCGCTCTGGAGCCCGTCTATCAGCTCCCTGCGATCCTTGACCTCCTGATCGTATTCAAGCTTGAGTCTGTCATACAGGAGCTTGGCAAGCTCGCCTTCGGAGCCTCCCTTTTGGTAAAGTCTGTCGTATTTGTCGAGGAGCTCCTCACACGTATATGCGTAAGTACTGAGCATGTCCTCTTCTTTTTGGATATCGCCTTCGAGTTCGGCTATCCTTGCCTCATCGACCTTGACATCTATCTCACATACGGGATCCCCGACTTCAAGCCAGGCCCCCCTCATGGTCATATACCTGACGAACTGAACGTCCCCGACCGGGATCGTGTTATAAAGGTATAAGTAATCATCGTAATCGACACGCGGCATCGTTGTGTAATAGATACTGAATGTTCCCTTCCTGACCGTCTCGGTCTTGTACAGAGACTTTTCCGCAGGGTTCGTGAGTGCCTCGATATAGAGGTCATCGTACGAGCCGCTTTCTTCGGCGTAAACCGCACTCTCCGATGACGGCACCACCGCTGCCAGAACAAGAACCACAGCAAGGAGCAGCGCCGTGAGTCGTTTTTTAGTTTTCAACATAGACACTCTCTCCTTCCCTGACACCTTCGATCACTTCGATCCTGGCTCCGTCCGAGAGCCCTGTCACTACCTCTCGTCTTTCTTTTTTGTCACCTTCCAAAATGACATAAACGAAACGACCGTCTTTGTCTGTATATACCGAATTGACGGGAACCGTCAAAACGTTCTCCTTCTTGGCCGCAACCACGATAAGTGCGGCATAATCGCCGATTGAAACCTCGTCGCCGGGCGGGGTCACAAAAGTGAAACGGCTCTTCGGGCTGAGCGATGCAGCCGAAAGAGAAGCAAGAACATCTTTGGCAACGGGTACGTAAGTCAGCGGATACTCTTTGCCGTTGATGATGGCGTAGAAAGAGTCGTATCCGACAGCCTCCTTCTCGGGGATGTACGCTCCCGAAATAAACATCCCGGTTTCGTCGGTAGCCACAGCCGCAACGGGAGTACCGGCGGTGATATAAGCGCCTTGATCCGAAGAGCTTACCGCCACGACATGTCCGTCCCCGGGTGCTGTGATGTAGTTGTAACCGATATCTTCTTCCTTGAGCTTCTTGTAACGTGCTTCCTTCTGGGACAACTTGAGATCCATAAGAGCCTCTTCCTTCTCACAGGTCAGGCGCTCCTCTTCGGCATCTTCGCCGTTCTTCTCCTTGAGCTTAACCTGGGCTTCAAGGTATTTGCGGCGTTTCTCGTTTTCCTTCTTGATCTCCTCGATCTCTTGCTCGAGTGTCATGATCTCTTCAAAATCGGCACTGGTAAGTGCGGCGATGGCATCTCCCTTTCCTACCTCGTCACCAACATTTGAAAAGATCTCAAATATATAGCCGTCCGCGTCGAACGAAAGTACTTCGAAATCACCCTCAACGTGCGCGTCTTTGACCATAAGCTTGGCGATATCCCCACGCTCGCAGACACCGATCTCTCCCACAGATACGACAGGTGCGAGCAGTTCCTTCTTCTCTACGGGTTCGGAACAGGAAGTAAGAAGCGTCATCATCGCAGCACAGATGAGCATGGCTGTTACGGCACGTCTTACGAACATGTACCTTACCCCAAAATAACCTTTTTGTCTCATGTGTACCTCCCGGTCTTTCTCAAGATAACCTGTTCGTAGGGAAGCAGTCCGCTCTTGATCTCCACAAGCTTCGTGCCCATAAGACCCGTCTCAATCTGTTTGAGTTCTCTGACACCGCTGTCGGTGAGGATGTATACGTAGGTCATGTCTTCAGTCGTGTGTACGGCCTCTCTCGGAAGTGTCAAAACATTATCCGCTCTCTCGAGTTCGATATTGATGTTTCCGCGCGTACTCATCTTGAGGCTGTAGTCGGGTTCGTCAAGATCCATGATGACACGCTCTCCGACCGTATCGACTTCGATAACGGTAGCGTTATAGTACTTCTCCTCGGAGATGTCGATTCTGACGGAATCTCCGACCTTGAGGTACACGAACGCTTCCTTGTCCCTCGAAACAAAGGAGCAATGGTCCGTGTTTATGATCCTCATAACGGTGGAACCTTTGGAAGGCTTTGTACCGATAAGCGATTTGTTAATGTTGCTCACCGTTCCGTCTATCCCTGCGTAAAGCTTGGATTTCTCGATGATATCCGCAAATTCCCTGTTCTCACGCTCGCAGTCGTGCTTTTCGTTCTCGTAGACATCAAGCTGCTGACGGGCATCGGAAACCTTGAACTCGATCTCTTCGCGACGTTTCAGACCGAGCGACCCCTTGAGGAGTCCCTCGTAGTAATCGATAAGCTTGTTCGTTTCCTCGATCAAAAGCTCGTCCTGAGCGATAAGGTCATCGTTGTCACGGAGCTTCTTCTCAAGATCGTCGACATTGAGCTTTGCAACAAGCTGGCCGGCCTTGACCGTATCACCGTCCGCCACATAGATGTGGGTAAGTTCTCTCTTTTCGATGTTGAAAGCAAGGCTTTCCTCGTTGATCTGTGAGTAAAGACAGCTGATGCTCTCTTCAAGCACAACATCGCCATAGTCTGCCTCGACCATGCTGTAATCCTCGGAGACATCCTCCGAAGAGATACTGAGCTTCAGCTCTTCCGCCTGAGAGCAGCCCGCCAGACCGCCCGTCATAACAGCGAGGGCAGCGAAGCACGCCAGTCTTTTAAGTGTCGTTTGTTTCATGATCATCAATTATCCTTTATTACGCAAAATAGGGGAGGGTAAACGGGCCACCCTCCCATTTAATGCTTATTCTGTTGAAGTGTGAAACACCATCTTCACCCTCAGGTGTTCGCACACTGTACCGCGGTGATCGCAACAACACCGACGATATCCTCTGCGAAGCAGCCTCTCGACAGATCGTTTACGGGAGCAGCGATACCCTGCATAACGGGGCCGTAAGCTTCTGCCTTAGCAAGACGCTGAACAAGCTTGTAGCCGATGTTTCCTGCGTCAAGGTCGGGGAATACGAGTACGTTCGCTTTGCCGGCAACGGGTGAACCCTTAGCCTTGGAAGCTCCAACCTCGGGAACGATCGCAGCGTCAAGCTGGAGCTCGCCGTCGATAAGGATGTCGGGATATGCTTCCTTTGCAAGTGCTGTAGCGTCAGTAACCTTTGTAACGTCGTCATGCTTAGCCGAACCCTTCGAGGAGTGTGAAAGCATTGCAACGCGTGCTTCCTTGCCGGTGAGCATTGTAAAGCTCTTTGCCGAAAGACCTGCGATCTCTGCAAGCTGCTCGGGATCGGGGTTCTGGTTGAGTCCGCAGTCAGCGAAAACGAAGACACCGTCGTCACCGTAAGCGCAGTCCGGAACGATCATAAGGAAGAATGCCGAAGCGGACTTCACGCCGGGTGCGGTCTTAAGGATCTGAAGGCAGGGACGAAGTGTGTTGGCTGTGGAGTGGCAAGCACCCGAAACAACGCCGTCAGCGTCGCCCATCTTAACCATCATAACTGCAAATGTTGTGTTGTCTGTGGTGAGTGCTTCGCGTGCAAGCTCGGGTGTCATACCCTTCTTCTGACGAAGCTCTACAAGCTTGTCGATATAAGCGTTAAGCTTATCAGACCCCGCAGGATCGATGATGGTTGCTGCGGAAAGATCGAGATCCTTTCCGAGTTCCTTAATGTCAGCTTCTTTGCCGAGGATAACGACCTTGGCATTTCCTTCTTTAATGGTAGTAGCTGCTGCTTCGAGCACTCTGCGATCCTCTCCCTCGGGAAGGACGATAGTCTTAATGTTTTTTCTGGCACGTGCCTTGATCTCATCTATAAAGCTCATGATAATCTCCTTTACATATTCAGATGAACAAACAGTTCATTAATTACTTTGTAACAACATCTCTCGTCTCGCGCGCGATGACAAGCTCTTCGTTTGTGGGGATAACAAGGATCTTAACCTTGGAATCCTTGCCAGTGATATCCTTAACGGGTACCTTGCAGGAATCGGTGTTCTTTTCTTTGTCAACGCTTATGCCGTAAGAGTCAAGTCCCTCAAGGATCTGGTTGATGATGAATCCGTTCCACTCGCTGATACCGGCTGTGAATACGATGCAGTCAACTCTGCCGAGAACTGCCATGTATGCTCCGACGTACTTCTTGCAGTCATAAGCGAACTTGTCGAGTGCGAGCTGTGCTCTGCGGCCTGTCTCTCCGCCTTTCTCAACGTTCTCACGGAGGTCACGGAAATCGGAGAATCCGCCCGAAAGTCCCTTAAGACCCGACTCCTTGTTGAGGTATGTGAGGATCTGGTTGATGTCCATGCCCTTCTGGTTAGCAAGGAACTGAACTGCGGAAGCATCGATATCGCCGGCACGTGTGCCCATGCAGACACCTGCGAGGGGTGTGAAGCCCATGGATGTGTCCACACACTTGCCGCCCTTAACGGCACTGATCGAAGAACCGTTGCCGAGGTGGCATGTGATGATGTTAAGGTCTTTAGGGTCTTTTCCGAGGTACTCGGCAGCCTTACCCGAAACGAATTTGTGACTTGTTCCGTGTGCACCGTAGCGTCTTACGCTGTACTGCTGGTAATCCTCGTACTTGATGTTGTAGAGATATGCCACTTCAGGCATTGTAAGATGGAAGCTTGTATCGAATACAAGAACCATGGGAGTGTTAGGCATAACCTCACGGCAGGCCATAACACCTGTGTATGCTGCAGGATTATGAAGAGGTCCGAGAGGGAATGTCTTCTTGAGTCTTTCGATAGACTCCTCGGTAACAAGTGTGGGCTCCTTGAAGTACTCGCCCGATGCAACTACTCTGTGACCAACGGCACCGATCTCATCCATGGACTTGATGCAGCCCTGCTCGCTGTCAACAAGGAGTGACATGATGACTTCAATGGCATCCTTGTGATCCTTGAGGATAACGTTCTTCACGATCTCCTCTCCGCCGTCTTTCTTGTGCTTACAGAACGAACCGTCGATTCCGATCCTGTCAGCGTTTCCTTTGGCGAGCACTTTCTCGCTCTCCATGTCGATGAGCTGGTATTTGAGGGAAGAACTTCCCGCATTAAGTACAAGTATCTTCATAGCTTTCCTTGTATCCTCCTGATAAAAACTCTGTGTTCGATTCTTATGATTGCCCCGTAGGGCACTGCATAGAATCATACCACATCAGAGCGGAAAAGTCACGAAAAAAAGCGCATCCCATGAATCCCGTGGATCCAACGGATACGCTCTTTGTAATGTGATCATCTTCAGGTCTTCAATAGGCAAGTCTGTCGCTTTCCGGTTCGAGTACCTTTCCGTCCACAGCATCACCTATTCTTTCCTTGGTTTTGTCTGCTGTCCTGCATAAGTAATTCGCTATCCGCCTGATCAAACCGACCAAATCAACGTAAAGGTACCCGGTACTTTTACTACATTATTTTGCCGCCTTCACAAACAGGAAATCAGGTTTATGATAAAGATCGTAGTATTCGGGATACTTCTTAACAAGTTCTTCTGTCGGATAGGGTTCCGCCATCTTTAAGATCCTAAATCCCGTGTCGCAAAGCGTGTTTACTATGGTCGAGAACATCCTGTGATATCGCTGCACACCCTCAACAAACCAGGTAGAATCATTCCTTCTTTCGACACAGTAATCCGCGATATTGGCATAGAGCTTTTTCCCGTTTTCATCACGGGTCCACCTGTCTCCTTTGCCCGAATAGCAGGTTACGAGCGGATGTTCCTGTGAGAAGAGGAAGATCCCGCCGTCACGCAGAAGGCGATAAACATTTGCCACGACACCGCCGAAGTCCTCTACATAATGAAAAGCCAGCGAGCTGATCACCACATCAAACTCATCATCGATCGAGCCGATCTCTTCCATAGGCATTTTTAGGTAGGTGATACGGGGATCGTTGTTCTCTGCCACGGCTACAGCGAGCATCTTCTCCGAAATATCAACGCCCGTAACCGACGCCGCCCCTTTTTTAAGGTAATCAATGCAGCGCTCCCCCGATCCGCATCCGAGATCGAGGACTTTTTTGCCCTCAAGATCCGGAAGAAGCGAAAAAAGCGTCGGAAGTTCGAAAAGGTTGTTGGCATTCACTTCTCGCTCTCGCAGCTTCCTGTATTCACCGAAAAATGTCTCGTTGTCGTAGATGTTTTGCTTTGCCATGATTCCCCCTACATGTATATGTTATTGTCACCTCGAAAACGCCTTCGTCATTTCCTCTGAAATAAAACGATGCTCCGTATCTCCTTAGGATTCAACGAATGCAGTTATTCTTCACATTACAGTTTCATTCGCATATCTCTGTACCTGTGCTCTTTATCCTTAAAACCGACCTTCGCGTATATCGGATATCCCTCATCCGTTGCCGACAGATCAATGCGGCCGAGGCCTCTCTTCTTCCCGTATTCAACAAGGTTTCGCATCAAGGTTGAACACAGTCCTCTGCCACGATATTCCGGCTCGGTGTAAACACTCAGAACTTCTCCGTACAGTCCGTTTAAAAGTATCGAGTTTGCCGGCATCTCAATGATATGTAAATATGCAACGGACACGATCCTTTCCCCGTCTTTTGCAACAAATGCCACGAGCTCGGTCCCCAGTTTTCGCTCAAAATAGTCCGGCAACTGTGCTTCCATGCATTGTCTCTCATTAACGCTAACCGAACCGAAATCATCTTTCATGTATGCGATACGCATCCGTACCAGTTCGTTAATGTCTTCCTTTGTTGCTTCACCAAATATAATGCTCATTTCAGCACCCCCTTAATCTCCTCATAATCCCCCATAAACCGGAAAGTCTGCATCCCCACACTTTGGGCTCCGATGACATTTTCCTCTCTGTCATCAACAAACAGGCACTCGTCCGCTTTCAGCCCATACTTTTCGAGGAAAGTTCTGTAGATCTTCTCATCCGGTTTGAGCATAAGATAGTCCGACGAAACAAAGACTCCGTTAAAGAAATCAAGCGGCAGGAACTTTGGAAAATATGTGTAAAACAGGTCGCTTGCGTTCGACAGAACATAGATCCCGAATCCGCTTTTCTTAACATATTCGCAGAACTCGCGCGCGCCCTTCAAAGGATTCATGCAGATCTCCCAGTTGTCCGTGCAGTTTTTAAGTGCTTCATGGAATTGTTCGGGCACCCTCACCTTCACGAGGTCGTATCTGTCTCTGTCCTTTATTTCTCCTTTGTCGCCAAGCGACCATTCGGGGCCGTTAAAGAGCTCTTTTCTTATAATGTCCTTTTCCTCCTCGCCGGAACAATACAGGTTCAAAGAGACCTCCGGATCATAATCGAGGAGAACATTTCCCATATCAAGTACTACGTTTTTTATCATAATTATCACCTTATATCAAACAGACTAATCTGCGGATATTTCTCCGGCATTTCCTGCATAAATCCGAAACATTCCTCCGGAGTAGAGAGGATTCCGTTGGCCTTGCAGATCTCGCGGAATATACCCCGAAGTTCTTGTGCATTAGGGCTGGGGAGCTCATAAGCGTTGCCATACCTTTTGATGTAACGCTCCTTCATCCCGGGGAAATGCTTATCGAGCGCTTCATAATAATACTCCCGGTCGCCTTCACGGAGTGTCATCCCCATACCGAAATCAATGATACCCTTCACGCCCACGCGCACGCACTCGTTAAGGATCGCGGTGATGTTTTCCGCCGTGTCGTTAATGAACGGAAGGATCGGTGTGAGCCACACGACAGTCGGAATGCCTCTTTTCTGCATTTCTTCAAGCACCTCGATACGACGCTTAGTATTGCAGACATTCGGCTCGAGGATTCTGCAAAGGTCATCGTCATATGTCGTGAGCGTCACCTGCACCACGCACTTTGCTGTACGGTTGATCTCGGAAATCAGGTCAATATCCCGAAGGATCCGGTCCGACTTTGTCTGAATTGCTGCTCCGAACCCGTTTTTGAGGATGACCTCAAGGCACCGCCTTGTCAATCCCAGAGTTTCTTCGCAATGCATATATGGATCCGACATCGAACCCGTTCCGATCATACACTTCTTTCTTTTCGACCTGAGCGCCGCATCCAGGAGTTCCGGTGCATTCTGCTTCACCTCAATATCTTCAAACGGATGCGTAAAGCGGTAGCACTTACTGCGGCTGTCACAATAAATGCAGCCGTGGGAGCATCCCCTATAAACATTGATCCCGCAAGATCCGCCGCTGCCGATCAGGATCCCTTTTGCATCCACAAAATGCATATGATCAGCCTTTCCTCAAGAACATCTCCATATCGATACATTTCCATGTGCCTATCGGCAACTCGACTATCCTTTCCGCATAACGCTTAAAGCCTACCGATTCGTAACAGTGTCTTGCGCTATCGTTGTTCTCAAACACACCCAGATCGATCCTAGTGGCAGTGAGGTACTCCTTAACATACTCTGTTCCAAGACGGAGCATCTCCTTTCCGTAACCTTTTCCCCTGTGCGAAGGGCTCACTATGACAAAGCCAAACCGTACAGAGCTGTCATCGTCTTCTCTCGGATACCTTATGATAAAATGACCTACAACTTCCCCGCTGTCATCCTCAGCCGTGAGCGGGTAAAACCTCCCCGTCTCAAGCTGCGGTGCGTAATTTTCATTTATGTCTTTCCCCGTAAGAGGATACTTATTGAACCTGTCCGCGGACCACTTGTACAACTCTTCCTCTGAGCGAAGCCATCCTACTATGATACTTCCGTCTTCCTGTTTGTAATCTCTGAGTTTCATCAGATGTTCTCCTTACCCTCATTTTACGCCAACAGAACCATCGTCAACCTTTCGTAATACGTGTAAAGCCGACCGCATCTATCATCCCAATAAGGAGCAAACATAATCCTCCTATTGCCTCTGAGCATCAGATCAATCGGAATACCGAACAGGTCACTTAACGAATAAAGATTATCTATCGTTGGCATACTCTTACCATCAAACCAATGATAGATGGCTTGGGGAGTACTAAGACTTAAATGATTTTGAATATCTTTAACCGTATAGCCTTTAGCCTTCATGATCCGTTTTATGGTTTGCCCCGTCATCGACATATTAAGTATTGTTTCTTTTCTTGTCATAGAGTCCCTCCCATAATCACCCGCTTCACCTCTTGCTCAAAAAACATAGCAGTGATACATTTTTGGGTGACCTTACTCCACTGATCAACAACCTTTTCAGAAAAGTTCTTGTAAGTGTATGTATTTTTTTATCTCTCACTCTTACGCCGTGATAAAGCTTTCTCTTTGCAATTATGTTTTTCCAAGGATCCGTAAGAACTTCAACATCATCGACATCATCATATGCTGCTACGACCCATGTGTCAGTGCTATCACAAGGGATAACGATCATAATGTGCGACATATCCACTTCTCCTATAGCCTCCGTTAGAATCGACATACCATGATTCATTCTTCCCTTAATTCCGTTTTCATGGCTTTCACACGGGAGTTTTACCGGACATTTTTCACCCTTCACCTTCTCACAGTATAAAGGGAACACCCTCCCCTTATACTCGCAAATGTTTGATTTACAAAGACAGTGAGCCTCTTTCTCTTTCCGAATAACATCCCCATCCATCTGGATGACGATTGCATCTATGACCGGCTGCACTTCCTGCATGAGCATATTGATAGAAGTTGTCTCCTTACACCATCTCCATACGCCTTTCCATCCATTGCCAAAGCGTCCCATCATATCCGGCTCCGGCTGTAACGATAAATATCGATTTTCTTCTCCTGTGATCCTGTCAATAGCCGCACTTATAACCATATGGTCGGTCGGCCCTTCCGACACTATTCCGATCACTTTTTTCATAACAGTTCCGGGACACCTCCCAACGCTCCACTGATCCAAAGTCTCGATAGAGGCTGATCCATATTCAGAAGTTTCTCAGAAACCTGTACCCGCCTGATCTCTACATGACCATGTTTATTCCTGTCTGTCGTAAACAATCGGATATCGTCGTTAGAGAGATCCAGCCCATCAAGTACCAAAGGGTTGTGAGTTGTCATGAAGACCGTCTTATTTCCTTCTATAATCTTATTTGTGAATTCCTTCGTAACCTTTCTCGCCAGCCTTGGATTCATAGCATGATCAAAACTATCTATCGCAAACATCTTCGGAGTCTTCCCATGCATTGCAAGAGAGAGCATAAACAAAACATACAGCGCACCTTCGCTGGCATCATAACCCGTAAAAGATGCAGAATCCTTCAAGTACTTATCTCTGAACTCAATGATCTGCTGTGTTGTCGGAACGCCCGGATTCAGAATAGTCTTTTTGGGCTTGCTTACTTTAAACTCTGACGCCCAGTCGATCAGTTCCAGCATATCTTCCATATACATCGTACCAAACATCATATCCCCATCTTCTTCATAGATGAGATCCTGCATTGCCTCCGCCAAACGCCCTCCGTTCAATCCGATCGGATTTGTCTGTATCGGGTCGGCAACCGTCCCCCTCAAAGTTAGCGTATCAGGCTGATAAATCCCATAATCTCCAATATACTTGGCCGAGTAAACATAATCCGCACCGGACAAAGCCTCTGAAATCGTAAAATACCCTATCTTATTATTCAGTGGAGCATTGCTTCTGTTACTCCTGCCATAAACCGCCGCTCCGTCACAGGTCACACTCTCGGCAAAGTATTTCCATGCATCATCGTCACTAGGCACTGTCATATGGTTCATATATCCGTAATTGTGCCCATTCAGGTTCCATTCTAAGGAAAAATCTACGGTTTTCGATTCTTTCTCTATGGACATGAACTTCGATTTATAAAGGGCTGATGTGCTAAGTCTTACGCCTTTTCTCTGCAAACTTGTTGCATTGACCCTATCCGTCATAGCCGCACTGAGCACGCCGATTGCCTCAAGAACAGATGACTTTCCTGATCCATTTGCTCCTATAAAAACATTCACACGTCCCGGCTCAAATGAAACGTCATACAACGATTTGAAATTCCGGATCGTAATCCTCTTCAACTCCATATCACTCACTGCGTGATCACTCCTTCCGAGAAAAATGCCCTATCTAAATCCAAGTTAAGTATATCACTTTCCCAAAAAAAGTCTATATCTAAATTTTCGTAAAGTCAATATTTATAGTGGTTTGTCCAATTTTAGATGTGTCGTGATGTGCAATTTTATAACTTTCTAAATACGTTTTAGATGCTTCTATATTCAGCAAATCAGTCCTATCTAAATAACGTTCGGCAGAATCAGATAATTCTCATAATTCTGATGACAATCGCCTGTATGTAGATCATTGTATTTCACTGCCTTTTCACTTCTTCCTTAATTTTCTCTTCTGCCCACTTCTTAAAATCTTCCGGATTGGTGACCGCCCAGTTGATAAAACGTTGAGTCAGTTCCTCAATTGTCACGCCGTAGTCTTCGCTTGCTATCTTATTTAAACCCTCGTAAATATCTGTTTCCAGTTTGATGGTGTATCCCACATCAGTGTATTCTACAACAGCCGGGCATTCTTCCAGCCTCTGAACCAAGTGCTCTCTAAAAGGCTTTGTTCTGTTTTGTTTTCTTTCCACCGCATGATCGATCGTGACCGTGACACGATGAATGCTGTCAATATCAGCCAGTACACCATCCTTGATAAGTTTGGCAAGACTAACAGGTGTATAGCCGCACACATTCGCTGCCAGATTAATATGCTTACAGTCTTCACGATATGATTCCATCCCATTATGATCATGCCCATGGATGTTTAGACTCCAGGGCAGACCATATACGGGCTCATGAGAAAGCAGGATCTTATCGGAAATAAACAATGGACCTGCATATATCTCGTCAAAAAGATCTTTGTATGCTCCGCGTGCATCATGGTTCCCAAGTAAAAGGATTTTTTTTCGTGCCTTGATCATCGGCACATACTTCGGATCACCTACATCACCAAGGCACACAAAAGTGTCTCCTTTACCAACAACAGAATTAATGATCCTAACCTGCTCTTCCGGTGTTATCCAGTTAGGATCCATCAGTTTACAGTCTGCATCATCAAAATGCGTGTCTGATAGTATAAATACCGAGCCACCCTCTGACCAATGCCGGAAAGGCTCATATAAAGTCGAAATCATATTTTAACCTTCTTAATCTTCATTCTTCAAAAGATACTTGTTACTTACCACCTTCATTGAAAGGGCAGCACTAACCCTCTCATTATATATCGGCTCCGTAGGACGGATCACGATTCCTTCCTTTTTCCCGCCCTTTGGATACTCCCCGTCTGCTCTTTCAAGGAGTGCCTCTACAGTAGGATACTTGGAAGGCAGATCTGTACCGATCTCTTCGACAGGAACCATCTGTAATTCCAGTGCCTTGCAGATTTCTTGCATTTTCCTTAGTCCTAGTCTCTTCCCATCTATGCGGATCGTAAATACATACCACTCTGGACGGGTTAGTCTCAGCCTGTTCTGCTGTATCCCCGGTGCGCATAGCTCTCCCTGTATAGTCAATAAGTTAAGTCCGTTTTCTTCGTAATACTTACGCATCTTCTCTTCAATGTCATCCCGCTTTACAAGTTCATAAAAAGCGCTCTTTCCATCATCCTTGTACTCATAATTATGACCGGTAACATGGAAACCTTCTTCGTCAATGGCTACTGAATGAGAAGAACCGTCCATCTTGGTAGTAATATAATACTCAACTCCGGCAAAGTCATTAATAAGCTCCGGTTCCTCCTGTACTCTAGTCTCATCAGTATAATGGATCTAATCTGATTTTAGTATCCGACATTTCTATTGTCATTGTACGTGTAGTATAAAATATCACCCTCCTTTTTCCTTAGGCTGGGTAGTTCCGTTCACTCAGCCGTCTGTTCACAAACAAGCTTGTAACAGACGGCTTTCGTTTATCGTACAAAAACAGCCACTCTTCCAAGAATTCTCTTGGAAAAGTGGCTTATCACCGATCATGAGCTTCCAATCCTCGGTTGCCTTTTCTTCGCGTCGGAGCTTACAGCATATGGTAGTACGGGCAAATATTCTCGTAATGCCCGTCTTTCATCCTGAAACCTTCCGGTATTGTACCAAGCTGAACAAACCCAAGTCTCTCATACAAATGCCTTGCATGGGTGTTGCTCTCAACAACGGCATTGAACTGTAATACCCGAAATCCGAGTTCTTTGCCTTTGTTCAAGCAATCTGTTACAAGCTTTTCTCCGATATGCTTTCCCCGACACCCGGAGCTTACCACGTAGCTGGCATTACAGATATGGCCGCATCTGCCAACATTATTGGGATGCAGGATATACAGCCCCACTATCTTACCGTCATCCTCCGCCACTCCGGTGTAGCTCTGTGACTCAAAAAACTTCTCCCCCGACACTTCATCAAGCAGGTCCTCCTGCGGAAATGCTATACCGTCTTCAACAACCTCATTCCAGATATCTATCATCTGCTGAAGGTCTTTTTCCTCATATTTTCGAATCATCATTTTATACTCACCATTCGATTTATTAACCGGGTCATCATACCAATAGCAGCCAAAGTCCTCAATATCCTCCATCACACCGCCAACAGCCTGTCTGTGGAAGTATTAAAGTACATTTCTTTGGCATTATCCTATCGCTTCGTAAATAGCCTCTAAATATGACTTGTCGACCCAATTACCTTTTTCATTTTCGCCAACCGCCATCAATGCTTTTTCCCATACTTCATACTCGTCAGGATTCTTTTTGGCAACAGCCTTTCTAAGCATTTTGCATAATGTCCTATCCTTAAAAGACATTTCACTCATATCAAAAGTCCCCCGACAGTAAAAGCAAGGAATACCGGCAAGCTCACCCTTAAAATTGTACTGCACAACAGCTTCATATGCTGTTTGCTCATATGGGGATGCCCCACAGCAAAAAACAATTATCTTTTTGTCCTTCAGTTTACCTATGTTTTTCTTCAAGAACGAAAGGCCTGCAATTCCCGATGCATAGATACCGCCACCAAGAATAATAACATCATAGCCGGAAACCTTTTTCACATCAGCATTATCTGTCTTTATGCACGAGAATCCTGTTCTCTCTGCGATCCAATCTGCATACTGTTTAGTCGCTCCATACTTTGACTTATATAAAATAATTCCTTTCATAATCAGTTCTCCTTCCTGCCTTAGCTACATAATCATCTTCTTTCTCTTCTTCATCCTTCATAGTTCCTTAGATTCTTTTCGATTTTGATGATAGTCCGTATCGTTGTAGCTATATCTTCTTCCGGTACCCCATCGAACATCTTCTCCATAATACAACTGCTCAACTCGTCATTTCTCTCGCAGAATTCTCTGCAGTGGTCCGTCAAAACAATTCGTTGTTTTCTTTTGTCGGCATCATCCGTCTGAAACCGAATAAAGTTCTTGTTTTCAAGCTTCAACAAAATCTGTTTTACATTCTGATGGGAGCTTCCAAGAATATCCGACAATTCTCTTAGGGTCGGAGGTTCCTTACACATATTGATGCATATTATCGCAAAGAACTGCTTCCAACTGATTTCCTGCATAGCATTGTCCGCCATTGCCTGAAACCGATTTTCAAACGCACTTAAAAGCCCAAGCAGATAATAATTTGACGGAACTTCAGAAAACTCAACCATATCGCTTTGAATGACATCTTCTATAATCATCCGATTCCTCCAATCAACAAGGTAATATATTACTTTTAAAACAGTAATATATTACCTTGTTTTTGTCAAGAAAAAATATTATATTGGTTGTCATTTGTTCTTCCATTGAACTATTACTTTCCGATTTTATGTTCTATCGCTCATCTCTACAAACCTGAATTGTTAAATTGATATCCGCCAGCACACATATACCTGTGTATAATTCTTCATCGCAACCTCCACAAATTCCGGTTTTACTTCATCTATAACCACTGTATAAATGCCGTCTTATCATTACAGTTGTATCCAGCATTTTTATAAAAGTTTAATGTTGCTTCTCTCTTTGATCCCGTTAGTAGCATCATTTTGTAACAATTCTCAGATGAAGCAATTTCTTTTGCATATTCAAGACAAGCTGTAGCATAACCGTTACCTCTATAATCAATATCTGTAACAACATTTTCTATAAAAGCATATGGTCTTACGTTTCTGGTCAAATTCAGAATAATAACACACACACATGAAGAAACTATTCTGCCGTTTATTTCATTGACAATAATATGATGATTCATATCAGCCAGGATTGCACTCCATACTTTCTCTAATTTCATTTCATCGTCTGGAATACCTTCTTCATGCAAATGTGTATATAATCGTAATAGCTGATTTAAATCGCCTTTATTAGCTTCTCTTACCATTTTCTATCTAGTCCTCATAAACAATACTGTAAAATAACTCCGATCTGTTCCGTCTCATCCATCAATGATTTCCGTTTTATCCGGTATGCTCCGGATAAGTATGGCACCTGTGTTCGACAGCTTCATATTCTCAATCAGCGGAAAAGATACGCTACCTGTATAACTGCTTGCTTCGCAGTGAACATCCAGCTTTGTATCCAGCAGTTCCAGGTTTCCCGGCAGATTGTTGGCGAAGATAATGCTTCCCGCACTTACTCCAATCACAAAACCACCGTCCCGGATATAGGACAGGAGTGTATCCCGGAATCCGGTGTCGTTGACCCTTTCCAGCAGGTAAGAAGTTCTCCCGCCGGTCAGGTAAACAACATCGTATGTTTTCAGTTCATCAATCGACATATTCTGATGCAGGTCAAATACCCGGACGTTCTGCTTCGGGATCCCGACTTTCAGCAGATCATTCATGCACTTCGGAAGCACTTCAATGGCATCCGCATCAATGGCAGCTGTGGGAATAAAAAGCGCATTAACCTGTTCTGGCACTTTGCCCAGGAACTCCAGGAAAGCCTCCTCAATCTGCTTTGTTTCCAAGCCGCAGGATGTCAGCATAACTCGCATAATAACAATGTCCTCCGTTAGTTTTGATGGTCGGGAATTTCAAAATTTAAAAAGTATTCTCTGCCTTACTCTTAAGATAGCTATCAGCCTTGTCACCTTGCAAAAGTTGAATTGCCTGTTCAACGGTTATAATCTTTGCATAGCGCCTTCCCCACATAAATTCATTATAATACTTATAAGCGGTTTCCTTATCAAAGTATGGATTGTCATATGTTGAGTTTGTGTAGGACGGAACAAGCATATTGAATCCCTTCTCAAATCCGCTTTTGATTGTTGCATCCATACAATAATCTGTTGATACACCTATCGTTATAATATCCTTTTCACCCTTGGACTTAAGGTATT
This sequence comes from Lachnospiraceae bacterium, assembly GCA_017427685.1. Lineage (GTDB taxonomy): Bacteria > Bacillota > Clostridia > Lachnospirales > Lachnospiraceae > RUG11977. Next base: position 21,058 of record JAFRSH010000011.1, on the reverse strand, counting down.
CCGTTAATCCGGTCATGGGATGAAACGCACTGTTTACATTCTTCTCAAATCGCTTCTCATCTTTTCTCGGCGCAAATTCCTCATATATCTCATAGTTGTCCGCTGTCTTATCAAGTTCAGTCCCCGGGCCGTCATCATGTTGAACATAAACAACCTCAACATTATTCTCTCGTGCGATGGTAATCAGCTGTTTGATATTATTCCTTACGATTTCGAATGCATACAGCCTCTCGTCAAAACAACCTTTTTGAGTATCAACTACCAACAGAATCATTCATTATCTCCTTCTACTTTCTTTTCCATAACATCGGCGCAAAGATAATCACCGTGTCCTGTGTCGATCTTAATGTAATCAACCTCACGATAACCTCGCTTAAGATAGATACACTTTGCAGGAAGTGATGCATGAAGAATGATCACATCATAAGCCGAAGATATCTTCTCTTCAGCCATATCCATAAGAGTTCTTCCTTAGCCCCTGTGCTGGAACGAAGGCAAGACGAAGAGCCTGTCTATCTCATTATTAGTAAGAGTAATCGTTCCCGCCGGGGTTCCTTCATCACTTATGAGCAGATATACAATTCCGGTTCTGATATCCCTCATAATATTTTCATCTGAATGGTGCTCCGCAAAGAAAAGCACTGCTCCATGAGGATAGTACATTGGATAGATTTCCATTATCGTTTCCCGGACGATCTTTTTTACTGCATTAAAATCTTTTTCTTCCGCTATCCTTATATTCATGACTCTTCCTCTTATTCCCATCTCTCAATCTCATTAACTTGACTAAAACCGGCTTCAAGAAGTGCTTCTTTTTCATGCTCAACGGTCATTGGTAATGACCCGTTCCCACAAACTTTATAATTCGAAAAATTACTTATTTACATAAAACACAGTTATAACGAACAGCAATTCCATCTGGATATTCAATTTCTACCCTCTCGTCAGTAAATCCGCACTTGCGGTAGAATCCGATCGAATCATCATCCGTCTGAGCTTTTATACTTTCTAAATTTTCCGACTCCATTACACTTTGGATCAGTTGTTTTCCGGTCCCTTTATGCTGAAATTTGTCAGACACGGCAATTCCGATAATCTCCGCAGTATTTCCGGAAGTATCCAAAACCATCATGGCGGCTTTATTATCCTGTTCTTCATATACAAACACTTTTACCGACGGATTCGATAAATATATATCCATCTGCGCTTTGAAGTCCTCATATGTAGCATGATACATGCATTGAGAATAGATTGAAAATGCTTCTTCTGACAGTAGCCAACCTTTATCACTATAAATCAAAGCACTCATTTCATTTTTCTCCGCTTGACGATCAAACCAATTCCGAGCACAAATACTGCCGTTCCCAGCAATATGAAGAATCCCCATATTATGTTCCAGTAAGACGATGATGTATCAAACATGATTGCCAGCAGCTTCTGCCATGCTTCAAGACCGACAGCTATTGCAAATAGATCAAATAAAACATATGCACCGCCAAAAAGGTATATCCACCGCCAGGCGTAATTTGCTTTACGTTCACGGAAAAATGTAATGATTCCTACAATGCAGAGTCCGGCTAGCAATCCCATTATCAGGAAATACGGCAATCCCTTGTTTTCCATAATTCCCATCCAAAAAGAAACATAGGTTTCTCTATCTATCAGAGCCCATATCCTATGCATATGGAACAATCCAAAGAATACAAAAAACCACGGTTCCCATGAATAAATACGTTTCAAGTAATTCTCCTTATCACATTATCCTAAGTTATTCTTACAACCGAAAAGCCGTAAAGGTACCTGGTACTTTTACGTGGCTACTCAATTCGACTCGTTCTCAAGGAATTTATCATTAAGTGATTTAAGGGATGAGCACAGGAACGTGATAAGAGCGATCGCACCGTCGGCGTTCTCATTGACAAGTTTCGCGAACTGTGACTGGAACAGCTGATGTGCGAGCATGTAGTAGTGGTTTGATTTGAACTTGAATTCGAACTTCTTATCAAAGGAGCCGACCTTCTCGAGCATACCGTCCACACGGTTTGTAAGCGATTTCATGAGCTTAAAGCAAGTGGCTGCGTCTTCCTTAAGATAGTCCTTAAAGCTGTCCATGCCCACCTCAAGGACCATCGTGTTATCATTCACAGCGATAACGGTCGCGGTACGCTGGTGCTTGAGGAACAGAGACATCTCCCCGACGAAGCTGCCCGCGGGAAGCGTGGTAACAATGTAGGGATTGGCAGAATAAGAGTTAAGAACAACTCTGACATTGCCCGAAAGAACGATAAAGGCAGTCTCCCCGTCTTCGCCTTCACGGCAAACAACACTGTCCTTTGTAAGCTTGTGCAGCTTTCCGACCTTTGAAAGATTCTCGAATCCCATTCCTTACAACCCCCTCTTTAGAATCGTTTTTCAACTTCTGATTCCTCGCCTCTTCAATTCCCGCTGGGAACGATTTAAGTCTTTATGTCTGTAATGCCCCCCGGCATATTTAGCGACATATAACAGGTCCTCTGGTCATGTCTTCCCTGAGTCTTACTCCGTATTTTGCAAGAACCGCTCCCCCGTAAAGCGCCGCGGCTCTAATGTCAAGTCTGAACAACCCGTCATCCCTGCAAGGTGCGTCCGCCGGCTTGGTGACAAGCGGACTTGACGAACTGTCACTGACAGCCCTTAAAAGTCCCGAAGCCTCCTCTCTGAAGGCGAGAAGCCTCAGATACGATACTTTCAGGTTTCCGGCCTCGGGGCGGATCTTCTCTTTCATGTCAAGGACGACATGCAGGAGCGCCCTGCTGACCGATGTATATAAATTATTTTTAGATTTAACTTCTGCCACCAGTTCACTGAAGGTCATACTCTTCTCACTGTGTTTCAGAACAGATCTTGCCAGCGAGTCCGGGACGTCGGCAATCTCCGAAAGCTCCTCCGGTGTCATCGAAAGAAGTCGGGCAAACAGGATCTGCGAGAAGTCATCCGCACATACCGGACGCTCTCCGTAATTTGTTAATCCGTGATTAAATATTTCGTTTCTGATCTGAGAGGCACTTTCGTGATACCCTGCGCCCATCCTTTTGACCGTGACTGCCTTTATATCACTGCAGAAGCTTCGTATCGCGCTGATATAATGGATCCCAAGTATGTTGTTGGGTTCACGCACCACGTCAACAAGCTCCCCCGGTGCACCCATATCGCGAAGTGCTTTCTCTCTGGCTTTCGGATAGGAGTCTCCTGCTTTCTGGTACTTCGAAAGAGCGTTCTTAAACTCCTCGCTCTCATTGTCAAGAAGCTCCGACGCGCGGTAAAGAGTATCGATATCTCCGCACTCGCTTCCGAAGCAGATACTGTCCACCACCCCGGTCGAGGCCAGAAGCCTGACACCGGCTTCCGAGAAGATCCTTGCGCCCGATGTCGCGTAAGCCGTCGGCAGCTCAAAAACCGTGTCGGCACCTCCGAGTACTGCCATACGTGCACGCTCGAATTTATCAAAGACCGCAGGCTCACCGCGCTGCACGAAATCTCCGCTCATCGCGACAACGACATAGTCCGCTCCCGTGAGTTTCTTTGCCTCACGGATAAGAAAGGCGTGGCCGTCGTGGAACGGATCGAATTCGGCGATTATTCCGACTGCTCTCATTTCTTACCCGTAAACCTTCCTTTGACAAGGTCGATCCCCGCAGCAGCGACGATCTTAAGATTCTTTTCGATGTCCTCGTTATTGAAGAGTCCGAGGAGCGCTTTCGCTGTGTCCTCCGTAACCCTTCCGTTCGACCATGCAAAGTAATTGCGCATCTGCGTCTCAAGGACATTGGTCTCAAACATCTTCTTGCTGCCGAGAAGCGTGTGCCCCTTGCATGCAAGCTTAGCGATCCTGTAGAATACCTTACCGAAGCGGGTGTTCTTCACGTCCTCGAGTGAATTGTAGAGCGTAAACTTCTCGCCCGGCTTGTAATCGGCTTCGGGGATAGGTGCGCAGAGCAGAGTCGCAAACTCCTCGTCACTGACAACGGCGGGATCACCGAAGAAGTAAGTGGGAAGCTCGTCAGCCTTGTGGAGCTTGACTGAGCCACCACTCGTGTCGAGCGTCACAACACCTCTGAGCCTCAGATCCCTGCTTGAGGATCCAACGCTTATATGGTAGCTTCCGGGTTCTACGACCCAGTCACCTTCTCCCGCGCTGTAGTAGGAGAATGCTCTCTTGTCGAGTGTGATCGTGATCTCACGCTCTTCACCGGGTTCGAGATAGATCTTTTCAAAACCCTTAAGCTCTCTGACCGCACGGTGAACCTGTCCCACAGGCTTGCCCACATAGACCTGGGCAACCTCGGCTCCGGAACAGCTACCCGAATTCTTAATTTTAAAATTAACTTCTACCTCATCGACCTTGTGATTGATCCTGAGATCACTGTACGAGAAGGTTGTGTACGAAAGGCCGTGACCGAAGGGGAACAGCACGTTCATCGAAACCTTGTCGTAGTATCTGTATCCCACGAAGATCGCTTCGCGGTATTCAACTGTCTTGGCTCTGCCGGGGAAGTTCTCGCGGCACGGTGTATCGGAAAGTCTCAAGGGGAATGTCTCCGCGAGCTTTCCGCTCGGATTGACTTTACCGAAGAGGATCTTGGCGCAGGCCTCTCCTCCCGCTTCTCCCGCCAGATAGCACTCAAGGACGGCGTTTACATCGTTGATCCAGGGCATAGTGACAGGTGATCCGTTCTGGAGGCAGACCACGGTGTTTGGCTGAACCTTGCATATCCTGGCTATAAGCTCGTTCTGTGCTTCGGGGAGATTAAGTCCGTCTCTGTCGAAGCCTTCGCTCTCGTACTCATCGGGAAGTCCCGCAAAGATCACGGCCACAGAAGCCTTTCTTGCAGCGAGAACCGCTTCGTCGGCAAGCTTCTCGTCAAGCTTCTCATCATCGACTCCGAAGCCCTTCTTGTATCTGACATCGGCAAAGTGTCTGGCCGCAGCAAGGGGTGAGCTCACCCTGAAAGAAGTGATGTGAGAGCTTCCGGCACCCTGGAAACGGGGCTTACGCGCGTACTCACCGATAAATACTATCTTCTCCGAAGTACTGAGAGGAAGCATTCCTTCGTTCTTTAAGAGTACCATACACTCGCTCGCGATCTTACGTGCGATCTTATGGTCATCCGATCTATTAAATTGTGGCTTAACTTTTGACTCATCCTCTTCCGCAGGAGTTTCTCCTTCGTGAAGGAGGGGTATTTTCTTGTACTTGTCGACCTTCTTAAGGATGTTGGCAACAGCCGTGTCGAGCAGAGCTTCGTCAAGTGTTCCGTTGTTGACGGCTTCCTCGACGTCCTTCGCATCCTTACCTCCGCTGCTGGGCATACCCAGGTCCAGACCGGCAGCAACGCCGAGAGGCCTCTCGTGTACCGCACCCCAGTCCGACATAACGAAGCCCTTGTAGCCCCATTCGTTCCTTAAGATGTCAGTGAGCAGCTTCTTGTTCTGACTGCTGAATACGCCGTTGATCCCGTTGTAGGAGCACATGAGCGAATCAGGATCCGCTCCCTTGACAACGGCTTCAAAAGCACTCAGGTAGATCTCTCGAAGCGTCCTCTCGTCAATGACCGCACTGATGGTCATTCGTCTCTTTTCCTGGTTGTTGGCGGCGAAATGCTTGACGCTCACGCCCACGTTGTGGCGCTGAACTCCCTTAACATAAGCCGTAGCGAGCTCTCCCGTGAGGTAAGGATCTTCGCTCACATACTCGAAGTTACGTCCGCAAAGGGGAGAACGCTTGATGTTGATGGCGGGTCCGAGGATCATGTCCACATCAAGAGCTTTGCACTCCTTGGCAAGAGTCTCGCCGAGTGTCGCGAAAACTCCGCGGTTAAAGGATGCCGCAAGTGCGGAAGCCGAAGGGAAGCAAACCGAGGTAACGGTTCCCGCTGCTTCGGGGGTGGTATCCTCAGTGTCGTTCTGCTTTCTGACTCCGTGAGGGCCGTCGGCCACTCTGATCGAAGGGATCCCGAGTCTCTCAAGTGCCGGTGTCTCCCATGCGTTGACACCTTCCATGAATCTCGCCTTCTCGGCAACTGTCATCTGTCCTATCAATTCCTTTAATGTCATGGGTCTCCTCTTTCCGCCAATACTTCGGGGAAGTACCGGCTTTTACTTAAGGTAACTGTTAACAAAGGGTGATACTATGTTGTGATCATATATCCATCCGAGCACCGCGCTCGAATTAATGTCAGCCGCAATTCCGTCGTTAAATGTCTCGGGCGAAACGAACGATACGATGGCGAAGAACACACCGACCAGGAAGAACCCGAGTGCCACGCCCGCAACGACCCCGAGCGCCTTATTCGCGATATTGATGACAGGCAGCTTTGACAGCACTTTGAAGAGCTTAAACAATAGCCCGACCAGAAGCGAAACAACGATGTAGGTCACTATAAAGCCCAGAATCTTGATGATCATCATCGTGACTTCTTCGCGGATGTAATCTCCTGCGTCATTGGTGGCGGTTGAAACATCCGATGCGAGTCCCTGCAGGCCTTCTTTTAAGGTGCTTTCCATACCGCGCGGGATGTTGTCACCCACCATGTCAAAGTACTGAACCGCCGTCTGCGCATCTACCGTGGGCAAGTTGATGTTTCCCGCAACTTTCTCATATATGGTATCGTGCACGGCCTCCGAGTTTGAAAGTATGTTGGTGGTGATCGGAGCCAGGAAAAGTGTGAGCACGAATATGATTATCGACGAGCATAAAACACAAACCATCCTGATGAATCCGTAAAACCATCCCCAAAGTCCGAGCAGGATAAGAGCAATTATGATTATTATGAGTGTAAGGTTCATTTGTAACTCCTCATTCGTCCGATTTGCGGTACCTTAACGGTCCGCCGCGAATGCATATACATGTGTATTATACCATATCTGCGCCCACATAGTAAAGGCGAGTGTTGCGTTCCTCGCGGGGGTTCACGGATTGACACAAAGTGTTTTCTTATGATATTATAGCAACGCGCAAGAAGGCTTATTTTTCCGATTTCGATCGGTTTCCGATGAGAGGGATTTATGTCAGTACAGCTTCTGATAATAGATGACAGCGAGCTTAACCTTAAGCTCACCGAGCTGATGCTCGCAAAGATCGATTGTCATACGGACACTTTTTCCGATGTCCGTGAAGGTCTGCGTTCCGTCAAAGACCATGACTACGATCTTGTTTTCATGGACTATCTTATGCCCGATATCAACGGCATCGAAGCTACCCGTCTCATTCGCTCCATGACGGGAGGCGTTCACGCTGCTCCCGATTACTACGAGCGACTTCCGGTCATCGCGCTCACTGCCGAGGACGATAACGCCATGCAGCGTCGTATGATCGACAACGGTATAAACGATGTTCTTCTCAAGCCCTTCAAGCTTGAGGATGTCTGCGCCGTGATCGACAAATGGTGCGGAACATCGCTTCGCAGACATGCTGTTCACGAATCGGCGGTACGGGGCAATTACGATCCCGATACAGTTCTTCCGAGGATCGTCGGTATCACAGACGAGACGCTCAAAGAAATGCTCAGGACCGATCGTGACGGTTTCCTTGAGACTCTTATGATCTTTACCGAGGACAACTCGGGCAAGCATTCCCGTATTAACAATGCTCTTTCCGGAGAGGACTACGAATCGTACTGCGTCGAAGTCCACCGCATCAAGGGCGAGGCCGCGATCATCGGAGCATTTAAGCTTTCCGAGGATGCAAGCCGCCTCAACGAACTCGGCAAGAAGCTTGTTGCCAAACAGGTTGCCCCCTCCGAGTACGAGGAAAAGCTCAGTTCGCTTGCTACCGGAACTGCTGCTCTTCTCAGGGCTCTTGACGAGCTCTGCTCCTCCGCAGATGCTTTTCTGTCGTTTGCGGGGCACAAACAACAGGCAAGTGACGCGGGTGTTCTCACATCCCTTAAGGATGAACAACCCGGTACAGTCGCAAAATCCGAGAAGTCGATCGACCGCGACAAGATCATCAGATACATTGCCCATTGCAGGGAAGCCCTTGACAGCGGTGACATAGCCCTTGCAAAAGAATGGCTCACCGAAATCGGCGAGCACATCAAAAGGAACTGATTTACCGTATCAACAAAAGGACTGTCGCCACTCGCGCGCGTAGTGCTTCAGTCCGGATAGGAGCTTAAATTGCTTGAATTAAAGAATATATCATACACCGTCAGCGACAACGACGGCTCAAAGGAGATCCTTAAAAACATCTCCCTCACACTGCAGGACGACAAGTTCTACGTCGTAACCGGCCCCAACGGAGGCGGAAAGTCTACTCTCGCGAAGGTTATTGCGGGAATAATAACTCCAACTGAAGGAAGCATCATACTCGACGGCCGGGATATCACCGGCCTTTCTGTATCCGAAAGAGCCAAATCCGGGATCAGCTTTGCTTTCCAGCAACCCGTGAGATTTAAAGGCATCACCGTAAAAGACCTGATCTCTCTCGCAGCCGGCAACAACGTCTCGCTTGACGAAGCCTGCGAATACCTTTCCCGCGTGGGACTCTGTGCCCGTGATTATATCGACCGTGAGATCAATGCTTCTCTTTCGGGCGGTGAGCTCAAGCGTATCGAGATCGCGATGACGCTTGCACGTAAGACAAAGGTTACTCTCTTTGACGAGCCCGAGGCCGGCATCGACCTCTGGAGCTTCAACAACCTCATCAAGGAATTTGAAAAGCTTCATGACGACATACACGGCATGATCCTCATCATCTCACATCAGGAGAGGATCATAAACATTGCCGACGAGCTTATCCTCATCGCCGACGGCGAGATGAAAGGCAAAGGAACCCGCGAAGAGATCCTTCCGGAGTACGACTGTCTGACCATGGGTTGCAGATTCACGGCAGAAGCCAAGTAACCCACCAGTATACGATTCTAAGGAGTAATGACATATATGGATGACATTCAAAAAAGACTGATCGCGGAAGTTGCCGATCTGCACAGCGTTCCCGAAGGCGCATACAGTCTCCGTGCAAACGGTGAAAGTGTGGAAATGCACTCCTCCGCCAACATAGTGATCGAGAAGAAGACTGATAAACCCGGCATTGATATCTACGTTGCCGACGGTACCAAGAACGAAAGCATGCACATCCCCGTCATCATCAGCCAGACCGGGATCACGGAGCTCGTTTACAACGACTTCCACATCGGTAAGGACTGTAACGTGACGATCATAGCCGGCTGCGGTATCCATAACTGCGGAGACCAGCGCTCGGAGCACGACGGTATCCATACCTTCTACGTCGGAGAGCGCTCGATCGTTCGTTACGTTGAAAAGCACTACGGAGAAGGAGACGGTAACGGCGAACGTATCCTCAATCCCACCACGGTGATCAACCTCGAGAAGGACAGCACCCTCGAAATGGACTCCGTACAGATCAAGGGCGTCGATTCCACCCTCAGGACCACTAAAGCGGTCATCGGAGACGGTGCGACTCTCATCATCAAAGAAAAGATCATGACCCACGGCAAGCAGCATGCCGAGACAGACTTCTCGGTAGATCTGAATGGTGAAGGATCGAGTACAAGGCTTGTTTCCCGTTCGGTTGCACGTGACAGCTCGACACAGCTCTTCCGCTCCAACATCAACGGCAACAACCGTTGCCACGGTCACTCCGAATGTGACGGCATCATAATGGACAACGGCAAGGTAGCCGCCATCCCCGAGATCAACGCCAACCACGTTGATGCAACGCTCATCCACGAAGCAGCCATCGGAAAGATCGCGGGTGAGCAGCTCACGAAGCTCATGTCACTAGGGCTCACCGAAACCGAAGCCGAGAACATGATCATAAACGGATTCCTAAAATAAGAATTCATCATACATGACAAAACCCTCTTTGCAGAATACCTGCAAAGAGGGTTTTTGATACGGTACTGCCGGCGGCGGGGGTCGAACCCGCACGTCCTCGCGGACACAAGATTTTGAGTCTTGCACGTCTGCCAATTCCATCACGCCGGCTTGTTGTTTCGCAACACCGCAATTTTATCAAATACAGAACTGATATTCAAGTTATTTTTGTAAGCTCCGAATCCCTGATCACCGCATAGGTTTCTTCGCCTTCTTCGTAGGTGTCGAATACTCCGACCCCGCTGCCGTTGTCACCATCAGGAGACAAAACAGCAGCGGAAGTATTCTCTTTTTCAGCATAGACATTACACTTATCCGATAATCGCCTTATGGAAGGTCTTCTTGCCCTTCTTGATCTTAACACCGGCTTCAAGCTGTTCCTTAGTGATGCGGTCGTTGATCGAAGTTACCTTCTCGCCGTCAACGCTCACACCGCCCTGCTCGATAAGACGACGACCTTCGCTTCTCGAAGGGATGAGCGAGCATGCCTCGAGGAGTTCCATGATCGTCATTCCGTCAGCAGCCTTGTCAGCGGGGATCTCGGTCGTGGGCATATTGGAATCATCTCCGCCGCCCGCAAAGAGTGCCCTTGCTGCCGAAAGTGCCTTGTCGGCTTCTTCCTTGCCGTGAACAAGCTCTGTGAGCTCGTGAGCAAAGATCTCCTTCATCTCGTTGATCCTCTCGCCGGGCCACTGCTCCATCTCGTGGATCTTCTCAAGAGGAAGGAAAGTGAGCATCTTAAGGCATTTAACAACATCGGCATCGTCGATGTTTCTCCAGTACTGGAAGAACTCGAAAGGAGTAGTCTTGTTGGGATCAAGCCAAACAGCACCCTTGGCTGTCTTGCCCATCTTCTTACCCTCACTGTTAAGGAGGAGAGTAACCGTCATGGCATATGCGTCCTTACCGGTCTTCTTACGGATGAGCTCCGTACCTCCGAGCATGTTCGACCACTGATCGTCACCGCCGAACTGCATGTTGCAGCCGTAGTGATCATGAAGGTATAAGAAGTCGTAGGACTGCATGATCATGTAGTTGAACTCAAGGAAGGAAAGACCCTTCTCCATACGCTGCTTGTAGCACTCGGCCCTGAGCATCGTGTTAACCGAGAAGCACGCCCCGACATCCCTCAAAAGGTCGATGTACTTGAGGTCAAGGAGCCAGTCGGCGTTATTGACCATGATCGCCTTGTCCTCGCCGAACTCGATAAAGCGTTCCATCTGCTTCTTAAAGCACTCACAGTTATGCTCGATCGTTTCGGGAGTCATCATGGCTCTCATCTCGCTCTTACCTGTGGGATCGCCGATGTAACCGGTTCCACCGCCGATCAGAACGACGGGCTTATTGCCTGCCATCTGAAGTCTCTTCATGAGACAAAGTGCCATAAAGTGTCCTACATGGAGTGAGTCTGCGGTCGGATCAAATCCGATGTAGAATCTCGCACCTCCGTTGTTGATGAGTTCTCTGATCTTGTCCTCATCGGTAACCTGCGCGATAAGTCCGCGCTCAACAAGTTCTTCGTAGATCTGCATGATAATTCTCCTTTCCGGCATCCCCCGGGCAGATTCCGCGGGGATTTACCTGTGCCCGGAAACAAATAATAAAACCCTCTGTTTCCGATTAACTTAGAAACAGAGGGCGAATATTTCGCGGTACCACCTCTTGTTCAGACCTGCCTCACGACAGATCCCTCATTACGTGCCATCACACGCAGTTCGCTGTATCGGGCTCACCCGTCCGTCCCTACCGAGCAAATGCTTTTGGGGCCGGCAGCTCGGGAATGTATTCATCCGGCGCTTTCCGCGGACTCACACCAACCGTCCGCTCTCTGTGGGTAAAGCATCCTGACTACTTCTTTCCGTCATCGCCTTAAACTTTATGACGTGGATTATAACCACTGAATCAACCAAAGTCAAGCACTGATTTATCACTGCTCTTCTTTGCTTTCATCCGCTGCTGCGGGAGTAACCGAAACGTACTCGGGTGTCTTGAGAGGAGCGTCGTCCTCGTCATCCTCCATCTCGAAATCGTCAAGGTCCTCGTCTGAATCGTCATCGTCGCATCCGTCGCAAGCGATGAACTTCTTGTATGCGTAATATGCTCCTGCACCGATAGCTGCAACAAGTGCCGTTCCGGCAAGGAATTTAAAAAACTTCTTCATGGCGTACTCCTTTCGGGTTAAACGAGCCTTTTGGGATCAAAGATCTCTTTGCTCTTTGTACAGTCCATTATACAGATTTCATGAAAAAATGTAAATGCCTGTTTTTAGCCTACCGTATATGTTGCATAAGCCGAGGGCAGCTCTGCTTCGATGCCCTTGTTCGCATTGGCGTTAATGCCCTTATAACGAACAAGTATCTTACTTCCCTTGGGGAGCTTTTTCTCATTGAACTTAACCGCTTTCCCTGCCTGCTTTATGAGCTTCCAGCCCTTGCTGATGTCTGAGCTCTCGCCGGGCTTAACGATCTTGTATTCGAAAGGAAGCTCCTTGGACGCATTTACAAATGTTACTGTTGTATTGGTCTTTTCGTTCCCTTTTTTGTCCTTTACAATTTCCTGCTTAACGGTGACATCTCCGCTCTCTCCGATGCTCGGACCGGTCCTCTGTGCCTTCACCGTCACAAAACACTCAAGTGAGGCGGGCTTTGAGGATGTTGCGGCATTTCTGAACTTGATCGCCACGTTCTTGGCACCGTTCTCAACGAGCGCAGCGGGAGCGATCTCCGCAAGTGTCATGTTCTTTTTGCAGGCCTTCCATGTCGAACCCGAGCCGACAACCTGGTATTCCATCGTCTCGCGTGTGTTGAAGGTGAGCTTTGAGATGTTGATCTTCACATTGGGAGCCGAAGCCTTCTTGGGGATAGTGATGAGGACCTCTTTGCAGGGTCTTGCGCCCAGGTCATCGATACCGGTTCCGTTCTTGCCCGTAAGGCCTATATAGATCTTCGCGCCCTTGATCCCGAGTGCATCCACTTCCTTGCAGAAAGCGATGTTCGATGAACTGTTGGGGTTGATGTCCACTGTCTTATAATTGTAGTCGCTGCTCTTGCGCCATCTGAACTGGGTCTTGTCATCGTAACCGCTCATCTCAAAACGGCCCGTTGCCCTGTCGTACTTGGCCTTGAAAGCCACGGACTGCTTGGGGATGGTAACCTTGACAACCTTCGTTTCCTTGTCGCCCTTGAGCCAGATATCCACGTTCTTTGTCGCGTCGGCGAACTGGATGTCCATGATCAGCTTGTCTTCCGAAACGGTTCCTTCCACTTCGTTCCAGGTCTTCTTGTTGTCAAGAGACGAGTAGATGATCGTGTTGCCGTTTCTGATGATCTCCATCGTCAGTGCCTCGTAGTCGGTAACACCGATCACTACAGCTGAAGCCTCAGCGGCCTTCGCGCTGACCGAAAAGAGAGCAATCCCGAGCAGGCACGCCATAAACGCACCTGCCAATATTCTGATCATAAATGTTTTTTTCTTCATGCCGATTCTCCTCTTGGGATGCGGCTTTCTAACCGCTTCCGTTTCTCCGTCTCACTTGTCACCGAGCAATCTTCCTTTCGGAAGTCTTTTGCTTTTATGCAGCCGGATTGATCGTGAGGCTGAAGCCTGTGTTAAGTACGAATCCGTTGTCAAACGTAAACTTGAGGTTAGCTGTTGTAGTGGTCTCAACGTCGATCCTGTTAATGACACTGTTCGAGAGGTCAAGTGTGACATCCGCACCCACCTTATTGATGTTTGTGCAAACGCTCTGTCCGTTCCATGTAACGCTTATGAGGGAAACGTCGTAGTCGCTCTTAAAGATCCTGAGTGAGATGGTCTTGTCAACGTGGTCAACACTTGATGTTGTTGTAACGCCGTCCTGTGTGGTCGTAACTGTGTCGGTCTCTTTAAGCGAGCCCTCCGTAATTGTCCAGGAGTAAGGTCCTCCGACCACGTTCGCTGTCTCTCTGAAAGTGATCGTTGCAACATCCTTCAGGATCTCGCCGTTGCTGAGGGTTATGGAAAGCTTGACGGGTGTGTTCCTGTCATCGATCCTTGTTTCCATGTTTGCGGCATTCACTGTAATGACTGCCATTGCGGTTGCTTCGTTATAAGAATTGAATGTGTCGGCATACTCTGCGGTGAATCCGTCTCCCGATGTGAAATCAATACCGTCTGCCGTGATCTTTGTAACTGTAACTGCCTCGTTTGTGAATTCTCCGCAAACTGCCGAAGCAATGTTTCTTGTTCCGAGATCAAGCTTGATCCTGAATGATGATGAATCTCTTGTAGATCCTGCTATTCTCTCAAACGCTGTTGTGTATTCGATCTCGTCGGTGTCGGGGTTGTAATTCTGCCATCCGAGCTTCTGAGCGATCTCGATCATGTCGCCGCGCTTGGTGCTGCCCGAAGGATTTGCTACCTTGGATGCGGGAAGGATGTAGAGGCCTACGCCCTTTTCATCCGTGCTCTCGAAAGCTTCTGTGCTGTCTTCAAGAGTGATGTATGCAAGCATCTTTCTTGTTCTGGAATCATTGGCGAATCCGTCAAGCTTAGCTGTCGATGTGATCGTTGTTGTGATGATGTATCTTGTGTCGTCCGTAGCATCCTGTGCCGTGTTTGTTCTGACGGTGCTTCTGATCTCATCGCTGCTGCGCTTTAATGTGTCTCTCGTTGTTCCGATCGAAACGTAGTCAACGAAGCGGATCTCCGAAACGATGCTCTCTGTGGGAGAATAAAGCTCAAACTCAAGGAATCCGTCAGGATTGTTGCCGTTGCACTTTCCGGCTACGGTTGTAAGCCATGTAAGCGATCCGGCTGCTGTCGAAACTTCACCGGGATAGTTAACTGTTCCTACGAAGTACGCGGGAGATGCGAGTGCGTAACCTGTCTGACCGAGTGAAAGATTAGCCTTTCTTCTCACATAAACCTTGCTGCCCTCCGGGACGTCGTTCTTGTCGCGACTGATCGGAACAGGTGTTGTTGAATTGATTGTCTTCCAAACGAGTTCCTCTGTCGAATCGATCGTGATGCCGTCTTCCTGGTCGCTCGTGTTTATGATGCAGTACTCGTAAGGGTTTTGAGCACTTGCGAAAGGAACTCTGATCTCAAATGTGGTTGAGCTTGTGTACGCGATCGTGATGTTCGCCTTCTGTGAATCCGTAAGATCCGTCTGTGCGGGGATCTCGATCGTTGTGATATTCGAAACCTGCTTGGAAGCGGTTGCTTTTGTTCTGAACTGGATGTAGGAAACCTCTGTGGGGCCACCCTGTGCGTTTACCATGGAGATCGAAGCAAGCTGCGCGAGAGGCATGTTCTCTTCTCTGGTGATGCTGATCCACTCGGTATCCACGGGATTACCCTTCTCATCCGCCATCCTGTACTGCATGTCATTGTTAACGGAGATCGTGAGTGTGGAATCGTCGATCTTTATGGTGGGAGCTGCGATCTTCTTGGGGATATTTACCGAGATCTCCTTGCCGGGACGCCGCCCCGGATTGTTAATGCCTGTTCCGTTCTCGCCCTTGATCCTGAAGATCACTGTTGCGCCGTATGCACACATTGTATCAAGCTGTGCCTTGAAAGCATCCTCACCCGGAACTGTTGTCCACTCGATACCGTCTTTCTTTCTCCACTCAACGGTTCCTGTCTCGCCTGTGAAATCAACGCGTCCTGTCGAGGTGTTGTAGGAAGCTCGCAGGCCTGCCGTCTGTCTGGGGATAACGATGCTGACGGGTTCGCTCGAAACATCACCCTTAAGGGAAAGGGTGTAATCCTTCGCGGTGCTGATCCACGAGATGTCCATCGTAACGGTGTTGTCGTATGCCTTCTCAAGCGGGATAGCTTCCCACTTCTTGGCCTTGGCATCCGAGATAAGGAGCAGATTGTCGCTTGCTGACAACTGAACCGTGATCGTGCTCGATGCGTAATCAACTTCCTTAACACTGACGCTTCCCGCTGCCTGCGCCTTTACGGCTCCGATCATGACGAGGACGATAGCAAAAACAGCCGGCAGTACACCAAGGAACTGCAGGCTGCGTGTGATTCTGTTCTTGTTATTAACTGTATTCTTCATCATTTCATATCCCCTTAACAAATTGCTGATGACAGTTTTTACAAATCTTATATTAAGTATATCGGCTGTTTTGGCGTCGACTTTAGACTTTTTGTCATCTTTTTCTGTGAAGTTTTTATGTTCTTTATTTGTTAATGCTCTGTATAGTTCTTTTCTGTTTACGGGCAAACTTTCCTTACTCTGGCTCCTTTTTTGCCGGATATCCCTGATCCGGTTTCTTCGCTTCTTTTACAGAGTGGGTTGACTGTTAGCCTTTAAAAGAATAAAGTAATTAAGCGAAAGAACCACAGAGGTTCACCCCGTGGTTCTTACCCAAATAATCATTAAAAGAGGCCGTTATGCTTTACTATATCTTCCCTAAGATCGCTTTGTACTTTAATCCCATGTTTTCGGGGCTTATCGCATTTGCGGTGACCGCAGTCCTTATCGGGACGCTGAAGAAAAAGCTCCCCGCTGACCAGGGACGTGAGTTTGCTGTCAACGGAGCGCTTTCGAAGGGAAAAGCAAGGGGATGCGGGATCATCTTCATAAGCGTTTTTATCGTACTTTCGATCCTTCTCATCCCGCTTAACCCGACAGGACCGTGGGAGCACATCATATACATGGTCATGATCTTCGCCGCATGCCTTGAAGGTTTCCTCGACGACGCAGCCAAGATCCCGTGGGGTGAGCTCAAGAAAGGTCTTATCGACCTGCTCATCTGCGGCATCACCGCATTTACTTTCTACATGTATAACGGAGGCACTGTAAGACTCGGCCTCTTCGATATTTCCTTCGAGCTTCCCGCAGTTGTGTTCATCCTGCTCGCCACCGCTCTTTTGTGGGGTTCGATCAACGTGGTGAACTGCACCGACGGCGTCGACGGACTGTGCGGATCGCTTTCGATTCTCTCTTGCGCGGGCTTCGTGTTCATCCTTCTGGGCACAAACAGCGCCAGCGTTCCCGCAATAATCAAGTGCGTCATAATGATCGGAGTTATCGCGGCATACCTGCTCTTCAACTGCTCGCCGAGCATCGTGCTCATGGGCGATGCGGGTTCACGCGCCATCGGACTTTTTCTCGGACTTGTTGCCCTTGAGACCGGCAGCCCGTTAGCTTTCATCCCGATCTGCCTGATCTTTATCCTTGACGGCGGTCTCGGACTTATAAAGGTTGCGCTTCTCCGCACCGTAAAGCTCAAGATCCTTAAGAACACCCGTACACCGATCCACGATCATGTCCGCAAGAACAAGGGCTGGTCCGATACGCAGACCGTCACACGTTTCCTGATCATAGGAGCTTTCGTAGTAATCGTATATCTGTTGTTTTTATAGTTAGTGGAACAAAAAGGGTGGTCCCTTGGGGACGAAATTTCCGTGGTCAAAACCGGTTCATCCAGCGAATAATGAATAAAATCCAGGTCAATGTCACTGGTCGCCCTTCTGTTATTCTTCGTCAGGCTCCTCATAACAACCCCGCCTTTAATTGTAACATTGCGGTTTAACGGTCCCTCTGCCAGAGCCTTAAGTACAATGTCCTGGCAGACACGAGACGCTGCAAGAGCTCTCGTAAGCCCCTCCTCCACATATTCGTCCGTCATTTCACGTAGATTCAATTACATCACCTCCTCATCAAGTGCCTTCGATATCATCTTGCTTTTCGGAAAGATTGAGGCATATTCCTGAATTCTCCATATCTCAAGATGACTTATTATTTCTCTGTAATTCATTATTATTTCCTTGTAAAGATCGTATGGCATAGAATTCTTTTTTCGTAACAGTTCTATTAGCATACGCTCTTTATCATATATTCTGACATTTATACCGTCGACTTCTTTTTCAATTATGCCTAATGAAAAAACTTTATCGTTCACATAGCTTTGTCTGACACGAGGGTCCGTTATTGGTGCCGCCTTGGAAGATGTTGCAAGATCATATTTCTCCGGTATAACATTTGTCAGCCCATGGACATAGAAAGCATATTCTCCGGCAATAACGGCTTTGGGATGTTTTTTCATAACAATCCCAATTTCCGGCTCAAAACGTTCCGTTGAGTATACGCCTTCTTCTATTTTGAACATAGAACCTTCAGATACTGCTTTTAACAAATTGTAATCACTTCCGCATTCCTGCGTCGCTTCCTTATACGACAAAATCATTTTTGTAATCCTCGGTATTTTTTAAAAATTCACCTATATTTGCAAAGAATAATACCTCATTTGCTTTCTATAGTCAATGCATTTCTCGGTATTTTTTTATATTTTACCGATATTTACAAAACAAGTAGAACAACAAGGGTGGTCCCCTAGGGACCACCCTTGTTACGTTACGTTTTTAAACTCTCTCAAATGTCACAGTTTCGCTGACACCCGACTTTTTCAAAAGTTCCACGATCCTTGCAAAATCTTCCTCAGATGCCTCTATCACGAACTTCGCGTTCTTCGCGATGCCCTTGAAGGCATTCTTGTAGATCTTTTTCACCGAACCCGTGAGCTTGATGAGCTCGAGGTTCTTGCAGTTCTTAAACGCACCGCTTGAGATCGTTGTGATGTTCTTTCCAATCTCAACTTCCTTAATGGACAGGTTGCCCTTCAGGGCGTTCTTTCCGATCGTTTTTACGACTCTCTTCATCCCGTCAAGTTCGAAGCTCTCGGGGATTGTGACCTTTTCGCCGTCAGAGGTGAGAGACAGAAGCTTAACTACTCCGTTTACGGACAGTGAGTACTCTCGTTCTTCTTTTACAACGTTTTGCACATTCCTGCTGCCCGTTTTGCCTGTATCGGTTCCGTCTTCACCTTCCGTATCGGATTCTTTATTACCCTTATTACCTGATGTTCCGACAAATGTTCTTGTACTCTTTTCTGAAACAGTAGCCGCTCCGAGAGTTGTTACAAACGCTGTTGTCTTGATCTCTTCCGTGTTTCCTGCGGCGTCCGTCTTCTTTTCGCTGATCGTTACTTTTTTTATGTTGTCAGCATTCGGATCACGCTTATATGTCTTCTGTGTTTTCTCCGACTTTGAGCCGTCCGAGTTCTCGGTCACAGACTTGATCGTCTCCGTGCCCTTTTTGTTTACCTTGATCGTACCCTCGGTCTTGCTTAAGAGATTGCCTTCGGCATCCTTCTTTTCAATCTTTAATGTACCGTTACCTTTGGAATCTCTGGTTTCTTCCTTGACTTCTGTCGATCCGTCGGGCTGCTTGTTTTCGGTAATAACGGTTGTTGTTCCGTCTGCGTTCCATTTGATCGTTATGGTTGTAACGGAGCCGTCCTTATTCTTCCGTGTGAAGATGCTCGGCTTCGGTGCTTCCGCCTTCTCTTCCACGGGCTCAGGATCATAGACGGGTGTTACGACCACCGGTGTAGTTGTGGTACCCTGCGCAGGATCCTCAGCGGGTTCTTCGATAACAACCTCGATTGAGCCATACTGATTTGCCGAATTATAATAGTTGCTTTCCGGGATCCTGTACCAAACGTAATACGTCCCCGCTTCGGTTCTTGTCGGAAGACCTTCTGCAAAGACACTGTCCTCAGGTCTATCATTTGTCTCCGTGACTGCATAAAGAACAGTGGGCGGCGTGTTGTTGACAATACTGCTACTGATAAAGGTGCCCTCGTTCACCAGAGTTTTAGCGGTTCCGTCACTAACCAGATTCTGCACCGCCGACGGTCTCGTGTTAAATGAAGGATTAGCCTTGGGAATCGACGGGCTCGGAGTGATCTTTACAGGTCCGGCCGTTCTGCCGTTTTCGCCCTTCACAGTTACCCATACACTATATGTACCCGGGATTGAAGCCTTCGGCACTTGAGCGCTCCAACCGGTGCTTTGAGGTGCGTTAAAGTCGATCGCACCGGGTGTGGCATTGTCTGAGGAACAATAATAATATACCGTCATATTGGTCGAATCCTGTGTTGCCACCAATGCCTGTTCACTATTATTGAAATAACTGATGTTTGGAGATTTGATCTGAGCAAAGCCCGCACCATCCTGTTTGTGTATTTCATTACTTATGTTTGAACTCAAATAATTACCGCCGGTGATGAGAAGCAGTCCGTTGCTGTCAACATAGATTCTCTGTCCGTTTTCTAAGGCTGTACACTGGGTGATAGTTCCTCCGGTAAGGATGCAACTTCCGTTGTCAACGTATACACCTCCGCCATCGGAAACCTCACACTCGCTTATTGTTCCCCCGGAGAATGTAGCGTTAAAACGTCTTTCTCCATTATAATACACTCCACCTCCGTAATGATCGGCTTTGCATTTTCTGATTACTCCACCGGACATTTCAAGTGGTGCACCGCAAATGCCTACTCCACCTCCTCTTCCATATAGGGCTTCGCAATCACTTATTTCGCCTCCTGTCATGATGAATGCATTAAAGGTAAAAGAGGAATCCCCCATGCATTCTACAGCTCCTCCATGATAAACTGCTTTGCATGATCTGATCTTTCCGCCATGCATCATTACGCGCCCATATGATCTTACCCCACCCCCTCTTTCTGCTTTACAGTTTTCAATCACGCCTCCGTTCATTGTAAAACATGCGCCATAATTAACTGAATTAATAGAATATCCATAATTGCAGACACCACCACCTTCTTCGGCAACACAAGCGGTGATCCGGCCTCCGTTCATTACAAACTCTGCGGGTGCAGCTATTACCTCATAATTTATCCCAAGTTTTTCTCCGTCCGCATACACACCTCCACCCTTGTATCCTTCACACGCAACGATCGTGCCTGCATTCATTGTGAATATAGCGCCTGCGCAGACATTAACTCCTCCGCCATAATTACCATTTGCACCATAATCTTCCGGTCGATTCTTTCCTCCGGTGATGGCTCCACCGGTGACGGTGACTGTGTTGGATTCCCCGGTAATCGGATTATCAAAAGTAACACCGTCATGTGAAGCAGTCGGGTTGCTGTCATTAAGAGTCAGTTCACCCTCTACCTTGATGACCATACCGTTCTCCTGTGCCGAGGGCAGCTTACGGTTCATGATATGTCCGTTCAGGTCAAGAACGATCTTTTTTCCGGTGCCGATATTGATATACGCATCTGCAGCAGTCGGGTTTGCCGGTACAATATTCGCAGTGAGCTTGATAGTAGTCTCCGTGCCTGCCGGTGCAGAGTCGATTGCGGTCTGTAAT
>JAFRSH010000010.1 GCA_017427685.1 Lachnospiraceae bacterium | reverse complement strand
TTTCTTTTGCATTGTTATTATTTTTATGTAATTTACACATTTTATCATCTCCTTATTAATACGAATTCTCAAATCTATTGCAACTTTTCTTCCTCTCAGAGCTAATGCAACTTTTACTTGCAATCGGTTTGCAAATTTTCACTGATTCATGATGCACGGGATCAACAAGAAAAGTATTGATTTTTGTTTTTTTGTGTGCTATTATATCAAGGCTATGTGTCCATGATAGTGGACGATTATTTGAGCCTATCACGTGGTTCAATGTTTTGAGCGAAATACGAAGGCGGGTAGCATCGCCTTCAGGAGAGCAGAGAGGTGAGAAACAATGAGAGAGGACATTCAGCCTACATACTACAAGGCAAAGGTTGTTTGCAACTGCGGCAACGAATTTGAGACAGGCTCTACGAAGCAGGAGATACACGTCGAAATCTGTTCAAAGTGCCATCCCTTCTACACAGGACAGCAGAAGGCAGTTCAGACCCGCGGTGCTATCGATAAATTCAATCGTAAATACGGTCTTGCAAATAACTGATAAGTGTCATGTAAAAGGGTTGAGATTAGTTACTGATCTCAACCTTATTTATAATTACAGGTCTTTTCTAAGGGGGAAGATATGAAAGCATCCGGTATCGGCGGACAGGCCGTAATGGAAGGCGTTATGATGAAGAACGGCGACAACTACGCCGTTGCTGTACGTAAGAATGACGAGGAGATCGTCGTTGAGAAGAGAGAGCACGTCAGCCTTACTAAGAGGGTGAAGTTCTTCGGACTCCCGGTGATAAGAGGGGTTATCATCTTTGGAGAGTCGATGTTCGTGGGAGTCAAGACACTCACATATTCGGCGAGGATCTACGAAGAGGAGACCGAGGGAGAAGCAGCCAAGCAGGCTACAGTCAAGGACAAGACCAAGGAAGATATCGTCATGGCCGGCACAGTTGTGCTTTCCATCCTGATCGCTGTTGGTCTTTTTATGCTGTTACCGTTCTTTGCGGCAACACTCATCAAGGATGTTATTAAGTCCGAATTCCTTCAGGCTCTTATCGAAGGTATCATAAGAGTAACACTTTTTGTTGCATATATTGCGGCTATCTCGCTCATGAAGGACATCAAGCGTGTCTTCATGTACCACGGGGCCGAGCACAAATCGATCAACTGTGTCGAGAACGGTCTGCCTCTCACGGTTGAGAACGTCAGAGCACAGTCGAGAGAACACAAGAGATGCGGAACCAGCTTTATGCTTTACGTTATGGTCCTTTCGGTTCTCTTCTTTATGTGCATCAGGGTTGACAATTTCTGGCTCAGGATCGTGTTCAGACTGCTTCTGATCCCCGTTATCGCAGGACTTTCGTATGAGTTCATCAGACTTGCGGGCAGAACGACCAACCCCGTCATCACAGCCCTTTCGAAGCCCGGACTACTGCTTCAGAAGCTCACTACCCGTGAGCCCGACGACAGCATGATCGAGGTTGCCATCACCAGTGTTGAGGCTGTATTTGACTGGAAGGAATTCCTCGAGAAGTTCGACAGCAAGGAAGAACCCCCTTGCAAGAAGCAGAAGACGAAGGCCAAGAAGGCACCCAAAGAGAAGCCCGCTCCCGTTGATGAGGACGAGACAGTTGTTGCCAACGTACGTGTCGGTGGTATCACCGATCCCATAGAAGATCTCGATGACGATTTCGACATCATCCCCGAGATCGAAGACAAGAAAGAAACCGCTTCCGTGGAAGCAGTCGCAGAAGAAGCTGAGACTGAAGAAACCGTAGAAGCAGCAGAGGAAGAGTCCGAAGCAGAGGCAGCTGAGGAAGAGCTCGAAGCAGAAGCTGAAGAAGTAGCCGGGGAAGAGCCCGGAGCTGAAACTGAGGAAGAGCCTGAGGCGGAAGCCGAAGAAGCAACCGAAGCAGAGACAGAGGAAGAAGCCGAAGAAGCAATCGAAGCAGAGACAGAGGCAGAAGCCGAAGAGGCAACCGAAGCAGAGACCGAGGCAGAGACTGAAGATGCAACCGGGGCAGAGGCTGAAGAAGCGGCTGAGGAAGAAGCAGAGAAGCCCGAAGAGAAATCCGAAGAAACTGAGGACAAGGCTGAGGATAAGCCCGAAGAGAAATCAGAGGAGAAGTCCGAAGAGAAGTCCGAAAAGGCAGAGGAAAAGTCTGAGGAAAAGTCTTCCGACAAGCAGGATGACGAAGATCATCTCGGATTCTTCAAGGGCAGAAGATCTACAGGCAAGAACACAGGACTCGACAGCGCTCCCGAACCCACCAAGGGTGTTAATCACAGAGCTCCCGTCGAGATCGAAAAGAGAGCGGTACCTGAAGAGGATGACGAGGACGATGAGGTTCTCAAGAAGCTTGACAGGTTCTTCGTAAACAAGAACAAGAAGGATAAAGAGAAGTGACGTACAGACAGTTACTCGACAAGGCGGACAGATCGCTCAAAGAAGCAGGCATCGAAGACCATTTGTCCTGTGCGCGGATCATGATCTGCGAGGCATCGGGTTTCGGTATGGCTGCGGTTATCCTTCACGAACATGAAGAGGCATCGGTGGCTCATGAAGAGCGTTTTGAGGAGTTTCTTTCAAGACGTCTCAGGCGTGAGCCTCTTGAATATATTATCGGACGTACTTCCTTTATGGGACTTGATATCATCTGCTCGAAGGATTGCCTGATCCCCAGATTTGATACCGAGAGCCTTGCCGGGCTCGCGGTCGATGAAGCAGCGCGTCAGAAGCTTAAGTGCGCCGCAGAGGGTCGGCTTCCGAGACTACTTGATATATGCACAGGTACCGGATGCGTGGGCATAAGCGTTGCTGCTCTTTCGGGCATCAAGAAGGTGACGCTTGCCGATATCTCGCCCGCTGCGATCCGGCTTGCCGAAAGAAATGCGTCTGCTAACGGAGTGGAAGCAACGACCGTCCTTTCGGACCTGTTTGAGGATATTGACGGCGAGTACGACATTATTACCGCCAACCCCCCCTACATAGCAAGTGCAGAGATCGGGACGCTCGAACCCGAGGTTGCGGTGTTTGAGCCGAGGCTTGCGCTTGACGGCGGAGAGGACGGACTTCTGTTTTACAGACGTATCATATCATGCGCTCCGCAGCATTTGGCTAAGGGCGCATTTTTGGCGCTCGAGACCGGAGAGGATCAGACCGGCGATGTTGCCGAGCTCATGCGTTCGGCCGGCTTTGACGGAGTTGAGATCCACAAAGACCTGGCGGGTCTGCCCAGGGTCGTTTGCGGTTACAGACAGTAAGAGGAGTTTTTATGGACATTTATCAGAAGCTTGAGGATATTGCCCTCAGATACGGCGAGGTCCGTGACGAGCTTGCGTCACCCGGCGCGGCTTCGGATCCGTCGCGTTTTAAGAAGCTCATGAAGGAAGAGTCTGAGCTTTCTGTTATTGCGTCCAAATTCGAAGAATACAAGAAGGTCCGTAAGGACATTGAGGACACGGAGGCTCTCCTTGAGAGCGAGACAGATCCAGAGATGAGGGAGCTTGCCAAGGAAGAACTTCAGAGCTCGCGTGAGCAGGCCGAGGCACTTGACGGGGAGCTGAGGATCCTTCTCCTCCCCAAGGACCCCGATGACGGCAAGAACGTCATCGTCGAGATCAGAGCGGGAGCGGGCGGAGACGAAGCGGCGCTTTTCGCGGGCGATCTCTTCAGAATGTACCAGAAATACGCCGAGTCCATGCGCTGGAAGACCGAAATGGTCAGCTTCAGCGAGAACGGTATCGGCGGTTACAAAGAAATGATCTTCATGATCAACGGGCAGGGTGTGTTCCAGAGACTCAAGTACGAGAGCGGAGTTCACCGCGTCCAGAGGATCCCCGTCACCGAGTCCGGCGGAAGGATCCACACCTCGACAGCCACGGTTGCGATCATGCCGGAAGCCGAAGAAGTCGACGTTCAGCTTGACCTCAACGATTGCAAATTTGATGTGTTCAGAGCATCCGGTAACGGCGGTCAGTGCGTCAATACGACCGACTCCGCGGTACGCCTCACGCACATTCCTACAGGCATCGTGATCTCGTGTCAGGACGAGAAATCTCAGCTCAAGAACAGGGACAAGGCACTTAAGGTGCTGAGAGCCAGACTGTACGAGCTTGAGCTCGAGAAGGCGCACGAAAAGGAAGCCAGCAACCGTCGCAGCCAGATCGGAACGGGAGACCGCTCCGAGAAGATCAGAACCTACAACTTCCCTCAGAGCAGGTGCACGGATCACAGGATCAAGCTCACGCTTTACTGCCTTGAGGACGTCATGAACGGTGACCTCACCGAACTGCTCGACAGCCTTCAGGCCGCCGACCGGGCAGAGAAGCTTTTACATCTCGGAGAGAATTAAGAATTCTTTGAAGCAGGGGAAACAGCATGATCGAAAGCAATTCAAACAAAAAGATCAAAGAGCTCGCAGCGCTGCAACGTTCCAAGAAGGAACGCACACAGGCCGGGCTTTTTGTGCTTGAAGGAGACCGTATCATACGTGATGCTATCCTGACCAGGAAAGAGCTTGTTGATAACGTATATGTGAGCGCCTCGTACGCTTCTGCCAAAGGCTTGCCCGTGGACAATGCCGTGATCGTCGCGGACAGCGTCTTAAGCCATGTCTGTGAGACCGTTACGGATCAGGGGATCCTTGCGACCGTCAGACAGGAACCACTCCTTCGGAGTGAGGACGAGCTCATGCAGATGGACAGGATACTTGTGCTCGAGGACATCCAGGACCCGGGCAATCTCGGAACTATCGTCAGGACGGCCGAAGCAGCGGGCATCGAGGCTGTCATCATGAGTAGCGGTACAGTCGACATATTCAGCCCCAAGGTCGTACGCTCCACCATGGGCTCGCTTTTGCGGGTGCCCTTCACATACTCCCGTGACATTCTTGAAGCCGTCAAAAACCTCAGGGAAAGCGGTCATACCGTCTACGCCGCACATCTGAAGGGCGCATCCGACATGAGAAAGACGCCTTTCGATCCGCGCCGTGCGATCATCATCGGAAACGAAGGACGCGGTATTTCCGAACCTGTGGCGCTTCTCGCGGACAAGAGAGTCTTTATACCCATGCAGGGTGAAGTAGAGTCTTTAAATGCAGCCGTTGCTGCCGCAATTCTTATGTATCACGAGTAGGGTGTCGTGGCTATGTGCCACAGAGTTATCCCAAAACAAACAGAAGAGGTTCACCGAACTGACACATATTCTGTTTATCATGTGTTAAACAATTCCCAAGAGGATAAATTATGCTGGAAGTCAGTAAAGTATCAAAATCATACGGAGACCACAGGGCGCTTCGAAGTCTTTCGTTTACGGCAGCCGACGGGAGGATCGTCGGCTTTTTGGGACCCAACGGAGCAGGCAAGACTACGGCCATGAGCATCCTGAGCGGGTTTATGGAGCCCACGTCGGGGTGTGTTAAGGTCTGCGGTGTGGATCTCGCCAAGGAGAGGAAGAAAGCTCTCGAAGTGATCGGGTACCTGCCCGAGAACCCTCCTCTCTACCCCGAAATGACAGTCATCGAGTACCTGCGCTTTACGGCAGGTCTTAAGGGACTTAAGGGCCGCGGGCGCGAAGCGGAGGCAGTACGTCTGATGAAGCTGACACAGACCGAAGCCGAAGCCTTTACACTCATCGGTCGTCTCTCAAAAGGAACGAAGCAACGCGTGGCCATTGCCGGGGCGCTGGTGGGGAATCCGAGGCTCCTGCTTCTCGACGAACCCTCCAACGGACTTGATCCCGGACAGACCGCAGCCTTTAAGAAGATCCTCATAGACCTCAAAAAGACAGGGACGACGATCATAGTGAGCTCACATATCCTGTCCCAGATCAACGATCTGTGTGACGAGATGCTCATCATCAACCGTGGTAGGTTGATAGCGTCCGGAACTGCCGAATTCTTCGAGAAGAAACTTTCTAAGGACGGCGGGCTTGTTGTCGATATCCCCGCACCCACGGAGGAGTGCCGCAAGGTTCTCGAGGACCTCGCACATACATGCAATATCAGGTATGAGGGCAAGACAGTCTCGGGGGCGAGCAGGTTCACGATCTCAGGCTACAAAACAGACATCAGGAAGAACCTGTTTTCCGCGATCGCGGAGGGCGGTCTTTATATCGAGCGTCTTGTACCTGCGGGTAAGACTCTTGAAGAGATATATCTCGGCATGATAGAAGCTTCTGAAGCCGAATTCGAGAAAGCACAGAAGAGAGCCGAGCAAAAAAGAATAGAAGCAGAGAAAGGAGAGGACGATGAGGACGATCTTTTCTAAAGAAATCAAATCGTATTTTAATTCTTTCTCCGGTTATCTGTTTCTGGCTATGTTTCTTGTATCCGAGGGACTTTATCATTACATATACAACTACGTGTACGCTTCCGCGGATTACCCGTATACACTTGAAGCATCGAGCCTTTTACTTATATTCTTCCTGCCCGTGATCTGCGTGAGGATCTTCGCACACGAGAGGAAGCTCGGTACCGACAGACTCCTGATGACATCTCCCGTTTCGACTGTGGGGATAGTCCTTGCGAAGTACTTCGCTGCTTTTACGCTCGTGTTGGCGGGAAGTGCTCTGATCAGTTTCCACCCCTTTGTTATGTCGGAATACGGTGAAGTCAATCTCCGTTCCTCGTATTGGGCGCTTTTTGTGTTCGTACTTTTCGCAGCAGCCATGCTTGCGGTCGGGATGTTCATCTCGTCACTCTTTTCGGGAGAGCTTGTTGCCGGCATAGTAACGTTTGCCTGCATGATGTTCGTGTCTCTGCTCGATCCCTTTATCGAGATGCTCAGAGGCTACGGCATAGAGCTGCCTGTCGGAGTGTCCCCGCTGTCACATCTGCATGAGGGACTTGCGGGCAGAGCGTCGCTCGGAGACGTTGTCTATTTCTTGATTCTTGTTTTAATATTTATAACAGCGACCGTGATATCGCTCTCTGCCTCAAGAAAAGACCGCGATACACGCACAAAGCTTGCTATCACAGGCTTTTACGCAGGTCTGGCCCTCATTGGGGTTGCTCTTAACCTCCTTGTCGCAGCGCTCGACATTCATGTCGACCTGACAGCCGGAGGCCTCTATTCTCTAGAGGATACAACTGTAGAATACCTTGAAAGTCTAAAGGATCACATCGTTGTGACGTACATCACCGGTGAGAACGAAGAAGAGAAGGTGTTCAGTGATATCATGGAGGGCTTCACCGATGTATGTGACAACATCGAGTATGTCGTTGCACTTGAAGGTGACTCACTTGCGCTTGTCAAGAACAAGAACATCTCCTCGCAATTCGGAAGCGGTTTCCTGGTCACGGATGAGGACACAGGACTTGAGAAGTTCATCGATATCGGAGAGATGATCATTTCGACGCTTGATTATTCGACTCTTTCATATAAGATCACTGGTGTCGACCTCGAAGGCAGGATGCTTTCGGCACTTTCATACGTACAGGGAAGCGCGCGTCCCAAGGTCAAGCTGCTCACGGGACACGGAGAGGAAGAACTTGCGTCGGGGTTCGTTACGATCCTCGACCGCGAAGGCATCGATCATGAGAATGTTTCACTTTCGACATCCGGTACTCTCGAAGGATGCGACGCACTTGTCATATATGCGCCGATCAGCGATATTTCCGAGGAAGAGTACAACACTATTCTCGAATACCTTCTGGACGGAGGTAAGATCATGATCTTCGCGGATCCTTCGGCAGGATCGCTTCCGAACATCGAGTCGCTGATGCGCCATTACGGCATAGACATTGATACATCCGAGATCGTGCAGGAAAACGACGGGGAGCATTACCTTTCGGGGAACAATCTCGAGCTTCTTCCCGATCTGTGCGACGGCGCGCTTTCGTCCGACATCAGAAAGGGAAGCATGATCGTTTGTCCATATGCGTCTCCGCTCTACATCAGGAGCAACATAAGCGACAAGCTCACGGTCACACCGATCCTCGCTACATCAGAGGATTCGGTCGCGCTCCGCTACGATCAGGATACCGACTCGGAGGTCAAAACGGCCGACGGACCTTTTTACCTGGGCATCAAATCGCGGGAGACCTACGACGACGGTTACAGCGAGATGATCGTATACTCCGATGCTTACATTGTTTCGGACATGTTCCTCTGGAACGGTCCTTATGCTAACGAAAGACTTGCGGTTGCGAGCATTCGCGAGCTCACTCCTTATCAGAGCCCCGTTCTTGCTCCCGTGAAGAACGTCGAAAACGGGGTCCTTGCAGTAACTTCTCAGGAGAGCACGCTGATCGGAGTCCTCTACATAGGACTGTTCCCCGCGGCGATCCTTATACTCGGCGGTCTTAATCTGATCCGAAGAAGAAACTCGGCACGCAGACAATAACAGTTGATGTTAACGGGCTGTTCAATTATAGTATATCTTAGGTGTATACGGAAACGAGGTATATTTCATGAGCATAGAGTCGGTTAAATTCAGGGGGCGGCATCACTCGCACAGAGCGATCACCTTCCTTGTCACGGGGTGTGTCTGTCTTGTGGCGATCCTGACCCTTGCCATCCTCAGCGCCGTGTTCGGTAATGTCGGAGATCTGTTCGGGATCCTGGGATTTGCGGGGTTCGTTATGGTGATCCTCGGCATCGTTATGAGTGTTTTGTCCATGAAGGAAAGGGATATCTTCATCAAGGATTCCGTGACGGGGATCGTGATAAACTCTCTTGCAACGCTTTTTTATCTGATACTGTACATTAGGGGATTAGTGATATGAGAACTTTTAAAAGAAAGGTGAGTCTCTTGGCAACTGTGGGTGTTCTGACACTCGCGGTTCTTTTGGGCACGCCTTTCACTTATCTTAGGGTCAAGGCCGATTCCGTGAAGGGCGTGGTCACCGCGTCCGAGCTGAGGGTGCGTACGACCCCCGATCTGAGCACCAACGACAACATCCTTTACATCGGCGACAAGCAGGTGCTTCTGAAGAAGGACCAGGAGATCACGGTCATCGCGGTGTCGGGAGACTGGTATCATATCCGTGCCGTTGTGGACGGTGAGATCGTTGAAGGCTACTCGATGTCGACCTATGTCAGCGTCGACGGCGACCCCGTTGATGAAACGATCGCGAAGGGCGTGGTCACCGCGATCGAGCTCAATGTCAGACGTGGCCCCGCGACCACATACGGCAAGGTCGAGTACGGTGATTCCACTCTGATCCTCAAGAAGGACGAACAGGTCACGGTGCATGCCGTCTACGGCGATTGGTATTACATCACATATAACGACGGGACTAAGAATTATAACGGCTTCTGTAACGGCAGTTATATCGCGCTCGAAGACGGTGCGACCGTAGCGACTCTCACCGACGCGCAGCTCGAAAGCTTCCTCGTGATGCCTTCGGACTCCGGCGGTAAGACGGACACGCCTCCTGTCAAAGAAGAAAAGGAAGACAAACAAGACAAAGAAGATAAGGAAAATAAGGACGACAAGCAGGATAAAAAGCCAAAGGATCCCGAAGTTCCGGAAGGTTACGTACAGGTAGAACGAACTATTAATTCTAAATTTAATATCTTAGGTACCGTCACGGCTTCGAAGCTCAATGTCAGGAAGCTCTCCAAGAAGAGCAGCGACGTGGTGTGCGTTCTGAAGAAGGGCGACACGGTTGCAGTGATCAATTCAGTCACCGTTACGACGGGCAAGAACACCGACTCACCGGTCAAGACACGCTGGTACAGGGTAGTGGTTCCGACGGACGGGACGTTTATGATCGGTTACGTGGTTGAGGATTACCTTGAACTCGACCTCTCCGAAGGACTGGCCGCAACTGCCAAGTACGACAAGCAGACACTGAAGGTGAACCCTGACAAGAAGACGCTTGTCAAGAACTCCAAGAAAAAGAAGATCAAGATCGCCAAGAACGAGGAAGTCACGATCATTGGCGAGAAGGCAGACGCTTCCGGCAAGAAGTACTTTGAAGTATCCTATACCAAGAAAGACGTCGTTTACACGGGCTACATCCTTTCGACCGACCTTAACCTGTCAAAGTCGGTTCCCACATACTCCGTCAGGTTCAACGTTCCGATCGAAGAGGTCAGCAGTGTGGAACAGATCGCGGGAACAGAAGTTAAGGTAGTATATGCGTTCGAAGGAGCAAACGCGATCGCGATCAATGCACCGGCGCTTATGATGCACGAGACGGCTGCCTGGGCTACACCCGTTATCCGTGATGCGAAGGACAACCCCGTAATGATCTACACCGGCGATTCGCTTGAGGTGCTTTCGACCATCCTCGACGGCGACACCCTCTGGTGCTACGTGCGCGTCATGTACGGCGGCAAGGAGTACAAGGGCTACATCTCCAAGGAGCATGTGGCACCCGATCCTTCCCTGAAGCTCATGAGCAAAGAAGACGAGGAAGCGCTTGCGGGCATCTCGACCCGCAGCTTTGAGGCGAGCCTGGCGAGCGAAGGCTTCCCCGAGAGCTACAAGGACGCCTTAAGGAAGCTTCATGAGCTTTACCCGCTTTGGGAATTCAAAGCATTCCATACCGGCCTCACCTGGAAGGACGCGATCGACAACGAGGCGATAGTCGGCAAAAACCTCATACCCAACAGCAAGAGCATCGAGTGGAAGTCACTTGACCCCGGAGCATACAGTTACAAGACCGATTCGTTTGTGGTTTTTGACGGCTCGACGTGGGTTACGGCTTCGCGCGATGCTATTGAGTATTATATGGATCCCCGTAATTTCCTTGAGCAGGACACGATCTTCCAGTTCGAGCTGCTCGCTTATTCGCCCTCGACACAGGGCGGCGAGGCGGTCGACGGGGTCCTCAAAAACACCGCCATGAGCGGAACGAGCTATACATACACCGACACAGAGGGGGAGAAGAGATCGATCTCATATACGGACACTTTTCTGATGGCGGCTGAGTATTCGGGCGTCAGCCCTCTTCATCTTGCCTCGCGTGTCAAGCAGGAGGTCACGACCGGAACCGCTACCATGAGTAACAGCGTTTCGGGCACGGTGAGCGGCTACGAAAGCCTCTATAACTTCTACAACATAGGCGCATACCACAGCACCGAGCCCGGCGGAGCGATCAAGAACGGTCTTAAGTTCGCCCGTGACGGATCGGCCAACAACCAGACGAACATCAACTGCCTGATACCTTGGAATAACAGGCTCCGTTCGATCATCGGAGGCGCTTACTACATCGGCAGCAACTACATCAACCGCGGGCAGAACACCATCTACCTGCAGAAGTTCAACACCACATCGACGAGCACCTACATGCACCAGTACATGGCCAACGTCGAGGCTCCCTGGGCGGAGGGACGCAGGGTTTTTACGGCGTATGAAGACCCCGTTGGGACATCGATCGTGTTTATGATCCCTGTTTATCTCGATATGCCCGAAGAGCCCGCGCCTTACCCCGTGCATAAGGATAACCCCAACAACTGGCTCAAGTCCCTGAAGATCTCGGATCAGGACGGCAACAAGCTTGCCCTCACACCGACACTGAACAACTCTTCGGACGAGGAGTACTCGATCGTTGTTGAAGGCACCGTTTCGGAGATTAAGATAAGTGCGACACCGGTGAGCTCGCTTGCCAAGGTAACAAGCGACAAGTCGGCGACTCTTGAAGACGGCATGAACAGGATCGTTGTTACGGTCGAGGCTCAGAACGGCGATGTCAAGGAGTTCGTCATAAACATTTATCGCGAAGGCTCCAAGAAGAAGGACAAGAAAGACAAAAAGGATAAAGAGGACAAGACTCCGGAGGAGACGCAGGAGACTCAGCCCGAACCCGTCGAAGGCGGGGAGGGAGGCGAGCAGGCTTCGGGATCTGAAACAGGTACGGAGGCTCAGGGCGAAGCTGCAGTCGAAGGAGAAAACTCCGGGACGGGAGAGCCCGCAGTCGAAGGCGGAGAGCCGGGCGGAGCAGAAACCCCGGTTGAGGAACAGTTACTTCCCTGAGGGGTTGGTTGAAGCGGAGCCGAACGCCGGCACAATACCGACTTCGACACAAAAGAGGATTTGAAAGGAACGAAACGTAATGAAGAAGATAAAGGCACTGCTTGCTTTGGGGATCATCTGTGCCGCCATGGCGGTACTCGTGCCGTCGCAGCATGCACAGGCAGCAAGCGTAACCGCTGAATTTACCAAGGTGGCGCCCGACTCGGACGTCAGAGTCGAGGACATGGTCAAGCTTGAGCTCAGGCTGAACGCCGACGTCGAGATCGGTGCCGTCGAGCTGTATATTTCCTACAACAGCGACATTTTCGAGTACATGATGGGACCCGATTGCGTGCTTGGAGGAGAAGGAGTCCTCAGGATCAGCGATTCCGGGACATCGACCTACAGCACCAAGAGGAATTACCTCCTCTACTTCCAGGCCACAGCCATGGGAGAGAGCAAGTTCTCGGTCCGCAACAACCCCGAGATCTACGATGCCAACGATGAAGAGGCTATGTCGGTTTCGTCCCAGCCCCTGACGATCTCGGTACTTGCCGGAACTACGGCATCGTCTGATGCGACCCTTTCGGCACTAAAGGTCGGAAGCGCGGTACTCACGCCTTCCTTCGATCCCCAGATCAAGGATTACAACGTACGTGTCGAGAACGCGTTTGATAAGCTTGCGGTTTCCGCAGTTGCGAACGATCCGCTCGCATCGGTAACCGTTGAAGGCGCGGACGATCTCAAGGTCGGAAGCAACCGCATCACCGTGGTCGTTTCGGCCCCCGACGGAACAGAGAACAAATACGTGATATACTGTGTAAGGGAAGAGGCACCCGAGGAGGAGAAGACCGAGGAGCCCGCAGAGCAGGAGAAAGAACCCGAGCCGGCTAAAAAGTCCGACCCCGCACCCGGGAAGCACGAGCAGGCATTCTACGTGACGCAGCAGGACGACAGGATCATGCTGATCGCCGACACACAGTACGAAATGATGTCGAGTGATGAAGGGGTCAAGATCCCCGACGGATTCTACAGGACCTCGATCCTCATCAGCGGGTACACGGTTGCGGCATTCTCACCCGTGCCCGACGGAACTCCCGAATACCTCCTTCTGATCCTTCGCAAGGAAGGAAGCGAGCCGGGGCTTTACGTATATGACAGGATAGAAAAGACTCTCCAAAGATACGGCATTACCGCCGGCGCCGACACGACGGTTACAGAGAAGGACGACAAGGATAAGGACGAGGAACTCCCCGACAAGGAAGCGTACGACAAGACGATCAACACTCTGACGACGGTTATTGCGGTACTCTCCGGAGTATGTATGCTGCTGATCATCATAGTGATCAGGATAATCTTCAGAAGAAGGGGAAGATCCTCGACCAAACGTGAGAAATCATCATCTTCAAGGAGCAAAAGCACACGATGATATGTGATATCTGCCACAAGAACAAAGCGACCATCATATACACGGAAGTGATCAACGGCGAAAAGACCCAGCGATGCTTCTGTGATGAATGCGCGGCGCTCATGAACTCAAAGAACCCCGGCAAGCAGAGCAAGACCGATCTGCCCATGGGCAGCATCCTCTCGGGTATCCTTTCGAGCTACATGGAGAGGTACATCGAGAGCAGGACACCGAACAAACATGACGAAGCGGTCTGCCCGACATGCGGGATGAAGTTCTCAACGTTTATGAAGGAAAGGCTTCTCGGATGCCCCGACTGTTACGGCGCCTTCTCGATGGTCATCGAAAAACAGCTCAAGGCTGTCCAGCCCGGAACGAATCATGCGGGCAAGATCCCCGAGAACGCTCAGGTCTACGACACAAGCAGGACGGAGAGCATACAGTCCACTGTGAAAGCGGCACCTGCCGGGCCGGCGCGCAAGGGCAGGAAGAAGACCCAGACCGGCGATGCGAAGAAGAAGGTGACGATCGCGTCGGACGAGGCATCACTCAGACTTCAGCTCAGGGATGCGGTCGAAAAGGAAGACTACATGCTTGCAGCCAAGCTTCGTGACAGGATAAAGGAACTTAAGGATGAAAAAAAAGATAACTAAGTGGTACATGGAAAAAAGCGACCATGATGACGTGATCGTTTCGTGCCGCGTCAGACTCGCCAGGAACCTGAGCGGCTACAACTTCGGCAGGATGCTCTCGGACAGCGATGCGCAGAAGCTCGTCGACAACGTCCGGCTCTTCAAGAAGGAGATCGAGGGCAGGGAAAACAAGCCTTACTATTCCTGCGATGTGAGCAAGCTTTCGCCCCGTGAAAAGGAAGTTCTGCTCGAATCGCATGCGATCAGCCCCGATCTCTACTCCAAGGAGCAGGCGACCGGACTCATCCTCAGCGAGGACGAATCGGTGAGCATAATGATCAACGGCCGCGATCACATCAGGATAGCCGCGATCACAGCCGGCAGCAACATGAAGAAGGTCGCAGCACTCGCGAACCGCGTCGACGACATGCTCGATGCAAGCTTTAAATACGCTTATTCCGACAAGTACGGGTACCTCACCAGCAGCCTCGCCGATGTCGGAACGGGTCTGAAGGCTTCGTACATGCTCTTCCTTCCGGCGATCACCAGCAGCGGAAGGCTCGGGTCCTTAGAGGCAGAGCTCGCAAGGTTCGGTATCATGATCAAGGGTGTCTACGGAGACGGCAACAAGAGCCCTGGGTACCTCCACAGGCTCTTTAACAGGAGGACGATCGGGCTTCCCGAATCAGAGATCTTTGAGAGCCTTGAGCTCGTGGTGAGCCAGATCGCCGACCTCGAGAAGAAGCAGCGCAGGGAGTGGTACGAGCGCAACCGCGGCGAGATCGAGGACAAGGTGTTCCGCTCGTACGGAGTGCTCAAGTACGCCAGATCCCTTGAACTCAAGGACGCGATGACGCTGCTTGCACAGATCGAACTCGGACGGTTCCTTGGGATCATAGAGCCGGCCGATGTGAATTTTGATATACACCGTCTCATGCTTGAGATTCAGCCCGCAACGCTCTGCAACAACGCGGTGACGGATGACCGCGAGATCAGTACGGAGAAGCTGAGGGCTGCCTATATACGAAAGAAACTTCCGAAGATTAAAACCGAAAAAGAGGACTAAGCTATGGAGTACAAATTTACCGATCATGCGCGAATCGCGCTAAATCAGGCCACACAGGCGGCGGCAACGTTCGGACACGGAGGTATCGGAACCGAGCACCTGCTGATCGGACTTCTGCGATCGGGAGGAGTTGCGGGACGAGTTCTTGAAGAGAACCTCGTGGACGAGGAGAAGCTCATCGAGCTCATCAACCAGCTCATCTCTCCCAGAGGCGGCATCAGCTACGCGGAGGCTGACAAGCTCACACCCCGCGCGCGCAAGATCCTTGACAACGCATTTGCCGAAGCGGTGAGCATGCGTGCCGAGAAAGTCGGAACGGAGCATATCCTGATCGGTCTGCTGCGTGAGGGAGACTGTATCGCTGTCAGACTTCTCAATACCATAGGCGTGAACATCCAGAAGGTCTACATCGACCTTCTTACGGCCATGGGTGTCGATGTCCACAAGGCCAAGAGTCAGATGAGGGCATCCCAGAACAAGAGTATCTCGGCAACACCCACACTTGACCAGTACAGCCGTGATCTCACCAAGCTCGCTACGGACAGGAAGCTCGATCCGGTCATCGGCAGACATGTCGAGATCGAAAGAGTCATCCAGATCCTTTCGAGGCGTACGAAAAACAACCCCTGTCTTGTGGGTGAACCCGGTGTCGGCAAGACCTCTATCGTAGAAGGCCTTGCGCAGAGGATCGTGAGCGGAGACGTTCCCGAGACGATCAAGGGCCACAGACTTGTCACGCTCGATCTTTCGGGCATGGTTGCGGGATCCAAGTACAGAGGCGAATTTGAAGAGAGGATCAAGCGTGTCATCGCCGAAGTCATCAACGCAGGCAATGTCATCCTGTTCCTCGACGAGCTTCACACCATCATAGGTGCCGGAGGAGCGGAAGGCGCTCTCGATGCGTCGAATATCCTCAAGCCTTCGCTTTCACGCGGAGAACTCCAGCTGATCGGCGCCACGACTCTTGACGAGTACAGGAAGCACATCGAGAAGGATGCGGCCCTCGAGAGAAGATTCCAGCCCGTAACGGTTGAGGAGCCTTCACCCGAGGATACGGTGCTGATTCTCAAGGGCATCAGAAAGGCATACGAGGACCATCACCACGTGACAATCACCGACGAAGCGATCGAAGCCTGCGTCAAGCTTTCTTCGAGATATATCTCCGACCGTTTCCTTCCGGACAAGGCTATAGACCTCATGGACGAGGCTTCCTCGAAGCTGGCACTGTCTGTTTACGGTACGGCTCCCAAAATCAGGAAGATCGACGAGAAGCTCAAGGCCCTTGATGAGGAGAAGGAGAACGCCATCATTAACGAAGCCTTTGAAGAGGCAGCGGCTGTCAAGAAGAAGCAGAACAGACTGCGCCGCGAAAGGCAGAAGCTTGAGGAAGAGCAGGAAGCCTTAAGACGCGACAAAGCTCTTGAGGTTACATTCACCGAAGTTGCCGAGGTAGTGGCCGGCTGGACCAAGATCCCCGTCAAGAAACTCGAGGAAGAAGAGAGCGAGAAGCTCATGAAGCTCGAGGAGACACTGCATAAGCGTGTTATCGGCCAGGAGGATGCCGTTTCGGCACTCTCGAAGGCGATCAGAAGAGGCAGGGTAGGACTCAAGGACCCGAACCGTCCCATCGGATCGTTCCTGTTCCTCGGACCCACCGGTGTCGGCAAGACAGAGCTTTCGAAGGCGCTTGCCGAAGCACTTTTCGGCACGGAAGACTCCATGATCAGAGTTGATATGTCCGAGTACATGGAGAAGCACAGCGTTTCGAAGATGATCGGTTCGCCTCCCGGATACGTGGGCTACGACGAGGGCGGACAGCTCAGTGAGAAGATCAGACGTCATCCATACAGCGTGGTACTCTTCGATGAGATCGAGAAGGCTCATCCCGACGTGTTCAACGTTCTTCTTCAGGTGCTTGATGACGGTCACGTCACGGACGCCCAGGGACGCAAGGTAAGCTTTAAGAACAGTGTCATCATCATGACTTCCAACGCCGGAGCACAGCGTATCATCGCTCCCAAGACACTCGGTTTCGCATCGAGCGCCGACGTCGAGGCAGATTACAAGAAGATGTGCGAAGGTGTCATGGATGAGGTCCGCAAGCTCTTTAAGCCCGAGTTCCTCAACAGAATAGATGAGACTATCGTGTTCCATGCACTCAACAAAGAGGAGATCAGGCAGATCGTCGGCATCATGTGCGCCAGTGTTGCCAAGAGGGCGCTTGAGGAGATGCAGATCAAGATCAGGATCGACAAGACCTTCACCGAGTTTATAGCCGAGAAGGGCTTCGATGAGAAGTACGGTGCAAGACCGCTCAGAAGAGCCATTCAGACGGAGCTTGAGGACATGCTCGCAGAGAAGATCCTCGAGGGTTCGGTCGTCAGGGGAAGCTCGCTTCTCGTGTGCTATGACGAGGCCAAGAAAAAAACGATTTTTAAGAAACGTTAGGAGCTCTTCTCTTTGACGTTTGACAATCCTTATGATAAACTATTAGTTGATGCAGACTGCAGATTTTGAGGGACCGACAGAGTCCCGACTTCATTGAAGTTTTTAGAGGAGGCATTTGATGAAAACAGTAGAGTCGCGTATAGCAAAGGAAAAAGACGGTACGCTCAGTTTCGGTAATTTCACCCTTCCGGAGAAGTCCAAGTTGTCGGATTTCGCTCACGAAGGCGATCTTTATAAAGTTAAGACATTTTACGAGATCACAAAGCTCGAGAAGAACGGTCTCTTCGTTTATGAGTCCGTTCCCGGTACTTCCGTATTCAATTTCAAGTCGAACGGTGACGTTGTTTCCTTCGGCGTTACGGGCAAGGAAGACGCTCAGATCACACTTGAGCTTGAGCCCGACAAAGAGTACGAAGTTATTATCGACGGCGCGAGCGCAGGCCGCGTTAAGACCAACCTCGGCGGCAAGCTTGTATTCAGCGTTGAAGCCAAAGAGGATACGGAGACTGCGGTAGAGATCAAGAGAGTATAACGAACTGTTAAGCTCGGATACCCGAGATCCGCGTTGCGGGAGAACTGTTCAGGTGCTGTCCGGGAGGCAACGTCCGGATCAGCACCTTGATTTTTGGAAAGATGGGGATGCATATGCCTAAGGATAAAACGGTCTTCTTTTGCAGGGAATGCGGTAACGAATTCCCTAAGTGGATGGGGCAGTGTCCCGCCTGCAAGGCGTGGGACAGCTTTGAGGAGGCGCCTGCCATCGGTACCGCTTCCGGTAAGAAGTCGCCCTCCCGCGGGAAGGCAGACCGGGCCGGCAGTGCTTCACCCGTCAAGCTTTCACTGATCGACCGGGGAGAAGAAGAACGTGTCAAAACAGGGATAGACGAATTCGACAGAGTCCTCGGCGGAGGTATCGTTAAAGGCTCACTTGTTCTGGTCGGAGGAGACCCCGGAATCGGCAAATCGACACTCCTTCTTGAGGCGTGCGCGAAACTTGCACGCAAGAAATTAAATCTACTTTATATTTCCGGAGAGGAAAGCTTGCGACAGATCGGTATGCGTGCCGAGAGACTCGGATGTGCGGATGACGATATCTACTTCCTCGCCGAGACCGATCTCGATGCGATCGAGGAAGTGGTACAGAAGGATAAGCCCGACATCGTTGTGATAGATTCGATACAGACCGTCTACAGGGAGGACATCTCGTCCTCACCCGGCAGTGTGAGCCAGGTCAGAGAGACCACCGGCGCGCTCATGAGACTTGCCAAGAGCATGCCCGTTACGGTGTTCATCGTGGGACACGTGACCAAGGAGGGCACGGTTGCCGGACCCCGTATGCTCGAGCATATGGTAGACACGGTGCTCTACTTTGAGGGCGACGCGTCTTCACCCTACAGGATCTTAAGAGCTGTTAAGAACAGATTCGGATCGACGAACGAAGTCGGTGTGTTCGAGATGGAAGGTGACGGCCTCAGAGAAGTGCGCAATCCTTCCGAGCACATGCTTGACGGAAGACCGGTCGGAGAACCGGGATCTGTCATCGCGGCATCGATCGAAGGGACAAGACCTATCCTTGCCGAGATCCAGGCACTTGTGAGCAAGACAGGTTTCGCCATGCCCAGACGTACATGCCTGGGTATCGATGCGAACAGAGTGAACCTCCTGCTCGCCGTGATCGAGAAGCGTATGGGAGTGCAGCTCTCGGGCTGTGATGCGTACGTCAACGTTACGGGAGGCATGAGGATAAACGAGCCCGCGCTCGATCTGGCCGTGGTAACGGCACTGCTTTCGAGCGCGACTGACAAAGCACCCGGAGACAAGACGGTTGTGTTCGGTGAGGTGGGACTCACGGGCGAAGTCAGGGGAGTCACCAGAGCCGCCCAGCGTGTGATGGAAGCGCAGACGCTTGCATACGACTGTGTTATCATGCCGCAGGTCAACATGAAAGACCTTGGCCCTCACACCATCAAGGTCATTGGTGTGGGTCACATCAGAGAACTTAAACCTCTTCTTTTAGGGAAGAAATAAAATCGCGAATTAATTATTTGCAAAAGGATACAAAATGGGAAAGAACAGGGGCAGGAACAAGAAGAAGGTCGCTCAGCTTAAGCAGGAGCGTATGAGCAATCAGCTCGAAGAGCAGATTGAGGACCACAACCCGTGGAAGGACCTTCGTAAGGAAATCGCACAGCAGAAGAACGGGCACTCCGAGCAGAAGAAGTCGGAGTCTGTTTCTTCGCGCCCTTCGTTTGTCAGATATGAGCGAGTTGTTACCGAGAAGCCT
This sequence comes from Lachnospiraceae bacterium, assembly GCA_017427685.1. Taxonomy (GTDB): domain Bacteria; phylum Bacillota; class Clostridia; order Lachnospirales; family Lachnospiraceae; genus RUG11977. The sequence continues at coordinate 58,880 of JAFRSH010000010.1, read as the reverse complement.
GTTGTTACCGAGAAGCCCGTTCTTACGGAGCGCAAATACATGTACGATTCGGCGCGTCCCTCAGATGACGAGGACAAGCCTGTCGTACCTGAACCCGTCAAGGAAGAAAAGCACGAAACCGTTGCAGCCAAACCCGAGGCCGCTGAGCAGAACGTAGTGAAGGAGAAGAAGCAAGGTCTTTTCTCCGCGCTCGTCAGGCTCTTTAAGGGTGGGCCACGCCCCGCGTCAAGCTTCAGTGACGTGACCGACGGTGATGCGGCGGAAGCCGGGAGTGCCGTCGATCGGTACCTTGAAAAGGCCGGTAAGAAGCGTCGGATGCCGAGGGCTCTTAAGAGAACCCTTGTTACCCTTCTTTCTCTCATACTTATCTGTTCGCTTGTGGCCGGATTCTTTGCCTTCAAGTTCATGGTAAAGTACGGCTCACTTAAGTATCTCTATAACTACTTCAACAACACTGCGGGAAGCCTCAGGTACGAGACAGACCTCGATGCGGTGAAGGGAGCCGACGAAGACACCCCGCACCCCGTCAAGGAAACCGACCCCGCAGAATTCAGGGTTAAAGAAACCATCGAATCAAAGGGATGGCTTGTCGACTCGGTCGACAGATTCTTCCCCATCAAGTTCAACACCGAGAAGAACTCGGACGCTCCCATAAGCGGATTCTTCACATTCCGAGGCAACTACAGACGTGATGCTTCGAGTGTCGGTGCGGTGACAGCTTCCGAAAGAGTCCTTGAGAAGACCTGGGACTACGAGACCGGAAAGCTCCTCAAGAACAACGGATCCGACTACTGGTCGGGTAACGGATGGACAGGTCAGCCTCTCCTCGCGCAGTGGGATGACGAAGTCCGTTCCAAGATGAACATGTACGACAGTGCCAAGGAGAAACGCGGTCTTGTCGAGGTGATCTACCCCGGCATGGACGGACAGATACATTTCCTTGACCTTGATACAGGGGAAGAAACACGTCCCGCCATAAACGTTGGAATGACCTTTAAGGGCACGGCAACGATCTACCCCGACGGAACACCGCTCCTGTTCTGCGGTTGCGGTGATGCCCAGACCGGACCCTTCGGCGAGAACGTCTCGCAGCGCTTCTACATCTACAGCCTGCTTGACGGGACACTGCTTTACGAGGGCGGTATCGAAGACAGCTTCGCGCCCCGCAGATGGCACGCCTACGACAGCTCACCGCTTATAGACAAAGAGACGGACACTCTCATCTACCCCGGAGAGAACGGCGTGATCTACACGATGAGGCTCAATACCGACTACAACAAGGAGGCCGGTAAGATTTCGGTGGAACCGTCCGAATTTGTGAAATATACGTTCACGATCGACGGTGTATACAGTGAAAACAGCAGAGTCTGGGGCAGCGAGTGCAGCGCCTGTGCCTGGAACGGGTACATCTTCATCGGTGACAATGCGGGCATGTTCTATTGCCTCGACGTGAACACCATGAACATGGTCTGGATCACAGACCTCAAAGAGGACATCAATTCCTCGCCGATCCTTTCATTTGAGGAGGACGGCAAGTTTATCTACGTCGGCACGACCCTTAAGTACGGCTACGACGAGCACAGCATGGGCGAAGCCGCGATCTACAAGCTCAACGCCATTACGGGTCAGACTGTTTGGAAGAAAGGCTACGAGGTTCATACAGTCAAAGGCTACGCGGGAGGAGTCCTCTCGACCGGAGCCGTCGGCAAGGGTGAGATCGGAGACTACGTGATCTACTCGGTTTCCAAGACACCTTCACTCGAGGAAGGTTACCTTGTGGCTCTCGACAAGAAGACAGGGCATGAGGAATGGAGGATAACCCTCGACATGTACTCGTGGAGCTCGACGATCCTCACATATGACAGAAGCGGCATGCCGCTCATCATACAGGGCTGTCAGAACGGAGATCTCCTGCTCATCGATGCGCGCGACGGACACATCCTTAACCGCATCAATTTCGGCTCGGCGATAGAGGCAACGCCCGTCATGTACGCCGACAGGCTCGTTATCGCGACGCGAGGCGAGAAGATCTACGGAGCAAGTCTCAGATAACCGGTTTTAGACCGGAAGAAGCTTTTCGAACGGATTCTGAAAGGAAATGTGATGAAGACAAAGTGGTACAAGTTCGGTGCCGTTGTATTCCTGCTCATACTGACGCTCGTGAGCGCAGTACTTTGGAAGACCGGCGACGGACATAAGGAATTAAAGACCGTGACATGTGCCGACGATCTCGAGGGGTCGAGGATCGGCGGTGTCAGGTCGTACATGGGTCCCGAGGCGTCGGGTATCTACTTCGAGAGCCTTCTCGGACGTGATACATCCGCTTACAGGGAGTACGATTCCTTTGAAGACGCCGTGGAAGGACTCAGAGCCGGCGAGGTAGACGCGATCTGGGCCTGCGATTCGACAGCAGATTACGCTGTGAAGAACTACGGTGACCTTGATATACTTGATAATTCCGACATGTCAGCAACGGCACGTCTTTCCAAACCGAGATTTTCCTTCGCACTCGCCGTTACTGATGACAAAGAGGGTGAAGAAACCCGCAAGCGCCTCAGTGATGCGATCGACAAGATCAGGTCGGACGGAACGCTCGGCAGGCTTGTTAACGATTATATCAAAAACGCTGTGAGTACCGATCCCTTCCGCGAGGAGGACATGTGGAGCAGGACAGACCGCTTCAGGTTCACTCACGAGATGAGCGGTTCGCTCGATATCGGTATCACGGGATCGGCTCCGCCCGTCGAGATGATCGACGAGGACGGGCAGCCCAGCGGATTCTGCGTGGCTATGCTCGACGAGATCGCATGCAGACTCTGCACAGACATCAACATCAGGATACTTGATACCGAAACGGCGTATTCGCAGCTGATGGCAGGCAAGATCGACGCCCTGTTTGCCGGAGCCGATTCGGGCAACACGACACAGGAAGACAAGAAGTTCCTGACCACGACAGGGTATCTCGACATGTACAACTACAAGTTCCTTGTCAGAACACCGCAGGAGCCGGAAACCACGGACGGAACGGAAGAGTAGAACACAGGAGGATTACGAAATGTACATTATTTTGGGGATTACGGATGCCGTATACTCAAACCTCATTTCGGGAGGTGCGTATTTCAGGATAATCAAAGCGCTGGCGGTGACCGTGCTGATCACGGTTGCGGCATGGATCATAGCGATGATCCTCGGCATGATCATCAGCTACATGACCTGCTACGAGAAGAAGATCATCTCCGGCTTGGGACGTGCTCTCTGCTTCATCCTCAGGAGCGTTCCTGTGCTTCTGACGATCTGGCTTTTCTACTACGTGCCCGCGTTCGGGATCAATCTTCCGGCAGTTGTGGCTTCGTCGCTCGCTATCGGACTTTACGGTGCGGGCAGCTTCTCCGAGATCCTCACGAGGAGTGCTAAACGTGAGATGGAGAACTATTCGGACAACATCAAGGAGATCCTCAGCCACTCGCACTTTACGGCTGTTATCCCCGAAGCGATCGAGAATTCCCTCTTCGATATCAAGAGGCTCACTATCCTGCTCATGTCCCTTTCTTCACTTGCCGGGTACATCGGTACGGGCGAGCTTGTGAACGTGATGAGCACGATCGGACACAGGAACATGTATCCCTTCTTCTCAATCTTCTTCTGTATGGTCATCTACCTGATCGCAGCAGCGATCATAGAGGCGATCTTCAACAAGCTCATCGTGCGCGTTAAGAAGAGAAAGGAAAAGGAAGAGCAGCAGGAAGCCGAAGAGTCGGCCGGCACTTCCGAAACCACCGGGACACCCGCCGAAGAGTCCCCCGAAGAGAAAAAGAACTGAAGCAATTAAAAATACAGATGAGGAGGCATCATCATGGATAATGACACAAACAAAACTGTAGAAAACGAGATGCAGCTTCCCGTAAATGCGAGGAGAACGGATCCCGCAACAAGAGGCGGCGCCGCGCCGTCGGTCGATCGGCTCAGCGACCTTGTCTGCCGCGAACTGATCAAGAGAGCGACCGAGATGCTCAGGTTCTCCTACGCACCCTACTCGAACTTCAAAGTAGGCGCAGCGCTTATGGCCAAGGACAAGAAGATCTACACGGGCTGCAATATCGAAAACGCCGCATTCGGACCTTCCAACTGTGCCGAAAGAACTGCGTTCTTCAAGGCGGTTAGCGAAGGCACCAAGGACTTCCTCGCCATAGCGATCGTCGGAGGCAAAGAAGGCAAGATCACGGACTACTGCCCTCCCTGCGGTGTCTGCCGCCAGGTCATGTCCGAATTCTGCGATCCCGACGAGTTCTGCGTGATCCTTGCACGCAGCGAAGACGATTACTGGATATATTCGCTTCGCGAGCTGTTTCCTATGGGCTTCACACCAGATAAAATATGATATCAGTCCTATAGTGACGGTTCCTCGCTGCCACGTGTATCTTCCCGAAAACGCGATTACATCGCTTTATTGTTTTCGGAAAAAGTACGTGACAGTGAGACGCCGTATGAACCATATAGTAATATTTTGGAAAAGGAACAACAGTCATGAACAAATCAGAAATCTTATCCCGCGTAGACCACACAGAACTCAAGCAGACAGCGACATGGTCTGACATCGCCACCCTTATTGACGATGCCATCCACTTCGGAACCGCCAGCGTCTGCGTCGCACCTTACTTCGTTGAGCGCGCCGCAAAGTACGCAGCCGGCCGCATGAAGATCTGCACCGTGATCGGATTCCCGAACGGCTACAACACCACAGCCGTTAAGGTGTTCGAGACTAAAGAAGCGGTACGTGAAGGTGCCGACGAGATCGACATGGTAGTCAATCTCGGTATGGTCAAGGAAGGCCGTTTCGATGATGTTACGAAAGAGATCGCAGAGATCAAGAAGGCCTGCTCCGGCAAGCTTCTCAAGGTAATTGTCGAGACATGCTATCTCACTGAGGAAGAGAAGGTGAAGCTTTGCGGATGTGTCAGCGAATCGGGAGCCGATTTCATCAAGACATCGACAGGCTTCGGAACAGGCGGAGCAACCCTTGAGGATGTTAAGCTCTTTAAGGAGCATATCGCCGAGGGCGTCAGCATCAAGGCTGCGGGCGGCATCAAGGGCTTCGAGGACGCGGAGGCTTTCGTGGAAGCCGGAGCCGACAGACTCGGTACCAGCAGGCTCGTTAAATGCATGAAACAATAAAACAACCCTGTTAATTTGCGACCGTTATATCGGAGTTTTCTGAATTGTTTCCTGTTTACAAAAAATTAAAAAAGTCATAAAATGATGCTCATATTTGTGAGTTAGAATCGGTGCCGTAGGATTTTTCAAGAAAGGAGGTTGCGCATGGCTGAGACTGTATTCAAGCGTTATGAGAAGAAGTATCTGCTCACACCCGAGCAGGAACGTGATTTTCTCCGACTTGTCGAAGACAGGATGATCATCGACCAGTACGGTCTTCATACCATCTGCAACATCTACTTTGATACGCCCGACTTCGATCTTATCAGGACATCGATCGAGAAACCCATATACAAAGAAAAGCTCAGGCTTCGTTCGTACGGAGTGCCCGAATCACCCGATTCGAAGGTATATGTCGAGCTCAAGAAGAAGTTTAAAGGCATTGTTTATAAGCGTCGCGTCGGTTTAAAACTCAGTGAGGCCGAGGCCTACCTCTACGACGGGATCCACCCTCAGAAAGACAACCAGATAATGCGTGAGATCGACTGGTTCCTGCAGACCAATCCCGTGGAGCCCCAGGTTTACCTTGCTTACGACAGGCGTGCTTTCTACGGACTTGAGGACAATTCGATCCGCCTCACGCTCGACAAGAACATCCGTTGCAGGCGTAAGAAGCTCAGACTCGGCGAGGGCGCCGTGGGAGAGCAGCTCCTTGAGGACGACATGACACTCATGGAGATCAAGCTCCCCGAGTACATGCCTATGTGGATGGCGATGATACTTTCCGAACTCAAGGTCGCGCCCGTTTCGATCTCGAAGTACGGAACGTTTTACTGTGAAAATCCCGAAATGTATATGAGCATCATCGAGAATCACCTGCCTTATCTCGGCAGTGAGGGCAGTGTTGTGGATCTCGGTCATGCGCGTCTCAGAAAAGACGCCTCAAAAGATAAAAAGACCAAGTAAAATCAGGAAGGAAACACTCAAATGTTTGAAAGCATTCTTGCATCAACTTCATCCGTATCGGCGGGGGAGTTCGTAATCTGTACATGCATCTCTCTCGGACTCGGAATCATAATCGCATTTATCCATTCCTTTAAGAACGAGTACTCCAAGAATATGCTCCTCGCGCTCCTCGCGCTTCCCGCGATCATCCAGACCGTCATCATGCTCGTCAACGGCAACGTCGGAACAGGTATCGCAGTTATGGGCGCGTTCTCACTCGTCCGCTTCAGATCTACACCCGGTAACGCACGCGAGATCACAAGCATCTTCCTTTCGACAGTTACGGGACTTGCAATGGCCATGGGTTATGTCGGTGTTGCTGCACTTGTTATCCTTGTGGTCGGAGCGATCACGATCCTTGTCAGCGTACTCGGATTCGCTGAGCCCTCCCGCGGAACCAAGATCCTCAAGATCCTCATCCCCGAGAACCTCGATTACACCACGATCTTCGACGATATCCTTGATAAATATACCTCGAAGGCAGTTCTTGACAGAGTGAAGTCCACCAACATGGGCAGTCTTTTCGAACTCAGCTACAGCGTTATGCTCCGTTCCGGGATGAATGAGAAGGAATTCATCGACGAACTCAGAGTCCGCAACGGTAATCTCAGCATTACTCTCAGCAGACCTATCGTAAACCGCGAAGAGCTTTGACGATTTGTTATATCAGGATTAAACAAATTAGCCCGATTAAGACTCTTGATTTAATCAAAATCGTGTACTAGAATAAGAGCGTCTTTCTGAGACGCTCTTAATTTTTTTGCTCCGCCGGGTTAAGTCGCGGAGCGATCTATCTTTAGAGGAGGAAACTATGAAAAAAGTAATTGCCATTCTTCTCGTACTTGCACTTGTACTCGGCGTAACCGCATGCAGCGGCTCCGCAACCGGAGACAAGATCGGTATCATCCTCATCGGTGATGAGAACGAAGGATACTCGCAGGCACATATCGACGGTATCAAGAAGGCAGCCAAGGCACTCAACGTTGAGGATAACCTCGTATGGTTCTACAACGTTCCCCAGGAAGAGGAGTGCTACGACAAGTGCATCTCTTGTATCGAGCAGGGTTGCAAGCTCGTTATCACCAACTCGTACGGTCATCAGTACTATGCTGAGCAGGCAGCCAAGGAACATCCCGAGATCAAGTTCGTCTGCATGACAGGCGACACAGCTAAGAGCTCGGGTCTTGCAAACCTTTCTAACGCATTCAACCAGACATACCAGAGCCGTTACGTATCGGGTGTTGTTGCAGGTATGAAGATCAAGGAACTCGTTGACGCCGGCAAGCTTTCCGCCAACAACTACACGGCAGAGGGCAAGGTTAAGACAGGCTATGTAGGAGCATTCCCCTTCGCAGAGGTTGTTTCCGGTTACACAGCATTCTTCCTTGGAATGCAGTCGATCTACCCCAACATCGTAATGGATGTTTCGTTCACAAACTCATGGTCGGATCTTGTTGCTGAGAAGACCACAGCTGAGATGCTCATCGCCAACGGCGCAGTTATCATCGGACAGCATGCTGATACAACAGGTGCTCCTCAGGCTTGTGAGGCAGCCAACGTTGCAGGCACTCCCGTTTACTCTGTAGGCTACAACATCGACATGCTCGCTGTTGCACCTCACGCAGCTCTTACATCTGCTACAAACGATTGGTCCGTATACTATACACATTGCTTCGATCAGTTCATCAAGGGTGAGAGGATCGATGTTGACTGGTCAGAGGGCTATGAGTCCGGTGCCGTTTGCATCACAAAGCTCGGACCCGAGTGCGCAGCAGGAACACAGGCAGAAGTTGACAAGGCTGAGGCAGCCATCAAGAACGGCACCCTTCATGTATTCGATACAAACAAGTTCACTGTAAACGGACAGAAGGTTACAGAGATCTTCCGTATCGATACCGACGGTGACTACGTTCCCGATTCCGTTAACGGTATCGTAGACGGCTACTTCGATGAGTCTCACTATATCTCGGCTCCTACATTCCTTGTAGATGTCGACGGTATCACAAAGCTCAACTGATGATACTTTTTAAGCTCAATATGTTTGAACGCAAGCTCTCTTGTCCGTGACAAGAGAGCTTGTTTGTGCTATATTTGTACTGTTGTATCTTTCAACAATGTATGGACAGGCGTCGAGCGTCCATTGCGTATAACGATATAAGAGAGGAGGCCATTTTGTGAGCATGGAAGCAGCAGTAGAGATGCGTGGCATTACGAAGAGCTTCGGCACCGTCATGGCCAATGACCACATTGACATTACGCTCAGAAAGGGCGAGATCTTGGCACTGCTTGGGGAGAACGGCAGCGGCAAGACCACACTTGTCAATATTCTTTCGGGAATCTATTACCCTGATGAGGGCAGGGTATTCATCGACGGCAGAGAGACCGTCATTTCGTCACCCACCGACGCTTATGCAGCCGGGATCGGCATGATCCACCAGCACTTCAAGCTTGTGGATGTGTTCACTGCGGCCGAAAACATCGTTCTGGGTTACAACGAAGCCGGCAGGAAGTTCAACCTTAAGGAGACGTCTGAGCGTATCCGCTCGATCGCAGCGAGGTACGGCTTCGAGATCGACCCTGACAAGAAGATCTACGACATGTCTGTTTCCGAGAAGCAGACGGTAGAGATCATAAAGGCGCTCTACCGCGGAGCGCGTATCCTGATCCTCGACGAGCCCACGGCGGTTCTGACGCCTCAGGAGACCGACAAGCTGTTTGACATCATGAGGAACATGAAGAACGACGGCAGGTCGATAATCATTATCACACACAAGCTCGCGGAGGTTATGGAGATCTCCGACAGAGTGGCACTTCTCCGCGGAGGAAAGTGCGTTGATGTTCTCGAGACGAGCATGACCGATTCCGTGCAGCTTGCTTCGCTGATGGTCGGCAGATCCGTATCGCTCGAGATCAACAGACCCGCGGTTGTCGGCCCCCAGGACAGACTGGTCCTTTCGGGCCTTACGTACATCGACCGTGACGGAGTCAAGCGACTCGACGATGTCTCATTTACGGCGCGATCCGGTGAGATCCTCGGTATCGCGGGCGTTGCGGGATCGGGTCAGAAGGAACTCCTCGATGCCGTAGCCGGTCTGATCCCGCTTGATTCCGGAAGTGTGACCTACCTGCCTCACTCGGGCGGCACGATCAAGCTCAACGGTCTCGACCCCAGACAGATCAGAAAGCTCGGTATCTCGATCTCCTTTGTCCCCGAAGACAGACTCGGCATGGGCCTTGTCGGAGACATGGGCATGACAGACAACATGATGTTACGAACCTTCGATGAAGGCAAGGGCTTCTTTGTCAGGAGGAACGAGCCCAGGAAGCTCGCCGACAAGATCAAAGACGAGCTCGATGTTGCGACCCCGGGCATCAACTTCCCGGTGCGCAGGCTTTCGGGAGGAAACGTTCAGAAAGTTCTCGTCGGACGCGAGATCGCGGCTTCGCCCGCAGTGCTTATGCTGGCTTACGCGGTTCGCGGACTTGATATAAACACTTCGCACGTCATCTACGATCTTTTGACGCAGCAGAAGATGAAAGGAACGGCCGTTATCTACGTCGGTGAAGACCTCGACGTCCTCATGTCGCTGTGCGACAGGATCGTTGTACTTGTCGGCGGACAGGTTTCGGGTGTAGTTGATGCGAGGACCACCTCCAAGGAGGAGATCGGTCTTCTGATGACCAGTTACGAAAAGAGAGGAGACTTGGGAAGTGAGCGTCAGTAAGAAAAAACACACAGAGCCTCTTCTGCGTGTCGTCAAATACGAAGGGATGTCCCGTTCAAGACGGTGGCTCGTCAGACTCATCGCGGTTCTGGCATCTCTGATAGTTTCGGGTATCCTGATCGTTTTACTCGCCGGGATCAACCCCATCAAGGTTTACGGAACGATGATCAGGGCAAGCTTCGGCTCGTCACGTCTTGTCTGGAACCTTCTGAGAGATACCTCGACACTCCTGCTTCTGGGTGTCGGCCTTGCACCTGCCTTTGCCATGCGCTTCTGGAACATCGGCGCCGAGGGTCAGATGCTCGTGGGCGGTATCGCAACGGCGTTCTGTATGAAGTACTTTACGGGGATGCCCACATTCCTGCTCATAATCGTCATGGTTCTGGCGTCGCTCATCGCCGGCGCACTCTGGGGACTCCTTCCCGGAATCTTCAAGGCGTTCTGGAACACCAACGAGACGCTCTTCACACTCATGATGAACTACATCGCGATCCAGTTCACCGCGTTCATGGTAGCGCAGTGGGAGGTCGGTGTAGGTAACAACACGGTCGGCGTTATCAACCCCGACGGTCACGAGGGTTGGTTGCCCGGACTCTTTACTTCGGCATTTAACAAGGACTACGGCATTAACGTTCTGCTCGTTCTTGCGGTAACGGTCGCAATGTTCATTTACCTCAGATACTCCAAGCACGGCTACGAGATCAGTGTTATCGGTGATTCCGTCAACACGGCCCGTTACGCCGGCATTAACGTTAAAAAGGTCTACATCAGGACCATGGTGCTTTCGGGCGCTGTCTGCGGACTTGCGGGCTTCCTCGCTGTGTCGGGTGTCAGCCATTCGATCTCGACATCGACCGCCGGCGGCAGGGGCTTTACGGCGATCATCGTCGCATGGCTCGCCAAGTTCAACACCTTCAGTATGATCGCGATCGCGGCTCTGCTTTGCTTCCTTGATCAGGGAGCCCTCGAGATCGCTTCCTCGTGCAATGTTAACACCTACGTATCCAAGATCATTACCGGTGTGATCCTGTTCTTCCTGCTCGCGGGCGAGTTCTTTACTATGTACAGGATCAAGGTCAGAGGAAAACATTGATTTCTTAACGCTTATGTTATAAGGGCTGCGCTTCAGCCCCGAAAGGACTTGTTATGACAGATTTAATTCAGCTCATGCACAGCGCGATAATATTCGGAACGGTCATAATGCTCGGTGCGGTCGGCGAGATCATCACCGAGAAGGCCGGTCATCTTAACCTGGGCGTTCCCGGTATCATGTATATCGGTGGAATCTCGGGCCTTGTTGCCTCGTTCTTCTACGAGAACTCCGTTGCGGAACCGTCGGGCGTGATCTCGGTGATCCTTTCGCTTACGGCCACGATCATCGGGTCGGGGCTTGCAGGTCTCTTGTACGGATTCCTTACGGTAACACTCCGCACCAATCAGAACGTTACGGGACTTACGCTCACCATCATGGGCGGTGGAATCGCGAACTTCTTCGGCGGAATGCTCAGCAAGTACGCGGGCGGAGTCGGCAAGATCTCCACAGACGCAGCTTCAAGCGCATACAGAGCTTACTTCACGCCTCTTACAGGCAACAGCACATCGAACCCGCTTTACGCGATCTTCGGCTACGGCTGGATGACCTACGTAGCGATCGCACTCGCTGTTGCGGCTCATCTCATCCTTAAGAGAACACGTGTCGGACTCGGTCTCAGGGCAGTCGGTGAGAACCCGGCAACCGCCGACGCAGCCGGCATCAACGTTTCAAAATACAAGTACGTCGCCATTATCATCGGATCCGTGATCTCGGGTCTGGGCGGTCTTTATTACACCATGGACTACGTCTACGGAACATGGATCATCGACGGTAACATCGAGGCACTCGGCTGGCTTGCTGTCGCGCTCGTTATCTTTACTACATGGAAGCCTATCGGCGCGATCTGGGGAGCTTACCTCTTCGGAGTGCTCTACTGGTCGTACCTCTACATCCCCGGGCTTACACGCCAGAGCCAGGAGATCTTCAAGATGCTTCCTTACGTGGTTACACTTGGCGTGCTGATCGTTGTATCGCTTCGTAAAAAGAAGGAGAATCTGCCTCCCGATCATCTGGGATTGCCGTATTTCAGAGAAGAGAGGTAAGGATTAACGCTTATGGGAGAAAACGTTCTTATCATTGATGCATTGCCCGCCGGAGAGGTGAGCTGCCCGCCGTACAAGCTTACTCCGTACAAAGAAGGCGATAACGGCTTTGAAAAGCTGTGTATCGTTTTCGAGGAGGATTACGACGGTGACCTTTCGATCAAGATCTTCAGCCTGATGGCTGAGGATTTCCATGTATGGATCGATGGAGAGGAGTATTCCTACGCCATCCGCGGCGGAAAGCAGACGGATCCCGGGTACGCGATGCTCGCAGGACCGTTTGAGAAGGGAACAGTGATAGGAGCTGCATGGGGTAAGGAGAGCGCAAGTGTTTATATGCAGGAGGATGTTAATCCCACTCCCCAGCCCGAGCTTGTGAGTGAAGAAACCGACAGGTCGGTGAAGATCCCCTTCGTGATCACGGGGGCACAGTCGGTGCTTGTAAGCAATACATTTAAGACGGTACTTGTTGAGACCGCGCAGGACTCAACAGTAACCCTCGCGTCTCACAGGGGAGTTAAGCTTCTTACGGGCGGTACGCCTATTGAAGGAGAGACGATTCTCAGAGCCCCCGCAGACGCAGTGTACTCGGGACTTGAGGTTGAAGTGCTTAAGCCACAGACTTCCACAACGGAAAACGATCTTTCGGAAAAGGATCGGCTCATCGGTGAAACATACAGGATAGCAGTCAGGAACCCGCGCACGGGCACGGAACAGGAACAGGGCCCGGATGCGTTTATGAACGTCACGGGCAGCTTTGCCGGAGAACTCTGTTACAAAGTCGGAGCTTCCGAAGACGGGTCCAAGGGAACATATCATACACACCCCGTTCAGGGCTTCGGAATCGATCCTTTTACGGGATACTACTGGGGTAGAACGGCTGATAACGGCTCTGCATGGGCTTTCCAGCTTGAAGAAGGATTGTACGGGATCAACGTTTCGGTCGGAAGCGGTGTCGAAGCGGTAGTGCTCGTGACTCATGATAAAGAGAAAGAATACAAGCTTCCGGAGGCAATCGCGATGAGCAACGGTCCCACCGCGATGACGATCCGCGCCCGCGTCGATAACGGGATCACGATCCTGAAGAGCCGCGGAAGCGATGGAGCAGAGTGCCCGTTCGAGAGTATCGAGATCAGGACGCTTTCAACCACGGCTCACGCCTCGGACTACGTCCCCGCAGACATGTCCGAAGAGCCTGAAGTCATCCCCACAGAGGTGGAGGAAGAGGTTGTATCGACCGAGGAACCCGCGGTAGAGGAAGTAACCGAGACAGTAGCTGCAGAAGACGTTACGGAAGAGACAGTCGCTGAACAGGAAGCAGTTCCCACAGAACTGCAGGAAGAGGCTCCCACAGACGTAGATGAAGAATTACCGGTAGAAGCAGAGACGGAATCCGAAAACACAGTTGATAAAACTACGGACAATACGGTCGTTGAAACAATTGTTGAGGTAGCCATTGAACGGGAAGAAGCTGTAGTAGCAGAAAAAGTAGCTGAGACTGATACTGAGACTCCAAAAACTGTAGAGTACAGGACAACCTCTGAGATTCCCGCAGTACAGGTGAATGTTACAAGACCGCAGAAGGAGTACTCGACTGACAGGAGCATAGAACTCACTGAGAAAGAGTATCGCTCAGCAATAGAGAATTATTTCGGACCCACAAGCCACGGGATCGATTTCTGGGACAGCGAGCGCAAGGAGCGTCCCGCACCCGAGGTAAGATCCGAACCCGAGATTCAACCTAAAGAGATCCTTGAGGAGAATATTGTACCTGAATTAAAACCGGAGGATAATTCTGAATCTGAGGTAAAATCCGAGGAGCAACAGGGAGAGGAGATTGCAGAGCAAGAACCCGAGGTAAAATCCGAGGAGGAACAGGAAGAAGTGATCTCAGAGCCGGAACCCGAGGTAAAATCTGAGGAGGAACCTGAGAAACAGGAAGAAGTGATCGCAGAGCCCAAACCCGAGGTAGAACTTGAAAAAATCTCTGAATCCACAGTGGAAACAGAAGATGAAACAGAGGCACAGACTGAATCCACAGAGCAGGAGACACCTGTAGAAGAACCTGCGAAACAGATCAGAGTTTCGGTATATAGTGGCTCTAGCAGAAAGCAGACTTCGAAATACACTTCGAAGGACAAGCCTGCGGGACTGTCCGGTTTATTCTCCGTATTCGGTAAAAAGAAGAGATGATGATTAAAGAATGACAGATAAAGTAAAACGGACTCACACGAGTCCGTTTTCTTTACTGAAGTAATCGATCTTCATGGCTGCTCTGACTTCACTGAGTGTCTGTGCAGCTGTTTCGTGAGCAATGCGGCTTCCTTCTTTGAGGATCTCGCATACCTCGGGAAGCTTGGCTTCCCACTCGGCGCGGCGTGCGCGGATGGGAGAGAGTTCCTCGTTCAGAACCTTAATGAGGAACTTCTTGACCTTGACGTCGCCGAGTCCGCCTCTCTTGTAGTGATCCTTCATCTCATCAAGGCACGAGTAATCGGGAGCGTACTCCGCGAAGTGCTCGGGACGTGAGAAGCAGTCGAGGTAAGTGAATACCGTGTTGCCCTCAATCTGTCCGGGATCGCTGACATTTATATGATTGGGATCGGTGTACATGGACATTACTTTGGTCTTGAGGTCTTCCTCTGTCTCCGAAAGGTAGATGCAGTTTCCGAGCGATTTGCTCATCTTGGCCTTGCCGTCCGTGCCGGGAAGTCTCAGACATGCCTGATTCTCGGGAAGAAGGATCTTGGGCTCGACAAGTGTTTCGCCGTAGGTAGCGTTGAACTTACGGACGATCTCCTGGCACTGCTCCAGCATAGGCATTTGATCCTCTCCTACAGGAACAACCGTTGCTTTGAACGCTGTGATGTCGGCTGCCTGGCTGATGGGGTATGTGAAGAACCCTACGGGGATGCTCGTCTCGAAGTTACGCATCTGGATCTCTGCCTTAACGGTAGGATTGCGCTGAAGGCGAGATACCGTGACGAGGTTCATGTAGTAGAACGAAAGCTCGGTGAGCTCGGGAACAAGCGACTGGATGAAAAGAGTCGACTTTGCGGGGTCAAGCCCGGCCGAGAGATAATCGAGTGCGACCTGTAAGATGTTGCTTCTGACCTTCTCGGGGTTGTCGGCGTTGTCGGTGAGTGCCTGAGCATCGGCTATCATGATGAAGATCTTGTCAAAGTTGCCGCTGTTCTGGAGCTCAACACGTCTGCGAAGTGATCCGACATAATGACCTACGTGGAGTCTTCCGGTCGGTCTGTCTCCGGTAAGGATTATATTGTTCATTCTGATTCCCCCTGATGTTTTCAAATAAGAATTCTTTTGGTATTATAAGACTTGAATGAAAAAATAGTCAATCCAAAGAGTTAAATATAATTATTGAATTGTTTGTATTGACGGGACAGACAAGTCGGGACCGGAGAGAATGCCATGATTTATGATGTTTCTTTGTACAGATTTAAAACAGGTGCGTTCGACGAGATCCGCGAGGCGATCATCAAGATGAAGCTCGTTTCGAAGATCTCGGTACGTGATATTTGCTCGGAATCGGAAGAAAACAAGAAGAAGATCATCAGTGACATCATTGCCGCAGAGTACAGATCGGGTTCCGGAAGACCCGTCAAGGCCTACGTCATCAAGTACGAGCCCGATGTTTATCTCGCGATCCTTTCAAGCAAGCAGCCCGACGAAGGCGGAGTGGACGAGGAAGTCTTAAGGAACGTCTTCGGAGCGCGAAACAAGATCAATGTCTTCCTTGCACGCCAGACCGACGAGGCGGTTTCCGTCTCGAGAACCTATTGGAAGAAGCTGCTCTCAAATCTTGATTATTCGAATCCTTTTGTCAGCGAGCCGTCGGGAACTCCGAAGCCTCGTCAGAAGGAACTCTTTGTTCTCGGGGATTCGCTTCCTTACCTTATCAGAGTCGTTGCCCAGAAAGAGAAGATCAGCCTCAGAGCGCTTTTTACTACGGTTTGGGGAATCGTTATGTGCCATGCGACCGAGAGAAAGTTCGTCCTGATCGAGGACATCCACGAGAAGGGCAAGCTGCGCCACTACCCGATCGTCATCATAGGAAACGGTGACTTTAAGGAGATCTACAAGACGGTGGTGCGACAGATCGATACCGCCGACCGTTTTGACAACGTTGACATCGAGACGACCTCGAAGCTCTACAAGCTTCCGATCAGAGGCCTGATGCCTCTCGCCCAGAACTTCGCGGGCATGACCCACGACGGGTTTGGCATTTCCGAGATCAGGGAAGAGGTTGTTTACGTATATGAGCACTATCCGAGACTCTTTGCTCCCCTGAGCGTTAACTACCATTTCAGCGAAGATTCGCTTTCGATCGAATATGAATATGAAGAGAACGCCTTCGAGGGGATGGACGTAGGAAAACTGCACGACAGCTTCTGCCAGCTCGTAACGCAGGTTCTTTCGGCATCGGGAAGTACCGATATCAGAGTCGTCACGGACAAGGCGAACAGAACGGCCAACCGTGTGCGCCAGACTGCAACGAAGTGCGATATCCTCAGGGATTCCGGACTGTTCTCCGGATACTCCCTCGACGAATTGTGCGACATTGCCGCGAAGAGTAAGCTTGTTACGGCGGTCGGCGAAGAGCTCATCTCCGATCACTACAGCGATGAGGGCGGGCTCTTTGTACTCGGACTCGGCAAGATCTCCATGGAGGCGCTCGACAAGGATTCGCTCATTCATCCCATGATGCTCCTCAAGCGCGGAGACTGTTTCGGGATCGAATCCGTGATCGGTGCGGAAGGCCCGATGTGCGGTTACAGAGCGGTCGGAGGCGTTGCTGAACTTGTTTCGATACCGTCCGACGTCGTGGCGGAGTTGATCAAAGAAAAACCGTCGCTTTCAAACGCGATGCTCGAACTCCATAATAAGAGACTCGAAACATTCAAAAGGCTTATTCCCAAAAGCTGAAAATCGCGTAAACAGTGTAAAACAAAGGACCAAACCTTTATTCACTTTTTAGTAATAATTGGTTGACATTTTGTTTACATTTGTATAAAATGTACAAGTGTGGGCGGTAGACCGCCCCGCAAAAACCATTATACACTTTTAGAGGAGGGTATTATGAAACGTTTTATTGCAGCATTATTATGTTTAGCAATGATCATCGGATGCCTCACCGCTTGCTCCAGCGAGGAGAAGAAGGATGAGACAGCCACCACAGCTACTACGGATGCTGGTAAGAAGGATGACGGCGCTGCTGCCACCACTACTACCACAACAGCTCCTGCAGCTGACGAGAAGAAGGTTATCAACCTTTGGTCTTTCACAGACGAGATCCCTAAGATGGTAGAGCGTTACAAAGAGCTCAATCCTTCTTTCGACTATGAGATCAAGACAACCATCATCGCTACAACAGACGGCGCTTACCAGCCCGCTCTTGACGCTGCTCTTGCAGCTGGCGGAGATGACGCTCCTGATATGTACGCAGCAGAGGCAGCTTTCATCCTTAAGTATTCACAGGGTGATGCAGCTGGCTACGCAGCTACATACAAGGATCTTGGAATCGACGTTGACAAGATGATCGCTGATGCAAACATCTCCGGCTACTCTGTAGCAATCGGAACACGTCCCAGCGACAACAACGTAGTTGCTCTTGGTTACCAGGCAACAGGCGGATGCTTCATCTATCGTCGTTCAATCGCTAAGGATACTTGGGGAACAGATGATCCTACAGCTGTTCAGGACAAGATCGGCGGCGGCTCGGGTTCTTGGGATAAGTTCTTCGCAGCAGCTGAAGAGCTCAAGGCTAAGGGCTATGCTATCTGCTCAGGCGATGGCGATATCTGGCACGCAGTTGAGAACAGCTCTGACAAGGGCTGGATCGTAGACGGCAAGCTCTACATCGATCCTAAGAGAGAAGCATTCCTTGACCTCTCTAAGAAGCTTAAGGACAACGGATACCATCATGATACTCAGGACTGGCAGGAAGGCTGGTTCGCAGACATGAAGAAGAACGGTGGCGTTCTTGGTTTCTTCGGACCTGCATGGCTCATCAACTACACACTCGGCGCTAACTGCGGCGAAGGCGATGACAGCTCATTCGGTGACTGGGCAGTATGTAACTCCCCTATCGGCTTCTTCTGGGGCGGCACATGGGTTCTTGCTAACAAGGACACCAAGGCTAAGAACGGCGTAGCTGAGCTTATTAAGTGGATCACACTTGACTGCAGCAAGACCGGTCTTCAGTACTACTGGGCAAACGGAACACTTAACGGCGAAGGCGGCACAAAGGACTCTGTAGCTTCCGGTACCGTTATGGATATGTCTGATGGTAAGCTTGACTTCCTCGGCGGACAGAACATGTTCGATTACTTCGTACCTGCTAACGCATATGCAAACGGCAAGAACCTTACTCAGTATGATGAGAGCATCAACTCACTTTGGAGAGATGCAGTTCGTGCTTACACAGCTGGCACAGTAACTCGTGACGAGGCTATTGCTAACTTCAAGCAGACAGTTAAGGATCAGCTCGGTATCGACTGATAATTAACACAAGATCATTTTTGAATGAATCTTCAGAGGGCGGACGGATTCGCACCGTCCGCCCTCATTTATTAAAAGGTATCCGTAACGGTCTGCCGAGGTAAGCGGGTCGTTAAATCCAAGCGGATGCTGGTTGCGGGGTTTTTATGAAGAGGAAACGTGTAAGCTACGCAAAATACGGATATCTCTTTTCCATACCTTTTGTAGTAACATTCCTTATTTGTACTCTTTATCCGATCATCTTCACCGGTGTTATCGGTTTTACAAACCTTAAGGGAAGTACTATGGCGTTCTCCGATGCCAAGTTCCTTCCTTCTCTCGGACAGGGTTTGTGGGATAACTTTTCTGAGACACTTACAGCACCTACATTCCATACGGCTCTTATCAATACCATTAAGATGTGGGTTGTAAACTTCATCCCTCAGATCTCACTCGCCCTTATTCTTTCTGCATGGTTTACAAACAATCACAAGAAGATCAAGGCTCAGGGATTCTTCAAGGTAGTATTCTATCTTCCCAATATCATCACTGCAGCTACTATCGGTATCCTGTTTGCAAACCTTTTTGCATATCCCAAGGGACCTATCAACGATATCCTTATTCAGCTCGGTTTCATTGATAACCCTTACAACTTTGCGGTCAGTGCTTCCGCATCCCAGAACAACGTTTCGTTCATGCAGTTCTGGACATGGTACGGCAACACGATGATCGTCCTTATCGCCGGAATCCTCGGTATCAACCCCGAAATGTATGAGGCTGCCGAGATCGACGGTGCAAGTGGTAATCAGCAATTCTTCTATATTACCATTCCTAACTTGAAGACAATGCTTCTGTATACACTCGTTACATCACTTATCGGTGGTATGCAGATGTTCGATATACCTCGTGTATTCCAGAACGGCCAGCCTCAGAACGCAACACTGACTGCTTCGCTATACATCTACACGCAAGCGTTCTCAGGCAGTTATCAGTACAACAAGGCTGCCGCGGCCAGCTTGGTAATGTTCGTCATCATTTCGATCCTTTCGGCTGTCGTATTCATTGTGCTGAAGGACAAGGATGAAGCTAAACTTCACAAGATCATCAAGCAGCAGGAACGCGAGTACAAAAAGAAAGTTAAGCTCGCTAAGCAGCAACTTCTTAAGGAGGGCAGATAATGGACACAGAGATTAAAGTATTCCCCAGATTTCAGCCCTTTAAAGTGATCATCTATATCGTATGTATCACACTTGCGGCACTCAGCTTGTTCCCCTTCATCATCATGATCGTTAACTCAACACGATCGACCCCTGAGATCCAGGGAACAGCAGTTTCGCTCATTCCTTCGACTCATTTGGCAAGGAACTACGAGATCCTTACAAGCAAGGACATTTTTGATCCTATCAGAGGATTCGTTAACTCGATAATCATCTCCACCGGTGCGACACTTTGCTCGGTTTACTTCTCAACACTCACTGCATACGCGCTTGTTGTTTATGAGTGGAAGGCACGCAGAGCATTCTTCACCTTCATCATGGCTATCCTGATGGTTCCCGGTGTAGTTGTATCGATCGGTTTCTACAAGATGGTTTACGCGGTTGGTCTTGCAAACAACTTCCTTCCGCTTATCATCCCCGGTATCGCGGCTCCTGCAATGGTATTCTTCATGAGACAGTACATGATCCCTGCTCTGCCTCTTGAGATCGTTCAGTCCGCACGTATCGACGGTGCAAGAGAGTTCTATACCTTTAACAAGATCGCGCTTCCTATCATGAAGCCCGCTATCGCTACACAGGGTATCATGGCATTCGTAGGTAACTGGAACAACCTGTTCATGCCTCTTATCCTCCTCACTCAGAAGAAGATGTACACCATGCCTATCATGGTTTCGCTCCTTAAGGGTGATATCTACAAAGTTGAGTACGGTTCGGTTTACCTTGGATTGACCCTCACGGTACTCCCGCTCTTTGTAGTTTACTTCCTACTTTCGAAGTACATCATCGCAGGTATCGCAGTCGGTTCGGTTAAGGGCTGACACCCATCTGAATTAGCAATATTTGAGAAGTCCGCAGTGCGAGATGACGCATTGCGGACTCTTTAAATTCGCTAAAAAGCCTTGTATCTTTGGCTCTTAAAAGATATAATGATTATGTGCGGATTTGCGCGTTCACAGCGCTTCCGACAGATTATAAAAGCAAAGAGGTTGGCATGAAGAAGAAAATCTTAATGCTCTCAAGCTCGTGGAATAACGACCTTACGCATGAGCTCATTAAAGGTATTTGCGAAAGACTGGGGCAAGACGATGTTGAGCTCCATATCATGAACATCTACGACGTTCTTGAACCTGCCGGGTTCTACCAGAAAGAGCTCGAAGTTTTCCTGTTACCCAATCCGTCCAAGTACGACGGTGTTCTTGTTGCGGTCAACAGTGTTGCTTCGATCTCTGTTGTTGACGAGATCCTTGAAAAGGTCAGAAAGGCGAACGCTAAGGTCCTTTGTATAGACAGACGTCATAACGGACTTCCCAATATCAGCTCCGACAACTACGGTGCCGAGTACAAGATCGTGGATCATCTTATTCAGGTGCACGGCTGCAGGAAGCTCAACTTTGTGGGCGGTCCCGTGAATAACGAGGAGAACCAGCTCCGTTACAGAGCCTTCTGTGACGCTCTCAAGGCGAACGGCATCGAACCTGAACCCGAGCGTATCAGATTCTACGGATTCCTTCAGCGTGACGGCAAGATCGCGTACCAGGACTTCAAGAAGCTCGGACTTCATCTTCCCGACGCAGTTGTCTGCGCGAACGACTTCATGGCTCTCGGTTACTGCAACGAAGCCGAGACAGACGGTTACCAGGCACCCGAGGATTTCAAGATCACCGGTTTCGACAACCTTTTTGATGCACAGTTCTACTTCCCTTCGATCACTACGGTTGACCGTGACTATTTCCTTCAGGGCTACGACGCAGCCAACACTCTTATGGAGATGATCGACGGCAAGCACGAAGGAAAGCTTGATTTCTACTCCGGAACCACAGTCAGACTCAACGAGAGCTGCGGATGTAAAGTGCTTCGTGACTTCCGTAAGGAATTCACGAATGTCTACGTCTCCAAGACAGAGGACGAGTACATCCGAAGCGTACAGCGACTCATCAGCAGGTATCTGACCAAGTACAATACAGCCGAGAAGCTCCCCGAAGCTCTCGAGGAATGCAAGAGACATCTGAAGCTTTACGATATCTGTCTCTGTATCAACCCCTCCGCCATGGAGATGTACGGCGAGGATGTATTCACCGGATTTGACGAAGTACTCGACATGTACACCAGTACCGGTGTCGGCAAGATCAAGATCGCAGACCAGCTTTATCCGCCTGAGTGGGCAGACCTTTACGAGTCAAAGATATACATGTTCTCACCGCTCCACTTCGGTGATATCACATTCGGATACTGCGTTATCCCCTACGAGGAGAGCTCATGGAACCTCCTCGACTTCAGAACCTACAGCGAAGCGCTTTCACAGGCCATGGACAGCATGCATCAGCGTCATGAGGTTGACCTCGTGAACAAGAAGCTCAAGGCTCTCTACACGCAAGACGCCATGACAGGCTTGTACAACCGTTTCGGTTACGCAACCTTTGCAGAGGAGTTCTACGCCAAGCACAGCGGCAAGGTCTACCTTATCTACGTTGACCTTGACGACCTCAAGATCCTTAACGACACGTACGGACACTCCGTCGGTGATATAGCCATTAACGGCATCGCCGAGGCGATCACGAAGGTTATCCCCGAGGACAGCGTCAAGGTAAGGATGGGCGGTGACGAGTTCCTTGTTATCGCCGAGTACGTCAGCGAAGCCGAGATCCTCACCAAGGAGGACCAGATCAAGAGCTACCTCGCCGAGTACTCCAAGCGCGAAGCACTCCCCGTTGAGATCGTTGCCAGCATGGGCCACGTCTGGAACGAAGGAGACACTTCATCCAAGACCCTTGAGAGTCTGGTTAACGAAGCGGATAATAACATGTACAAAATAAAGCAATCCAAGAAACACAGAAGAAGCACAGACTAATATCACAAAGGCCGCTCAAGGACCACAGAGCGGCTTTCTCACGTTAGGTGCCCACACAGTGCGAGTTCATCTCGCACTGTGAAGGAAATACAATGCGGCGTGCAAGCTTGCTTGCAAAGGCGTATTGAGTTTCCTTCACAGTTAGAGGCGAAGCCTCTTGTACTGTGTGAGTACCTAATGTGGGGGAGTGTTCATAGGTTCGGAAGCATTTTGAAAAGAGTCTGTATTTTGTCAGAGGTTTTGATTGCTGCGACCCACACACCGAGCGAACTCAGTTCGCGAGGTGTACATAGTGTTACATAAAGGAGATAATATGCAGCTTTTAACATTGATCTTAAAAGACGACCGCAACCTCGACCCCATCCTTAAGGAACTTGCGAACCACGGCATCAAGGGCGGTACGATCCTTGAAGGACGCGGTATGGGCGAGGAGCTCGTCAACATGGAAGACATCCCGATCTTCGGAATGCTCCGCAGAGTCCTCAAAGACGAGGACAAACCCGAAAGCAAGGTGGTTCTTTTTGTTGTGCGTGACGAGCAGGTCGTTGACGCAAGAGAGACCATCAAATCGTTTGTTGACCTAAATACACCCAACTCGGGTATCATGTTCGTGATCCCGATCACTTATGTGGAGGGTATCAGTACCAAAGAATAACCATGAACATCTATATTAATTTAGCAATAGCGCTTGCGTTTGCACTTGCATCCAGCAAGCTCATGAAGTTTTTGAAACTCCCCAACGTCACGGGTTACCTGATCGCGGGACTTATCGCCGGACCTTATGTCACCGGCCTCATCAATTCGGAAACGGTAGCGTCACTCGGGATCATCCCCGAAACGGCGCTCGGATTTATAGCATTCTCCATCGGTGCCGAGTTCAGGCTTTCGTACCTCAAGAAGGTGGGAAGCGCTCCTCTTGTGATCGCGATCACGGAGTCACTCGGAGCCGTGATCGTCGTTGACGCGGCACTTATCATCGCGGGATACGACGTTCCCTTCTCGCTCAGCCTCGGCGCGATAGCAGCAGCCACAGCGCCCGCAGCTACTCTTATGGTAGTCAAGCAGTACAAGGCGAAGGGCGAGGTCACGGACACGCTGCTCGCGGTTGTTGCGCTCGATGATGCCGCAGCGCTTATGTGCTTCGGTATTTCGGTAGCCATCGCCAAGAGCATTTCGGGCTCGGAGGGATTCTCCTTCTCGGCGATCGCTAATCCTTTTATCGAGATCTTCGGAGCAATGCTCCTCGGAGCGGTAGCGGGAGTCGTTTTCAGATTCCTCACCATGCTCTTTACGGGACGCGGCAACAGGCTCGCGATCACATATGCGCTCGTTTTCACATGCGTCGGAGTCGGCAACCTCTTAGGGCTCTCATCACTCCTTGCATGTATGGTCATGGGTGCTGTTTTCTGCAACACATCGAAGAACAGTGACGCTGTCTTCGAACAGACGGATCGCATGACGCCTCCGCTCTACATGCTGTTCTTCTTTATCTCGGGAGCGCAGCTTGACATCTCGATACTCCCGGGCATAGGGCTGATCGGTGTGATCTACATCGTAGCGAGAGTGATCGGCAAGATCGGCGGAGCGATGTTCGGAGCGGCAGTATCGCATTCATCCAAGAAGACCAGGAATTACCTCGGCTTCATGCTCGTTCCGCAGGCCGGAGTTGCGATCGGACTTGCGACGACAGCCATGACGGCAGTTCCCGAGTACGGAGCCACCATCAGGACGGTAATCCTGTGCGGAACCGTGATCTACGAGCTCACGGGACCCCTTATCACCAAGATAGCACTGAAGAAAGCCGGAGAGATCGGCTGAGAAACGACAGTTAACACGCGTGAAAGAGGACGGATCATCATGAGAAAAAGACTGAAGAACCGCGTATTTATCATTCTTATAACGCTTATGATCACCGGTGCGCTCATCCTCTCCGGTTGTACCGGAACTTCCGGCGAGCCGGGTGCGGACGCAGGACGGAGCGTAGCGCAGGATACCTCATCCGCCACAGGGAAGGGAGTTTCTTCTTCCGATGGTGCGGACACGCAACAAGAGTCGGGTACCTCAGCAGGCACTCATGAGACCGAGAGCAGGTCGGAGGATCCCGCCGGTACATCGTCCGTGACCGGCACCGAGAGTGACGGTACATCAAAGGATACACAGACAGCCCCGAAAGACACGGGCTCTAAAGAAGAAGCTAAGACAAGTGAAAACACGATGTTTTCTGACACCGCTTCCGAAGCACCGGACGACGGTGAGGACAGTACAGAACCGTCCGATAAGAGTGAGGACACCGGGAAGTCCGGCACGAACGGTACGGGGATCATCCTTGCGGCAGACGACGACTCCATGTGGGCCAACAGCTTCCTGCTCTTCCTGCCCAGATACAAGGGCGGAGTCGAGGAAGACCGTATCTGCGAGGAGACATTCGATCATATCGTGATCGGAGAAATCGAGTCGAAGCGTAACATCGAGGACTACATTGAGGAGATCAAGGCGGCCGGATTCGATGTCGATGCGGACTACGTCGATCACAACGGTGAGATCGATTTCCATGCCTACAACCATGACGGCTGGTACGTGACCGTTGATTATGATATCAAGACAGCGAAGGCCGATATCGGATGCGGATTCTTCGCACAGGAGAAAGAGAAGGAGCCCGGAAGCTTCTTCAGTGAAGAGATACTTGAGGTTCTTCCGTTACCCGAAGCAGGGACTTTGTCGAGCGGCAAGTCCGACGGGGATTACCCTTACGTACTTTACGAGGGATGCACGCTCGAGGATGCCAGGAGTTATGCCGGCAAGTTAAAGAAAGCGGGCTTCGACAGTGAAGTGATGGAAGGCGAGTCGGGAGATCTTTGCTGGTACAACGCACTCGGACCGAACGGGATGATCTGCGACATGCAGTATTCGGACGGGATCATCATGATAGGGTGCGATACGGCAGAGAAATGATAATCCTGTCACATAAGCGTTAAAGCGAATGTGACGATGTTAAATAACGGAACAGAGGTTTTGGACATGACTAAGTACGACGGCAGCGAGATAGTCGTTTTGAAGGGCCTGGAGGCGGTCAGGAAGCGTCCGGGTATGTACATAGGAAGCACGGGAAGCCGCGGTCTTCATCACCTTATCTGGGAGATCCTCGATAACGGTATCGATGAACATCTCGCGGGCTTCTGCAACGAGATAGAGGTGACCGTCGAAAAGGACGGCGCTGTTTCGGTGACCGATCACGGTCGAGGCGTTCCGGTGGACATCCATCCCACGGAGCATATCCCTACGGTGAGGGTTGTTTACACAGTCCTTCATGCCGGCGGCAAATTCGGTAATTCTGTCTATAAGGTCTCGGGCGGACTCCACGGTGTAGGAGCTTCCGTCGTCAATGCGCTTTCACGCAAGATGATCGTTGAAGTCAAAAGAGACGGACATATCTACAGAGATGAATATGAAAACGGAGGACATCCCACTGTCGAACTCGAGAAGGGACTTCTTCCGATAGCTGGTCGCGCCGCCAAGAGCGACACGGGTACCAAGGTTACTTTCTACCCCGACCCCACGATCTTTGAGACGGTCGAGTTCAAGGACGACGTTATCGCCAAGAAGCTCAAGGAGACGGCTTTCCTCAACAAGGGTCTGAAGCTCACCTTCACCGACAAGAGGTCGGGCTACAGCGAGACGTTCCTTGAGAACGAGGGCATCCGAAGCTTTATACGCTACATCTGCCGTGATCAGAACACCATCATGAAGGATCCGGTATATATCGAAGGCAAGAGCGGAGACATCGAGGTCGAGGTTTCGTTCATGTACACCGATGGATTCTCCGAGCAGATAAATTCTTATTGTAATTGTATCAACGTTGTCGACGGCGGCACGCTCGTTACGGGCTTTAAGTCGGGACTTACGAGAGTGCTCAACCAGTACGCGAGGGAACTCGGAGTGCTCAAGGAGAAGGACGACAACTTCGACGGACGCGATATCCGTAACGGTATCGTGGCGATCGTGTCGATCAAGCATCCCGATCCCCAGTTTGAGGGTCAGACCAAGACAAAGCTCGGCAACAACGATGCCAAGGGCGCGGTTGAGGACGTGTTCGTGAGTGAGGTGACGCGTTACTTCGACAAGAACGTTGAGGTGCTCCGCGCGATCCTCGACAACTCAATGCGTTCGTATAACGTGCGCAAGGCGAGTGACAAGGCCAAGAACGCCGCACTCAAGCAGCTCAGCGATGTCGACACACGCAGCAAGCTCGCGGCCTGCACATCGAAGAAGGCCGAGGAGTGCGAGGTTTATATCGTCGAGGGAGATTCCGCGGGCGGCACGGTCAAGACGGCCCGTGACAGAAGGACCCAGGCTGTCCTTCCTCTCAGAGGCAAGATAATCAACGTTGAGAAGGCCACTCTTGAAAAGATCCTCCTCAACAACGAGATAAAGTCTATGATCGCGTCGTTCGGATGCGGTATCGGTGACGATTTCGACATCAACAAGCTGCGCTATGACAAGATCATCATCCTTACGGATGCCGACGTGGACGGCGCGCACATAAGCACACTGTTGCTTACGTTCTTCTACAGGTTCATGCCTCAGCTGATCTACGAAGGAAAGGTCTACCGCGGGCTTCCTCCGCTTTACAGAGTGGAGTACGAGACGGTCAAGGCCGGCAAGGCGAAGAAGCAGTCCGAATACCTCTTTAACGATGCTGCACTTGAGCGCTTCAGAGAGTCGGGCAAGAAGATCGTATCGCTGCAGCGATACAAAGGTCTCGGCGAGATGGATGCCGAGCAGCTTTGGGAGACCACACTCGATCCCGCACAGAGAGTCCTCGCACAGGTCAACATAAGCGACGGTGTCGAGGCGGACGAGATCACATCGCTTCTTATGGGAAGCAACGTACCTCCGCGCCGTGAGTTCATCATGAGCGAGGCGGGAGAGGCAAATCTCGATATTACTTGAATGGAGTGACATATGAGCACGAGACAGGAGCAATTTGTACAGCTTGATTTCGCGGAGGAGATGAGAACCTCCTTCAGGGACTATGCCCTGAGTGTCATCATCTCACGTGCCATCCCGGACGTGAGGGACGGCTTAAAGCCGGTACAGAGAAGAATCCTTTACGCGATGAACGAGCTTGGACTTGCGCCTGACAAGCCACACAGAAAGAGTGCGAGAATTGTCGGCGATACGATGGGTAAATATCATCCCCACGGTGACAGCTCGATCTACGAAGCACTTGTTCACATGGCACAGGATTACTCGCTGAACGTTCCGCTTGTTGACGGCCACGGTAACTTCGGTTCGATCGACGGCGACGGAGCGGCTGCCATGCGTTACACGGAGGCCAGACTTTCGGCGGGCGCCATGAAGATGCTCGAAGGTCTTGAGCGCGGGATCGTTCCGTTCATGCCCAACTTTGACGAGAACGAGAAGGAACCCACAGTTCTCCCTGCTCACATCCCGAACCTCCTGATCAACGGAACGACGGGTATCGCCGTAGGTATGGCGACCAACATCCCGCCGCACAACCCGGGCGAAGTGATCGATGCGTGCGTTGCACTCCTCGACAAGCCCGAGATCACGAACAAAGAGCTTTTAAGACACATTAAGGGACCCGATTTTCCGACAGGCGGGATCGTGGTCAATGCGGGAGATATCCCCGCGATCTACGAAACAGGCGAAGGCAAGATCCGCGTACGTGCACTCACCCACATGGAGAAAGGCGAGAACGGACGCACCAATATAGTCGTTACGGAGATCCCCTACACCATGTCGGGCAACAAGGTCAAGCTTGTTGAAGCACTTGCGTCACTGATGCGCGACAAGGTCTTTGAAGAGATCTACGATGTGAGGGATGAGTCCTCCAAGGAAGGCATCCGTATCGTTATTGAAGTCAAGAAGGACAGGAACGCTGAGAACCTCCTCAACGGCCTCTTTAAGAAGACTCCGCTCGAGGACACATACAGCATCAACCTTCTCGCAGTCAAAGAGAAACAGCCCATCGTGTTCGATCTGAAGGGCATGATCTCGGAGTTCATCGCTTTCAGGAAGGAGCTTACGATCCTTGAGCACAAGGACCTCCTTGAAAAAGCGAAGGACAGGGAAGAGATCGTTTCCGGACTCCTGCGCGCGACCGACATCATCGATCTTATCATCGAGATCCTCAGGGGCAGTAAGAGCATCAAGCAGGCCAAGGACTGCCTGACACGCGGTGATGTTACCGACATAGCCTTTAAGTCCGAAAAATCGCGTATGATGGCCTTTAAGCTCGACTTCACCATGAAGCAGGCGAACGCGATCCTTGCGATGCCTCTTTCAAGGCTGATCGGACTCGAGATGCAGAAGCTGATCGACGAGCATGAGGACCTGCAGGGCAAGATCGCTTCCTATGAGGAGATACTCTCGAGCGAGAGCGCGTTAAGGAACGTTATCCGTGAGAGACTTAAAGGCATCAAGAAGGAACTCGGATTCCCGAGAAGAACAAAGATCGACGAGATCGTGGCCGGCGAATATGTCGAAGAGGTCAAGATCGAAGAGCTTGCGGTGCTTATCGACAGATTCGGATACACCAAGTGTATCGACGAAGCTACTTATCAGAAGGCTACTCCCGAACAGCTCGCGGAGTACGTACATACAGTGCACATGAAGAGCGACGGCGTGCTGTGCATCTTCACGGACGAGGGAACCTTGAACCGCGTCAAGGCGGAGAAGATCCCCCGTGCGAGACTCAAGGAGAAAGGCACGCTCATCCATAACCTCTGCAAGATCGACGAAGAGGAAGCCGTGCTTTACTGCTCGTTCGAAGAGCTGTTTGACGGCCTGCTCCTCTTTACGACAGCGAACGGTGCTATCAAGCTCACCTCGGGTATCGAGTTTGATACAGCGAGACTTCAGATGGCTTCGACCAAGCTCGCCGACGGTGACAAGGTCGTTTCAATCTCGCTTATCGGAGCTACCGAGGTGGTAGATCCCTCCGCAAGGGTACTTGTCGCTACCAAGAAGGGCTTCGGAGCGATCTTCCCGCTTGCCGAGGTACCTGAGCTCAAGAAGACCGGCAGGGGTGTGAGAAGCATCACGCTCGGCTCGGGCGATACGGTAGAAGGCGCTGCAGTCATCCACCAGGGCACGGACCGCGCAGTAGTGGCAGGCAAGACAGTCGACTGTACGAAGCTTCGCTGCAGGGCAAGAGGCGGCAAGGGAACCAAGGTTACATATATAAAGGGATGAGCCGCTAAAGCCTCTGGATTATATGGCATCAGGCGCGCTTATATAAGGAACAGAAGAAAGCATGGCCCGGAGAATGAAGCTGACATGAAGATATGATCCGGGAGAATGAAAGGATATAAAATGAAGAAAGTTATTACATACGGTACATACGACCTCTTACACGTCGGACACATTAATCTGCTGCGCCGCGCGAGAGAACTCGGTGACTACCTTGTGGTAGTGGTTTCGTCCGACGAGTTCAATGCGATAAAGGGCAAGAAGGCATATTACAGTTTTGAGGACCGCAAGAAGATCCTTGAGGCGATCAAGTACGTGGACGAAGTCCTTCCCGAGTACACATGGGAGCAGAAGATCGATGACGTGGTCAACAACAACATCGACGTGTTCGTCATGGGTGATGACTGGGCGGGTAAGTTTGACTTCCTTAAGGATTACTGCGAGGTTGTCTACCTCCCCAGGACAGAAGGCATCTCCACTTCCAAGATCAAGGAAGATCTCGGACTTACAGGTAAGACAAAATCTGAATAACGAAATGTACCCCCGGTAAATACTCAGACGGAATAAAGAAGGCGTCAGACATAAGCGGTAAGCCGGATCATGAACGTCCGGGTAACACAAAGTTTCGGATTCGTAAAGTTTTTTCAAAAAAGATATAAAGTTTTTCTTCGGCACGGCCGATAAATAAGTCAGAGAGTTAGCAAAAGAAAGGTGTGAACTATATGAGAATCGATGCTATGAACCAGGTTAGCCAGCTTTACAGCTCCAAGGCTACCAAGAAGACCGGACAGGCCGGCGGACTTTCATTCTCTGACAGTCTTGAGATCTCAAGGGTCGGCAGAGATATGCAGGTTGCCAAGGCAGCGGTTGCAGCAGCTCCGGACGTTCGTGAGGATCGTGTAGCAGCTATTAAGGCAGCACTTGCAAACGGAACATATTCCGTTAGTGATGAAGATCTTGCAAACAAGCTCCTCGAGAGCTTTGACATCTGATTTTTTCAGGAGATTTTATCGTGGCAGGACTGATAAACGAGCTCGTGAACATAATGTCGTCCGAGAACGACCTTTACAAAGAGCTGATACCGATAGCTTCTCGCAAAACGAGGGTTATCATTGACAATGACCTCAACGCCCTTCAGGAGATTACAGACAAAGAGCAACTCGCGATCGAAAAGATCAACGCTCTCGAGCACAAAAGGGATGAGGTCATTAAAAATATCGGGACAGTGCTTTCACGTGATCCCGCGTCTCTCAACATGAAGACGCTCATTGAGATCATGAAGAAGCAGCCTGCCGAGAGAGATGCTCTCTGCAGAATCCACGATGAACTCGAACGGACTCTCAAAACACTGGTTACAATTAACGACCGAAACAAGTTACTGATAGAACAATCCCTGGAAATGATAGATTTTAACATTAATCTCATTCAAAGCACAAGGATGTCGCCCGGGGTAAGCAATTATACGCGTGGAGCGTGTGAGGATCAAGCCACTTCAAGAGGAACAGGGATGTTCGACGCGAAGCAATAAGGCTCGAGGCCTCGACAGGAGAAGCTTATGTCTTTATTCGGAGATTTATCTGTCGGCACTTCGGGGCTTAAAGCAGGACAATACGGACTCAATGTAGTCGCGCACAATTTGGCCAATGTGGACACTGAGGGCTATGTAAGGCAGCAGATGGTCTATGACTCATCGCCTTATATCCTCATAGGTCAGACATCGGTTTCACCCATGCAGGTTGGACTCGGTGTTGACCCCGCACAGGTTCGTCAGGTGCGCGATGTTTTTTTGGATAAAGCATACAGACAGGAATCAGGCAGACAGGGCTACTACGAAGCACAGCGCGATGCGGTAAGCGAGATCGAGGACCTCTTCGGCGAGCTTCAGGGAGTTGCTTTCCAGGACACCCTCAAGGACTTCTGGGTTTCCCTTCAGGAGCTTTCGAAGGAGCCCGACAGCCGAGTTGCCCAGGCAACATTCGTTGAAACAGCTATCAATTTTGTCGAGAGATCCGACAAGATCTATAAACAGCTCAAAGAGTTTCAGCTCAACCTCAATACCAACATCAGGGAGAAGATCACCCGTATCAATGAGATAGGAAGAGAGATCTTCGACCTTAATAAGAAGATAGTTTTCTACGAGAGCAGTGAAGTAGAGAACGCGAACGACTACCGTGATCAGAGAAACAAGCTCCTCGACGAGCTCTCGACCATGGTAAAGATCGATTACAAGGAACAGCTCGACGGACGTGTTACCGTTGCTATCGAAGGCGGATCCTTTGTTACCGAGGACTTCGTATACCGCATGGATTACCTCACGATGGCTCAGTACTACGAGAAGCAGGGCATCGAGATACCTCTCGATGAAGCGGCCGACATCCTCATCCCCGTTTGGCCTCACCTCGGCGGCGCTGAAGTGTTTGACTGGTCGCAGGTACCGAGCACAGCAGCCAACAGTGACATCGGAACCCTTAAGGGCAGCCTTCAGGCACGCGGAACAAGGATCGGTAAGTATACGGATATCCCTCTTGAGCCCAAGATCGAGGACTTCACCGACGAAGAAGGCGACGTCGACATGGAAGAGTACAACCTCGCGCTCGACCTCTACGAGGAAGCAACCAAGGAGTACAACCTCAAGATCGAGTCGTCGATCATGATGCGTACACAGGCACAGTTCGATCAGCTCGTTCACGGCGTGGTCACCATCATAAACGACACCCTCTGCCCCGACAAGGAAGTTACGATCGCAGCGGGGACAACGATCACACTTGACGACGGATCGTCATACACATACGAGGAAGACACCAAGATCAGGATCTTCGACGAAGAACACGCACCTGTCGGCGTTGACGAAAGCTCAACACCCGGCGAAGAGCTCTTCTCGAGGAAGACGGTCAGAAGGTACATGGATCCCCAGGATATCACTCTTGCGGACGGAACGGTACTTGAGAACGTCAGGATCTACAACACGGAGAACGCGGACGACAACTACTCGCTCTACACACTCGGTGAGATCGAGGTTAACGACAGGATCGTCGAGAACAAGTCGAAGCTCCCCGTTATAAATGCGAACGGCACAGGCGACTACGACATGGACATGATCAAGCGCCTCCTGAACAAATGGCAGGAACCCTTCGCAACACTTTCGCCCAACACTCTTACATATAATAACGTTACGAATTACTACACACAGTTCATCGGTGAGATCGCTACCAAGGGTGACGAGTTCAACATCCTCGCCGACAACCAGGAAGTAATGGTCAACGCAGTCAACGACAGGAGACTTGCCAAGACGGCTGTTTCGTCTGACGAAGAGCTCACCTACCTCATCAGATACCAGCACGCGTACAACGCATCCGCAAGGTACATCACCGTTATCGATGAGATGCTCGAGCACCTGATCATGAAGCTCGCTTAAACCGGAAAGGAGTAACACATGCCTAATACATTTTTCGGATTAACAATCGGAACCACCGGACTTTACGGCGCGTCGGTCGGGATCAACACCACAGCCCACAACATCAGCAACACTGAGACAGAGGGCTATTCCCGCCAGCTCGTTAAGCAGACGGCAGGTGTTCCTCTCCGTGCGAACGGCTCCTACGGTATGATCGGTACAGGCGTTGAGATCCAGTCTATCGAGCAGCAGCGAGATGCCTACTACGACACGAAATACCGCAGCAACAACACTCTGTCCGGTTACTACGCAGCTCAGGAATACTACATGCAGTCCATCGAGGACTATTTCAACGAAGTTCAGCTTGAAGGCTTCAACAGCAACTTCAACAAGTTCAACAACGCACTCGAAGAGCTTTCAAAGGATCCCGCGAACCTGACGGCACGTACACAGGCCAACAGCTTCGCACAGAACTTCTGCGAGTACATCAACTCCCTCCAGACAAGCCTTACACAGCTTCAGGAGAACGTTAACTTCGAGATCAAGACGATGGTTGACTCGGTTAACTCCTACGCACTCCAGATCGCAGGCCTCACCAAGCAGATCAACACGCTTGAGGTAAACGGCGGAGTTGCCAACGACGTCAGAGACCAGAGAAACCTCCTTATCGATGAGCTTTCGAACATCGTAAATATCTCCGTACTCGAGAAGAGAGTCGGAACCGAGGAAGCGGGAGCTACAAGCTTCACGGTGAAGATCGGCGAGACTACACTTGTAGACACATTCGAAGCTCACTCACTTACCATCGTTCCCAGAGAGGACAAGCATTACCAGTCGGACCTCGACGGACTCTATGACATCGTCTGGGACAGCACACAGACCTTTGACGCACTTCATAACGGCGGACGTATCCAGGCTCTCTACGAGATGCGAGACGGCAACAACCAGCAGTACTTCCACGGCAAGTGCACCGCCAGCTACGGCGACGAGTACATCACAGTCACCGACACGAGCGTAAACAAAGTCGAGCAGCTTCACATCGCGCCTACCGGTATCATCACGGTCGGTAACCGCGAGTACAAATACAACGGTTTCAACGTTACACTCGATGAGGACGGCAACTACGTTTATGAGTTCGCCCTTGACGATCCCGTCACCAAGGACGTTGACGAAGCCGAGACATCCGTAGGACAGGCCATCAATTACAAGGGTCTTGCATATTACATGCAGCAGCTCAACGAGTTCACCAGAGTGTTCACCCGCCGCTACAACGACCTTCACAAGGAAGGCCGCGACCTTGACAACGAGCCGGGTATGGATTACTTCAACACCCGCAACATCGTGTCCGGCGAGAACTACGTGTTCGAGTATTCGGAGGACGACGCTGACCTCGGGATCATTATCAGCAGCCAGACCGGTGCCTACGCAGTCGAGGAGCAGGACAAGAACTACGGAAGCTACTACTTCATGACGGCAGCCGGGATTTGCGTTACCGATGACGTTTATAAGGATCCCCGCAAGATCGCCACGGCAAGAGACGTCATAAACGGTGAGTCCAACAACGATCTTGCGCTTGATATGATCGCTCTCAAGAACGACACCAAGATGTTCAAGCAGGGCACACCTTCGGGATTCCTGCAGTCGCTTATAGCAGAGCTCGGAGTTGACTCCAAGAAGGCGCTTTCCTTCAACGAGAACCAGGCTGACGTGCTCACGGCCATCTCAAACCAGAGACTTTCGGTATCGGGTGTCGACATGGATGAGGAATCGATGTCACTCGTCAGGTATCAGAGCGCGTACAACCTCTCGGCCAAGGTCATCAGCACGATGAACGAGATCTACGAAAGACTCATCAACATGTAAAAAGCGCAGGAAAAACGTATTTTGCAAACAGCACTCATAAACATTAAGGAAAAAGCCGATATATACTGATATATGAGAGTCAGAAAAGGAGGTCACCGTAAATGCGTATTACCAACAGAATGATGACCAATAACATGCTTTATAACATCAACAACAATAAACGTACTTTGAACGGTCTCGAAGAGAAGTACGCAACGGGTCTTGCGATCCAGCGTCCTTCGGATGATCCGATCGTTGCTGTCAGAGCTCTGAAGCTGCGTACCAACCTCTCCGAGCTCAATCAGTACTACGAGAAGAACATCCCCGATGCCAAGTCCTGGATGGAGACGACAGAGAGCGCTCTTAAGGTAACAAGTGAGATCATCACCAAGATCCACACCTACTGTGTACAGGGTGCGAACGATACACTCACCGAGGAAGACCGCAG
The DNA here is from genome assembly GCA_017427685.1 of Lachnospiraceae bacterium. Classification (GTDB taxonomy): domain Bacteria; phylum Bacillota; class Clostridia; order Lachnospirales; family Lachnospiraceae; genus RUG11977. Next base: position 23,398 of record JAFRSH010000010.1, on the reverse strand, counting down.
AAGTATCGCCATCAACCTTCAGGAGCTCAAATCTCAGGTTTACCAGGAAGGGAATGCCAACTACGCGGGCCGTTACCTCTTCACCGGTTACAAGACGAACACTCCTCTGGTGTTCGGAGACGAGTGCCACACCGAACACTACACCATAACCGAGACCATCACTTCCGATCAGGTAGAGATCGGCAAGAGGATCGTTGATACATGTCCTTATAAGGAATTTGATCTTGAGAACTACGACAGCTTTGATACAGAGACCAGACCAAACGAGGTTACGGTTTACAGACTCAGACTTTCGTATGATAACGTCAGAAGTGTCGAGGACAACGCTTCCTTTACACTTAAGATCCCGAGCAAGCTCGAGGACGGCACCTACGAGCTCGACGATGACGGCAACCGCATTTACACCGACGAGTTCTCGGAGAACGACATGATCTCTCTTACATCGACAGATCCGAGTGCTTACAAGCCCGAACCCGACGAGATCCATTTCCTTGCCGATACCGGTGAGATCATCCTCGGAAGCGAAGTTTATGACAAATTCCGTAACTCCGATTTTGAGGTTACATACGAGAAGCAGGATTTTGAGAAGAACGAGCTCAGACCCGAGCACTACTTCGACTGCGTCAGACGTGACCTCTCGATCGAGGACGAGGACGAAAGAGAAGAGAAGGCGATCAAGTTCACAGCCGAAGACCAGAAGATAGCCTTCGAGATCAACTTCAACCAGCAGATGGCCATCAACATCCAGGGAAGAGAAGCTTTCCGCCACTCCCTCGGAAGAACTGTTGATGATATCGTTCAGGCCATCAGTGATGTTGACCGCGTTAAGGACGAGATCGAAGAAGTTAAGCTCGCCATGAAGGACGATACACTTACGGATGAGCAGGTTGCTAAGCTCAACGATATCCTGAGCGTCCTCAACACCGAGCTCGACCTCAAGGACGGCATCATGAGACAGGCTTATGCCAAGGCTCTCACCGCCATGTCCAACGAGGAAGACAGAGTCAATGTAGCTACAGCCGATATCGGAACCAGATATAACAGACTTGAACTCACGGAGTCGAGACTTTCAACACAGCAGACCGAGTTCACGGATCTTCTTTCCCAGAACGAGGATGCCGATCTCGTTGATACGGTTGTTAATTACAACGCAATGCAGACCGTTTACAACGCATCGCTCTCGTCGGCTGCCAAGGTTGTCCAGAATACGCTTCTTGATTTCCTGTAAAAGCAAATAATACACACAAACAGTGGCACAAATATCATCAGATGTGATATAATGACATAAACATACGCAAACCGCACAAAACAGTGACGGTACAGACAGTAATAAAACAGGAGGGTACAACATGAGAATAAATACAAGATATTTCGGCACCGTGGATCTTGATGATGACAAAGTGATCGTTTTTGATGACGGACTCTTCGGATTTGAAGAGTACAAGAAATTCGCACTGATCTTCAACAACGAAGCCAAGGAGCGCCCGGCAATCTCGTGGCTCCAGAGCGTGGATGAGCAGGCACTTGCACTTCCCGTTATGATACCCACCATCGTTAAGCCCGACTACAACCCTGTTGTTGAGGATGACGCACTCGAGACTCTCGGCGACTGGAACGAGGAGAACATTTCGGTTCTTGTTACCGTGACCGTTCCCGAGGATCTCAAGAATATGACTACAAACCTTAAGGCTCCCATCATCATCAATACCGACACGATGAAGGGCGTGCAGACCGTGGTTGAGAACCAGGATTACGAGATCCGCTTCAAGATCTACGATCTCCTTAAGGCAGCGGGAAAGGAGGAAGCCTGATGCTCGCTTTGTCCAGAAGAATCAATGAATCCATCATGCTCGGCAAGGATATTGAGATAACTATCCTTGAGATCAAGGGCGATCAGGTTAAGATCGGTGTTGTAGCACCCCGTTCGGTGCCTGTTTACCGCAAAGAGATCTTCCTCCAGATCGAGGAAGAGAACCGTAAGGCGGTCGCTGTTGAGCAGACCAAAGAGACTATCGAGAAGCTTCTCACATTTTAAAAAAGAGTTGTTCATGGATTTAAGGCAGTGCCGCGAGAGGTGCTGCCTTTACATTTGTGCGATAAACGAATGCCATCTGTTATGATCTCCCGGATATTCTTTCAGACACTCCTGTATTTTTCTCACGTTTTTGGAAAAAAGTTGTTTGTTATCTCTAATGTTTTTGACTTTTCTGCCGATATATGATGTAGGAACTCGTTCAAAAGGATTTTGAACTTTGCTTTTTTACAAGGAGGTAACAGGGATGGATGGAATCTATCAAACCAATTATCAGTCGGCTCCCAAGCCGGTAGCGACTGACAGCTACTCATATAGCGATGCCGCCGTTTCGGCAGCTTCGACCGCTGTACAGCCTGTTCAGCAGGTATCCGAGAGCGGCACGACAACAGCTTCTCCCGAGCAGATCAAGTCTGCTATCGAGGTAGCAAACAGAAAGGCACATTTCGGACACACGAACGCCAAGTTCTCGTACCACGAGGCCACCAAGAGTATCTCCGTCAAGATCATCGATGACGAGACCAACGAAGTCATCAAGGAGATCCCTCCCGAGGAAACACTCGACATGATCAGTAAGATGTGGGAACTCGCCGGGATCATGGTTGACGAAAAGAGATAACACTCTTTGGACAAGAGATGGAACGTTACTGTAGACAAGGAGGTCTCACATGCCTATCAGATTAAGCGGAATGGCGTCGGGTCTTGATACCGATGCGATCATCAAAGAGCTTATGTCTGCCCAGTCTCTTAAGAAGACGAACATCGAAGGCAACAAGAAAAAGCTCGAATGGAAAAAAGAAAAATGGGAAGAGATGAACACCAAGCTCTACGCCCTTTATACAGAGAAGCTTTCTTCACTCAAGCTGCAGGGATCGTTCCTTACACACAAGGCCGCAAGTTCTGACGAATCAAAGCTCACCGCCACGGCGGAGGGAACAGCGAACGGAACATACACCGTTGAAGTTGAGACGATGGCCAATGCCCAGTACATGACAGGCAGGCAGATAAAGGCCAAGAACCTCACCTTGAACTCTACTCTTTCCGAGGCCGGCATGGGTGCGGGTCAGACGATCACCGTTACAAGGAATGGTGATTCCGAGACAGCAAAGACATTTGAGGTCGATTCGGAATCAACCGTCAAGGATTTTGTTGATTTTCTTAAGTCGGCAGGACTTAATGCCAACTTCACTGCAGAAGACGGAAGGTTCTTCGTCGGATCCAAGACCACCGGCGAGGCAAACAGCTTCACTCTCATGTCGGATTTTGCAGGAGAAGACGGACTTGCCGCTCTGGGACTCATGAACATCGATGCTGAAACAGCCAAGACGAGTGTTCCGGTAGACAGTGCCGATAAGATCGCTCTCGTGGCGGCATCTGATGCCAGGGTTAAGGTTAACGGAGCAGTCATTACAAACTCGGTCAACTCGATCAAGGCTAACGGTCTTACGTTTGAACTTAAGGGAGTTACCTCACAGCCCGTTTCGGTTACGGTAACCAACGACTCCGAAGGAATCTACAACAAAGTTAAAGAATTCGTTAAGTCGTACAACGAACTCATGCAGGAGATGTACGACAAGTACAATGCCAAGTCGGCTCGTGACTACAAGATGCTCACCGACGAAGAAAAAGAAGAGATGAGCGACAAGCAGATTGAACTCTGGGAAGACAAGATCAAGGATTCGCTTCTTCGCCGTGATGATACGCTGAACTCGCTGATGTCGATCTTCCGTGGCGCGATGCAGAAGACGGTTGAAGTTGACGGCAAGACCTACTCGCTTTCATCCTTCGGTATCGGAACCGGAGCATATACGGAGCACGGTCTGCTCCATATCGACGGTGATGCGGACGACGGACTCTATGCTTCGAAAGACGACAAGCTTAAGAGTGCGATAAATGCGGACCCTGAACTGGTCGCAAAGGTAATGTCCGGAGTATTCTCCGAGTTTTACAAGACACTTTCGGACAAGATGTCCGCTTCGTCGATCAGTTCGGCACTTACGTTCTACAACGACAAGCAGATCCAGTCGCAGATAACCGACTATGATAAGAGTATCAAATCCTGGGAAACAAGGCTTACCGATCTCGAAGAGAAATATTACAAACAGTTCTCATCAATGGAATCGGCAATGGCCAAGCTTCAGAGCCAGCAGAGTCAGCTGGCAGGGTTGCTGGGAATGTCATAAAGAATATTTAACATACGGAGGGCACCGATATGACACCTAACATGACACTTGCGTACAAAGACAACACCATCAAGACAGCATCTCCCGCAGAGCTCACACTCATGCTCTACGACGGAGCCATCAAGTTCTGCAACATCGCGCTTGCCGGATTTGAGAAGAACGATATCAACAAGGTCAACACGAACATCATCAAGGCTGAGAAGATCATAGTTGAGTTCAGAGCAACTCTTGACTTCAAGTATCCCGTAGCCAGAGATTTCGATCTTGTTTATGACTACATCTACAGAAGACTCGTGGAAGCCAACATTAAGAAGGATCCCGAGATCCTTGAGGATGCGCTCAAGTACATCCGTGAGATGCGTGACACATGGAAGGAAGTTATGGTCAGGAGCAGAGCAGGTGCAGGCGGACCTTCCGCTATCCAGTATGTTCCGGCACAGAAAAGAGCCGTTTCACAGTAATCATTAAGAGAATCCAGCCCGGATGGTCGGGTTTCACGGAGGCCGCAGACTCCGTGAGACGAGGAACATCCGGGCTCTATTTTTTGTTGACCAATGATACTGTATATGGTATCATTTCTGTGAAGGGGGTGTTATATGCCGAGTGTAGAAAAGATTATCGAAAAGATGCATGAGCAACCCAATGGGGTTAGACCTGCTGAAGCAGAAAAGGTATTGGGTGCTTATGGTTATGTCCCCGAACGACAGAAAGGAAGCCATAAGCATTATTTAAATCATGAGACCGGAGATTTGATCACAATCAAACAAGAAACACCTTTAAAGAAAGCATATGTGATCGATATATTAAACAGAATTGGAAAGTGAGGTGTTAAAAATGCTGGTTAAGGAGTATATGGAACTGCCGTACACAAGAATTATCAAGGAAATGAATGATGAATCGGGGCACTATTATTACGGATCCGTTTTGGAACTTGATGGGTGTCAGAGTACAGCAGATACAGTTGATGAATTGATGAAATCGTTAGATGAGGCTATGGAAGGGTATATTGAAGTTAAGCTTGAACATAATTACCCGATACCGCTTCCTCAACAGGATGATTCATACAGTGGCAAATTTGTCCTGAGACTGCCGAAAACACTGCATAAGAGACTGTCTATTGAAGCATCAAATGAAGGCGTGAGCTTAAACCAATGGGCATGCTACAAGCTGAGCCAGCAGGCTTAAGGGGGTTATTATGGAAGCAAAAGATCTTACTTATATAAGTATCCTGATAGATTCACTCAAGAAGAAGATCGAGGTACTGGAGCGTCTGCGTGATGATACCGAGAAACAGGAAGAGATCCTGTCCCGCGACGAACTTGATTTCGATGCTTTTAACAAGACGATCGAATCCAAAGAGAAGTCACTCGCACGTCTTAATGAGCTTGATGACGGATTCCTCGAGGTCTATGAGAAGGTAGCACCTCTTCTTAAAGCCGACAAGGACGCTTATGAGAACGAGATCACATACCTCAAAGAGCTTGTCAGACGCGTTACGGATTATTCCACGACGCTCACGGCACTTGAAGAGAGAAACAAGATAAAGCTTTCGATACACCTTAATCGGGGCAAGCAACGCATCAAAGAGTACAAGCAGAGCTCCAAGACCGTTGCGGCATATTATAAGAATATCGCAAATAAGCGTACTCCCGAGGGCTCAACATTCTACGACAGGAAAAAATAATACATCCCGAAACCCGCTCCCCAAGCGGGTTTCGCTGCTTTTTGAAAAATTTCTCAAAAAAGTTTTGAAAAAGGGGTTAAGAATCCCACATCCCTGTCGATATATATAACAAGTAAAGCAACACACACTTAGCTACAAGTTTTTCCGGTGAGAGTGTTACTCGATCCGGATCGGTTCCGAAGGAACAGGGAGTACGGCCCGGAGCTTCCCAAAGAGCCAGCAACCAATCAACCCAAGCACTGTGGCAAGGATGCCACACAAACATTCAAGGAGGAAATTATGATAGTACAACACAACATGTCAGCAGCTAATACCAACAGACAGCTTGGTATTACAAACGGAAACCTTAGCAAGTCAACAGAGAAGTTATCAAGTGGTTACAGAATCAATCGCGCAGGCGATGATGCAGCTGGTCTTTCGATTTCAGAGAAGATGCGTGGACAGATCAGAGGTCTCGAGCAGGGTTCAACAAACGCTCAGGACGGTATCTCACTCATCCAGACAGCTGAAGGTGCTCTCAACGAAGTACACAGCGTACTCCAGAGAATGAGAGAGCTTGCAGTTCAGGGTTCGAACGATACCAATGTAACTGAAGATCGTACATCCATCTACGAAGAGATGGAGCAGCTCGCTAAAGAGATCAACCGTATCGGTTGCACAACCGAGTTCAACACGATGAAGCTTTTCGCTTCCGCTGAGATGATCGAAGGTATGCAGGGCGACCTCGGAGAGCTTGAGTACAACACAGACAAGGCTTCTGAGAAGTTCGAGTCTATGATCTCTCTTGCTAACCTTGAGGAAGAAGTTAATGCTAACCTTCAGGTTGGTGCTAACTCCGCTCAGTCCATCAAGTTCAGAATGGGCACACTTGACACTTCCAAGCTCAACTATCCCGGTGCAGAGGATGGTGAGGAAGTTAACCTTGCTTCGTTTAGTGATGGTGTAATCGAGGGTGGTACTCTCTACAACATCAAGGAGAAGCTTGACGCAGGCGTTGACAGCAGCTCATTTGAGGATGTTCACAAGGCATTCACAGCAGCTGTTACAGATATCGACATCGCTACATCGTTCGTATCGAAGTCAAGATCTTACCTCGGTGCTATCCAGAACCGTCTTGAGCACACAATCGCTAATGCCGACAACACCGCAGAGAACTTACAGGCATCTGAAAGCCGTATCCGCGATGTGAACATGGCAGAAGAGATGGTTCAGTACTCGAAGTCGAGTATCCTTCAGCAGGCTGGCCAGTCGATGCTCGCACAGGCAAATCAGTCTACACAGGGTGTACTTACACTTCTCAGATAATCATCTCGAAAGTATTGACTATCAGACAAAAGCTGAGCCGCAGCCCTCAAGGGAGCTGCGGCTCCTTTTTGCGTGTTAAGCGAATACTGTCAGTAGCAAGCCACGCTTGCTACTGTGTGTAAGAATTTTTTTGCTACGAGAGCTTGCTCTCAGTCGCAAAAAATTCTTATACACAGAGTGAGACGAAGTCTCACGTACTGACAGTTGAGCGCGCGTACATCGAGCGTATTTATACGCGAGATGCACGCAGACTTATACACGTATAGAATTAATAGTATGAGTAACGAGTTGATTGCTGTATAATAGAAACATGTAAGTGAAATCCACAAGCATGAGAGGAGTGTAGTGATGGACCTGTACGGGATGAGTCTTCACATCATCGGTGATATTGAGGAATTGGCCGAGTGCTGTGAAAAGCAGGAAAGAGACAAAGCGTTAAAACGCATGGCTGATCTGACAGGGAAACTGGCTCCTTTTTTTGAGAAGCTTTTTGCTTTGGACGAAAGTAAGGACGATGAAGTGCTCAGGGATCTGAAGGAAAACGCCATACCTGCCATGGGAGAAGCGCTGAAAGCGATGGAGGACGGTGATCTTGCGAGATTGTCCGATGTCATGGTACATGGATTGAAGGAAAGGATCGAAGCAGCTTTTCCCGACAGGAAGCCCGAGGGACTCAGCGACAGATTTAAAGATACATCGGCCCGTATCGTTATCATGTTCGGAAGCGGAGACGGGCAGTTACTAGAGGAACTGCTTGGGATGCTTGATGACAGGAGCAAGGTGTTGGTTTGCGAACCTGTTCCCGAGGTGTTTGAGAATAACCATAAGAAACTCAGGGATGAGAGATTGATCCTTATAAACACGGCTGAAAATCCGTCTCAGTTTTATGAAACACTTATCAAAGCAGTTGATTTTTACAGCCTTCCGCGCATGGATGTGTGTGCTCACCCGGGCTACGACAGAGCTTTTCCGGCGGAGTATGCTTCGTTCTTAAAACAGATCAATGACAACCGTGAAAGACTGCTGGTAAATAAGAACACAATGACCCGTTTCAGAGATGAAGGAACGGTACATATACTTGAGAACATCGAGGCGATCAGCGGAGCTTACTTTGTTAGTGACCTGAAGAAAACAGACATTTCGGGATCGGCGGCAGTTATTGTATCGGCAGGCCCTTCTCTTGATAAGAATATAGAGGAGCTGCGGGCTGCAAAAGGACGTGCGCTGATAATCGCCGTTGATACGGCGCTCAAATACATGCTCGCACGGGATATCATCCCCGATCTGTTTGTTACGATCGATCCCGATAAGCCGATGGAGAATTTCGCGGACGAGAGAGTACGTGATATCCCTGTGATATTTGACGAACAGACTCCCTCGGATCTGCTTCGGGAACACAGGGCGGCCAAGATGCTGTACAATTGCCGCGATTACCCTAAGAAACTCTTTGAAGCATGTGGGGTCACTGTGGAGGATAACATCGCGAGCGGAGGCAGTGTTGCGACCGCAGCATTTGTGATCTGTTGTGATCTGGGGATTAAGGATATCATTCTGATCGGCCAGGATCTGGCTTACACAGGTGATGTAACACATGCCGGCGGAACTGTTTCGGCGGGTGTGAACGGAGATATCGGTACAACCATGGTAGAGGGCGTTGACGGAAGCCCTGTAAGGACACGTAGTGATTGGCTTGGCTATCTGCGCTGGTTTGAAACTACTATCGAGCATATCTCGAAAGAAAAGCGTGAGATCCGTGTGATAGATGCAACAGAAGGCGGAGCACTAATCCGCGGAACAGAGGTAATGACCCTCAGAGAAGCGATCTCAGAGACATGTGGCAAGACAGAGGACGGAAGACCCGGTGATTCGCTCTTTGACAAGATCCTCGCAGGGATCAGCCCTGCACTCGGTGCTAAGGAAAGAGAGAAGTTTACAGAGCTTCATGTGCAGGAAGTGGCTAAACTTCCGGAGCTCAAGGCAGAAGCTGAGGAGGGACTCGCACTCTGCGAAGAGATTGGGAAGAACATCAAGCAGATCCTTGCGAAGCAGTACAAGAGCGGAACGACAGGAACCGGTGTGATCTCGAAGGAAGTGAAGAACCTCGTTACAAAGATGGGACAGATCAGGAAGAGATGTGAATCACGACTTATCTTCCCTGTGATCAATAACTATGCCGTTACCTTTGAAGCGGACGAGATCAGCAGGATCCTCGAACAGAAAGCATCCGCAAACAGCGAAACCGCGAAGTTCTTCTTTGATATCGAAGCTTCAAGAGTTGCGTTCAGAGGCGTGGTTTCGGCATGTGAATTCTTGATCAGGAACTGTCATATTTGACAGTGAAACGATAGAAACGACAGAAAGACAGGAACATAGATATGGAAGTTTTGGCACTTATACCGGCTAGAAGCGGCTCGAAGTCCATCAAGGACAAGAATATCCGCATGATAGCGGGCAAACCCATGCTGGTACATTCGATCGAGCACGCTCTTGATTCAAAGCTTGTGACGAGAGTCATCCTTTCAACCGACAGCGAGGAGTACGCGCGTATCGGCCGCGAGGCAGGAGCGGAGGTACCGTTTCTCCGACCCGCCGAGTTTGCTGCGGACGATTCTTTGGATATCGATGTGTTTGAGCATGCTCTTAAGTGGCTCAAGGAAAACGAGAGCTACGAGCCGGACATTGTGGTGCACCTTCGCCCGACTTTCCCGACCCGGAACCCGGCTGATATAGACAAGATGGTCACATTGCTGCTTGATCATCCCGAAGCCGACTGTGTGAGATCGGTAGCGGAAGCGAAGGATACTCCTTTCAAGATGTGGTTTATTGACAAAGGTGATCCCGAAGATGGTGATTTTGATGAGAGAACAAACCAATCTGCAGATTCCTCGCCTGAACTCGGTATCATAAAGCCGGCAGTCTCTATCCCGGGACTTGAAGCCTGCAGTATGCCGCGTCAGGCACTTCCGAAGGCTTATCTGCAAAACGCCTGCATTGACGTCATCAGACCCGAAACGATCACTGAGAAACATTCGATGACCGGTGACATGGTGCTGGGATATCTTATGCAGGACGATTGCGATATTGATTATGAGGAAGATCTTAAAAGAGCGGAAGAGCTTCTGTCGTAAAAAAAATAACAACAGAAATTATTAGATGATAGGGGGAGATATTTTTGGATAATGAAATCATTTTGTTTGAGACTGCAGATAAAACTGTTAAGCTGAATGTACCGGTTGATGGGGATACTGTTTGGCTCACACAGGAGCAAATGAGCGAACTTTTTGATACGGCCAGATCGTCAATTGCATATCACATTGGCAATATCTTTACTGAAGGAGAACTGGATAAAAATACTTCTGTCGAAATTTTCGACAGAAGTACAAATAAAGCGTCCAGACCACCCAAGTATTATAATTTGGATGTGATTATATCGGTTGGATATCGCGTAAAATCACAAAGAGGTGTAGAATTCAGACAATGGGCTACAAGAGTCTTAAAACAATATATCATAAAGGGTTATGCTATCAATAATAAAAGACTTGAAGCGTTACAAAAAACAGTAGAAATCCAGAGCAAAATGCTTTCAAGTACACTGGAGATCGAGTGCGAAAACGTACTGAAAGCAGCAAATTTATACACTGAAGCGCTTACTCTTTTGGATGAGTATGACCATCAATCAATTCAAAAACCGGAGGGGTCGGCGCCTGTATACAGAATAACGTATGAAGATTGTCGAAGAATGATAAATCACATGGAGAATACGTTTAAATCCGATGTCTTTGGTGTTGAAAAAGAAAAAGGCAAGGTTGAGGGGATTTTGGCTGCAGTCTACCAGAATGTATTCGGTGGAGATGTATATCCGTCACTGGAGGAAAAGGCGGCTAATCTTTTGTACTTTATGATCAAAGATCATCCTTTTGCCGATGGTTGTAAAAGGATTGCGGCATCACTTTTCTTGGAGTTCTTGGATCGTAATAATGTATTGATCAAGGATGGTGTGAAGGCTATTTCTGATGGAGCATTAGTGGCGATAACGCTTATGATAGCAGAGTCAGATCCAAAAGAAAAAGATGTTATGACTACCTTAGTGATGAATTTATTGCAACTAAGATAGTTAATGAAGTTATTAGATGAATTTGACGGAAAGGAAAAGCTTATGAGCGGACTTTTTAAGGACTTATTCATTTTTGAGATGGCGAACAGCCACCAGGGAAGTGTAGAGCACGGACGTGAGATCATCAGAGCCATGGGGCGGATCGCGCGTGAGTACAACATTAACGCTGCGGTGAAACTTCAGTACCGTGAGCTCGACACGTTCATCCATCCCGACTACAAGGGTAGAACGGACATAAAGCACATCCCGCGCTTTGAATCCACAAGGCTCACGCGCGAGCAGTTTGACGAGCTCGTTGCTGCGATCCGTGAAGAAGGCATGATCGCCATGAGCACTCCATTCGATGAAGCGGGCGTTGAGCTTTGCAAGGATCAGGGACTTGACATCATTAAGATCGCGAGCTGCTCCGCACAGGATTGGCCGCTTCTTGAAGCAGCGGCAGCGGCACACAGACCGCTCATAGTCTCGACGGGCGGACTTGTGATCTCCGATATCGACAAGCTATACAATTTCTTCACGCACAAGGGCTCCGATTTCGCCTTCCTTCACTGTGTTGCAGAGTATCCTGCCGGACGTGACAGACTCCAGCTCGATTTCATAGACAGGATGAAGAAGCGCTATCCGGATGTTGCGATCGGTTACTCGGGACATGAGGATCCTACGGATACTATCCCTGCGGTTATTGCCGCAGCTAAGGGCGCGACGATCCTTGAGCGCCATGTCGGACTCCCGACGGAGACCATCAAGCTTAATGCGTACTCGATGAATCCAGAACAAGCCGGGAACTGGGTCAAAGCAGTACTTGATGCGCGCGAGATGTGCGGTCTCAAGAAGACAAGGGAAGGACAGATCCCCGGAAAATATGTTTCTGTTGCGGAGAAGGATTCGCTCCGTTCACTTATGAGAGGCGTCTTTGCCGCGCATGAGATCAAGGCGGGCGATACGCTCAAACGCGAGGACGTTTTCTTCGCGATGCCGTGCGGAGAGAAGCAGACCGTTTCGGGACAGTTCTACGAAGGCATGACCGCTTCTAAGGATTACGCAGTCAATGAGGCACTCTTCGAGCCTGAGAAATACAGCGACATCAGCATCATGCGAAGTGTTGTCCATGATGCCAAAGGTATGCTCTACGAAGCAGGCATAGCACTCGGAAACGAGTTCGATGTTGAGCTTTCGCATCACTACGGGATGAAGCATTTCAGGCAATTCGGAGCGATCATCATAAGCATTGTGAACAGAGAGTACTGCAAGAAGCTCATCATCGTGCTTCCGGGGCAGAAGAATCCGATGCATTATCATATGAAGAAAGAAGAGACCTTCCAGCTCCTCTACGGCGACCTCGAGGTCGAGATGGAGGGCACGACCTTCACGATGAAGCCGGGAGACATCAAGACCGTCATGCGCGGCGAACCGCATGCCTTCACCTCAAAGAACGGCGCTATCTTCGAGGAAGTTTCGACGACACACGCGAGAGGCGATTCCTACTACGAAGATCCTCAGATCGCCAAGCTCGATCCGCTTGAGAGAAAGTCGATACTCAGGGATTGGTAAAATAGAGTTTATCGAAAAACGTGAAAAATCGGCCGAAAAAGTGCTGAAAAACGTGATGGAATCGTTAACTTGATTAACAACACGCGCACCTAATTGTGATGTTTAAATGCAAAAATCACAATTAGGTGTTTTTGAATACAAATAGTTCAAAGATGCAATTAAATACTGGTAATTATTTGAATTATGTGTTACAATGAAGTTTGTAGACTATCCTGCTCGGAAGGAAGAAAAAATCTGCTGAAAATTTTTAAAAAAAGACATAAATTGGTGTTAAGTATACCGAGTCCCATGTCGATATAAATATCAGCAGACGAGCAATCCGCTCTTTTATTTTTAACTGCAATGTGCAAATTGCTTTACTTATGAGGCGCGACGCCGGAATAGACCGGCCGCACATCCGGGTTTCCCATGGACCCCTCAGGCCCCGTACACCTGACAGATCAGGGAAGCTTCTCAGATGTTCGTGTACAAGGATGGACACGGGCAGGATACACTACCACAAGGAGGTAAATTTTATGAAGAAGTTTAATTTCTCAAAGGGCTTAATCGTAGGTCTTTTGACATTTGCGCTTTGCATCGTAGCGTTTGCTGCTGTTGGTGCGAAGGCTGATGAGCAGGCTGCAGCAGCTCCTACCAAGACAACTCCCGTTGCCGCAGAGTATGATGCCACAAATGATACTGTTACAGCCGGCTCCAACGCTTATGTATACGTTGTGAAGGCGGCTTCCGGAAACAAGATCAAGGCCGGTCAGGCAGCTACCGGGCAGATGGCAACAAATAAAATTTCCATCGCAGATCTTGGAATCAAAGGCACAAACAAAGATGTTTTCCTTTATGTATGCAACAAAGAAGCAGAGGTTGAAGAAACAGTTGCTGCTAACCTCACGATTAAGGGAAATGCCAATAAGGTTGTAGGCGTTATCGACTACACTCAGGCTGATGTTCCCAGATCGGCAGACGTTATTTCTGCATACTATGTTGATAAAGCTACCAAGAAGCAGGTCGCTATTGCTAGTGCTAAACTTTATTGGAGTGCTGATCAGGACAAGTGGTATCAGGCAAACAGCCTTACCGAGTCGACCAGAAAAGACAGTAAGAATCAGGCTACTGCAGACGGTTTCTTAGGAACTGATCTTTCGAACATGCTTGAAGCAGGCGGAACAATCTACATTAAGCAGGCAGGCGTTTCGAGTAGTGAAGGCGCTGCTCAGTTTGGCAGCAAGGTAGCAAAGGTTAAGATCGCTAAGCAGGCAAAGGCTCCTAAGGCCAAGATCGATGTTGCAAAGGACACAATCGCTCTTAAGAACGGATTTGATTTTTCTCTTGCAGTAAAGACTAATCTGAGCGGAGACGAATATGTACCTGTTAAATGGTTCACAATTCTTCCTAACCTTAAGACTGCTACATTCAGTGATGCGATTATCGGAGGTACAGTAGGAACCGGTCAGAGTGCAAAGGTTACGGCTTATAAGCCTCTTGACAAGAAGAATACTAATGCCGGAAAAGAAGTTAAGGATGATACCGCTAACAAGTATTATTATTCATACACAAGTAAGCAGGTGAAGACTCTCAGCATCGATAAGATGTTTGAAATTATAAAGGCCAACATTGATGGCGGTGTACTTCCTGAGGATTTCAAGATTGCTATCCGCAAGTCAGCTACAGAGAAGAAGCCCGCTTCAGCTTACACTCTGATTGATCTTGGATTACAGGATGAAGCTCCCATTGTTTGGACTAAAGATAACGTTGAAGGCGAGTTCCTTATTGCTACAGCAGATGAATTCACAAAGAAGGGTCTTACCCTTGGTGATATCAAGGGATTTGCCGGATATACCGGAACGAGTACTCTTACAATGGAAACCACCGGCTTTGACCAGACATTTGCTTTCAACACAGCTACAGCAAATACAAAGGGCAGAGACGAAGGTACAGTTTTTGAATACGCGGTTGTTGCTACAGCTGATTACGCTGCAACAGGTGATGCAGCCATTGATTGGACAACAGTTAAGTGGAAGAAGTTTGATCCCTCTAAGCTTAAGATTACAGAAAAGCTTTCAGGAAAGTACAGCACAGTAAAAGGTACCAAGAAGACTGCAACTCTTGCTTCTACTGCAACTGGTGACATTTCTGATGGTGCATCGAGCAAAGAGAAAAACGACGCTTCCTTCAACAGAACAGTCGTAAAAGACAGTGTTGTAAAAGAAAACACTAAAGCATTACTTCTCATTCGTCGTCAGGGCGACAAGGCAAGCTCGAAGAGAGCATCTAAGTATATCGCTCTTTATGTAGCTAAGGAAGGCAAGGAGTATAATCTCTACAGCACAGTATCAAATGGTCAGGCTGCAAATAAGGTAACTATTTATTTTGCAAAGTATAATGCAGCTATAGGAACAGAAGGACAGGCCGGCTATAAGGCCGCTGGTTTCTACATTGATGAGTCGATTGCTCCTGTTACAAAGTGGACGCAGAAAGCTCAGACAGGTGTTGCTCTTGAAGCACTTACAGATGCAGAGTATTGGAAAGCAGGTCTTCCTAACGAAACGACCAAGATCTGTGCGCTGACTGATCCCTCAAGTGCTGCTAATCAGTACAAGCCTGAGGCTTCAGCAACTGAAAAAGGTGATACCACAGACGCAATCGCAGCTGGCGAGTACAAGCTCACTGGACTTCTTACCGATTCGAATAATACTCTTGTATTCGCAATCCGCGAGTACGCTAACATCAAGGTTAATGCGGTATATGGAACCGTGAAAAATACCACATTTACCCCTGAGAATGGTAAGACACAGCTTGTTGCTGAGATCAAGAAAGGCAAGGCTTGTACAGCAGCCGTTAATGCTCAGACCGGAGCGGTAACTTGGACAGATCCTATAGCTTCGGCAGCAGTTGTTAAGTATGTTGGCGATGCCGCAGAGATCACATTTGGAGTTGATTTCGCAGTTCCTTCAGGGTATGCAAAAGATGAAGAGGCATCCGCTTATCCTAAGGTTGTTGCCGGTGACGGATATACGATCGCAGAGACCGGTTCGTTTACCCCCGGAGCGCAGTCGGCCAATCCCAAGGTAAAGATCACTGCTGAATCTGCAGATGCAATTGAAGTAACAGTAGATTTCGCAGTCTATAAAACCTATACGATCTCATTCGATTACGGAACAGATTATACTGGAGCGAAGTCAGAGGCAAAGACAACAAATAAAGTTGGAAAAATAACACTTCCTTCTAGTCCCACAATGGATGGATTTACTTTCGAAGGATGGTTTGACAACGCAGGTTTAACGGGTGATGTTGTAACAAGTGATAAACCTTACACAGCAGACACCACACTCTATGCTAAGTGGACAGCTAATGCATGAGGCTAATACTCAGTTCGTTTGAAATCAAAGGTTAAACAAAAGAATCAATAATTGATACTTTACAGCCCCCGGCTTTCATTCACCGGGGGCTGGTTTTTTTGGTATACCGTCAGATCAGGTTGCTTGGAATAAAGGTATTACTTTCATCAATAGGGAAGGGACGAGGCATCATGCAGACGATACCTCCGTTCCCTTTCATAAGAGTGGTTTTCTCAATTACATCAAATTTCCGAACCTCCCGTTTGTCGGGGTTGGCACTTTTTTTGATCTCAAGAGGGTGGATATATCCGTTCTCTTCAACAAAAACATCCACCTCTTTTGATTTTTCGTCTCGATAAAAGCTCAGCAATGCCGTGTTTTTTGAA
This sequence comes from Lachnospiraceae bacterium, assembly GCA_017427685.1. Taxonomy (GTDB): domain Bacteria; phylum Bacillota; class Clostridia; order Lachnospirales; family Lachnospiraceae; genus RUG11977. Next base: position 6,811 of record JAFRSH010000010.1, on the reverse strand, counting down.
TACGAATAATTCTTTACAAGCTCCATTACCACATAGTTTTCATATAACTGTCCGCTTGCGGCCCCTTCTCTGAGAGAATCGGGAGTAAGCCATCTGGTCAGATAGGCGCATAACCCGGTATCACAAAAATATAGCTTGGGAGTTTTAACAAGTCTTTGAAGCTCGTTGTTTGAATAAGGTTCAAGGAGGTATAATACGTCCATATCGCAAAGGATATCCAGCCACTTCTTTGCTGTAACGTTGGATATCCCAGCTGCTTCTCCGAGAGTCCTGTAATTTACGAGATTTCCGACAACAGCAGCACAGGCCCTGATAAAACGTTTAAACCCGTCAATATCTGAAATACCTTCATCATTAACGGCATCTGCTATCAAGTAATTATCAATATAAGACTGATAAAAAGCCTGTGTCATTTCACCGGTAGCATTTTGGACATCAGCGTATCCGCCTTTCCAGATATGCTCAAAAACATCGATGATATCGTTATCCGGTAAAAACTTGGCCCGCTTAGTCAGACATTCCATCGAAAAATCAAGGGGCTCAGGATCGATGTAACCATGTTTTTCTCGATATGATAATCCGTAGAGTTTAAGGATTCCCAAACGCCCTGCAAGAGTCTCTTGTGATTTTTCCATGAGTTTCCTTCTTTGCGAACCGGTAAGCCAAAATCTCCCTCTTTCTTCGCTCTCATCACACATGATCTTGATGTATTCCAAAAGATTTGGTGCCTTTTGTATCTCGTCTATAAGAATCGGAGGCTTATATGTTTGGAAAAACAGCCGTGGGTCTTCCTTTGCAAGCGTACGGCAAAGATCATCATCCATAGTGACGATGGTTCGTTTCTGACTCTTGGCCAATTCCTTCAACATGGTCGATTTCCCGACCTGTCGGGCTCCCGTCACAAGAATAGCCTTAAAAAATATATCTGCTTCCTTAAACTTTCTTTCTAATTCGCGATGAAGATAATCCACATCAGATCTCCTTTACAAAATGGCGGTAATTTGTAACTCCGGTTATAAATTACCGCCATTTTGACATTCTGTCAACAATTATTCAATCATCACTTTCGGCAAAAACGACATAGCACTGTCGTTTTTGCCGAAAACTGTGTCGTTTCTGATGTATAAAGGGCATGGCACCAACCATACCCTTTTATCATTCCTATGATTAAACCCACACCTCAGTGCGTCTCTACTTCATAATTCTTAACCGCTGCCTCGGCTTTCTCCGCGGAAAGATTAAAGCGCTTCATGAGATTAGAAACGATAGTTTCGTCCGGCATCCCGTCTTCGCGACGGACAGCGATGTATTCGCGGACTCTTCCGACCTCAATACCCTGAGTAATCCCCTTCTTAATGCCCTTCTCAATTCCTCTTTTTTCAAGTCTCTCAGCAACTTCGCACATATTTCTCACCTTCCCTTTCGTGTCCTTAACAGCGTAATAATATCGATTGTCTCCCGAAACTGCGGAGATGAGCTTCAAAACCTCGTCCACGTGTGTGATCTCTGTCAGATCATCAGGGATATACTCCGAATCAAGCCTCTTTTTTACAAAGAAGTTCGCTACGACTCTGAAATCACTCTTAAATCGTGAGATCTGTTTTTCGGACAGCCATGCTATCTCAAATACATTGATCCGGTAATCATTGAAGAACGGCTTCAACCTGTCCGGAACATCGATCACGTCGCTAAGGCAGTGATATCGATCCCACCTCTTATCTCCGAAGTATAACACAAGTGTTACCACGGGTACAGGGTTAAAGGGCGGTTCCTCTTTCCCCTTCTTTGTCGACGCTCTCTTTTGCTTGCGGTCTGCAGAGAGTTTCAACAGTTGCGCCCGATATGCAGCTCCGTCATACCCCATAATCCGAAGCGGCATATACTTGGCAATGTTGGACTGATTCTCAATCCCAATTGTAGCAATGTTGATCAGTCCGTCATGCCAACGTTTGAGCTTGTCACGCTCCTCCTCGTGCAGCTTGTCACCGTCCGCCTTGTACTGTGAGACTACCTGCATGTCGTCGAGCTGTGATTCCTTCACCACCTCTTCGCCGTCAAACAGCAATCCGTTCACGATGTCGGCAAACACCTCGTTGTAATCCTCGAGCTGCTTCTCAATAATGTCTTTTGCACCCAATACGGCCTCCTCTCCGACAGGAGAACGAAAAAGCCGCCAGGTGAACCAATACACCTGTATCTTATCGACTTTCGGCATCCCCTGCCCAATGATAATGTGTGACTTAAGCAGGAGATGTGAAAGAAACTTTCACAAAAAACGATTCGTAAAGAATATGAATGCATGTGTAGCATCTTGATTAAAGAATAGTTCCCTCTGCTTGTCTTGTTTATATCATAAAACAGGCAAAAAAGCAACAGAAAACACGGACCTTGGAAATCCAAAGTCCGTGCTCTGTTTGTTATTTGTTGGGACCGGAGTCCCAATCGGGGAAATACTTAGATCGTATCCCCTGATATAACTTGTTGTTATTGGTTATTCAGCATTCTTATAGATCACATAGATGGTAGTATCAGCATTAAATGTTGTTGCATCTGTAATCGCTGTTCCGGTGCCATCAGCCTTTGTATTAAGCTTATTAGTGGTATCAAATACCTTGCCATCAGGAGCGGTCACACCGTCACCGGTTGTGAAAAGTGCTGCTGCAGTTGTGGGAATGCACTTCTTTCCATCAGTTGTGTAAGTCTTTGTAGTTGCAGTGCCCCACTTACCGCCATTGCCATCAACTGTGATGGTGTATGTCTTAACAGCCTGGAACTTGATTGTAATTACTACATCGTCAGCAGACTTAACTGTAGCTGTAACCTTTGCATTGTCCTGACCTGTGGTATATGCATTCTGAGGAACCTGATATCCTTCTCCGACATCCACGGTAGGAGTTCCAAGAGGATCCTTCTTTGCATATCCTGAAGGTACTGTCCAAGCCGAAGCAAGTTTGCGAAGGTATATTTCAGTCTCGCTGCCTACGTATACGAACTCCTCGCCGTTAGGTACTGTTCCGCCATCAGGAGCTACGAAGTTTGCACCCGAGAGAACCTGAGGAACACCGTTTACAACGGATGCTACAACCTGAGCAGAATTTGTTACTTCAGCCTCGCCTTCATAAGCGACTGCCTGAATCTTAACATTTGCGTACTCACGGATTGCTACGTTGATTCCTACATCCGATCCGTATCCGCCTCCTACTGCGAATGCGTACGAGCCAGCGGGAACAGCGTCTGTACCGTTAGAAGGATCGTCCGCAGGGCTTGCTGTTACGGCGTTCTGAGCTGTCTTAGCTACATACTTTACGGGAGTAGCATCGAGACTGGCCATACCAAACGATTCGCTATTTTCGCTACTTACTGTATCTCCGAGTGCGAAGTAATCTGCATTTGTAAGAGCATCGAGTTTAACGCCTACGGTAGCATTTCTCGTCCATCCGGAAACAGGAGCGATGGTGTCATCCCTGTAGAATCCTGCTGTCTTTCCTTCGGGTGTGCTGTACTTGAAGAAGTAGAGCGTGTACTTCTTAGCCTGCTGTCCGTTTGATACTGTGCTGTAAAGCTTGTACTGCTTTCCTTCCTTTGCAACGTAGAGTGCGATAGCCTCTGAGCCTCTGAGACCGGATGACTTGTCGCCTGCACGACGGATAAGAAGGAGTGCCTTGGTATCAGCCTTGATCACTGACTCTTTAACTATTACTCTGCCATAAGCATCATTTTCTTTCTTATCTGCACCGGTGGAGATGTCTCCGGAAGCGGTCGACTTAAGGGTTGCTACCTTCTTTGCGCCCTTGAGAGTAGAGTACTTGCCGGAAAGCTTCTCTGTGATCTTAAGTTTAGCGGGATCGAACTTTTTCCACTTAACTGTGGTCCAGTCGATTGCTGCATCGCCTGTTGCAAAGTAATCAGCTGTGGATACTACGGCATATTCAAATGTAGTTCCATCATCTCTTTCCTTGATGGTATTTGCAGCTGCATCAATCTTGAAAGATTTATCAAAACCTGTGGTTGCTACTACTTCTTCACCATCAACTACCTTGTAGCCGGGGAATGCTGCGATGGAGCTAAGGGTAAGGCCCTTCTTGGAGAATTCATCAGCTGATGCTACAAGGAACTGACCTTCTACATTGTCCTTTGTATACACAAGGGGTGCCTCTGTCTGATAAGCAAGATCAATCAACGTTACAGCCGAAGCGGGCTTCTTGTTGGTTGCTGACTTACGGATAGCAATCTTGAAATCGCCACTTGCAAGCTTTGTATTGTCAGAGGTTTTAAGTACATCAAAAAGCCTGTCGATGCTGAGAGCCTTTATTGCGTTCTTAGTGTATGAATACTGGTAATAAGTAAAGTCCTGACCTTCCTGATTCTTGCCTGTTGCTTCGACTGCTTTTCCTGCATTTGAATCCTTCTTGTCAAGAGGCTTATATACAGTAGTCTTTGCAGAATTGCCGGTTCCGAGGATGCCACCTATGATCGTCTCACCGTCACTCGAAACAGTTGCGGTCTTAAGAGAAGGAAGGATTGTCCACCATGTTCCGAAACTGTCGTATTCTGTTGAACCCTGACTTTTTGTTACTACAGCAAAATCAAATCCGTTCTTAAGAGCGATTGTATCTTTTGCAACATCGATCTTAGCCTTAGGTGCCTTTGCCTGCTTAGCAATCTTAACCTTTGCTACCTTGCTGCCGAACTGAGCTGTACCGGAAGCACCGCTGGTCCCTGCCTGCTTTATATAAATCGTTCCACCTGCTTCAAGCATGTCGGCAAGATCTTTACCATTAAAACCATTTGTTACGTATGCATTTCCAATCTTACGACCGGTTGTGCCAGATCCTACCGTAGCATCATTTGCAAGATAGAAGGGACCTGCTGCTTCTGCAGCCCAGTAAAGGCTGGCACTAGCAATGTCGACATTCTTTTTTGAAGCCTTGTCAACATAGTATGCCGAGAGGACGTTTACGGAAGATGCATGATCAGCCTGTGTATAATCAACAGCGCCTACAACTTTGTTGGCATTTCCCTTGATGGTAAGGTTTGCAGAAACCGTCTCGCCGTCTGCAACTTCAACTTCCTTATCACATACATAAAGGAAAACGTCTTTGTTTGTTCCTTTGATGCCAAGATCAGATATTGAAATCTTTCCTGCAGCCATCTGACCTGCAGCAGTCTGACCGGACTTGATCTTGTTTCCGGAAGCTGCCTTCACAACATATACGTAAGCAGTTTGATTCTTAGTAGATATTACTGCGTCGTTTGCTGCATCGTATGTTGCCACAACAGCTGCTGTCTTGGTAGGAGCTGCAGCAGCCTGCTCATCAGCCTTCGCACCAACAGCAGCGAACGCTACGATGCAAAGCGCAAATGTCAAAAGACCTACGATTAAGCCCTTTGAAAGATTAAACTTCTTCATAAATTTTACTATCCGGATTATTAAAGGTAGTATATCCATCACACCAACAAGCGAATCTAAACGAAAGAAGGAACTGAAAAATGCAAGCAAAAGAAATGGGAGACGATTATACCTTTGAGGAGTACATTGATGTCTTTATCAGGGAGAAGAGTGTGGTTTTGAGTCCCGTGACGGTGCTGAACTATGAAAGAGAGCTGAGACGCGCGGCGAAGGACCTGGGGCGGGAGAAGATAAGGGAGATTACTTTTTTGCGGATGAAACAGTTTTTTTATGACTTTGAAGAACGTGAAAGGAATCTGAGAAACGGAAGGAAGCTGTCTAATGGTACGCTTAGACAGCATTACATCGTGCTGCATTCGTTCTTTGAAAATGCGTGTGAGAACGAGATCATAAAAGAGAACCCGACGAGGAAACTGAAGAACCTGCTCGAGAGGAACAATGATGTCGTCAGGGAGCCACTCTCGTACGATGAAGAACAGGTCAGGTATATCATCAGGTGTTTGGAGAATGAACCGCTTATGTGGAGAGCGGCGGTCATGTTCGCCATAGACAGCGGATGCCGCAGTGGCGAGATCATGGGCCTCAAGTGGTCAGATATCTATCCGGAGACGGGGCGCGTGCGCATATGCAGAACTATCCGCTACACCGCGAAACTTGGAACTTTTGAGAGTTCTCCCAAGAGCGGAAAGAACAGGGTGATCTACTTGAACAGACCGGCGTTAAGGTGTTTAGAAGAGTTGAAGAAGAAACGCAAGGAGTCGAAAAACGGGAGAACAGATGAAGATTATTGTTTTACGCAGCGGGACGGAAGTCCTCTGATACCGGTAGCCTTTAATAACTTCCTCACGAACTTCGGTAGGAAGTACAATCTTCCCGGGATCCATCCGCACGCACTGAGGCACACCATGGCGTCGCTGAGCATAGCGAATGGGGCGGATATCGTGAGTGTTTCCAACAAGCTCGGACACTCAACTGTGTCTATCACGCTTGACATTTACAGTCATGCGAATGCACGTGCGCAGCTTCGGGCAAATGAGGTGTTGGCGGCCGCGATTTATTGACACCTCGGGGCTGTTTTTGGGATACAGTCAGATCAGATTGCTTAGGATATAGGAATTAACTAAAATGGCAATGATTTGTAACGTCGGTTATAGATTACCGCCATTTTTGTATTATATCAACATTGGTATTTATTACCCTTATAGAACAGAAATTACCTTTTACCATACTTGGCGTAGATTGTTGGTGCTTCCATTTATGTATAGAGTAAAGTATTTGTCAGTTGAATAAGAAAAAAGAATGAGAGTGAACATCCTCTAAGGTATAATATTTGCGTCAACAAAAAAACAAGGAGGAGAACACTCTCATGGACATTGTATCATTATTAAAAGAATTAGTGAA